>JAJDTJ010000071.1 GCA_022827225.1 Candidatus Poribacteria bacterium | reverse complement strand
TGTCCGATTGCGATTAAAAGGTCGTCACAAATCGTGTAAAGTGCTACAATAGTTAGATCCATGGGGTTCTCCTTTTGTTTTTTCGATAAAAACACTATATAGGAAATCCCATGGATTTACAAGTGGCAACTTGGGTTATTTAATAGTCTCTTCGGTAGGAGCGAGTGTTTTTGCTTGGGGTATTTGATAGGGGTTTTTGATAGGGTGTTTCTGCGGATTTCTGCGGATTTCCCCCACGCTCGCGATCTTCCATAAGGAAACGTCAACTTATGTAAACGAAAATCAAAAGCAAAACCGAAAACTAAATCGTCCTGTGAGTACTATCTAAAGACTTGATAGCTCTGACGTGATATGCTATTATATTTTTAATGAAGAACCAAACGCAGGTCTACCCCATCGAAAAAGAGCATCACGGTACGCGTTTAGACCGGTTTCTGATGGGCGCGACGGCGGAGATGTCGCGAACCCATCTGCAGCGACTGATTCGCGACGGCGATGTCACCGTCAACGATAAGGTAACGAAACAGCCGAGTTATCAACTTCGCGCTGGGGACCGGGTGTGCTTAACGCTTCCACCGCCGCGTCCACTCGATACCGCAGCACCTGAGCACATCCGGCTTGACATCCTTCACGAAGATAGCGATCTCATCGTTCTGAACAAACCCGCGGGTATGCTCGTTCATCCGGCGAGCGGCGTGAACAGCGGCACGCTTGTCAACGCCTTACTTTCACACTGTACAGACCTGTCCGGTATCGGTGGCGTGGAACGTCCAGGGATTGTGCATCGGTTGGATAAGAACACATCGGGGGTCCTCGTTGTTGCAAAGACGGATGTTGTGCACCGCGGGCTCTCGGCACAATTCGAGGCGCATAGTATTACACGGCAGTATATCGCTGTCGTCTGCGGTGTACCATCGGAAGCCACCGGCACGATTGACGCACGCCTCGCGCGGAGTCGGCGGGATCGACGGCGGATGACGACAGTCAAAACCGGTGGACGGCACGCTATCACGCACTACGAAGTTTTGGAACGGTATCCGCAATTCGCACGCCTTCAACTCACATTAGAGACAGGTCGGCTCCATCAGATTCGCGTCCATCTGCAGCACATCGGGCATCCAGTGGTTGGCGATGCCGTTTACGGCGGTGAGCAACGGGCACTAAACGATGCCCGAACAGCGGCGTTGAAACAGGCACTCGCACGTCTGAAACGTCAAGCGTTACACGCACGGCATCTCGGCTTTACGCATCCTGTAACAGGCGAGGATTTATCGTTCTCAACACCGATACCCGAAGACATGCAACAGGTTGTTGATGCCTTAACAGAGAAAAATATGTAAGGCTTGCCTCATTTTCGTGCTATATGTTATACTAAATAAAAAAGGAGGGACCTCATGTCTGATCAAGATTTTCGGGAACGTGTACTATCTGCTTTAGAACGGTTAGAACAGAAATCCGAACGGTTAGAACAGAAATCCGAACGGTTGGAAGAAAAATTTGATAAAAAGTTTGCGTTGATGGAGGAGAAATTTGATAAAAGGTTTGAGTCTATAGAAACCCGTTTGGGGCTTTTAGAGCAAAGTGTCAGTTGGATTCGCGGGAAATTACATGGTGTCCACGTCTAAAAAACACAGAAAAGGTTATCCGATCTATGGAATACGTTAATTTTGGAAAAGCAGGGGTTAAAGTGAGTCCGATCGCTTTAGGGTTAGGACTCAGAGGACAGAGCGACGAAGCCGCCGCCGAACGGTTGGTCGCACACGCCATCGATTCCGGTATCAATCTCATCGATTGTGCCAACGTCTATGGACCTATGGACGACCGCGCCAACATCGGTCGCTCCGAAGTCGTACTCGGCAAAGCGATTCGAGGCAAACGCGACGATGTCGTGATTACATCCAAGGTCTGCAGTCGGATCGGTCCCGGTCCGAACGACGACGGCTTATCACGCTACCATATCATGCGTGAGGTAGAACGTTCCCTATCTCGCCTCAACACCGATCATATTGATGTCTATCTTGTCCACGTATACGACGACACGACCCCGCAAGAGGAGACGCTTCGCGCACTTGACGATCTGGTGCGTTCCGGTAAGGTTCGCTACCTCGGCTGCTGTAATTATCAGGCGTGGCAGGTCTGCAAGGCACTCTGGATCGCCGATAGCATTAACGCAACGCCTTATGTATGCGTCCAGAACATGTACAACCTGTTGAATCGGGATTTGGAGACGGAGATGTTCGGGCTGGTACGTGAGGAGGGGTTAGGTGTCATGTGTTATAGTCCGTTAGCGGTCGGGTTATTGAGTGGTGTCTATTCGCCAGACGAACCGCCACCAGCCGGTACGCTGTGGGCGACACGATATCGTGAAGAATTTAACCGTCGAATGAGCGGTGAAACCGGAGCGGTTATTGCAACGCTTAAACGGCTCGCGGCGGCGTTAGGAAAAACGCCTGCACAGCTCGCCGTGGCGTGGATGTTATCGCATCCAGAGGTCACCGTCGCCATCAGTGGTAGCGACACGATTGAACAACTCGACGATACGCTTGGCGGTGTCGGTTGGGAACTCGACCCGGAAGTGCGCTCGGAACTCGACGAGGTCTCTCGTTCGTTCGTCCGCCTCATCGCACCACCGTTTTAGTCGGAGAACTAAGCACGTTTCAATATCAAATGGACGTTTTTGATCTTCGGATGATTGGATGATTGGAAGGGTCCCATCCTTCCACGCTTCCATCCTTCCACGCTTCCATCCTTTCTTAAAAGTTGAAATTGTTTTTTATATTCCTTAATGTCCTTGACAAATCCGAATCGACAGGTTAAAATATTTCTCGTTAGAACTTGGGTTGCGTTGGGTTTCAGCGTTATAGACGAAAAGGACCAGAAACCGTGCGAGAAGAGACCGTGCGAGATAAGTGCCGCATCTGCTTTCTAATGTTGCTCTCCATTGTGTTTATCGGATGGATAGGCGGCTGGACACGTGCCCTGAAATCCGGCAACGAGGCGTACACGTCCGGCGATTACCACACAGCGCAAATCGCGTTTCGTGAGGCGACACTTCAGAAGCCTGACAGTCCACTCACACACTATAACCTCGGCACCGCATTCTATAGAAGCGGTCAGTTTAACAAAGCGATAGAAGCGTTCCGGGAATCGTTATCAAAGCACACCGAAAAAGCCGAAGCGACGCTGCGGCTCGCACACATCTATTACAACTTAGGGAACGCCGAATTTAAGAACGGGGACCTCGGACGCGCGATTGACGCTTATACGCATTCGCTCCACTTGAATCCAGGCGATACCGACGCACAACACAACCTCGCATTGGCACTTCAACTTGCAGAACAGCAAGCCGACTTAGTACAGCAGCAGAGAGCAAATCAAGACACCGAACCGCCAATGGAGCCGAACGACATCGGCGAAGCGGAGGCAGCGCAGCTCCTGGAACACTTAAGAAAGAATGAAAATACGAGACGGCAAAAATTATTACAGCAACAGCGCAAAAGTGGATACCGGCGGAGCAAAGATTGGTAAACCTCAGAAGGACGGAAAGATGGAAGAATGGAAGAAAGGAAGAAGGGGATGGAAGAATTGGGACCCACTCTTCCACTCTTCCACGCTTCCAATTCTTCTAACGAAGGGTCTTCTCATCTTTTTCGTCGGCATCGTTTTCACCTTTCTTGCACCAGAGGCACAAAGCCGAGAGCTTAATGTCGCCGCTGTTGTGAAACCTCGGTACATCCAACTCGGCGAGAAGGCGCGCTTAGACCTTACGATCTCCGGGGACACGTTCATCAAACATATCGAGGCACCGAAATTCAATTTCCTACCGGATTTCCTCGCTGTCCCGCTCCACTCCAAAACGATACCGCAACTCAAGGCGGACAAGATCGCTGTCTCTATGGCCTGGGCTTATGAACTGATCCCGCAGGCAGTCGGCGACTTCACGCTTTCAGATGTCCAATTCGCGTATCAAGGCAACACCTACTTCGCGAACCCCGGAACCGTCCGGGTCGGGCGTGCCGATACCTATCAAGACCCGTCAACCGCGAGTGTCCACCAAGTCGAAGCCGAAGTCGATACCGCCAAACCGTATCTCAACGCGCCATTTACGTATACTTTCCGGTACCTCTACACCGCAGTGCTCCCGACTCAAGAGTCCCCAACCCCACGGATCCCAGAATTCCCAGGTTTTTTCGTTGAGGGGCTTCAAAAGGTTCCGACATACACACAGCAAATTCGCGGGCGGACATTTTGGATCGAAGAGTACACACATAAGTTATATCCGATGATGAAACCCGGAGAGATTGTTATCGCACCCGCTGAACTTCTACTACCACTCCCGCAAGGACACAAAACTTTAAAGACGCAATCTTTGACGCTGACGGTGCAACCGATTCCTGAAACAGGCAGACCCGCTCATTTCTCGGGTGCTATCGGTGAATATCAAATCTCTGCTGAAGTTGAGCGCGGCTGGGTAGAAGTCGGAAACGCACTAACGCTGATCGTCAGGATCTCTGGACATGGCAACATTCAGACGATTACGCCTCCCAAACTGCCAACGATCCCCGGGGTCATGGTGAGCGGGCCGCCGCACGCTAAGGAACATCCGGAACACATTACCTCAACAGGTCGAGTTTACACCTACGTCCTGACACCTGCTCGAACGGGTGCATTGCGTATCCCTGCGATTAAGTATGCCTACTTCAATCCGAGCCGTGCAGTTTACGCGACCGCGGAGACGACATCTATTCCGATCTCTGTACGTCCGAACCCGAACGATTTGGTAGGGATTGAGGATACCGACCCGTCACCGTGGCGGCTCTGGTTGATACTGTTCGGCATCCTGTTGCTCGGACTGTTGGTCGCGGGGTTTTTCTGGTATCGTTCCGGATTCCAATGGTCTATAGACGCATTCGTAAAAGCTGCGAGCGGAACGGGCGCCACCGATGGTGGCGAACAGAAACCGACGGACTCGGCACCTGTAACGCCTGCTGCACAAGTACATCAAGCACTCACGGCACTCAACCCGCGCGGCATGGAGGATGCAGCGACGGCGTTCGCGAATACGCTTGTACAAGTGCTTTACGAATATCTGGAGGACACGTTAGGACTGGCACAACGGAATATTGATACCGTGCGCGAGGCGTGCGTTGCGGCGGGTGTCTCTGCCTCTGTTTGTGACGAACTCGTCGATCTCCTGACGAAATGTGAGTACCATCGGTTCGCACCCGTGCCACTCTCAGCAGACGAAAGACAGGCACTCATCGAACGTACCGAATCTGTTATCAGCAAAATAGCCGTCAGCGATTAGCCGTCGGCTAACTGAACTAACTGAACTAAAGGAATTGCAAACATGGATATATTCACTCTCTTCATTCTCTGGCTACACGTTATCGCCGCTGTTGTCTGGATCGGCGGTAACCTCATCTTAGCGATGGTCATTGTCCCGCACTTCAGACAGAGCCTTCCGCCTGTCCAACGGATCAAGCTCTTGATGCAGATCGGCAAACGTTTTGAACCGATCGTATGGGGGTGTATCGCTGTCCTCTTTTTTACCGGTATCGTCAACATCTTCTTCGCCATAGACCTAACCTCCGCAACCGCGCTCTCCAACGCTTTTATGCGGACACTCCTCATCAAGATTTTGCTTTTCTTTCTGCTGATTATCTTGACGGCACTACACAGTATGATCTTTGCGCCGCGCTTAGCAGCAGCGATTGAAGATTTGGACCCAACGCTTGAGGAGCTCCCACCGGAAGTCAAGCCGCTCCGATCACAGATGTCGGTCATATCGAGCTTGATGGGAGTCGTATCGCTGTTAATCCTGCTCGCAGCAGTTGCGTTGCGGATGGGGATTTAGCTCTGGAGTTGCCTCTATGCGAATCAAAATCGTCGCCGATGTCGGGAACGGACTCACCCTTCCCATCAACTACAACCACCTACTTGCGGGTGTTGTCTACCGGTTCCTCGCCGAATCCGATCCTGAATACGCATCCTTCCTCCACAACGAAGGCTATGCTGCCGCAGAGAAACGGTTCAAACTCTTCACCTTCTCACAACTCATGGCAGAACGCAGACGCATCACCGGTGACCGGATCCATTTCGGTTCGACGTTAGTATGGCAGGTCTCCTCACCTGTAGAACGTTTCCTCTCACATTTTGCCGATACGCTGTTAACCGAGGGACGCTTATCTCTCGGACAACGGAGCTTACCGGTCCAAGATGTCACCGTGCCGCGTATCCCGCGTTTCCGACCAGAGATGTCCTTCCGCTGCCTCTCCGCGATTGTGATGACGACTGTCCGTGAACATGCCGGAAAACAGTCGATGCACTACTGCATGCCGGACGATCCCGAGCTTTCGGAACTCATCCGTCAGAACCTCATCCGCAAACACGAAGCCATCCGAGGTCGCGCCCCGCATGACGACACCTTAACCTTCCATTTCGATACCGATTACATCAACAGACGCAACGGTCGTGTCACCCGTCTCGTGGACTATAAGGGCATCAAGATTAGAGGCGTGTTGTGTCCGTTCCGTGTCTCCGGCAGTGTCGCCCTGATCGAGACAGGTTACGAATGCGGATTCGGCGACAAGAACAGTGCAGGTTTCGGCATGGCAGAGGTCTAAATATTCGGACAGAACCGTGATTGATGGGATTTATGGGATTGCTATGATAAGAGATTTCCGTCACATGTCTTGTCCTTAGATATGGGTGTGTTTTTAAGATGGTGGATCTAAAAGTTTTGATCGGTTGACAGGAAATACGGTGCCTTTCAGCTCTGTAATCATAACTTGTTTCCTGATAACTTACCTTTCACTTTTCCTGAAAGTCTCTGAAGGCATCACGAGTTTTCATGGCGATAGATTCAATAGTTCCGACATCAAATGTCAGCATATCCATATCTTCAAGTTCAGTTTTAACATGTTTTGACATCATGGCATATATGAACTTATGAGATATGAACCAATTATCTATATCCATATCAGGAATTTCATCTTCTATCACTCTCATTCTCACTGTGTATTTATCAAGAGTCTCAGGAAGATCAGTTAGCTGATAGTGTATAGATTTGATTTCTACTAATTTCCAATCTATGCCAAAACCTTTTGATTCTTTTTTCAAAATTTCTTTAAATTTCTGCTCAAAATTGATTTTCATCGTTACCTCCGCGATTATCTGTTAGTATCTTCTACAGCACGTCCGCTCTCACTTTTTTATGTTCCGCTCACCTCTGTAAAAAGATAACATGCATCGGAAGGAAAATCAAGTGAAAATTTATGGGATTTACCATGATAAGAGATTTCCGTCCGGTAGATGCGGTTTCCTAACCGCATATCATAGGTATCAATTTTAGAAAAATAACCACCCCGGTCCCAGACCTGGTAGGTTCGGTGTTTTTGCTGGGGTGTTTCCCTCCTAACCGAACCGGAACTTCGCCACAAACTTTTCAGCCCTCAAAAGTCCTCTTGAGTTCCGTAGGATTTATTTGCTTGGGTATTTCTTCAGTATGTTTATAGAAAAACGTCTCCACCACCTCTTGAATCCTGTAAGGGGTTTTTGCCTGGGGTGTTTTTGCTTGGGTATTTCTGCGTATTGCTTGGGTGTTTCTGCGTATTTCTTCAGCACGTCTATAATAACCCGTACCCTTTTCAGTCGTGGTAGCAACGGCACCTCTGTAATATGATAGTTGATAGAAAACAATGCGTCTGAATCACGGATTGTCGCGGATAACACGGATTTTAAGAAGTCTCTGGTCGTGTGATTTCCAACCAGTTAATAGCAGCTTGTTCGTTTTGTTAAATTGTGATTTTAACTGTGCGTTTGGCATGTTGTGGCAGGTGTTTCGCGTGATAGCGTAGGTTATGAGAAAAGTGGTAAATTACAACGCTTTTCTACGTCCTGTTTTAATTTGCCATAGAGCAACTCAAAATGTTATAATTAAAGGGTAAACAAAACTGATATTAAAATCAAGATTATCAATTCCTAAAAGACACCTTATGTATCTCCATGAAATCTTTTTAAAGAATACCGGACCTATATCAGAATGCCATGTCAAGCCACCTTTTGATGATGCTGGAAATCCCCTTCCTGTAGTGGTAGTTGGGCCGAACGGATCCGGCAAAACTATTTTTCTCTCCTACATTGTTGATGCTCTTTTTGAGTTTGCTAAGAAAGCATTCCGCGACATTGCTGTTCCTGATAGTTCAAAAGGTACACCATATTTTCGAGACATTCATCCAAGGGCAGTAAGAAGCGGAGAACGTTTTAGTTTGAGCTTTCTTCGTTTCAAAGCTAACAAATATTTCGATGTTAAAGAGATTGATTTGTACTACTGTGAGAAATTGGGAAGTGTTGATCCAGATTCCTATTCTCCAGACGTAAAATCTGTGTTTGATCCAGTGTGGAACTGGACAACGTCAGGAAATCACAAAGATGTATTGGCCGACAAAATGACTGTTGCTATTGAAATGGAAAGGCATGCACACGCTTTTTTTCCATCAAGTCGACGTGAAGATCCTGATTGGTTAAACCCTAAGAGCCTGCAAGCGCGCCTGGTAGATTATGAGAGTCGCCGCTTCAATGATGTTTTTGACAAACCTTTGTGGATAGAAACTTGTGCGGCGGAAAATATTTCCTGGGTGTTAGATGTATTTCTTGATTCCTTCATTGATCCTGATGAACAACAAATTAAAAATTATTTTAAGTACATACAAGAATACACTATGGGACAACAAATTACACTGGCACAAAGTCGCGAGAATGTTGAACAGATACTGCAAACAGTGCTTCAAAATGAAGATGCGAAATTAAGTCTAAACTTTCGCTATTTTGGACCATCAAGAATTAGTATAAAGACGGGCGATGGACCACCGATTCCAACGCTCCCGTCACTATCAGCAGGACAATCACAATTATTCAATCTCTTTACGACAATTATTCGATATGGTGAATGGAGAAACCTTAATAAGAGCATGAATCTGTCACAGATCGCAGGTCTTGTTGTCATAGATGAAATTGATACCCATTTACATCCAACGCTTCAACACGATGTCCTCCCCGAACTTATAAGTCTGTTCCCGAAGGTTCAGTTCATTGTATCATCACATTCTCCGCTGTTTTTGCTCGGCATGGAAAAAAGATTTGGTGTTGACAGGGTTACAATTCTCGAAATGCCAGAAGCAAAACGAATTAATAGCGAACGGTATTCTGAATTCGGAAAGGCATTTGAGTACTACCAATCTACAGAACGTTATTCAGAAAAAATAAAACAACATTTTGCAAATATGACAAAACCCGTTGTTCTAACAGAAGGAAAGACAGATGTGCGCTACATTCAAACAGCATTAGAGCTGCTCAATGAAGAAAAACTCTTAAATTCTTTGGATATCAGACCTGTTGGTAAAGAAGGCGACGAAGGTGATAATGGTGGGGGTAATAGTGGATTAGACAATTTTCACAAAATCTACGCGATCAAATCCTCAATTATTCATCAACCAATTTTGCTTCTCTATGATTCCGATGTAAAAAAAACACCTAAACCTGTTGAGAAACTCTCGGTAAAAAGAATCCGAGAGAATCCTGAAAATACTAAAGTATCAGAAGGTATAGAAAACCTTTTTCCAGAGGAACTTTTTGAAGAACACTTCTATGGTGAAACAGTTATAAAAAAAGGTGACGGTGGACAGGTGACAAAACGGGAACTGAAAAAAAGAAAATTTTGTGATTGGATTTGTAAAGAAAAAAATGTTGACCACTTTGCCAAGTTTGATAGCATAGTGCAAATTCTCAAGGAGTTTGTTGAAGCACATGAAGTGCCACCGTTTATTTAGACCATAATTTCGCAAAGTTAAGAGAAGGTTTGTCGTTGAAATTCCATAGGAGTCAAATACCCTAACGCCGAATGTGGGCGTTTCTGATTATACACCTGTTCGATAAAATGACCGATGCGTTCTCGAGCCTCGGTAATATCTTGGTAATCATTGAGGTGAACTTCTTCTTCCTTGAGAGTTCGGATCAACCTTTCGGCGTACCCGTTCTCCCAAGGACACCCTCTGCGAGCGACTGAAATCTGAATACCGTGTTCTTTGAGTTTCAAGAGATAAGCACTTGAAAGATACTGCACGCCTTGATCGGAGTGATGAATCTCCGGCACCCTGTCGTCTAAAGCTTGCTCTAAGGGGTCCAAGGTCAGAGATTGCGTCAAGTGTTGACTGAGTTTCCACCCTCTAATCATGCGCGTGAAGACATCCATGAGCAGAGCGACATAGATGAAGCGGTGCTTGAGGCGGACGTAGGTGATATCACCGACCCAGACCTGATCGCATCGACAGATGTCAAGGTCTTCGAGGCGATTCCGCCACGGCTGCGGACCGTCAATGGAGTGGGTCGTTTGACAGGCACGTTTGACGGAAACCGACAAGTTATCTTCTTTCATCAAGCGGGCGACGCGTTTATACCCAACGGTGTGTCCTTCAGCCACCAACAACTTCGTGATACGTCTATATCCATATGTCGGATACGCCACCGCTAATCGCTGTATTTCGGCACGCAGGACATCTTCAGAGGCATCGCTTTTCGGTTGATAATAGAAGGTGCTCTTGTTGAAACCCAGCGTCTGACCAATCTGCCGCATCGAATACTCCTTGCGCAACGTCTCAACGAGACAGCGCTGTTGAGAAGGCGTCAATCCAATAAAGTCAATGCTTTTTTTTGGATTTCCAGTGCCAGTGTTAACCGTCCAACGAGCTGCTCAAGTTGAGCAATCCGCTCCGCTGACTCATTTGACGGACCTACTGCCGACTCAAAGAAGGTTTCGACATTTTCAAGAAGTTGGCGTTTCCATGTTGAGACTTGGTTTTCGCTGAGGTTATGACGTCGGCACAGTTCCGCTTGTGAAGTTTCACCGCGGAGGGCCTCAAGCACAACTTCTGCTTTAAACTTAGGCGTGAATCTTCTTCGTTTCGCCATCGGAATTCTCCTTTCAAATATAGATTATCATTATAGCACAATCTTATATTAGAGAGTGGTCTAAATTTCCGGTGGCAGTACAACATCAAACTGTAGAGGCTCAATAACCATCACCACAATAATAAGCATTCGGAATTAATCATTTTGGACTTGCAGAAAGGATTACTAAAAATGGATAAAGAATATAGCGAATACATAATAAACAATTGGGATAAATTACCGTTATCTCGTCTTACTAACAAACTCTCCGTAAAACCCATTGAAATTACCTCATTTCTTAGAAAAAAAGGTATCATAGAAGACGCACATCCACATGAAATAATCTATATCCTTGAAAATCATGGGAAAATGCCTACAAGTGAAATACAAAAAAACTTATCAATGTCTCATAACCAATTATATTTAATCCTAAAAAAACATGGCAAAACATCCAGAGTATCTCGTGACAATATGGACTTAAAAAAGGTAAAAGCGAAAACAAAATGGTTAATTGAAGAAAAGCTCCATTTTGAAATAGACGACGAACTTCCCCGTAATATCAATAACAGTCACTTCACAAAAAACGATTTATACGATTGTATTCGGTTCGCTCAAACAGAAAAAGAAAAAGACCCTCTTTACAAGAACTTTACAGCAGTAGCATTTTTAATATGCCAAACATATCCACAAGAATTTCGCCCATTCCAGTTTAAACACTCCAAAACAAACAAACATTTTAAAGGCGACAATGGAAAAGGAAATTTAATTAACGCTATAAAATGGGTAATAGAAAAAAAATTTGGGTATGAACCAAAATCACTATCAGTAATAGCTGATAGTAAATACTTTCTCACAACAGGTGAACTTGCTTACTATGGCATTAGTGCCCACTATATCAAAAATCATTTTTCTTCTCATGATAAGCTCATTTCAGCCATTCTCAACGAATACGACGTAGTAAAAAAGAAATCTAAATTGTCAACAAAAGAACTGCGAGAGATTTTATCTCAAGCCAATAGGAACACACATAGTTGTCAAATCCCTAAATGTTCATTTAGAGGCACTCCTGATATTCATCATATAGTACCTTTCAAATCTAAAAATGAAACAAAAACTGACATCAACTGTTCTAAAAATCTCGTTGTTCTTTGTCCTAACCACCATCGTATTGCTGAAAAATTTGAGTGGGAAAATAATCTGAATTTAGAAAACCCTGACACATGGATAAGTTCATGTTTACATTTCATTAATAAACACGATAAGCCAAATACTTTTTCCCAAGTCCAAAATGACTAATTCCGTAAGCATTTATATAGCAGACTTCAACCAATCAATAGCAGCCTGTTCGTTTTGCTCTATTGCAATTTCGACGGTGCGCTTGGCGTGTTCCAAAAGGTCTTTGGCGCGTTTGCGTAGGTTGAAGGATTCGAGAACTTTCTGTTCAATCTCGGCTTGCTTCTCTGAGGATAGAATAGGAATAACTGTCTCCGCTACTTGATCGGGTCGCCAATGGAAGATTACGGAGCCGCCTACATCCCGATTGATTTGCTCTTGGGTCAGGATTGAATTAAGCACCAGCGTTAAGTATTCATTCCCGATTCTATCCGTCTTGCTTTTCAATCGGAGTATACCACCAGCAGGGATCATTTTTTCAGGTGCTTCGCGCAAATAGTGGGCGATACCCGGGGTTGCGTCCTTACTGAGAAGGATCTCGCCTTGTTTCGGCTGGTGTTCCGTGAGTTCCGCGTACAATTCTGCTGAGATGTATTTCTCTTGTGTGATTTCATAAGGACTGAGATTACTCACCCGCACAAAAGGAACGCCTGTCTCAAGGTATTCTTTGCTCCCCACCTCAATGCATTTTTTCAGCGTTGCCAGATTTTCCAATGTGTCCCAACCTTCCGAATAATTTTTGATAGTGTTGACGATTTCGTCATATTTCGGTTGGAAATAGTCTGCGTCGATACGTTCGGCGCGCTCGGTGTCGGAAAAATTTTTGACGAAGGTTAGTTGCTGCTTCGGTTGCCAGTCTGCAAGACCGAGTTCGGCGAGGAGGAGGGTTTGTGCCTCAATATATCGCGTCTTTGATAATTCTGTTAAATGTTTCGACTGGAGATAGGTTTTTTCAATCACAGACGGGAGATCGTCCCAAACAAGCATCGGGATTTGGTATAGAAAAGGTGGAGCAATTTCAGGTTGGGTACTACCATATCTTCCTCTCTCTATTAATGTTGTGCCATACTTGGTATTAAGAAAAATAGCGAGAAAGAACGGGTTTAGATCCCCACTTTTGACAATAAAAGTGTGAGACGATGAGATAGCATCTCTATTTTCAAGATAGATGGCGCACTGACCCGCATTTGCTCCTGTTCTTGTTACCAAAATGTCTTTGTGATGTATTGTGTTTTCTTTCAAGCGCTCTGCGTCTTCTTCTGAGATATAAACAGGATTTGATGTCAAATCAATAGATAGCGGACGAACGTTTTGCGCTCTTAGAAACAGAACGCCATTGTCCACATAATTTCGTTGTATCTCTTTCGGATGTTTAATCTCAACTTGGAAATCTATTAACCTACGCGAACTGATTTTTTCGAGTTGGCGTTGGATATCCAGATAGTCGGGGTGAAAAAACTCCGCATCGAGTCGCAGAGAATGCGAAGAATCTACTACGGATTGGTAATTAACAATTGAATAGTGTACGTTGGTGTGTCCATCCAGGGCAGCATCTTTTAGCATTCATTCAGCATCTTCCCAAAATGATAAGTTTTCACTTTTTGCCCATTCAATAAAGGCTTCGGTAATACCGTCTGGAAGTTCGCCGTTGTGGTTGTGTAAGTCGTGATCAACGATTAGATGTCCGTTTTCGTCTAACTTGTATTGCCCATTACTATTTTCAAGAAATACGTAATCACCGGAATTATCCTTTCCGCCTTTTTCGGAGACTGTGAAGAAGATCGGGTAATCCTCAACTTTCGGACAAAGCGGACCTTGGTCTGGGTCATCGTTCCATTTCTGTAGGAACAGAACGCTGGTTTTGGTGCCGGTATGAGGTTTAAAGGTATTGGTATGCAATCCAACTACCGCCAAGATACGGGCATGTTCTGCGATAAAATCACGAATATATTTATCAGAGGCGTTGTTGAATCTACCCTGTGGGAGGACAATCGCCATACGTCCACCCGGTTTGAGGAAATCCAAGTTGCGTTCAATAAACAGAATATCGCGTCCCACTTTACTCTGTGGTTTACCGTTCCCTTTAAAACCCAGTTTGTATTGATGGAGGATGCGGCGTTCCTTGATGTCTCCAGCGAAGGGTGGATTTGCCATCAAGATATCGAAGTTAAAAAGCCTGTTTTCTGCAGATTCCGCTCTTAACGCTTTGAGCCGATCAAAACCTCTGCCATAAGTCATTATCCATATTCTATCTCTTTCAGCCCTGTCACCCCACCGTTCATAATCAAGCGTGTTAAGATGTAAGACGTTGGACTCACCATCCCCTGCAATCAGGTTGAGTGTTCTTGCCACCCGTACCGTCTTTTCGTCAAAGTCAATACCGAATATATTATCACGGACATACTGTTTGTCAGGGGCGGACATTTCCGCATTAGTGAAAGGTGAACCGGTAACTTGAAAAAAGGTATGCACTGGGAAACCACAACTCCCAGCGGCGGTGTCAATCATATACTCACCGCGTTTCGGGTTAAGCATCTTCACACACATATCAATCACGTGCCGCGGCGTGAAGTATTGCCCTTTTTCACCTTTGGCAGATTTACTCACAAGATACTCAAACGCCTCGTCAACAATCTGTAAGTTGGAGTTAAAGAGTTTGACCTCCTGCAAACTTGAAACGCAGACAGAGAGATGGCTATCTGAAAGTTCAAACGTTGCGTATTCTGGGAAAACGCCTTTCCACTGGCTTTTTGCATTGTCAAAAAGGTGCTGTATTTTAGTTTTCAGTTCGCTATCGGTTTGCCCTGTGTTCCTAAACTCCATAGTCCGAAAATCATCGTCCGGGATGGCTTCAACGGCTTTCTTGAGTATCTCGTAATCTGGATGCTCGACTTCGTAATCTCGATCTGTCTCTTGTATAGCAGTGTTGATACTTTGCCGTAACAGACGATTGATAAACATCTTGTCGTCTTGACTCTTGAATTCGTCATAGAGTTTGGTAAAAATGAGTTTGAAAACCTCCTCAAAAACATCGACACCTGCATTGGCGAGGACCTCGTCCTCTAATTCCCGAATGATGTCCTTTAAGGATTTCCGCTCCGCTGCGAGTTTATCCTTGAGGATGAGGTCTTTGAGCGTAAAACGTTCATTGAGTATGTCAGCAAGGGTTTGATCAGCGTTAGGAATGTCGGTAATCTCTTCAAAGTAATTTGGGTCCTTGCGGTGGTAGTGTGAGATTTGCTGTCCGTTTGTCCACACGGCGATAGGTGCACCGGTGGCGTTGCAGTAGGAACGGAGTTGATCTTTACCGTCTTGGAGTTTCGGCTTCTTTACCTCAACAATAATATAAGGGGTGTCGGGTCTGTCTTTGTCGAGGATAACAATATCAGCGCGTTTCCGTTCTCTACCGAAATTCACAAGGTGTTCAAATCTCACGCGTTCTTTTGGGTAACGATACTGGTTCAGGAGCCGCGCGGCGTAGAGCTGACGGATGAGTTCTTCGGGTTTCAATTGGATGGCTTTTCTACGAATGGGACAACGGATAAATGGGGTCTCTTTGCCTTTGATTGTTTGGGTGAGAATTTCCGCTCGCAATGCCTGAATTTCGGATTCATCAAATAGATCAAGATGGTAATTGCTATCTTTGAGTATCGTTTGGATGATGTCGGGTTGGGTCATAAATTTCCCTTTCTTTAACGTGCGTTCGGTAAAAGAACTGGTTTAGCCCACATTATACGACAGGGGATAGTAAAATATCAAGTTAAAAAGTGAAACGATTAGAGTCATTTGGTTTTCAGTTTACCGTTGTTTTTTCGGAGGCATCGCGATTCGGAGATCACTCCTACCGTGATGTGTTGGGATTCGGAAATCTTTCCTATAGGTGAATTGAATGGCTCTGTCGAAAGTGGAAATTTAGTTGGCATGTTTGTTAAGGCTCGTGTATAATATATTTGACGGTTGTTGTGAAGTGTTTTTAATCGAACCAGTTTGGAATTGAAACAGTGAGAAAATCAGAGAACAACGGTGGATTTTCCTATTCACCGCCTTTTTTTCATAGGAGAATTGAAAAAGCAACAGTCAATAACACTACATCCATATAGACTTACTTAAGACGAACCAGATGATGGGGGTCAAATATCATTGACTACCAAATTCGTCTCACTACCAATACAGGAGATACAGGTTGGCTGAATCTGAATAGCACGGATACGTGATTGCTTACGCTATTACCCGAAGACATAGTTCTGAAAGCTGAAGTAAGAGCCCTGAACGCTGTTGGTCCGCGTGGAGTAGCAACAGCGTTGATCACACCTATGGACTAAAGTTAGTGGTGAATAACTCTATCTATCATCTTTTTATCGGAGGTATGCATTGATGAAGTTGTCAAGATACATGGATATAGACAAGTATAGAGATTTGCTATCTACAAAAACGTTGTATGTCCCTCGATACGATAAGTTGGGAGATGGACTTGAAGGATCCATGCAGGATTGCATGGATACTAAAGAGGCGGCTTCTCAGCTCACACAAGGGCTGAGGCGAATATCTGGTACAGCTCAAGATGCGACACATATAGCGCGAACGCTATTGGAGTGTTTTGATCCAGCACTTTACGAGAATTTCTTGCAAAATTTCACGTTTGTGAGTTGCTGGCATCGGGGTGTGAAAGAATCATCGCTCATGTGGAAAACGTACACTGAAAAAAATAAGCAAGGCGGTATAATGATCAAGTCTGATGTATCTTCATTGGAAAGCATTTTAAAAGAAAATGCGAATAGTCCGAGGTCCGTTGACACAATTTTCCAAACTCTTGGCCCTAATCCATCGGCTAAATACCGAATTTCCATAGGTTTGAATAAGGTAAGATATTTACCACTTGGAACTGAGATTAATTTTACTGGATTAACTCGCTATGTATGTAAACAAAAACCGTACGCAGATGAGAAAGAATACCGAATTGTGCTCCAAATCGAGTTAATTCCAGAGCAAAGACCTAATCTTTCACTTCTGTTAAATGAGGCTAATGTGTTAGATGAGGCTAATGTATCTGATTGGGATCAGGAGAAATTGTGTGATTTAATTATTGACATTTGGGATAAAATGAAACGATCGTATAATACACAATCTTCAGTATTGACAGGTTTTTTGTCTAACTCCGACTCTAACTTCCAGTCTAAACCCCACGTGAGATTTCCTGTGAATCTTACCTCTTTGATTAAAGAAGTGGTTATAAATCCTTATGGTGATGTGGAGTCAGACATGCAAGAAATTCAAGCGATAAATGATGAGTTTGGACTGTCAGTACCCTTTAAACGGTCTATAATAAAAACTGAAGCACCAGTTCCAACCGAATTTATTGTTGAGCTTCCAGGCGGTCGAAGGATTCAAACTTGATTGCTGACTGAGGCTGCACCAGTGGATTCGGAGACGCGTTCTACATTATTATACGCGCTTTCCCTGTTAGGGAGCTTAGCACATGATCCTGAATTATTTCAGCGTTTGATATCGGAGGAAACCATGCGAGAATCTCCATTTTATGAAATCGTTTTACAACGTGGCATTGAGCAAGGAATGGCTCAAGGTATTGAGCAAGGGGAAACTCGCGCAAAACAAGCGGCACTCCTGAAACTCCTGCAACACAAGTTTCCGAGTGTACCCGAAACGATGATAACCCAGATTCAGGCCATCCAAGACCCTGCCCAACTCGATGCCATCTTTGAGAAGAGCCTGACCGCAGAAACCCTTGAAGATATAGACATTCTATTGGGCTGACATTCTATTGGGCTAATGAGGTGCCTGTGTTCAACCAGACATTCATCGTTGGAATCTGTTACACATAAATCAAGAAGGACAGAGTTCATTGGAACAACAAAACCTTTTACATCTCGCAGCACTACTGCACGACATCGGAAAATTCCGGATGCGTGCCATTGACCGATACAAATCGCATCAAGAACATAGCTATGAATTCGTTGACCAAGATTTTACCGATTTCTTTTCACCGTGCGGCGATGCCTTCAAAAACGCTATCCGAAACCATCATGCCCTTCGAGCCTCGCAACCAAAAGACACCTCGCGGATACCGCAAGACCAACTCCAATACCTGGATAAGCAGGTCATCTTAGCCGATCAACTCTCTGCCACTGAACGCGAAGACGAGGAACGCGAGGCAGAAGACTTTGTCGTATCTCCACTCGTTTCGCCACTCTCACGGCTCGTTGGCATCCGATATCCTCGCAACTGAACTTGAATTCTTTGATATCTATGATCTTGATGAAATTGCCCAACTTTATATGAAACTTGAGGATTTAAATAACGATATCCAGAATGACGCTTTCCTTCTGCAAATTGGGTGGGGCACAGGCTACCACGCCAATACCATTACTGGAGTCTTTGCGAATAATTTCAACCCCCACCAAGAGATGTGGATGAAACTACGCAAACGTTTTCGGTTAGGTGAAAGTCGTTCTCGGCGTGGACAATACGACAAACGAGAATTTCCGAAAACTCGCCGAGTCTTATATCGCGGACAGAACCCAATTTCCACACTCGGTTGGGTCAAAATCACACCAATCAACGATTAGATACAATAGATCACACAATCATTTAGGCACACAAAACGTAGGGACTGGGTTACCCAGACCATTTCGGATATACCACAAATGCTCCATTTACTCAATTCTGCTGTCATGCCGACAGAGGGGATCTACACCCTAAAACGGATTTCAGAAACCGAATTCCAAACAATCTTACAAGCAGCCGACGACTTCCGAAGTTATATCGGTTACCCCGAAACCGCGCGTATGATTCAAGAACTGACAGGTATTGACATCGAAGTCTCACGCGAACAGGCAGAACTCACACCCGGAGACAGCATGCTCATCGTCAAGCTGCGCCACCGCATAAAAAATCTGTCTGATCTCGGTCCCTATCAACCGTCGTTAGATGATCTCGAATTTTTTATCTGTGACTGGCAACCTTTAACGGAAGGAGGCACACCCGAATGAAAACATTTGTGACATTTCTCGGTAAAGGTCGGGAGGACCCTAAAACCGGATATAGAGAGGCGACCTACAAGTTTCCGGATGGATCCACGAAAACGACTGCCTTCTTTGGGCTTGCACTTTCGGAATACATCAAGCCAGATCAGATCGTTATCTTAGGTACAAAAAGCAGTCAACGGGGGTTTTAGTAGAGAATCTGGCAGCGGCGGGTGAAGCGGAAGATACAGAGGCACTTAGGAGAAACATCATGAAACACATATTTTTCCCGTTGTTGTTTTTCAGTTTAATATTAGGGTGTTCTGATCCAAGGATAGAAAACAATGAAGAAGATTTTTTTCAAGCGGCACCTGTTGACTTGTCGCTCCATCGAGAGATGCAAAAAGTCTATTTTGAATTCGGCAATATATCAACTGAACGGATAACACGTTCTCAACGAGACCAAACACTCTTCAAAGCGTATCAGAAACTTTTAACCCGTTATCCAAATTCAGCGAGACTTTTATTAACCTTAGCCCGTCACGGGCATCAGATATATCCAGAAGAATCGCTTGTGTATGCCACTCACGTAATAAAGATAGAACCGTCAACAGTTGAGTCGTATATCCTTTCAAGTCAGTGTTTTCAGATATTAGGGGATTATACCAACGCTTTATCCACACTTAAACAGGGTCGAGAAGTCGCAATATCGAGGCTTCTGTATGAATTGAAAAAGCCGCGTCCGTATTATGAACCCGGATGGCACAAATTTTCTACACAAGAAATCAATCATGCAAAAGCATATTTGAGAAAGATCGGTTACGATCCCGGTGAAGATGTCAATTACAAAATCCCTGAAGGGCAGGTTGGAATGAATAATGGCATGTGCGTGATGTTCGCTGCTTACAATTTATCTGATGGAACCCTTACGAGCATTTGGGATTTACGGGACCTTGATAGGATAAACGCATATATTAAGACGATAGAAAATAACAATCCATATTGGGGTCCGTCTGACAGAGTAGAGCCTCATATTAATGAGGATACAAACTAAAACACAATTGAATCTGTTGTGCCTTCTCATGGCTATGAAGGGGGAATTAACATGCCGAAACTTGTAGCAATTGGCGACAGCCTGACACAAGGTGTCCAGAGTGGTGCGATTTCCAAACCCC
This sequence comes from Candidatus Poribacteria bacterium, assembly GCA_022827225.1. Classification (GTDB taxonomy): domain Bacteria; phylum Poribacteria; class WGA-4E; order WGA-4E; family WGA-3G; genus WGA-3G. Next base: position 41,269 of record JAJDTJ010000071.1, on the reverse strand, counting down.
AACTCTCTTATCCGGCACTCATTGCGGAGGTGATGGGACTTCAGGTCCAGTCTGATTTTCGTGTGCCAACGTTTTGTGGAGACGGGATCCCGCTGAATATTAAGTGTTTACTGACGTTTATCACTCAGGAGGTGGGTCCCAATATTATTAAAGACGGAAAGTGGGGCACGTTATTGGGATCGATCCGAAAGTACCTGAATCAGGTTGAATATTACTATGAACGCGGCCCCGGCGCAGACCCGGCATGTTATGGGGGTGTCTACCACAACCTCGCTGTGTCAGGTTTCCGGGTTTATGATAGTTACAAGGTCGATTCTGAGTATTGTTACAAGCAGTACCGTGAGAACAAGTGGTGGCAAATCAAAAACGATTTTTTCCAGGTCCCGTCGGCACCGACGTATCGGATCGCGCAACGTGTGCTTAACCCGAAGCGTAACCCCGATCGGAAGAACTGGACACAGATCGACAACCTGAAATACCTCAACGACCACGAGGGCGGGGTAGACAATCTTATCCTGTTCTTGGGTGCAAACGATTGTCTCGCAACGGTTGTGAAACTTGATATGAAGGACATGAAGGGAAAAAGGTGGGTCTCTAACGATCCCGAAAAGCGGCATAAGAAATACAACCTCACGGATCCCGAAGTCTTTAAAGACAATTACGCAGAAATGGTTGAGCGGATTTCAGATGTGATCTCGGAGAAGACGAAAGTGTTCGTGGGCAATGTTCCGCATGTAACAATCCCTCCCATCACGCAGGGAATTGGTGAAACGTCTCAGGCTGACAACGGAAAGACATACTATGAGAGGTACATTCCGTGCTTTTTGAAGAGGGATAAATTCATCGGCTTGCGCGATGAAGAGTTCAAGACGGAGGAGGTTCAACGCATCGATGATCGGATCGACGAGTTTAACGCGAGTATTGAGAGTATTATCACAAATGTTCCCGAAAGAGGGAGTTGGCATGTTGTTGATATTTGTGGTTTGCTTGACGAACTTGCAGTCAAACGGCAAAATACGGAAAGGGCGCCAGATAAACCTCTCAAGGATCTCTTGGGCAGCAACCATCCGCTTCTTGCCGAGCTGGAGCCGACCCCGAGCGTCCTGCGTTTTGAAATGGAGGGGACACAACGGACAAACGGTGGACTTTTCAGTTTGGACTGCTTCCATCCCACCACGATTGGCTACGGACTCATCGCCGAAACCTTCCTGCGCGAAATGGAGAGTAAGAAGGTTGAGGGGACAAAACTTACGGGGGAAAAGCGAAAAGAGTTTTGGCAACGGATCATTAAAAAAGACCCGTTAATGAGTAGCCCGCCCGCGCTGTGGGAGCACATCTTTGAAATCGCCAAAGCACATCCCCTACTGGGTAGTCTCCTCCAACGCCTCTTGACGCTATAGGGCGGATGCAAATTCGCGGAATATGTGTATAATATCCGCAAGTTCGTTGGATAGGATTGTCACCGCAGCACACCTCTGTGTTGCGTCCTATCCGCACCCGTGACAAGGTAAGGTTCAAATCTTGTAAATCATTGAATCCCATAAATCACAGTTCAGATTAACTGAGCACTGAGTACCGATAACTGACAACCATCAACCGAAAGGTTTTCGCAGAAAACCGTACTGTGTACCGACAACTATAGATTCAACCCGAACGGAAAAGGAAAAAGAGTAGGTAGGAAACGACAAACAGGACGTTCACGATGATTAGGCACCACCGCGCGAGGCGGGTCTTCAGTCTGCGGTAGAGGTAGATGGAGGCGATGAGAAAAACGACGCGCTCTATCGGTGCGACGATGCCTGCGTAGTGATTGCGATCCCAATACGAGACCGGACTCTCAAAAACGAAATCGGAGAGCGGGAAGAGGTGATGGTGTCCGTCGTCGTGGTGTGTTAGGAAGTCGAAACCGCAATGGATGAGCAGACTCCACGCCAAGACGGTTATCCGCTCGGAGTTCAGGAGATAATACCCGATCCCTAACAGGATCAGGATGAGTGGGAAGGAATTGAAGATGTCGAAAAAATTCTGCCACGATTCGGTGAAGTATAGGGTCCCCCAAAGTTCCTGCTGTGGTGTTTTACGGATGATGCTTTCAATGATGAAGAAGATGAATATCGGTATATCGGGCAGCACCGCGCCGATGAAGGCGTAAGTGTTGAGGAACGGTTTGTCTCGTTTTGAGAGGAGCGCCATGTTTAGAACGGCGTGCGAATGTGTTGTCATATCGTGGGTATTTTTGAAATAAAGTGCTGAGCGCGTAAGAAACTCCTAAATCCGCCTTATCAGGGGACTTGTCGGTATCATTGTAGCGTATCGGCTGTCCGTTGTCTATATAAAAAATAAATTTGCATCTCTACATTATATATGTTATCATATACATACTAATTGAATGATATTTAGGACTTACGCATGCTCCTCTTTTATAGCAAGTGGTTGTTGGTTATTAGTTGTTGGTTGTTAGTTATTGGTACGGGAAATCACGCCCTTTTAGTTATTGGTAAAAAAAAGAAACCTCTTACCATTAACCAGTAACCAATCACCAGTAACTATTAACCCTTCACCCAGACATAAGGCGTACAAAACGTAGACTCGGTTAAAACGAAAACCCTTTTGCCTAACGACTCAGAGTCACCCCAAACGCAAATCGAAAATGTTACACTTTTCGCCTTTTTTTTCAAATACGAAACCATAACACAATCGCCTCTGAACCCTTACAACGACTAAGTTTATCGCAATGGCACATCCATACCCAATGTTACACAGGTGTAACATTTTAAGCACAGACGCACTGCCTCTTAAAGTCCCTGATAAGTGAACACCTGTGATCGCACCCGGAACTTGAACTGATAGACCCTAACCCATCGGAAAAAAAATAGGACGCAGATTTTTGCGTACAAAAAAAATTAAAGTGCCTTAGCGCAAGATCGCGAGCGTGAAGAAACACCGTTTTTGCTGGGGGTATTTGCTTGGGTATTTCTGCGGATTTCTTGTAAGCAAAAACACTCGCTCCTACAGAAGGAGATATATTCATATATACAAAGTGAATACGTAAAACTAAATACCCCTGTTTGTACCATTTGTACCATAGGAAACCGTTAGTCTCCTGTGGACTGTAGCATAGATTGTTGGTTTTGGGTCCTTGAAAATTGAAAACTAAATATTAACTTGACAAGGCTTTTTTGATAGTGTATAATATATATGAATAATTGACAGAAAGCATGCAACATGGTGGGATGGCTGAGTGGACGAAGGCGGCGGTCTTGAAAACCGTTGTGGCGAAAGCCACCGTGGGTTCGAATCCTACTCCCACCGCCATTATATATGGAGAGGTGCAGGAGTGGTTGAACTGGACTGCCTGCTAAGCAGTTATGGCGCAAGCCATCGTGGGTTCGAATCCCACCCTCTCCGTTTTTTTTGTAATAGACCCTTTAGGAAGAAACCGTTTTAGGGTTCTTCAATACCGTACGATATGCGCCTGTAGCTCAGCGGATTAGAGCATCTGACTACGGATCAGAAGGCCGGGGGTTCGAATCCTCTCAGGCGCTTTTAATACGCAATGACTGAACAGCATGTAGATCGCGACCGTTTCTGGATGGCACAGGCACTCGCGTTAGCACGGAAAGCGTCCGACGTAGGTGAAGTGCCGGTCGGTGCAATTCTTGTTCGCGAAGGGGTCCGTATCGCTGAGGCACATAACCTACGCGAAGCGTCCGGCAGTCCGATCGCACACGCAGAGATGCTCGTGATACAGGCAGCATCCAAGGAAATCGGGAACTGGCGGTTCACGGATACCACGCTTTATGTAACGTTAGAACCGTGCGCTATGTGCGCCGGTGCGATTGTGTTAGCACGTATTCCGAAAGTTGTTTACGCAGCGAGCGACCCTAAAGCCGGGGCAGCCGGTACACTCTACAATATTCTTGAAGATGAGCGGTTGAACCATCGGGTCGAACTCGTCAGTGGTGTATTCGCAGACGAGAGCAGCGCGCTCTTGAAAACTTTTTTTCAGCAACGCCGCCGTCCACGGGATGCGTGAATCTTAAACGCGGACCGCATCGTTATAGAATTTATACGGCTTACGCGCCGCCTCGCGGGGTTTTTGCTTGGGTGTTTCCCCCAGGGTTTCAAACCCGGCTGGTGGGGTGTTATCGTGAGGTTTTAAACCCCGTTTGCCGTATGTATTATGCCAAATATGGAGAGATGCAGGAGTGGTTGAACTGGACAGTCTCGAAAACTGTTGTGGCGCAAGTCACCGTGGGTTCGAATCCCACTCTCTCCGTTTTTTTGTATTAATTTGAAGTCTATTGTGGGGAAGTCTATTGTGGGGCAGTAGCTCAGTTGGGAGAGTGCATCCCTCGCACGGATGAGGTCACGGGTTCAAATCCCGTCTGCTCCATTATGAGATAGAACGGACACATAACCGAGAACTTCTTGATAGGAAAGATGGCAGAACGGAAGGACAGTTGCTATATCCTAATCCGGAGAGATGCAGGAGTTGGTTGAACTGGCATGACTGGAAATCATGTGTGCTGTTTTGCAGTACCGTGGGTTCGAATCCCACTCTCTCCGCCAGTTTTTTTACATAATTAAGCCTTGACTATGCTAGGTGGGGAGGTAGCGGTGCCCTGTATCTGCAATCCGCTAAAGCAGGACTGAATCCCCGGTATGCGGCCTGTTTCTGTGGGGTCCGTCCCACGCACGTAGTGTTGATGGTTGGGTCTTGAGCAACGCACGCTTGTTGAACCCCGTCAGGTCCGGAAGGAAGCAGCGGTAGATGAGTTGTGCGTGTGACGCAAGGGTGCCTGGCCTGAGCTAACGACGCGGGCAACGCTTGGAGGAACTTGTCAACTCTGGGTGCATAGTCATTTTTTAGACATATCAACACGACTGTCCACCTCCGGTTCCCCAACCTAAGCCATATAAGAGAGGATTGCGCAATGTCTTACGAGGTTCTCGCCCAAAAGTGGCGTCCGCAAAGCTTCAGTGACGTTGTTGGACAGGAGCATGTCACCACAACGTTAAAAAACCAGATTCTGTCTGAACGCATCGGACACGCCTATCTTTTCTGGGGTCCCCGTGGTACCGGTAAAACGACCATCGCTCGCATCCTCGCCAAAGCCGTCAACTGCCCCAACCGTAGCCAAGAGACCCAATTCGACACCAGCAAGACGGCGGAACCTTGTAACAAATGCGTCTTCTGTGAAGAAATTTCACAAGGCAGAGCCCTCGATGTCCTTGAGATGGATGCCGCCTCGAATCGCGGTATTGATACGATCCGAGACCTTCGCGAAAACGTAAAACTCTCCCCGGCTACCTGTACCTACAAAATCTATATCATTGATGAAGCCCACATGCTCTCAACCGAGGCGTTCAACGCCCTGCTTAAAACGCTTGAAGAACCGCCACCACACGTCATCTTCATCATGGCGACGACGGAACACGCTAAAATTCCGAAGACCATCAGCTCCCGCTGTCAAGACTTCGATTTCCGACACCTCGAAAATGAGAAGATTATTGAACGGTTACAGTTAATCGCCGAAACGGAAGAAATTTCAGCCGATCCGGATGTCCTCACGCTTATCACGCGTCAATCTGAAGGCTGTTTACGCGATGCCGAAAACCTGTTGGAACGCCTCGTCTCCTCTGCCGGTAAAGAATTGACCGTCGATGCAGTCGAACAGATCATCGGACTCGGTTCGAGTTCGCTCCTTCGAGAACTGACAACGGCGATGATAGCGAGGGACCTCTCGAAAAGCCTAAAAACGCTCAATAACCTCGCGAAACAGGGAACCGACCTCTCGCAATGCCTCGATCAATTGGTCGCCTATTTCCGAGACCTGCGACTTTTGGCAATCGACGACGGCTTAAGCGAAATGGTTCAGAGCCCGAAATCAGACCTCCCGGAACTCAAAGAGAAGGCGGAACGGATGTCGGTGAACCGGCTCTCACGGATCATCAAGATTTTGATGCAGACCGACCGCGACATCAAAACCTACGGTTACCCGCAACTCCAATTAGAAGCTGCCTTTATTCAGATGAACTCGCTTGAAGAGGGGATTCCGCTCCAAGAGATTGTCGATAAATTATCCGAACTTGAGCAGAAACTTGATACCGCTGGGCTTTCGGCACGTAGGGACGAGGTAACCTCGCCCCCACTATCAGGCTTTCAGGCACACGATAGACAGAACACATCGGCGCAGACATCCATCCCCAAAAATCAAGACCCCGCGCCATTGATCCAATCCGATTCGCCCCGATCTGATTCCGAAGATAGCCTCACAAGCATAACAGACGAACCGAGCCCGACAATTCCCGTCGCCCCAGATTCATCCATGTCACTCACTTCACCACCAGAGACAGCCATCCGAGACCTTGCTGACCTACCGCTATTCTGGGAGGATGTAAAGTCCAAACTCCCGGTGGGACGCATTAGGAACGGCTTGTTAGACAAATCTGTGCCGACTGTGAACGGGGCAAACACGGTTAAAATCGCATGCTCAGCTTCGTTTCTACCGACAGTGAGAGATGAAGACGAGAAATTGATCGCCGAGGTGCTCAGCCAAGAAGTCGGTGCCACGGTCAATATTGAGTTGGTCGCATTGGATACTGCTATGGAATCCACAGCGGATCAAGACGGAACAGAGAAACAGGAACGAAAGACAGCGTACATACGGAAAATTGAAGCCCAGGACGATCCGCAGCTCAAAACTGCACTCAGTCTTTTTGATGCCACAGTTCTGGAAACCCAATAACAACTGCTTCCCAAATTCGGGAAGCGTTTACCTTACAAGGAATAAGGAAACTTTATCGCGCCAAGTATTTTTTGAGAAAACGAGGGACGTAAACCGCTTGGTGACGGGACAAACACTATGAAAATGAATGACCTGATGAAACAGGCGCAACAGATGCAGAAACGGATGCTTGAAATCCGTGAAGAACTTGCGAACCGAACCGTTGAAGCGACTGTCGGCGGTGGAATGGTAACCGCCGTTGTCAACGGACAACAAGAAGTGATCTCGCTCCGGATTACCCCGGAAGTCGTTGACCCGGAAGACACGGAAATGCTTGAAGATTTGATTGTCGCGGCAGTTAACGAAGCGCTGCAACAATCCCAAGAATTGATGTCCGCGGAAATGAGTAAATTGACCGGCGGCCTAAAAATTCCGGGACTCCCGTAAGAATAGCCATCAGCAGTCAGCCATCAGCAATCAGCAGATAGCAAAGAAACTTTGATTTCATCGGAACCCTCTTTTACTGAAGGTTTCCGACAGCCGAATGCTGAAAGCCGACAGTTTCCGACAGCCATTTCTCTAACGCATTATGCAAGAATACCCGAAACCGCTGGCGAGGCTCATCACTGAGCTCCAAAAACTCCCGACGATCGGTCAGAAAACAGCACAACGCTTAGCGTTCTTTATGCTGAAGTTACCGGACACGGAAACCGCCGGAATTGCGGAAGCGATTGCCCAGGTAAAACAGCAACTCTGTTATTGCGATGTCTGTGGTATGATTACCGATACGAATCCGTGTTATATCTGTAGCAGTCCGCGCCGCAACCAGCGGTTAATCTGCGTCGTTGAAGAATCCGACGATCTGTGGGCAATCGAGAGAACTAACGGCTACACCGGACTCTATCATGTACTCGGGGGCGTTCTGTCCCCGTTAGACGGCACCGGACCCGAGGAACTCGGAATTAATAAACTCTTTCAACGGATCAAGGACTCCGCTAAAAACCCTGAGCCGGTGCAAGAGGTAATCCTCGCCACGAATTGGACGACAGAAGGACAGGCGACGGCTCTCTATCTCACACAACACTTGGAGATGTTTGATATCGCCGTCACGCGTATCGCTTACGGTATCCCTGTCGGCGGAGATCTCGAATACATTGACGAAGTAACCCTTGCTAAAGCATTGGAAGGCAGGCGAAAAGCTTAATGAACGCGCGACGATTCCTACTCCTTTTAACCTATCTCTGCTGCGGTGTGTTGAGCATCGCGTGTGCAGAACCGGATTCAGAACGCCAAAACACAGCGCCGAAAGACGCGACGCCTGCTAGGGTGGGTACCGCTCGTGAGGCGAATGTAGCCTTTAGCGCGCAACGTGCCTTCGCTATATTGGAAAAGCAGTGCGAATTTGGACCGCGACCCCCGGGTTCAGCAGCGCACCGAGAAACACAGAATTATCTCTTTACGGAACTTCAGAAATACGCGAACAACGCGGCACTGCAACCGCTCGAACATAAAGTAGGCACTGAAACGTTGCACCTGAACAACATTTTGGCGGAGTTCGGACCGGGGTCCCCACCCGTTACTGGGCAGAGCGGAGAGACAGTGTTACTCGCTGCCCATTGGGATACGCGTCCCATCGCTGACCACGACCCGAAACCTGAGAATCGGGAGACACCGATCCTCGGTGCCAATGACGGTGCCTCCGGTGTCGCTGTGTTGCTCGAACTTGCGAGAGTCTTTAAGGCGCATCCACCCCCGCGGCGCGTCGTTATCGTCCTTTTCGATGGCGAAGATTACGGCAGAACCGCGGACGATATGTTTATCGGTTCCCGGTTCTTCGCCCGAAACCTCGGGAGATGGAAACCCGACTACGGGATTCTGTTGGATATGGTAGGCGACAAGGATTTAACGCTGCCGATAGAGGCGAACTCTTGGAACGCGAACCAAGCGTTTACCGCAGCGATATGGAATCGCGCAGCAGCACTCCGGTTAGCACCGTTCCAACAACGTTTGGGACCCGCAATTATGGACGATCACGTGCCACTCATCAAGGTCGGGATCCCGATGGTAGATATCATCGACTTCGATTATCCGTATTGGCACACAATTGAAGACACGGTCGATAAATGTAGTCCGAAAAGCTTAGAAGTTGTCGCAACACTCGTTATTAGCGTCGTTTATGATGGACTTTAATAGTTAACAGTTAACAGTACGATTTTTCTGCGAAAAATCTTTCAGTTGTCAGTAGTTTTCAGTTTTCAGTACGGTTTTTCTGCGAAAAACCTTTCAGTCGTCAAAAAGAGACTTGTGGAATTATCACAACCCTCTTTTAACTGATAACCGATAACCGAAAGGAATCGTACCCGATTCCGTACTGATAACCATTCCCTCTGACAACTGATAACTGAGTACTGTTAACTAATACCCTGAGTACTGTTAACTTCAAACGGATAGAAACATGAACACCTACAACAAACATTACGACGTTATTGTAGTCGGTGCTGGACATGCCGGTTGTGAAGCCGCGCTCGCTGCTGCGCGAATGGGGTGTGAAACGCTTATCGTTACGATCAACCTCGACACAATCGCGAAGATGTCTTGTAACCCTGCTATCGGCGGACTTGCGAAGGGACACCTCGTTAAAGAGGTTGATGCTCTTGGCGGCGAGATGGCGAAAAATATCGATAAGACCGGAATCCAATTTCGGCGTTTGAATACGAAAAAGGGACCAGCAGTCCGTTCAAGCCGGGCGCAAGCCGATAAAAAAGCGTACCAAGATGAGATGAAGCGCGTTCTCGAAGCACAACCGAAACTCGATATTAAACAGGTACTCGTCGAAGAACTTCTTGTCGAAGAGGGTCGATGCACCGGAATCCTGAGCCAGACGAAGACGGCTTATTTCGGGGAAACCGTCATCCTGACGACGGGTACTTTCCTGAAAGGCACCATCCACATCGGTGATGTCTCGTATAGTGCCGGTAGGGCAGGCGAATCCTCTGCTGAGAAGTTGTCGGAGAGTTTCTTAAATCTCGGATTCGAGATCGGTAGACTCAAAACAGGCACACCCCCACGCGTCAATGCACAAACGGTCGATTTCAGCGAGATGGAGATTCAACCCGGAGATGACGACCCGCTTCCGTTCTCGTTCATCACTGAAGAGATCACGCAGCCCCAACTCCCCTGCTACCTAACTTATACCAATGAGGGGACACACGATATTATTCGCGGGAACCTCCAACGGTCGGCGATGTACAGCGGTCGCATTGTCGGCATCGGTCCCCGTTACTGCCCATCTATTGAGGACAAAGTCGTCCGATTCTCAGAAAAAAAAGAGCATCAGGTCTTCGTAGAACCGGAGGGACGCGACACCGACGAAATCTATCTCAACGGTATCTCTGCGAGTCTCCCCGAAGATGTGCAAGTAGAGATGGTGCATAGCATCAAAGGGTTAGAGAATGCTGAGATTATGCGGTTCGGATACGCCGTGGAATACGATTTCGCACCGGCGACACAACTCCAACCGACACTTGAGACCAAAAAGGTTCCGGGACTCTACTTCGCGGGACAACTTAATGGGACGACCGGGTATGAGGAAGCCGCTGCACAAGGACTCATGGCGGGCATCAACGCCGCCTTGAAGGTCAAAGGCGAAGCACCGCTTGTTCTCGACAGGGCACAGGCTTACATAGGCGTGCTTATCGACGATCTGGTTACGCTCGACATCCGCGAACCTTACCGAATGTTCACATCACGCGCCGAATACCGATTAGCACTCCGGGAAGACAACGCCGATCTACGACTCACCGAAATCGGTAGACGGGTCGGACTCGTTGATGACACCAGATACCGCCAGTTTGAAACGAAAGCAGCGCACATCGAAACCGAATTGACACGGTTACAGGAGACACTTCTTAAACCGACGGCAGAGACTGTGGATAATTTGGAGAACATCCTTAAAACCGGTGCGCTAAAGCAACCGACATCGCTCGCCGACCTCTTGAAACGCCCAGAACTGCGTTACGAACATATAACGGAAATCGCACCCGCTCCTGAGATGCTACCGTCAGCGGTGAAGGAACAGGTAGAAATTCAGATTAAATACGACGGATACATCCAACGGCAGCAGCGACAGATTCACCAGTTTAAGAAGATGGAAAATTTCCGAATCCCGGATACGTTTGATTATGCGGAAGTTCGCGGGTTAAAGACCGAAGCACGCGAAAAATTAGCGAAGATTCGTCCGACTTCTATCGGGCAAGCCTCGCGTCTGCCGGGTGTCTCGCCAGCCGACATTTCGATCCTGACGGTCATCCTTTACCAGCAGAGGGCAAGATAATGTGGAAAATCATAGTGATGTCTTAAAAGAGACGTTCAATCAGTACGGGTTCCCGCTAACGAGGCATCAGGCAGCGCAGTTCGAGCAGTATCGAGAAGTGTTGCTTCGGTGGAACAAACAGGTCAACCTGACTGCAATCACAGATAAGGTTGAGGTTACGCATAAACACTTTCTCGATTCGTTAAGCGTTTTGGAACATATCGCACTCAAAGACGGCGACACCGTGATGGACATCGGTACCGGTGCTGGATTCCCCGGAATCGTTTTGAAAATCTATGTACCCAACATCCGGTTAACGCTCGTTGAAGCATCGAAAAAGAAAGGGAGTTTTCTAACATTTCTCATCGCGAAACTGAACCTTCATCAGAAGGCATCTGTCGAAGTACTAACGGAACGGGCGGAGGTTTGTGTTCGCGATCCGAACTACACCGGTGCCTACGATTGGGTCTTCACCCGTTATGTCGCGACGATCCGCGATTCGGCAGCTTACTGCCTGCCGTTCCTAAAACCGACAGGGAAATGGGTGGCTTACAAATCACGGAAAGAGATAATAGACACGGAAATTAAGGAAAGCGCGACGGACCTTAAGGCACTTGGCGGGCGCGTTGAAACCGTTTTCACAACTCCAAAATTCAATCGAAGTTATGTTGTCATAAAAAAAACATAGCCTGAAACGAAGTGGAACGGGTGTTTTTGCTTGGGTGTTTCTTCAGATTTATGAGTGGCACTTCAAGTTTCAAACACACTTAACTTAACCGCAAGGAAAAGAAAAAAATATGAATTTTGAGATAACGATTGGAGAAGAAAACATCTCTATCCTCCATGTAGCAGGAAAGATCCTCGGAAATGCATCCGATGCATTTCGCAAGGCTATGGAATCACAACTTCAAACGGGTCACGATAAATTAGTCGTTGACCTAACGGAAGTTCCACTCATTGACAGTAGCGCGTTGGGGGCACTTGTGACGACTTTGAAGGGGTATCAACGCTCCGGCGGGAAACTGGTTTTGCTGAAACCGCAGAAGGCTGTCCAAGAGGTATTAGAGGTAACGCAGCTCACAACCGTTATTGAAATCTATGACACGGAGGAGGCTGCACGCGACGCTTTCGGTTTTATAAGTTAACAGTTAACAGTTAACAGTACGATTTTTCTGCGAAAAATCTTTCAGTTCTCAGAAAGCCACGTGGGGATTACCAATTTTCTCTTTCAACTGACAACTGCGTACTGTTAACGCATATCCTGAAAACTGAAAGTGCAGCGTACTGACAACCGTTAACTTCCTCATGAAAGACAATCATCGTCCAGAGCGTTTTCGGTTCAAAGTCGGGCTACGGGGTCAACAGGTCGTACTGTTCCTGTTAGTCGCCCTCATGCCGTTGTTCGCTGTTTCAATAGCGATCAAGGTGTTGGGTGAAAATGCGTTAAAAGGGACAGTCGGTGAAAACCATGTGCTTTTGGCACAAGAGAAACTCACCCGCTTAGACAACGCGATCTCGGAAAAAATCACCAAAATTCGCGGGGAACTCCTGAACCTCAGGGAAGCCGTCATGAATTCAAACACGGCTGATGGCGATGAAGTTGTCTATTTCAAGGTCTGGGCAAATCTTGACGATAGTATCCGATTGCTCGAAACGTATGCAGGAAACAGGAGACGTAGAAATAAAACTGAGGTAACCATTACAAATAAATCGGGATACGTCCTGCGTTCAAACAATCCGACGCTGGACTACCGTATAAAATTGGGGATGCCACAGCAGGTAGATAATACGCCATGGTGGAAGAATGCCTATAACAACGGATTAGGGTATACGTTTGCTGAAGATATCCATTATGATGCCATCCGAGAAGAGCATCGGCTCCCCATCTCACTACCGATACGTGCCGCGAGACAGGGACGTAGGGGCAGCACTGCGGAAGATGAAAACAATACGGTAGGGGTGCTGAGAATTGTGCTATTGCTGCCGGAGCTTAAGCGGATCGTTGAATCGAGTCCGGAGTTGGAGCAGACGCGCACGGTTCTAACGGATGCCTCCGGTAGAATCATCGCCGCCTCAGACGGAAGTGGCTACGAAATCGGCGATGATATAGAGATGGACAACGCAGCTGCAGAAGCGATTATTGAGGCAAAAAAGGGAGCGCAAGGGAAATATTACGACTACGAATCCGTCGGTGAAGCCGACAGCTTCAATGAATCGCGTGTATACGGATGGGCACGAACCCAACCCTCACGGAGACAACCCTGGAAGGCTCAACAGAACTTCAGCAACTGGATCGTCTTTGTTTCACGTCCGACATCCTCAGCGTACGTCGGCGTTAGAAAGTTAAACAATTATATTTTTTATGTTACCATCGCTTCAAGTTGTATCGTTATACTTGTTGCATGGTGGGCCGCGCAACGGATCGCGAGACCAATATTGAAAGTGGCAGCTGCTGCCCGTAGCATCGGACAAGGCGAATTTGATAGTGAAATCACCATTGATAGTGACGACGAAGTCGGAACGCTCGCGAAAGAATTTAATGAGATGCGCCGGAATCTGAAAATCGCAGTTGACCGACTCACGCAAGAGGAGCGTAAACTGACCACTATCGTCGATAATCTCGGGGAAGGGTTGATTGTCGTTGAACCCTCAGGACACGTCCTCTACATTAATCCCGTAGCTGAACGGCTCTTGAATCTCGGAGACACCTCCGGTTTCGGAAACTATATCGCACTTGATACAGAAGCTGGCGAAATCCGATGGACGAAAGCATCAGAAGATACCGAAGCCGAACGCGCGGAGACCAAAACAGCGGAGATGAAAATCCTTTCCGCTTCACAACGTGAGACGACACAGCATCGAACAATGATTGCGGAAATCAATGTTAATGACGAACTACCAGATAGCAGTAATCATCGTGTCCTCCGTATTATAGCGAGCCATTTTCCGGATGAGAGCAACAACGTCGCAGGCACGGTTTATGTTTTCGACGACATCACGAATGAACACGAAATAGAGCAGATGAAATCGGAGTTCGTCTCTCTCGTGTCACACGAGTTACGGACACCGTTAACATCGATCAAGGGTTTTATCTCGCTGATCCTCGACGGAAAAACCGGCGAAATCAATCAAAAACAGCAAGAGAGTCTCGGACGTGCCCTCCGACAATCAGAGCGGCTCGCCGAACTTATCAACGACCTGCTTGATATTTCCCGAATTGAAGCCGGACGGTTCGAAATGAAGCGGGAACAGTTGCAAATAGACGCAATAGCAGAACGGCGGATTGAAGAACTCCGTCCGCAAGCAGATGAGAAATCTATCTCCCTGCTTTTAGAGAGACCCTCGATTTTACCAGTGATGATCGGAGACGCAGACCGAATCGGACAGGTCTTTATTAACCTTATCGACAACGCTATTAAATATACGCCAGATAACGGAAAGGTGACCGTTAAAATATCAAAATCTTCGCAAAACGGGAACCCTGAACGCGACGGATTTCATGTTGAGGTTATTGATACAGGTCCTGGTATCCCTGTTGAAGAGAGAGAAAAAGTTTTTGATAAATTCAGACAACTCGGAAGTGTACAGACCCGACAACAGGGCGGTAGCGGTTTAGGACTCTCAATCGCCGCTGGCATCGTTGAAGCACACGGCGGTAAATTGTGGGTCGATACCGGAGATAACGGACACGGAAGCAACTTCCAATTTTTTGTGCCATTGGAAAAGAGTGAAAATGCCTGAAACAATTTTAGTCGTCGATGACGATCTTGATATACTTGAACTGCTAAAGATGAATTTGGAGCCTGAAGGCTATACCGTTCGGACCGCAAGCGATGGTGATAGCGCGATCCAAAGCGCCTGTACGGAGCCACCGGATCTCATCCTACTCGATGTGATGATGCCACATAAAAACGGTTTGCAGGTCATCGCAGAACTGAAAAATATAGACGAGACAAAAAGTATCCCTGTCATTCTGGTTACGGCGCGCGGGCAGACGGATGATAAGGTCCTCGGACTGGAGACCGGTGCCGACGATTACATCACCAAACCGTTTGATTTACGCGAGGTAACAGCACGCGTTGAAGCCGTCCTCGGTAGGACGAGACCGATCAAATATATCAATCCGCTGAAGCGTGCTATGGGTGAAGGGTTCAGTGAAGAAGGATTGCAACAACTCGCGGGACACCTCGAAGCCGCCGCTGCGATTCAGAAGAAATTGTTACCCGATCAGGCACCGAGCTTTGACACATTCGACATCGCTAACCTGCTACAAAGCTCTACTTCTGTTTCGGGTGATTTCTACGATTTCATTCCGTTAAGTGAAACGCAGGTCGGGATTGTACTCGGCGATGTAAAGGGCAACGGTATTCCGGCAGCGCTACTGATGGTGATGATTCGGACAGCACTCCGATTGCTCTGTTATGACGAAGAGACACCGGCTTCAATTCTTAAGCGGATTAATGACTTGGTGGCAAGCGATACTGAGGCAGACCTGTTCGCAACGATGATTTACGGGATATTAGATGTTCAGGATTCTACCTTCACCTACGCAAATGGCGGACACTGCTATCCGTTTCACTATCACAGTCGTAACGGTATAGATGTTTTAAAGACAGGCGGCATGTTGATAGGCGCCTTTGAAGAAGCCACGTTCACTTACGGGACGTGCCATCTGGCTCCAGGTGATATTATCCTTTTCTACACGGACGGTATCACCGAAACTGAAGCTGCAGAAGACACGACTGCTGACGAACCCACGAACTGGGAGCAGGATACGAGCAATCTGTTTTACGGTGGCGATAGGCTTGCCGCCTGCCTTGCCAAAAATACCGAACTGTCAGTATCAGCGTTGTGCGAAGCGATCCTTGACGACTTAGCGCAATTCAGCGGAAGCACACAGACGCATGACGATAGGGCTTTAATTATTATAAAACGCTTAGAAGTTAACAGTTAACAGTTGTTAGTTACCAGTTACCAGAAAAGAGACTCTCAAACTATCAAAAACTTCTTTGACTGGCTACTGGACACTGGTTACTGATAACTATCCAGGATGGGCAAATCGTATAGCATTGCCCGAAAACAAACAACAAAACAAACGACGGGATGATTTTCATCACCGTCTTGTAGGCACACTTCGACTTTTTACGAGTGTGCAGAGAAGGAGCTTCAAACGTGGGCGAGAGAACTGAACAGGTTATAACCCTTTCTCTCCCAAGCTCAATGCAACAGGCTGACCTACTCGAAGCTGTCGTCGCCGAAATCTTGAAAGAGACCAATTTCGCTGAAGACATCCAAGAGCGGATTCATCTTGCTGCCATTGAAGCGGGTACAAACGCAAATAAAAACGACAATAGAGCACGTCCAAGCGAACAGGCGACTTTCCAGTTGACACTCACGGATGACGAACTGACTATTAACACCGTGGCGGATACCGAGGCATTTAAGCACAAAGCATCCGAAACTGAACAGGCTATCGAGCTGTCTCTGCCAAGTTCAATGCAACATGTCTATCTACTCGATGTTGTCGTTAGCGAGATTTTGAGAGATACGGATTTTGCTGAGGAGGTCCGAGAACAAATTAACCTTGCCGCTATTGAAGCAGGCACCAACGCAATCAAACACGGGAATAAAGAGGACCCACACAAAAGAGCCATTATTTTGTTCTATCTTGATGACGATAAGTTAACAATCGTCATTGAAGACGAAGGCGATGGATTCACACGTAAAGAAGTCGCTGATCCACTGGACCCGGAGAACTTACTCAAAAGTAGTGGAAGAGGCATATTTTTGATGGAAGCCTATATGGATTCTGTAATTTACGAAGCCGACGGCACGATCATCAAAATGGTCAAATACAAGGAAACTCCACAGCTCCCGTGATATTTACAGTTTTGAGGGTTATCAGTTTTCAGTACGGTTTTTCTGCGAAAAACCTTTTGGTTAACAGTTAAAGAGGTTCTCTGTCGCAACCTTCACAGAGAACGGAACTGTTCCAAGAACATTCTTAACTTATAACTTATAACCTATAACTTATAACTTATAACCATTCCTCTGACAACTGATAACTGACAACCATAAAGGAAGTACTATGCAGGTTAATGTTCGACACAAAGGTAGCATTACAATCTTAGATATTGAAGGGAAAGTTATCGGGATCGATGCGTTAGCGCTTAAAGAGATCATTGATCAACAAATGGTGATAGCAGATAGCGAAGCCGGAAATGGCGGAAAACTCAATTTAATTTTGAACTTAGAACGCGTTCAGATGATGGATAGCTCCGGTTTGGGGACGCTTATCGCTTCTTATACCGCCATTCAGCGGAATGACGGACGCGTGGTACTCCTTAAACTCGGCGGTAATGTCAGAAGTCTCATCGTTATGGCAAAACTCATGACAATCTTCGACTGCTACGATACGGAAGCAGAAGCGATCGGTCACTTCCTGTAATTTTCTCTCCCGCAGTGTACAAAGTCATCTGCCTTTTATGAATCGGAGCGGCGTTAAAAATATGGAAACACGAACTCCTACTGACACAGACCAAATCATCAGTTTATGGTATAAATGCACCGGGTGCCAAGAAGTTGTTTTCAGAGGTGAACTCGAACGGAATCTCTATACCTGCTCGTACTGTGACGCGTTGTTTCCTTTACTCGCTGAAAAACGCCTCGAATACCTATTAGATGCGTCATCCATAACGAACATTGGAGCGACCGACGCTGCCGGTTTTATGGCTGAAGGCACAATTTCAGGGTACCCGATCTGCCTTTTTATCGCCGATATAGATGTAATCCCCACCGAGATTGATACCGATCTTCTTCTCGCATCCATTGCGTGCGCTTTAGCAAAACGTATCCCATTGATTACGATTGTCGCGTGTCAACCGGAGGGATACGAAGATACACTGCCGGAAACGACCTATTTGACGTTGCAAATGGAACGATTGGTAGATGCTTCTCTGCCACATATCACCATTCTGACCGAAGGCGAGATATACCCGCTCGCTACGCATCTTCCGCTCGGTGAACTAATAATCGTAGAAGGGGCAGCAATTCCGCAAAAACCGACACCGCCGAACCTACAACCCGCACTGCACGCGCCAGAAGAACAACTTCTCACGCAAACACCCACAAAAGAGATAGCAAAAGAGCCTGACATCAACGTTGACTGCTATATCCCGCGCGAAGCGTTACCTGAGATGTTAGGACGATTTTTGAAATTTTTTTCACCATAATCAACAAACCTCCGGCACGCGGCTTCGTGGGCATCCCGCTGGAAGAGACAAAGGACAAGACGTTTTGCGCGACGAACTGAAAACACAAAGCACCGACAGCAAAAATGCCAGGCGACTTGCTTCTATCACGGAGAGGTTTGAAGAGACCTTCGGCAGTCCGCCTACATTTATCGCATCAGCCCCGGGGAGAGTGAATCTCATTGGGGAGCATACGGACTACAACGACGGCTATGTGTGTCCGGTCGCGATTGATAAATATCTTAACATCGCTGTGCGTAAGCGATCTGATCGGCGTGTCGTCATGCACGCCTTGGATGTTAGTGAATCTTGGGATTTCTCGCTTGATGCGCTTACACCTATTCCGCGCCAGACACCGGCGTGGAGTCGTTACCTCATAGGCGTTGCGTCTGTACTACAAGCCTCTGGGAAACAGGTGGCGGGCATTGATGCCGTTATTACAGGCGATGTCCCTATCGGTGCCGGACTCAGCTCTTCAGCGGCACTCTCCGTCGCTGCGACGCTCGCCTTTTTAACGGCTGGCTCCGAAGCCGAAGTCCCTCTATCGGAGACTGACAAGACAGAACTCGCAGCGTTGTGCCAACGTGTGGAACACGAATTCGCAGGTGTTAAGTGTGGCATCATGGATCAGACGATCTCACTGTTAGGACAAGGAAATTGTGGACTGTTCCTTGATTGTCGCTCGCTTGAATATGAGCATGTCCCGCTCAACCTATCAGACCACGCCATCGCGATTTGTAACACGAAAGTTAAACGGGAACTCGCCGCCTCCGAATACAACAAACGGCGAGCGGAATGTGAGAGAGGTGTCGAAATCCTTAGACAGTGGCTGCCGGGTATCACTTCGCTTCGCGACATTACATTGGCGGATTTCAAAAAATATGAAGAAGAATTACCGACATTAACACAAAAGAGATGTCGGTATGTCATAGAAGAAAACACGCGCGTGGTAGAGGCAGTCTCCGTACTCAAGTGTAGGGACGAGAGCACCTCAACGAAAACCGAAATAGATGAATCGCTGATAGCATTGGGTCGGTTAATGAACGCATCACACGACGGACTGCGGGACGATTACCAAGTCAGCTGTCCGGAGTTAGACCTACTTACCGACATCGCACGCGACATCACTGGGGTCGTCGGGAGCCGTATGACCGGCGCGGGGTTCGGCGGCTGCACAGTCAGCATTGTTCATAAAGACGCTTTGGAGACGTTCCAAAGGCGTGTGGCAACCGAATACCACGAAAAGACCGGCATTGAACCCGAAATTTACCGCTGTCACGTTAGCAACGGCGCACAAGTTTTTTGGAATTTTTAATTTAGTAAAATGAAATACAGCATCGGCGTTGACCTCGGCGGAACGGATATCAAGGCTGGATTGGTTTCAGCAGCAGGCGATATTTCTTGTCGCGTCGTGCTTCCGACAGATGTGGAGATAGGCGGCCCGAAGGTAGTGGCGGCACGGATCGCAGAAGCCGTTCGTCAAGTGCTGGTGAACGCAGGAACCGCCGGTATTGACATAACGCCAAAGAAATCCGAAAGTACAAGCAAAAACCCGCTACAGACCGATGACGAAATCCACGAAATCGGTGTCGGACTCGGTGCACCGGGACTGATTATCGCTGAAACAGGGGTTGTCCATTTTTCACCGAACTTTCCGGGATGGAGCGACATCCCGCTCGTCGATTATGTTAATGCAGAACTCGCGAAACTGCAGCCCACGAAACATGCCGCACAGACCGACACACATAAGAAATACACGCCGATTTTACGCGGGATGGATAACGACGTGAATGCGATGACTTTGGGTGAACTTCATCACGGTGCGGGTGTCGGATACAAAAGCCTCGTCGCGCTCACACTCGGCACAGGTGTCGGTGGTGGTGTCGTGATTGACGGCAAGGTCTATCACGGGAGCCGGAACACCGCTGGTGAATTAGGGCACACCATTGTCGAACCGAATGGACGTGTCTGTGGTTGCGGTAATCTGGGGTGTCTTGAGGCGTACGCGGGTGCTAAGAATATCGTCGAGCGTATCGCAGAGAAGATAGAAAATGGACGGAACTCAACTTTAACCGCTGCAATGAAAGACGGTACGGCATTAACGCCACGGATGATAGCCGAGGCAGCTAAAGCAGGCGACGAACTCGCAATCAAGATTTTTGCTGAGACGGGACAGTATATCGGTATCGCCTTGACATCAATCGCGCATATCCTCAACCCGCAAATTGCGATCATCGGCGGCGGTATCGCGGATGCCGGTGAAAAATTGCTTTTTGAACCGATCCGAAAAGAACTCTCTAAACGTGCGATGGATATACCAGCGCAAATGAAAATTGTAAAGGCACACCTCGGAAATGACGCTGGCATTGTGGGGGCTGCGATGCTTGCCCTTGAAAGATCTTTTAAATGAACTGTTATCTCGTTTCTCGGCTATTAAAACCAACAACTCGTGCCTTAACATTTATAACGGAGTCGAGTTGTTAGTTTTGGAATAAAATCTGCCAAATTTCATAACTTGTTTGGACCAACGGAGGCACACCATGAAAAACGGATTTATCCTTTCCAACTTTTTTTATCTTACAGCTATCCTCAGCCTCCTGATCTGTTTCAGTTGTGGAAACACCGAAGACGAGCAAGTAGTAATCAAACCGAACTATAATACATTCGATGAATACTCCCTACAATCTGATGATCAATTACCACAATTGACAGACATAGACGACATAGACTTGAAAGATGCTAAACAATGGCTACACTTAACGCTCAAAGACTGGGGAAATTTAAAAAACGAAGATTGGGAAAAGTTGAAAGACGAAGATTGGATCAGGTTAACAGACGCCGAAGTTAAAGAACTCAGGAACCTTAAAGTTCCCCAAAATTGGGCCTTTGCGGATGTAGACGAAGCGTTACGCAAAAAACACCGCGAAGCTCAGTTTTTCCAACAGTTTGGAGACATCCCACAGGTTCGTTACATCGTAGAGTATAAGCGAATGCGGGGAAGCGTTATACTAACACCTGAGATTGCTATACAAATGGTTGCTAAGTCGGCAGCATTGTATTTTCTATTTCCGGGTCCTGATAATCAACAGGCATTTGAAACAAGAAGAAACCTGCTACGGTCTATAATAGAACAAGAAGAACGCTGGGGCTAAAAAGAAGAACTTCGCCTCTTAGATCAGCTCAGAATAGAAGCCACTGAAGCTTGGGTAAAAAGCATGCGTGCCTCTCTTATTGAACCCATAACGAGTAAGAGGTAAGAATTCAAATCAAATGGGGATCTGAGGCGGAGAGAAAAGAACACAAATGCTCTCTCTTTCGTTCCCTATCGGACTAAATTCTCATGTTTTACTTAATATGACTTCAATAAAGGAACTTTAAAAAAATGAAAAATGAGATACATTATCGAGTGTCCGTCTTACAGATTTTAGCACTCCTCTGTCTATCTTTAATTCCGCTCAGCTGTTCAAAGGTACCGGGTTTCATAAAAGACACCTTCCGACCAGAAATGATCGTCCCGGTGTTCGACCCTGATGCCTACATTATGCCGCAGACAGGTGCCGTCGGCTACCTGAAAAACGGCATTAAGGTGATGGCAGTCCCACTGAACGACGTGAAGGCGGTTGATGCGTTCGCT
Source organism: Candidatus Poribacteria bacterium (assembly GCA_022827225.1). Taxonomy (GTDB): domain Bacteria; phylum Poribacteria; class WGA-4E; order WGA-4E; family WGA-3G; genus WGA-3G. The sequence goes on along the minus strand of JAJDTJ010000071.1, from coordinate 19,342 downwards.
ATTTTTATTTACAACGGAACGGATCACTGGGTATCCTTCAAAAAGAAGGATTGTCAGATGCTTGACGGGACAGGTAACGTCACGAAAACGATTGACAAATCGCAAGAATCCTTCTATCTAAAAAAGAATTTCCGACCTACGCTGCCCCCCGAATTCTCAGCGGAAGTGTTCCGATGGGATAAGGCCATTAGGATACAGGGAGACCCAGCGGTACTACCGAGAGAAGACGTCGAAAGAACAACGGTGATGCCGAGGCAACACGCGCGATTCTTCCTCTACTTCCGTAAACGGAGCATCAACTACAACAGTTTGCGGATCATTGTACCGAGAGTTACAAGTGAATTTAATGACCAACAAACGACGTTCGTCTTCAAATTCAGAGTACAACGCGGCTAATCTTGAACAGTACGGCGAGTACGCCTTTCAGTTATAAGTTATAAGTTATAAGTTAAGAGGGATACGGGCATTCCAACGTCTCTTAACTAATAACTTAAAGCGCAGCGTACTAACAACTGTTAACTGCGTACTCGCTAATGGAAGCGACTCTACGGATCTACGGAATGGGACTTCAAGCGTCAAACCCACCTAACCGAACCGCAAGGAAATACAAAAAAATTTGTTTTCTTTTCCTTGTACTCTGTTTGAGTTGCACCCTCCCGGAAAATGAAATTACGCAGCCGGAGACCCCACCCGTTAACAGGAAGGGAGCAATTGAAATTCTGCCGTCTAATCGTGAACGGAAACCGGCTCCTATCGTCGGTATCACCTACGTTAAGACACTCGGTCGTGCCGGACAAGGCGTAGCGGAATTTCAGAGACCCTTGGGACTCGCAATAGATGAACAAAACAGAATCTACATCGCTGATGCCGGGAACAATCGGGTACAAGTTATTGACGAGACAGGAGGCTTCATCGCTGAATTCGGGGGGCGTGGATGGCAGAGAGGCGAGTTCGATCACCCAACAGATATAGCGTTAAGCTTCCAACGGAGCTACCGACACCTCTATGTCGCAGATACAGGGAACAATCGGGTACAATACTGCAACTTTATCGATCAGATTTTCTATACGCTTACCGAAACTGTAGACGACACCCCTCTGGATCAGCCCGAAGGCATCGGTATCGGACGCAACGGCGAAGTTTATGTCGTAGATACCGGAAATCACCGATGGATTGAATTCAATGTCGCAGGGGTCGCCGTTGTCGCACGCGGAAGTTTCGGGCGCGGGACAGAACAACTCTGGAATCCTACAGACCTCGCCGTTGATACCCGTGGAAACATCTACATCGTCGATGCAGGCAACCATTTCATCAAAAAGTACGACTTCAGCGGGAACCCCATCAGCACTTGGGGCGGCGAAGGAGGCAAACTCGGTCAACTGCGGGAACCGAAGTGTATCGCTTTAGACGATTGGAATTACCTCTATGTAACCGACAGCGGCAACCGACGTGTCCAAGTTTTCACACCTGATGGAAACCAGAGCATTACCGAATTCAGTACCCCGACCCTCTTAGAACCGGTAGGTATCGCAGTCTCAAAAACCGGACGTGTCTTTGTGAGCGACGCGGAAGCCAACGATATAAAGGTATTCCAAATTTTTCGTAAGGAGGAGACAGTAACCAGTAACCAGTAACCAGTAACCAGTAACCAGTTAAAGAAGTCCATAAAGTGTTCTAAAATCTGTAAAGTTCAAAGAGGTTTCTTTTCAACTTCTTAACTTTAACACACTTCGCAACTTTCTTACTGGTAACTGGAAGCGTAGCGTACTGGTAACTGTTAACTATTCCCCCTTTATGCCTATCCGACTCTTTTTGCTCGTTTCCCTCTGTTTATGCCTGCTCCCACGGCTCGGAAGTCTGGCACAAGAACCCGCGGATGACAAAACCAACGTCCTCGAACTCCCCACCTTTTCTGTCCTCCAGAAGACAGAGACCCTCGAACTTAAAGCCGGTACACAAGAATTCACGGTGAAGTACGCACCGATTCTCCGAAATACCGAACACTTAACGGAAGCGGACGGAAAAATCCTTGTCCGGAATGTAGATTACCGAGTCGATTTTTATTCCGGCAAAATCACGATAGAACCCCGAGATGCGACGACCTATCCGTATAGGTTGAAGATTACCTATCGGACGCTGCCCTTCGCGATTAAAGAGGTTTACAAACGCGATCTGTACGGCGAACAAAATCCGATCAGCAGTCAGCAGTCAGCAGTCAGCAGTCAGCAAGAGAACTCTGATTTGTCAGGAAACCTCTTGGCTGATAGCCGACAGCCGATGGTTTCCGATAGCCAATCACAGTTAGAGGTGTCTGGAAGCCAAACGTTCGGTATCTCGCTCGGTAGCGGACGCAGCGTGACACCGAACCAAGAACTCCGCGTTAACGTCGAAGGTAAAGCCTCGAAAGACATCACCGTTCTCGCGTTGCTCTCTGACCAAGATTTACCGATCCAACCGGAAGGGACGACGGAAAATATCCAAGACATTGATCAGAAGTTGATTCGCATCACGCATCCAAATATGAGAGGTACGTTAGGCGATTTTGAGGGATCGCTCGGTGCTTCGGAGTTTATCTTTTTTCCGCGCGCCTTGGAAGGCGTACAGGTCGAAGGCGATTTCGAGTGGGGTCGATTCCATCTCATTCCGAGTGCTATTCCGAAAGGGCAATCTACAAGTTTAGTCCTCCGCGGTGAGGAGGGACGCAGCGAATATCGGCTCACGGTCGATGGGCAATACGTCATTGTGAAGGCAGGGAGCGAGATCGTTTGGCTGAACGGCGAAAGGATGCGGCGCGGCGAAAACAACGACTATATTATCCGTGAATACGGGGACCCCATCGTCGAATTCAACAGCAAGCACCTCATAACAAGCAACGACACGATCCGGATCGATTTTGAATACATCTCCGAAGAACGCGCATATCAACAGAACCTTTACGGTCTTAGTAGTGTTTTCACGCTACCCGGTGATCGGATAACCCTCGGCGCCTCTTATGCCGTTGAGACGGACCTGAAAGAACCCGATCAGGCTCTCATCGCGATTACAGAGACCGACCTGGCGGCACTCCGCCAGAACATTATGGATCCGGAGGAAGACGGATCGGCTCTCATCGCGCCACAGCAACATACCGTGTGGGGTTTAGAGAGCCGACTCAATATCACCGAAAAAGCGTGGATTGAAGGCGAACTCGCCTATAGTAACCTCGATAGGAATACCTATTCCACGGTAGACCGTAAAGAGGTGAGTCAGGCGTGGAAACTGATCGGTTCCGCGGATTGGGATTTCGCAACATGGACGGAGCGTAGGGGCGAGGCAACCTCTCCCCTACTAACAACGAATCTTGATATACGGGCAATGGATGCCGATTTCGTGCCTGTCGGTGCATCGAGTAGCAACCGGACCCGCTCCCGCTACGAGACGCAATACGCCAAAGAGGGGTTCGATGACGCGTTTCTGTTCGATACGGCTGGTTTCTCACGCGTCGCGCAAGATGAACGCACCGTTAACTTTGACCTCCGATTGACGCCGATGAATTGGTTGGTGTTTGATACCGGTGTCGGCAGGAGCGAAGAGCGAGAACCGCACAGGTTGGGCAACCTGGCCCCCCACCCACGAGAAAGACACCCAAGCAAAAACACCCCTACGATAACTGCTGCAACGGGAACGGAGGCATCGTCCACCCGAAATGCGACGATCCGCAATAACTTCAATTGGGGTGTAAACTTCAATCGACTTGCGGGCAGCAGTGGTGTAAGGGGTTTTTCCTCTGGTGTTTCTTCAAGGTCACCTCGCCCTTATCAGAACACACGGACAAACACGCAACAAAGAGAGGCATCAACACCAGAAGAGCCTCCGACGCAGAAGACATCGCTCTTGAAGAAGTTACCGAATCTCCGATGGGATGACTATCGGAGCAGTTCGCGTGTCGAGGGTGAAGATTCAACGCGGACGCAATCGCAGCAGAAGTCGCGGCAGGAAGGCAACCTCTCCTATCCGATCGGTCCGTTCAGGTTCATCGGGACATTGGGCAAATTGGCATCCACAGAGGCGCGCAATGCGACGCTTAATCGGAAGCGGGATCGCGCGATGGGACGTATTGATCTCGTTGACTTCAGCTGGTTCTCCGTCAACACCAGTTACGAACTTGAGGAGGCTTTCGCGAAGGAGCCGTTGCTCACTGTAGATGACGAGCCGATCGGTCTGTCCGACTGGCAGCGAAATACCACAGCGCGAACGTGGAAGGTCGGCGTGTTTTCACAGCAGAAATCTTTTCTCGGCGGTGGCGTGAATCTGAGTGCGAACCTTGCACGCCGGATGCTGAAAGCGCACACCGATGCCGGGTTAAATACGACGACACAACTCGCCGATATTAACCTGCAGTTGACACCGCTCAGCCGTGCCATCGACATAGAAATCCGTTATGAATTGGATAAGAAATTGACGAGCCAACGCCACGAGATCTATACCAACATCCACCCACATACAGGTGTTCTGCTTCAACCAGGCGAAGGGTATTACGTGAAGTTGGACGATCTGCACTACGTAGAGGATGCCGAAGAAGGCACTTACATCAAAATTTACCAGAACGTCGGTGATAAACCGACAACGGCAGTGGATGCGGATTTCCGTCTCCGTCTCCAACCGCGTCAGTATTTCGCACGGCGTGCCAGAGCGCTGCAACAGCAGCAACGTCCGGGCGAGGTCCCCGCATCCCTACAACCTGATAGTTTACGTCCAACACCAAATGGTCGTCAACCGTCAACCGTCAGCCCTCTTGCCGATAGCCGTCAGCCGACGGCTGACAGCCAATTAGCATGGCTCCTAAGCGCGCTCCGAGGTCAAATCCGGTTCTGGCTCACAGAGGAACAAGAGGTAGAGGATGCGGTGTCCCTGTATCTGCTCCGAAGCTTACAAGGTTCAGATACGCTGTTCGGACGTGTGAATCAGCACCATCGGATCGAATTTTCACCTTCACCGGCGTTCAGCCTTGAGTTCAATCTCCGCAGCGGTGAGACGCTCAACAAGCGAATCAATAACCAAGAACGGCACAGGCAGCATCGCACTTGGGATACCGCTTTCTCTGTAAATCCGACGCAACGCCTATCCGTTGGTGCCAACTATGAGCAACGTCAGGAGATAGAAAGCTACAACCAATTTAATTTTGAGAACCTTGAACAGGAAATTGAGGGTGAAGAAAAGGTGACAGACCGTTCCGCGACACCCATCTCAGACCTGCGTCAACTTGAACAGATAACGGAGTTGAACCTCCGCTATCAACTGAGCAATGTCCTGCGATGGAGCGGTATCGGTGGCTATAAACAGACAACCGACGAGGAGCGACTTGGCGAGGAACCGGAAGCTAAGACCCGTACGGTCTCTTATGAAAACCGGATTACATACAGTCTCATCGGCAAAGGACGGATTGATGTCAACTATAAACTCGGCTACGGTCAGCGTACGGGTGGTATACCGTTCGCACAATACACCTTTTATGAGGGTATCAGTCACGAGGTCCGAACAACAGCAGACTACAGGTTGCGGAGATTCACCGACCTGTTATTTCGACTTAATTACCGGTTGCTCTCCACGAAGCATCGCAAACCGGAACACCGCTTAGAGATGACAGTCAGTGCAGAACTCTAATGTGAAATTGATCGCTCGTTTCCGGTAATGACACCTGTTCCTAATTGGGCTGTTCGTCGGTGCTGGGCGAACCGGTGATAGCCTCATTCCAATCCCATAAAAAGATTGTGCCGTCTTGCGCCGTGCTCACCAACGTTTCACCGTCAGGCGAAAATTTCAACGTCTCCACTTGCTGTGTATGTCCATCAAGTGCAGCGATTCTGTCTCCAGTCTTGGCATCCCATAATTGGATTGTACCGCTGCTATGCCCATTGACGAGAATTGCGCCATCCGGTGAAAACACCAACGGTTCTGGATAATCATGGTGTATCCCCCAACCGCGTTTATGCACAGTGCTCACCGAAAAAATTTTATGACCGGTACGCACGTCCCATAAATGGAGTTGTCTCTTTGAACACGCAGCGAGTAAGGCGCGGTCTGGTGAAAACGCCAATGCCGAAATATGTCCCAGATTCTCTTGTTCCGTCGGTTCTGCAAAGACAGTCAAAGCTTCACCGGTCGCAACGTCCCACATTCGGATTTCCCCTTCTGTAGTGCCACTAACAAACCATCTACCATCCGGTGAAAACGCCAATGCCCAAACCACTGGCAGATTGCCGCGAAAGCCGGGTTTCAAGTCATCATTAACAGGAATTACCAATTCATCGCCTGTTTCCGTATTCCATAAGCGAATGTCAAGGGTATTAACAGTCGCTACAGTTTTAGTTCTATCATCAGGGGAAAAGGTCAGTTCGCTGCTCCCTCGCTGCAACGTCGCCGCTCGCTGCAACGTCGCAAGCTCGTCTCCAGTCGATACATCCGTCAATCGAATTAGATTATCTGGCTTCGTAGCAGAGAACCCAGCAGGGAACCCAGCGAAAACGACAGTACCATCTGCCGCTGCACTGACGAGTTTCGTGCCATCCGGCGAAAACGCCACTGCTGAATACCAATCCCGATGTCCGCTATTTTGGACAGTGGATTTTTGCGCTGTGTCCATATCCCAAAAGGTAATTTCACCGTTAAACGCCGCACTGACAAGTGTAGAGCTATTCTGAAAGAAGGTCGCGGCTTTTATGGATTGTATGTGTCCAGTGATAAGATTATCAAGCGGTGTCTCGGTCTCTATATCCCAGAACCGGATTGCGCCATCCGTACTCCCGCTGACGAGTGTCCGACCATCGGGTGAAAATGCTAACGCCGTAATACCGTTGATATGTCCGGTGAGCGTCGCGATCGGTTCGCCATGAGTCGTGTCCCACAATTGAACTGTTTTATCCGTGCTGCCGCTGGCAAGCATCTTCCCGTCCGGAGAAAACGCCAGTACATTTGTCGCCCCAGTATGTTTCTGCAGTATCATCGAATCCCTGTCACCAGTAGTATCCCACAATCGGACTGTCGTATCTGGACTGCCACTTGCGAGACGCGTGCCATCTGGCGAAAACGCCACTGCTAAAACCCGATTTTTTTTGAACATGCGCTGCACAGGTTTATTTAACGGCTGAAGCGGCAAATCTATGTGTCCTCTAAGCGTCGATAGCTTTTTACGGGTTGCTACATCCCACAACTGGATCATCCCGTCCTGTTTTCCAATCGCGATTTTATCGTTTGTCATCGCGTAAACACCCTGAAAATCTTCAGAACTAAAGAGACCGATCCCGAATAGCCCGGTTTTGAGGTGCTTTGTTTTTCCTTTTCCGTTCTCGATATTCAATCGGGTAATTGCGGCATGCCCGGAACCATACAAACCGATAAGCGTTTTCCCATCTGATGAGAATCGCAGGACGGAAGCATCCGCGTACAAGTCAATGAGCGGGACTTCGCGCCCGGTAGCGATCTCCCACAATTGGATGAGCGTCTCATTAGAAGAAGCGGTAAGGAAACGGCCATCCGGTGAAAAACTGAGGGCTTTACACACGCCGCTGCCAAACAAAGATTTCTCCTCACCTGTTTCCACATCATACAGCCATACCCCGATATTGCTACCGACTGCGAGTAGGGTGCCATCCGGTGAAAACTGGATTGTGGTAATCCCACCTTTCCCGAAACGGGCTTTTGCCGCTTTGGGCAGCTTCCAATGTGCGTGGTTTTTAGTTGTCTCATCTGATTCTGCTTCTGCAACCGATGCCGAAACGTCGTTAGGTTGCTGGCTGGCGGTATCTCCCTCACTCGGTGTGCTAACACTCCCAAGTTGCGTCCGAATATCGGGTTTGAATTCGAGGTTCAGCACAACGGGTGCTTCAATGAGTTCGACTGTCATCTCCGATGGCGCGTCGAAACTATACGGCTTTTGGAAACGCGACAGGTGTTGATGGTTTCCGATACCTAACATCAATAGGACAACTGCTAATGTGGACACACCGACTGCCCACGGCATTAACGGTTTACTGCCTGATGGCGTCATCGGTTTCAGACGCGAAATTTCACGCATGATGTTGTCTGTGAGATTCGGCGTGATTTGGTAATTTTCTAAAGCCTCTCGTATCATCGGTTCCTCCTTCTTTAAACGGCGACGCGCTCGGTAGAGACGATTCCGAATCGTCGCTTCCGACACACCCAGAAACTTGCTGATCTCGTCGTACGTCATTCCGCCGAGGTAATAGAGCGTGATGACTGTACGGTCGCTCTCCTGTAATTTGGCAAGCAATTTCTTGACGACTTCGCGTCGGGTCTCCACTGCCATCCGCTTGTTCTCCTCAATGATATATCCAGAATATGCCGTTTTTTCTAACTCGGTATGACTGGTATTTTCTAACGACTGCGTCCGCGTCCGCTTTTTCCGGAGCCATGCTTTGCAGTGGTTTGCCGTTATGACATAAAGCCAACTCGCAAAGGACTGCGGTGCCTTCAAGGTTGACAGCCGCTGATATACTTTTAGGAACGTGTCCTGCGTAATCTCCTCGGCGATGTGAAAATCTCCGATCTTTCGCCACGCCAGTGCGTGAACGGATCGCTGGTATTTTTTCACGAGCGCGGAGAACGCAGTCTCATCGCCATCGAGCACGCGTTGGATGAGTTGAGCATCGTCATTTTTCATCGGACACCTCTGGAATAAGGAATGTTCGTCATTTCACATTTGTATTTAATGACGCGACAAGCGGAAAAATAATCTCACAATTCTGCATATTTTTATTTTCCTGTGAGTTTTGAGCAGTGGCGAACTCGTGGAAAAAGCACAAGACTGAACAGGAGACCAACGGTTTCCTATTCTACAGAAGAAGGAACAGGCTAACAGCCTATTCTACAGAAGAGGGTGTTCGACTAGAAACCGTGGTTATTTTAAAATTGTCCAAGCTTTAGTATTAGTAGAATTATAGCATAAATCCGGCTAAAAGTGTGTGGATATAGACAAGCAGATTCTCAGGAGGGACTCACTTTTTAGGGTGAGAATGGGCGGCGTTTTAACACCGCCCACGCAAGATATACGCGTCTCGATTATTCGTTAAGGTTGAAATGAAGCATCCCTTGGCTTTGTGTCCCGGCGTATAACACGTTCCCGTCAACAGCCAGCGAGGTCACACCATTCGGTATCTCTGAAACAACCTCTTTCCACGTGTTGTTTTCCAACCGATGGACATCTGTCTTAGACACACCATAAAGCGTTGTGCCGTCAACTGCCAACCGTTCAATAATGAGAGGTGTTTCCGCTGCATCGGTGATCGCACGCCACTGTTTTCCATCACTCGACGCAGCGACACCGGCGTCGGTTGCTACATATACCGTGGAACCCGCAAACACTATATCATAAAAGGCTTTAACGGGAAGCGGGAGAGCCGGTGTGAGATCAAGCCAATTATTTCCCTTATCAAACGAGGCGACGAGGTGTCCGTCCCGTTTGCCGACGTAGACGGTGTTCCCTGAAGCCGCAAGTTTGAGATTTTTTCTTGCTACATCCAAGGATAATTCGACGGTCTCTTCCTGTTCGGTGTCGTACCACTCGGTATCCCCCGGTTCCCATCGGAAAAGTTTATAGTTGTATTCCATATAAAACGTCTTACCACTAACAGCAAATGCACCACGCAGCCCCATTCTAATAAGTTCATTTTGTTTCTGATTATCCGCTTGTACCAAATACTTGAAGAACTGGAATGCTCCAGAATATTTTTCCTGCAGCTTTTCAACAAAGAGATTTTGAGGTAATAGGCGTTTCAACTCCCCCGAATCAAAAAAAGGCGTATCTTGAATGGGTATAAACGTCCGATCATCGGCAGACACACGATAGAGACGAACTTTTTCTCCGTTTTCGTAATATTCCACACTTGCATAGATAACACCGTCGGACTTGACTATATGATTAACCCGTGGGGCGTTTTCTCTATGGGGTTTCGTCATCGGTATTTCAACCGGAACATTCACCCAAGAGTTACCTCCATCAATAGTTTTTACGACATCTACGCCAACTTTTCCGTAAAGGGTTGAGGGCAGGTTTTGTTCATCATCAGGTTCTTTAAACACGGTTAGATTATCAATGCCGCTCTCATTTGGTGTAATATTTACCATCTCCCATGACTTTCCACCATCCGTGGAACGATGGAGACCGTCCCAGCTACCAATATAGATAGCACCTGTATTCAACACCGCAGCAGGACTATAGCTATCCATAAAAGGTGTAGTGCCTGGTAACTGTGGAGACAACCATGTGTTTCCAGCATCCGTAGAACGCACCATCCTTCTCTCTATTAATAGGAGTGTTTCACCGGTAGCAATAAGTTTAGCCTCCGGGATAAAACCATTTACTATCCAAGCGTTTGTCGGGGTTATATCTGTCCATGAAGTCCCGAGGTCATTTGAACGAAATATCCCCCAACCCCGCTGCAGCCCTCGGGATACTTTTCGAGGATCAAGCACGTTTGAACTGAGTTCCCCCAAAACAAAGAGCCTGCCTTGGGACACTGCGACTGAAGGGACCTCGCCGATCGGCATTGGGAATTTCAAGCGTTTCCAACCGCCAGGGTCCAAGCGATAGAATCCATCCTCCGTTCCAGCAAAAAGCGTGTTTTGGACTTTAACCAACGACCTAATGCTCTGCGCCAATCCATCATTAATCGCCTTCCACGTTTTACCGGCATCCTCGGAGCTAAAGATACCGTTGCCAAAAGCCATATAAAACGCCTGTTCTGTTAAGATCAATGCAATAGAATCCCAATATTTATCGGGATCCCATGCGTAAAGTAAATCCCATGTTTTGCCGCCATCTGCTGAAGCGAACAGTTCACTTGATTGCGTATAATACAGTGTATCGCTCCACTTCGCGATAGGGAGTTGAGTTCCCACGCTGGAATGCGGCAAGGTCCAAATGTCAAAGATGTGCTGCCATGTTTCCTCGTTGGTAGGCAATTTGTAGAGTTCCCCCTTAGCGTGGGTGTAGAGATCGCCCTCGGGTGTCGGAAATAAACTCTGCACAGCAGTCCCAGTGATGGGTTCAGCTGGAATCCACTGTTGTTTGGCAACAGAAACGTCCTCTCCTTCCGACGCTGCGGTAGTGAATAAGACATCATCAGGTCGCTGACCGGCACCTTCATTTTTGCTGGGCGCGGCAGCACTTCCAAGTTGTCTTCGGTCATCTGGTTCGGATTCAAGGTCCAGCACCAGTGGTGCCTCAATAAGTTCTACCGTCATCTCCGAAGTCGTATCAAAACTATACGGCTTTTGGAAATACACTAAATACTGACTGCTTACCCCTAACATCAATAACACTACCGCTAACGTAGACGCAGCAACCGCCCAGGGCGCGAATGGTTTACTGCCAGAAGATGCCGCAGGTTTCAGACCTGCGACTTCTCGCATAATATTCTCAGTTAGGTTCGGTGATAGCTGAAAATGGTCGAGCGCCTCTCTAATCATTGTCTCCTCCTTCTGTAAACGGTGGCGGGCACGTCTCAGACGACTTTTAATGGTGCTCGCCGATACCCCCAAAAATCGGCTGATTTCTTCAACCGTCATCTCACCAAGATAGTAAAGCGTCATTACTGTACGTTCACTCTCTTTCAATTTCGCGAGCAGCTTTTTGACTACTTCGCGTTGGGATTCAATTGCAGTTCTTGAACGTTCTTCTACAACGTGTTCGGAATAAGCATCTTCTTGTATCATCGTTGGTTCTGTGTCCTCCAACGGTTGCGTTTGTATCCGTTTTTTGCGGAGCCAGGTAGCACATAGGTTCGCCGTAATCACGTAAAGCCACCCAGAAAACTGGTTCGGATCTTTCAGGGTATGAAGTCTCTGATACATTTTCAGGAAGACCTCTTGTGTGATGTCCTCAGCGATATGGAAATCCCCGATCTTTCGCCAAGCGAGTGTGTGAACCGGCTTTTGATATTTTTTTACAAGTTCAGCAAAAGCGGTTTCATCACCAGCGAGAACTCGTTGAATAAGTGCAATATCGTCGTTTTTCATCGGCTGCCTCCAGAAAGCAGTAGTTGAATTAATGACCCTTCAAATTATAATGACGCAAGATAAGGGAAAAACGGTTGCTTAATTCCGCAATTAGCTGGCAGCAGTTAGCCATCAGCATGTTACACGCAAAAAGTGGGAGTACCTATCCTTAAGCCCCTAAATCCACTTTATCAGGGGACTTTAAGAAGAAACGCAAAAGTTCTATAGAAAAAAGAGAGATCTTTAAAAGAAATGAGGATAGAGGGAGGAAAGGGCGGTCTTTTTAACACCGCCCACGCAAGATATACGCGTCTCGATTATCTTCGCTCCCCAGACGAGGAGGGGTATTGATAAGGAACAATCTTAATAATTTCGTCGCCAGAATTCGCCTTGAAAAAGGCGACAATATCATCAATCATCTCACTCTTGATTTGATGCCCCGTATTTTCATAGGTAACAAATTGTGCAGGCATCTCAAGTGCCTTGTATACAGATTGACTGACCTCCCATCGATCTGGCATCATTTTCGCGCCAATGAGACTTTTGACTAATTCAGCATCTACTTTATCATAGGCATCTCGATATGGAACGGTGTCATTGTCATCCAAGGCACCCATATAGATGTACTGCGAAACCTTCTTATATGCCGCGCCATCAAATTTTATATCAGCGATCTCTTTCACGTCCGCAATTCCAACCGGATAACGCATAGGCACATCATCCCAACGATCTGTTGGGAATGTTGGAATACCGTTGACTCCACCAGCTGCGACAGCGCGGACAACCGTCGGATGTAAAATCGCGAACCGATTTGCAAACGTCCCGGAAGCCGAAAACCCGTTCATGAAAACCTTCTCATTCACGTTTACGTTATTATATCGCAGCAGTCTTTGGGCGTGGGCAATCATATTGATGAGTTGCAGGTCGAGTCTCTTGAGGTCGCCCTCTCTAATCAGGAGGGTGTCTCTATCTAAGGCATGCGTGTAGGCTTGCCATTGATCGCTACCGGGTCTCGGAGAAACAGGCACGAGCAATTGATTTCCACCAGGTCTCGGAAAAACAGGCACGAGCAACGGGACTCTCAGTCTTTTGGCGATGAGAGTCGCATGAGATGCCTCAGCTAAAGCCTTTACCTTCCTATCAAGACTTTTAAGACTCCGACTCACCCCCGTGTTGCATGGTTCCACGAGCAGATGAACCGGTTTACTCCAGTTTATTACTTGTGGAATGAACAGATAATAGGGGAAGTTAAAACCCTCTGCGGGATTCACGGTAACTCGGCAGAGCAGTTCGTTTAATAGGTCCAATTCTTCAATACCCGTTACATAGACAGGCGTTGTGTCCACAAAAGTAGGCGTAACCGGTTCGGGACCTTCGGTTGTGAAAGTGAGCGTGTGTTCTGGTAACGCAACACCTGCCATATCCCTGAAGCCTTGATTACCCCCCAATATTAGCCTGTAGGTTTTTGAAGGTAATAGGCGGTGCTTAAATGGAATAACGAGAGTTTTGCCTCTGTCTATCCATTTGGGGTCACCCATCGGTACGCCTGCATGCTCGATATCAATACCTACCATTATCTCGCTGAAGCGGATCCGTATGTCCTTTAGATCTGTTGAAACTTTTTCAGATAAATCGGGCAGAGTCATTAGCACGCTCGGACGACCGGAAGGTAAAAAGTCAGGATCCAGGGGTTGATCGCTATTTTCAACAATTTTAAAATTTTCAATAATCGGTTTTTCTCGAGACTCGTTTTGCCATTTGTATGTCCACATATTACCGTACTGCAAAGGGAGATATTCTTCACCTTTCGGAACATTGTATTCCAGGAGTTCTGCTTCCGTGGTGCTATCGTTGGAATGTTCATAGCGCATTTTAACGATACCAACACCTTTAGCAAACCACAAATAGCGCGTGCCAGCGCCTACCTTAGCGTCTGTAAAGATCGTTTTATGCTTAAGGCAGTCCGTGAAAGTTCCTGCAGCAACTTCTACCTTTTCATAACCGGTTAAGGTCGTCTGTATTTGTGGGTTCCAGTGACCTTTCTGTGTCCAAGTATCTCCTATAGCCAAAGGAAACCTGAAAATATCAATACTATAGTCGATCACATAACTCACTAACATGGATATCTCAGTCCCGGTAGTTACGTGACTTGTAGATGTCAAAATTTCACCTGTTTTCATAAGAGAGAAGCGTCCGTCTGCTAAAACTTCCCCACTTTCTTCATGTGCGCTTGCCTCAAGGATGATGTAGCGATTACCTTCATCGGTAACAGTAGGTTCCTCAGTTTGATCTACCTGCGCGGCGGCAAACAGCGTTGTGTATTCTGGTTGATCGAGTTGTTGACTAAACCCGTTGTTTTTACGGGGGGCTGCAGCATTTCCAAGTTGCGTCCGAATATCCAGTTTGGATTCAAGGTTTAGCACCACAGGTGCCTCAATGAGTTCAACTGTCATCTCTGATGCAGCATCGAAACTGTAAGGTTTCTGGAAACGCGATAAGTATTGACGGTTTCCGATACCTAACATCAGAAATATGACGGCTATTGTAGATGCAGCGATTGCCCACGGCACTAACGGCTTGCTGCCTGATGGCGCAACCGGTTTCAGACGCGACACCTCGCGCATGATATTCTCTGTAAGGTTCGGTGTGATTTGGAAGTGTTCTAAAGCCTCTCGTATCATCGGTTCCTCCTTTTTTAACCGCTCCCTTGCTCGGTGGAGCCGACTCTTAATCGCGCCCACCGAAACCCCTAAAAAACTGCTGATCTCGTCGTACGTCATTCCGCCGAGGTAATAGAGCGTAATGACTGTGCGGTCGCTCTCCTGTAATTTGGCAAGGAGTTTCTTGACGACTTCGCGTTGTGTTTCCGCTGTCATCCGCTCGTTCTCCGCAATGATATGTCCAGAGTAAGTCGCTTTTTCTAACTGCGCTCTGCTTGTGTCTTCCAACGACTGTATCCACGTCCGCTTCTTTCGGAGCCACGCTTTGCAATGATTAGCAGTTATAACATAGAGCCAACTCGCAAAAGATTGCGGTTCCTTCAGCGTAGAGAGTCTCTGATACGCTTTCAGGAACGTCTCCTGTGTAATATCTTCAGCGATATGGAAATCCCCAACCTTCCGCCACGCCAGGGCATGAACCGATCGCTGATATTTTTTCACAAGTGCGGAGAACGCCGTATCATCGCCATCAAGGACACGTTGGATGAGCTGAACATCGTCATTTTTCATCGGACACCTCTGAAAAGGGAAGGTTCATTACTATAATCAACACTTAGTGACGCGATGAGCGATTAAAAAGTTTCACAATTCTGCAAACTTTTGATTCGCAAATTATTAAATATCTGATCTGAAGAATTTCAGGAATGCCACGGTTGTCAAAACCACTGCTAAGAAACAGAGCAGTAGTAAATCTACCACAGAGTGCCGAAGGGTTTCTGATAACGAGGTTTCTGCCATGTCTGGTGGTGGGGCAACTTTCTTTGGTTCTGGTGGCTTCGATGTGAACCTTGCCATCGTCGCAAATTGATCGTCTTTAATTTCACTGAAATACGCTTCCTCAAGTTGGGTATAATAACGAGCGCCCGTTTGAAAATAGGTGTTTCTCTTTATTTTTCCCGTCTCTGCTAAATTCATGGTGAGATAAATGAGCGAAGCGGTTGGCGTGATTCGGGAAAGGGTTTCTCCGACGGATTCTTGTCGCTTTTTTTCTCGCTGGTATTCTCGCTCGATTTTGTTGACTTGCTCCTGAAATTTTTGTCGATACTCGGCATCAATCGGTTCTCTGATTTCATTGATTTTTGCCATATCCTTATTGAAGTTAATCGAAGTTCCCAGAGTTTCGATTATCTTTCCCGCAATCGCGTTGTCCTTTTCTGCGTTGAGATTATTACGAATTGCCGTTTTTTCCATATAGACGCTCTGAATCGCGCGTGTTGGGGCAATAAGTTTGGCAGTCAGAAACCCAACACGGGGCGCAATCAGCACCGCAAGCACCCAGACAGTAAAGGCAATGATAAGTGCTGTCTTGGCGTTATCCAAGTAAGTGGAAATCACTGTCCCCATCGCAAAAAATACACCGATATAGAGCAACGCAACTAACGTCAAACTGAACACGCGTAGCAAGATACCAGACGTACCCAGGGGGAACCCTTGTGAAACAAGCAGGAGTAAACCTAAAAGAAACGATACCAAGAAAGGGACAACAAACACAATATATCCACCAATTAGTTTACTCCACAAGAACAAATCTCGTGGTAATGCGTTTGCCAAGGTAATCCGAAGGGTTCCCGCCTCTCTTTCACCCGCGACAGCATCAAACGTGAACAATAGTGCCAGGAGACTAAAGACGGTGCTGACGACAAACAGAAAATCAAGATTCCCCAGAGCGGAGGAAAGTGGCGCCTCCCCAAGTGCCATTGAACCTTGTTTTACGCCGTTGCGTGTCATTCCAAGATAACTCGGAAGTGATTCTTCTAAACCTTTGGCAAACACACTTAAGGGGGTCGGTTGAAGAAAAAGTTTGGAGACTTCTGTGTCTGGGTCGGGGGCATCTGCCGGCTTTTCTTCAGATTCTGTGGTTGAGAGTTTGATGGATTCTTGGTAATTTATTTGGTTTTGGAGATAATTACGGTAATTGATGTGCAAGGTGAGCGGAACAAGCAATAGACACATCACGAGGAGCGCGACAAATCGGACGCTAAGGATATGGTGCATCATCTCTTTTTGAATGAGCGTCATTAACATTTAGCGCGCTCCTTATTCTGTAGATCCAGTGTCTCGGTTTGTAAGGTCGGCTTTGCGCCATGAAGACTCTACCTCCTGATTATACACCATCTACGGAAAAAAGTCGCCAAAAAACGACATATCCAAGAAATCTCGCAACTATCCAAGGGGATTTGGCTGTTATTGTAAAATACCAAAAATATGCTTACAGTTCATCAGGGAACAAGGGCGGCATTGTCGTACCGCCCAAGCAAAATATACCGATTTCTATAATTCATCAAGATTGAAGTGAAACATGCCGCTGCCATTAGTTCCGATATACAACACGTTTCCATCAATATCGAATGAAGTCCCCGAATCTGGTGTCTCTGGTATCTCGGACGTGATTCGATCCCACGAACCGGTATCAGTTTGTAATCGATAGATGCCTGTTCTGGAAATACCATAAACGTTTGTGCCATCAACTGCTAACCGAGCCATAGCGACGGACATTCCTGTTGCATCGGTGATCGCACGCCAATCTTTTCCGTTATCTGAGGTCGTAACGCCTGCATCGGTTGCCACATATACTGTAGAACCCGAAAATACTATATCATCAAAATCTTTAACAGGAAACGGCAAACTCGGTGTGAGATCCACCCAATTATTCCCCTTATCAAACGAGACGACGAGGTGTCCATCCCGTTTGCCGACGTAGACGGTGTTCCCTGAAACGGCAAGTTTGAATCCCTGCATCATCTTATCCCGTGAGATTTCGGCGACTTCTTCCATTTCGGTGTCGTACCATTGTGTATCACCGAGTTCCCATCGGAAGAGTTTATAGTTATATTCCATATAGAAAGTGTCATCACTAATAGCAAAACTACCCTGCAATCCCGCATGGATAAGCCGTTGGCTGGATAGTTGATCCGCTTCTGCAAACTGCTTGAAGAACTGGGTCGCGCCAGAAGTGCTTTCTTGCATCGGTATTTCTTGGATCCGCATCAGCGTATTACCATCCTTTGAAACCCGGTACAGGCGCGCTTCATTGTTAACTCTCCCTTTGGCATAAACTACGCCATCGGACGCTAATATCTCAAGAATTTGCGGTGGATTTTCTCGATAAAATTCGGTGATCCGTATTTCTGGATTAACAGCATGCCACGTTTTTCCATTGTCGTTGGATTTAACTAACCCTGTACCGGTCGTTGCGTAGAGTTGCGTAGACGTGTTTGCCCCGCCGTCTGCCCTGAAAGCGATTAAGTCCTTTACGAAACTTTCTGCCCCCGGATTAAACCGCTCCCACGACTTGCCACCATCAATAGAACGGTGCATCCCAGAGTCGCCGTATGATAAAAATGTACTTTCGTTCATTGCTACAACGCTACTGACACTATAACCCCTTGACATTGAAATACCGGTATTTTCCTCGCGTGTCCATGTGTCTCCGCTGTCAATTGAGCGAACAACACCACCATCACTGGTGCCGATCACCAATACCGTCTCTCCGACTGCAGCGAGTTCAACAAATGGCGCATGCCCTTGGACGGGCCATGCGTTTGTAGGCGTTATATCCGTCCAAGATTCACCTTTATCGGTGGATCGGAAAATCCACCAGGACCGCTTCTGTCCACGGTCCATTTGCCCCAAGGTATCGGCATCCAGTTTGTCCCAGTGCAATTGTGCCATAACATAGAGCGTGTTATCAGTCCATGCCAAGGAACCCATGATCTCAGCTTCAGGAACAGGGAATTGTAACGGGTGCCAACTATCGACGTCGAGTCGATAGAAGTCGGCGGTTGTTGCAGCAAATAGCGTGTTTTGGACCACACTCAAAATATGTATTTCGCCTGCCAATCCGTCGTTCACGGCTATCCATGTCTGCTCATCATCAAGTCGGTAGACCCCCGTGGCTGTTGTAGCAAACAGCGTGTCTCGGATTATACGTAAGGTGCGTATTTGCTCTGCCAGATCGTCGCCCACGGCTATCCACGTCTTCCCTGCATCCGTGGAGTGGGAAACTGTATATGAATGAGCGAGGTAAAGCACGTCGTCCATTATCACCAATCCAACGGCTTCTCCGATTGGACGGTTACTGACCGAAATCCATGTTTTACCGTCATCCTTTGAAGAAAAAAGTATATTGGATACAATCATATAGAGAGTATCGTTCCACTTCGCCATCAGTGTTCTACCATCCCACCAATTATCCGACAGTGACTTGATGTTGTTGACATATTGCCACCCCGTTGCCTCATGAGATGATTTATAGATTGCGCCGTAACCGTCAATAACATAGATTTCCCTTTCAGGTGTAGTGAGTAATGTTTTTGCCGACGTGTCTCCGAGTGAACTCCCTTGAATCCACTGCTGTTTTGGAATAGAAACATCTTCTCCATCTGCCTGCGCAGCAGCAAATAAGACTTCATCAGGTCGCTGACCGGCACCTTCGTTTTTATTGGGCGCGGCACTATTTCCGAGTTGCGTCCGAATATCAGGTTCGGATTTATAGTGACCATCAGAATTAAAGAGACATTTTTTGTATTTTGTAATAGACTGTGTCTATTATGACATATTCAACAGATTTACGCAAACGCGTTTTAGATTTTATTGAAAAAGGCGGTAAAAAAGCTGAAGCCTCCCGC
>JAJDTJ010000048.1 GCA_022827225.1 Candidatus Poribacteria bacterium | reverse complement strand
GCGGGAGGCTTCAGCTTTTTTACCGCCTTTTTCAATAAAATCTAAAACGCGTTTGCGTAAATCTGTTGAATATGTCATAATAGACACAGTCTATTACAAAATACAAAAAATGTCTCTTTAATTCTGATGGTCACTATAGATTTCAACCCGCACAAACGCGAGGTAGGCACCCGCCAACAAAACCACGACAAACAGTGACAACAATAGCAACTTCGTCGCAGCGGCATTGAAATCTTTACCGATGTTAAATGTGTCTTCAAATCTCGGCACCGCCTCTGGATTGACAGGTTTCTGGGACATCCCCTCGCGAACCCCCATGATATGGCGACTTTCTGGATCGCCTCTGTCCATATCAACGATGAATTCTCGATATTCACGGGCGTAACGCTGAACGTTCTCTATAAACTGCTGATGCCGGTCAAGACCTGTTCCGGCAAACGCCTCAAGCAGATGTTGGAGGAGTGCCGCGGGTGAGATACTGGTGATCGCACGCGCACGTTGAACTTGCGTAATCTTAAAGGTTAAGTACCCCTCGTTCAAGTGTTCACTATTTGCTGCCATTATGATGAAAAACTCACCTCTTTTCCTGAGCGTTCTTTCGTCCAATCCCTTTGCCCGCGCCCAAACATGGTTTTCGTGCCGAAACTTGCGATCACTTTCGCCGTATCGGTCCCAATATTCATCGCGAGACATAGACGGTGAAAAGTCGCTCGCAAGTGAGGCGAGCGTACTCGGCATAAAAACGACAACAGTGACCCACGTCAACAGAAGTATCACAAGGCTCACAGCACTCCGTTGTACACGTGCCGAGATTAACAGTCCTAACGCCAGAAACAGACACGTGTACAAAAGCGCGATAAAGAGAATAATACCTAAACGTTCCCACGCTTGAGTATTTAGATGGATAGCACTTGCAGTAGAAAGCATCAAAAGGTTCACCAACACAGCGAGCATGAACGGAATCGTCGTACTGATCAGCGCCCCTAGAAACTTACCGATCAGCACCGTATGCCGTGGGATTGAATTTGCCAAGGTCAATCGGAGCGTGCCGTGCTCGCGTTCGCTGGAGATCGCATCAAAAGTGAAAATAAGTGCGATGAGACTCAAGATATAACCGATGATAAATGCCCAATCGACTTCGGAAACGTCGGGTCCAACGTTCATCATATTTATGTTAGCATCTGGATATCTCAGTGACCAGAACTGGACACTCCCTAACCCGCCGCCATTGATCCTATCTGGTAAAACGGTTTCTCCGCCCTCTGCGCAGAAATGCAGAGCTGATGGCTTTTTGTAGAAGTCTCCGGGTCCTTTTTGTGCCAGCGTATAGAGACTACTATCAGCGTGAGAAGTTAATCGATTCACAGATTCAGTGACAGCGTTGTGATACTTCTGGACACGCTTTGGATGCTCTCGGATATGTCTAACGGCATTGGTTACCATCAGTGCCAATAGCAGCACGGTCGTCAGCGCGAATCGGAGACTATTCAAATTATTATAGAGTTCACGTTTTGCAATATGCCACATTTTTTTCGGGCTGTCAGCAGTCAGCAATCAGCAAGAGAATTTTGTAGTATTCAAGCGAGGTGTGCATGCCACATACCGACTGCTGACGGCTGATGGCTGATGGCTACTCTACACCTCACTTTTAATAAAAACGAGAAATATCGCTATAAACAGAAAAACATTCATCGTGAGCAGCAGCAACAGATCTGGTACTGCTCGTTTTGCGTTAGTGCCTATATCACTTCTCTGAAAAGAGAACTGCGGGAGTGTATCCCAATCAACAGCGCCCTGGTCGGAAGAAAACCACTGTCGGGACGCAAATATCTTTTCATCATAAAAGTGATTGACGACTGCCTGCCGGTAGTTTTGTGCCGCCGTGAAAAAATCTTGGATGCCATTGAGGTCGGTGCCTGCCCAGGCTTCGGTAGCTGAATCATACAAACCCGCGGGTGAGAACTTCAGCAACATTCGTCCTCTGTTTGCCGGTTCGACGTAAATCGCCTCAAGTGCCGGTTTTCGGATGAGCCATGTGCGTTCCACCGTATTGACGGTCAGGGGTCCAATGAAGCCGTAAAAATTCTGGGCGTGTGGCACCTGTGATTCGGATTTTTCGTCAATCGTTTCAAATTCGGATCCAACGTAGGTGTAATACAGTAATCTTGATGGTTTGTCTTCACGTCCCGAGAAAATGAAGTCATGTCCTTCCGAGTTAACCACGCCGAATCCCCAACTCTCTCCTGGAACAGGGTCGTTGCGGAGAAACTGATCCCGCTCTCTCTCAAGTTCACCCCACATCTGTTTGATCCGAATGTAAGCAGCGGGTTCCGGGTCCGCTTGCGGAGCAGTATCGACTGCGGTGAGAATCAGATTTGGGTAGACAAGCACTAAGAACCCCCAGACGAACATCGAGAGGATGAGTGCTGTGCTGGTTCGCCGCGTGATTGCAGAAATGAGCACACCGATGAGGTAGAACAGTGACAGATAGATGAGCGATGTCAGAATGATTCCACCGATGCGCAGAAAATCGTTGGTATCCAAGGAAATCATAGCGGAAGTCGTTAGCAAAATGAGCGCAAGGAGCAGACTCATCAACAACGGCACGAACAAGCAGACCATCGCACCGATATATTTGGCAAACAAGATATACCCGCGTCTCACAGGGTGGGATAGTACCAAGCGTAGCGTGCCGTGTTCGTATTCTCCGGCGATGGCATCGTAGGCGAAAGTGAGTGCCAGCAGGCTGAGGATCCCTTGAAAAATGAGGACGATGTCAATTGAAGTGAGGATATTGAAATACGGATTGTTCGCTGCGTGCTTGTTGGCATCCCAAATTGTCGGCGTAAAAATATGAGAAACTTTAATTTCGTTCCCCAATCGCTTATCTAAACCGGTGTTGAAAATACTCAACGGGTTCGGCGGACGGTCAACGATTATCGTCCCCCAGAAACTCAGCATTCCATCTGAATAGGTTTTGTTCTCCAAGCGGAGTTCTTGCCGATGGGTTTCGACAGCGGTGTTATAGTCCGCCAACCGCAATTCATAGTCATTGATAAGCACAAGGGTATTTGCAACAACGAGCAACAGCATAATCACAACAGCTGCCGCAAATCGGAACGTCATGAGATTGTCAAGGAGTTCTCGCCGAATGAGTGTTAAAAACATTACATTACCACCTAATCTGATAGGAGTGCCTCAATCATCCAAATTAAGGGCTGACCACTTATGGGATCCAGATCTCTACAACTGTATTGCCAATTCCCTGTTTTATCAATCAAGATAGAACATGGGATTCCTATAATCTGATAAGCCTTTCTTACTGCCCCCTGCGGATCAAGCAAGATCGGCCAGGGCACTTGATGTCCATCTATAATTTTCCGTACTTGGTGCGTGGTTATACCGTCATTGATACCCAAGATGACCACATCATCGTTTTTGCTGAATCGCTCGTAGGCGATTTTAACTTCTGGAATCTGCCTATTGTGTACCCGAGTCCTCGAAGACCCGATGTCCAGCAAAACAACCCTGCCGGACATCGCCGATAGCGTATAAGTCTCGCCTTTCAAGGTCTCCAAACGGAAATCCGTCGCTTTTTTATTTTGTTTGTTTGTGATAAGTCTCTGCCGGATTTTTTTGCGATCGGTATCTTCTCGGATCCGGTATTCAACTTCTGCCGCTTTGAGGAATGCCTCAAATGTATCGGTGGTTTCCTTTTGCCCTATTTGGTGATAGATGCGCTCCAATCCTGTCTGAGCCTCGGCGTAAGGTGTCGGTGCGAAGTGTGCGTCGGCATAATAACGTCTTGCTTCTTCCCACTCTCCTACGCCTTCTGCAGACCGTCCCAACATATAGTAGTAATTTGTGGTGTCCTCGTTGAACCTTTCCGATAGGGATTCCAAAAAATCCGGTGCGTTTTCGAGAAGTCCATCATAAGCTTCTCGCCACCGTTCCTGTCGGAAAAATACTTCAGCGCGCAAGCGCGCTATTTTCTTGTACGCTTCTTCTACAGAACCTCCGTTGTGTTCGACAAGCCACTTCTGTTCCTCTACCTCGCCTAATCTGATTTCAGCACGTTCTAAAGTTTCATAAGCTTTGTCCAATCTGTTGTTAAACTTCAGTCGATATTTAACTGCTTCCGTATAAGCCCAACCGAACCATTGCTGTGTCTCCTGGCACACGGCAAGATGTGTCTTCAAGAGTCCGTCAATAAGTTCGTCAAGGTAACCATCACTTGCTAAAGAACGATCCGCCTCGGCTAACTCCAGCATTACTTCATAAGCTAACAAATACCAAGATAATTCTGGGGCATCTGAGATGGTAAATGCATCAGTGACGCGCTGGTAATAGTGCCACTTCTGACAAACATCTTCGCTCCGCGCCGCTAACCCCAACAGTGCGCTTAGATAAGTTGCGGTTTTGGGATATTGCAACATCTTATCAAACAAACTGTTTGGCACATTCTTTGTACGCCCAGGGAGGGTCATATATCCCCAGTATGCAGTGCTTAATACTTCCGGGGTTTCGGGGTGTATCCTCAGCAGCGTCTCAATTTCAGAGCAAATCCTTTTTTTTGCGGCCTCTTCTGGAAACATTTTGGCGATGAGTCCCCATCGAGCGTCGCAAACCTCTAAGTCCGTTATCTGTATATTGTCAAGAAATTCCTGAATCAAAAGTTCCTGATCTGCTTGTAAACGCTTTCGCGCCCGATGCAGCCGACTCCGAATCGTGTTCACCGATACTCCTAAGGATTTGCCTATCTCCTTTGCTGTCATTTCACTGAGATAGTAGAGCATCATCACCGTGCGTTCACTCTCAGGCAGCTTTTTCAGAAGTTCTTCAACGATCTCATAACGACGTTCAGTCGCTTCCGACTCACACTGCTCTGATACATAACGATCATACGTTAAGTTATCTACTGCTCTCACAGAAGCGTTCTCCAATGGTTGCATTGCAGGTTTTTGCTTTCGGACCCAAGCGATGCAAAGCCGATTCGCGATGGCATAGAGCCATCCCGCAAATCGCTTGGGATCCTTAAGGGTCGGGAGTTTCGCGTATACTTGGAGGAAAGTATCCTGCGTAATCTCTTCAGCATAGTGAAAGTCACCGATCTTCCGCCATACAAGTGCGTGGACACTTTTTCGGTACTTTTGAACTAAAGTATTGAATGCGCCATCATCACCTGACAAGATTTTGCGAATTAACTGGACATCGTCTTCTCTTTCCACAGAGTTTTCTCCTAACAAAGAGTCGTCAGTTATCGGTTGTCAGTTGTGGTAGTAATAGGCAATTAAACTGCCACAAAAAATTAACTGACAATTGAAGATTCTGACGCTGATAACTATCCTATTACTTATTAAAGACGCGATTTCGGTCAGAAAACATTGCATAATCTGAAAAAAATGAAAAAATAAGAACTCAAAAATTGTCCAAAGTTTAGGGTAAATTAGACGATATGCTAATATTTTAGCATTTATAAAAAATGATGTCAAGAAAAAATGCTAAAAATTTAGCATAACTCTCGAAATTGATCACACTTTCTAAAAAACTAATGAAATTCGCTCAGGAGATATCGTTGGGGAAAATTAGGCGTTTTGCTCAGATTGCTTGAAAGAGGGTTTAGTTGGATTAAAAGGCTAAGGCTGTTGTGTTATCCGAGGAGAATAACGCAACAGCCTTAGTTAAGATACACGCTTAGAGACGAAAATCTCTATTCAAAACCGCCGACCTTCGCTGCTTCAGGCGCGCGTGTCGGGAGTTCTTTTTTCGCTAACGTGTCTTCAGGCACGTAACCGGAGTAGTCAGAAATCTGACCGTGCGTCAACGCATACACCACGACGTTTGTCATGAAACGATAGACACCGGGTGAGTAGTGGACACTGCGTGTCGGGAGACTGACGGACTCCATTGCGCACATATAATCACGACGGACAACGATGACCGACAACTTGTCTCCGACGGAGATACCTTCGAGGTAGTTCCGTTTCGGTGGACGTGTGCCCCACCAGAAGATGTCGAATCCGACTGGGGGTCCACCCATTTCATAGAAGTTGTCATAAACTTCGTGATCGTTCTGGATCCGTTCAATCTGATACTCAGGCATGACATAGCGCATCTGTGCGAGGAAGAGACGGATCATCGCTTGTGCGGGTGCGTTCACACCGCAATCGTCAAAGACGAGGAATCCGCCTTTTTCGACGAGGTAGCGACGCATACCGGCTGCTTCAGTTTCAGTGAGACGGCTATCCATCTTACCGCCACCGTACTGCCGTCCAAGCAAGTTACGGGAACGAACGAGTGATGGATCGTGTCCAGTCATGAAGACGAAAGGTGTTTTGAAGAGGTTGGCATCGGTAAGTTTCAATGCGCCGCCTTCAACGTTCATGTCAGTTTTGATTTTGGTACGTTCGTTGAGCCACTTCGTCAATGCGTTGAGAGAGGATGCATCCGCCCACCAGTCAGAGAGACTGTGACGAATCCGTGTGAAACGGAACACGCCGCGGATATCTTTACCTTTACCGATAACGCGTCCACCGGGTTCGCCTCTCGGCAGGGGTGGTACTTCGACGTTACCGAGCGTGATGTTTTCAACGACATCGCCGAGTGCGTCGCGTGCAGCACCGACGTTTTCGACCATTGCGAGTCCGGGTGGACGTTCAAAAGCGACTTTCACCTGTACTGCGGTACCTGCGACACCACGACCGATGTTAGCCGGTCCGGCGGACGGGGCACTTGCAACAGGAGCGGAGAACGCCAAGGCACCGGGAGCATCCGATACCGGAAGGTCTGTATGTGTTACAACTGTCGGTATCGGTGCGTTCGGTGTAACGACTTTCGGCACGTTCGGGTTGATCGGTGCCTCAACTTTGACTGTCTGATTCGAGAATTCGAGCACCGTCTGCGGTTGGAAGCTTGACTTCGCGACGAACGCTGTTGTTACACGAGGTTGTACTTGAACCTGTTCGACAACGACAGTGTTCTGTGTCGGGACAGTCGGCTTGATAACCGGCTTTACGACGGGTTTCCGGACCTTCGGCTTCGGCGGCTCTTTGGCTTCGAGCACTTCGGCACCGACGAGATCTTTGAACTGTTCAGTCTGTGTGACCAAAACGAGCCCAGCAATAAAAATGATGATCCCGTGGATTACCAGTGAAGTCATGAAGGCACCAGAGGTTCTTTTTGCACTCATTAAATTATTACCTCCAAGGAATATAGGGTTGCGTATCCTACGAAAAATAAAGATTGTTGATGCAGGGATATGTGCAATTTCCGTGCCAATACAAAAACGCTGAATTTGCGGGTAATCTCTGCATCAAAACGGTTAAGCTGCACAAAAACGGGCAGCTGACGATCTAAGTTGCACAAAAACGGGCAGTTTTCGGCGAAGTTTGCGAACCGAGGACCGTCAATTTACTGTGCCAAATCTTCCTTATCACTTGAAGACCTCGCAAAGAATTTCTCAATGCGTGGGTCCGCTGCGTTATCTAACCCGAAGATCTGGATATTTTGCTGCGTAATGCTGTCAAGTTGATTAATCACCCATTTGTCTTTCTTTTTTAATAAATAAAGATGGGTTTCACCCGGGTAACTGCCTTTATAACAGTTGTACCCAAGTGCACAGGCTTCGAGTGAGCTGCCTTTGTAGCGGATCCAAACTTTCGATAGCGTCGAGTTCTGCCCCCATTTGTTACCTTTTGTGCCAATACCTTCCCACAAGCCTAAGATATTCGTTTTGATATTGTGCCAACCTGTGGCTACGGGTACCGGTTCGTTTCCAGCAAAGATAGTGCCAAATTCAATGTTACCGGTATCAAAGGTTTCCTGAACGGCTTTAATATCGAAGTCGTTAAAGGCTTTATAGAAAGCATTATACGTCTCTTGAATCGCCTTTTTCTCTGCCGCATAGTCGATCGGGGGTCTTGAAGCAACAACGGGTTCTTCCGTAGAAGCACTCCCCGTTGCGGAGCTGTCAGTTGGCTTTTCGGGTGTCTCTTCTTCGTCCGTACCACACCCTACAATGCCGATGCTCATGATGCCAACTGCCAAGAGGGCAAGCATAAGCCACATTAATCTCGATTGCATTTTTTTAAATTCCTCCTTTGGATTCATCAGCGTAACCTGCAAACCGATGTTGCAAGCCTATAGTATCCAAAATCACACATTATTTTCAAATTTTCCTGTAATACTTTTGATACGTGTATAGGGGAAAGCAATTACCGTGTTGCTAAAAAAAGATTCACTATGGATACTATTTGAAACATTATAACTTTTTTTCAAAAGTGTGTCAAGTTAATTTTCTCTATGGCTAAATATTTTATTTCTCATCAGATTTCACTATTTTCTGATGACAAATACTCGGCATCTTCAAGCGTTTGAATTACGTCGGTGACTCGAATGGCGGACATGCATCCGTCTGCGCCGAATCGGCAGGTTGTTTCCGGGCACGGCGGACAATCCGTTTTGCGCCGAATTGTCTGGCACATCGTCCCCACGGGCCCAAACCGAGTTGGGTCACCCGGTCCGTAGAGCCCTATTGTTGGAATGCCTACTGCTGCTGCGAGATGCATCGGACCGCTATCGTTGCCGATAAACACACTACATGTTTGCAAGATTGATGCCAATTGCGTGAGGCTTGTTTTACCGGCAACGTTGTTTGTCTCTGCCCGCATCAATCCTTGAATGTCGGTAATTATCGGGATTTCATCTTCTACACCGACAAATAGGATTTGCGCACGTTTTCGTGCAATCAGCCAATCTGCAAGTTCTGCATACCGCTCAGGCATCCACCTTTTGATTGGAATCGGGGAACCCGGGTGGATAGCGATCAACGGACGCTCCTTGTCAATCTGGAGTGCTTCCAAGAAATCAGATGCCCATTTTTCATCTTCCGCTGCTACAGAGAAGATAGTGGTCTGTATCGGCGTTGGGATGCCTGCTTTCTGTAGGACATCAAGGTTGCGGGTCGTTTCATGTATTCCGGTAAATTGTGGAAAACCTAATTTGTTCGCAACCTGCAGTGTCGCTCGGTCGAGGCGTTTCGGCGTAACCCGCAAAAGTGCGAAGCAGATGGCTCGCCAATCGCTTCGGAGTGCCACCAACAGGTCGTATTTTTGATGCCGCAACTGCTTGTAGCGTCGAAACGTTTCTCTCAGCGATGTCGGTCGTCCCGTCCGGCAAAAAACGGGTGAATTGTATTCCAGTACCTTATTGACATCAGGGTGCCTCTCTAAAACGACGCGGCTCCATGCGCCGGTCAATGCGTGCAGTTCGGCATCTGGATACGCTTGACGTAGGTTTGAAAACACCGGCGTTGCTAACAGGACATCTCCGAGATGATCGAGCTTGACAACGAGAATCCGTTTCGGTGCAAAGTCCTTCGGCAATCGTTTGGAATAAAATAGCCACTGCACGGCAGCAGAAGCGATTAAAGTGAGAGTTTCGGAGAGATTCTGAAACATTGTTCCCAGTTTAGCCAATCCAAGAAGATTTGTCAAGCAGTATTCTACATTATATTAGGACGATTTAGTTTTACCCATTCACTTTATATCTGTGTATAGTCTCCTCTGTAGGAGCGAGTGTTTTTGCTTGGGGTCTTTGCTTAAGAAACGCCCAAGCAAAAACGGTGTTTCTGCGGATTTCCCCCACGCTCGCGATCTTTCATAAGAAAACGTCAACTTATGTAAACAAAAATCAAAAGCAAAACCGAAAACTAAATCGTCCTGTACATTATATTCAGGGTCACTAGCCAGTGGTATAAGTTGTTATTGATCCTTTCTCCTTGTTCCAGCTTTAGCCCATTCCGACAAATTGTTGAATGTCAGTGTATTGGAAGCTTTCAATGGAGGCCCGTCGGGAGGCATTTGCCCATACTAATCTCTTCAGCAAGTTTGCTTTCCACTGTCCTGACCACAACTCTTTTATTTTGTTCATTTTTTGAACGCATTTGTCCATTTTTTTTTAGAAAAATCGGGTTAATCGACAAAATAAGGGCATTCTGCCGTTTTTATCGTTGGCACTATATTTGCTAATTTATAACCCAAGTTGCCACTTGTAAATCCATGGGATATCCTTTATAGTGTTTTTAACGCAAAAACAAAAGGAGAACCCCATGGACTTGACTATTGTAGCACTTTATACGATTTGTGACGATCTTTTAATCTCAATCGGGCA
>JAJDTJ010000051.1 GCA_022827225.1 Candidatus Poribacteria bacterium | reverse complement strand
CGCCTCACTTTTCATCAGATAAAACTTCAACTTTCCGGTGATAGGCAGATGTTGTCTATCATCAGCGCGCATTTTCATGAACTAAACGCACAAGAACACCTATAACTATTGAATCAAACAATCTTTTGAGAAATATCAGTTAAAGTTA
This sequence comes from Candidatus Poribacteria bacterium, assembly GCA_022827225.1. Lineage (GTDB taxonomy): Bacteria > Poribacteria > WGA-4E > WGA-4E > WGA-3G > WGA-3G. The sequence goes on along the minus strand of JAJDTJ010000051.1, from coordinate 49,219 downwards.
AATCGGGTTTTTAGTGTTGGATTTCGCGAAGTACTTGACAAGCGTCTGGAAATATTGTATAATTTCAAAAAGGGTTCTTCTTCAAACGCGGTTGTAGATTACAATCTATCGCGTAAAATGGTTGGATGGAGACCTTGTAAAACCGGTTGACTTCTGATGTATACACCACAGGTGACCGATCATTACGAAAACCCTCGCAATGTTGGGACTATCGCCGATGCTGATGGTACAGCGACTGTCGGTTCTCCCGCCAGCGGCGAGATGGTAAAATTGACACTCAAGATAACGGACAATATCGTTGTTGCGGCGAAGTTCCGAGCGTTCGGATGCCCTACCGCTATCGCAAGTGCTTCGGTACTTACCGAACTGGTTACCGGAATGCATATCTCGGAAGCCGAAAAAATTACCGCTAACCGACTCTCTGAGGCGTTAGGCGAGCTGCCGCAAGATAAACAACGTTACGCTGCCGCAACTGAAAAAGTTCTAAAAAACGCAATTGCTTATTTCCTGTCTAAAAAGGAGGCGCAATCCTCATGTTAACTGTCACAGAATCTGCCGCACAAAAAGCGATCGCACTCATCAATAACAGTGAAACATCAACTGAATCCGATCTCGGCTTGCGGATGCAAGTTATCGGTGGCGGATGCTCCGGATTCCAGTATAACCTCGAATTTGGTGAATCAAAAGACACCGACAGGGTTTTTGAATTCCACGGGTTAAAGATTTTCATTGATCCGCGCAGCACGCTCTATCTCGCTGGTTCCGTGCTTGACTATAACGACGGACTCATGGATTCAGGCTTTAAAATAACCAACCCGAACGCTAAAAACACATGCGGTTGTGGTGAATCCTTTAGCGTCTAACAGATTCGGTCTGTCGAGTAAAAAATAGCCACTTTAAATAAGCGGTGCGCATAAAGGAAATTGCAAGGATGTCCTCGAAATTTTCCTGTTTCGTGATTATACTCCTCTTTGTACCTTTATTCACCCAATGCAAGGCTTTGCAGTTGTTGGAACAACAACCACAAGCAACGCAACAAGATGTGAATGATGCCATTTCGGAAACAACTTCTCTCGTTCGACTCATTTACTTTACCCCTCAAGACCGCCCCTTCAAGCAAAGAATTGCCGATCAGATAGAGTTACAAATGGAAACCGTACAAACTTTCTTTGCTGACCAGATGGAAGCCCACGGTTTCGGGCGGAAAACATTCGCCTTTGAAACTGACGTGAAAGGGAAAACGGTTGTACACCAAGTCAAAGGTAAGTTTCCCGATAAACACTACCTCTATAACACAACAACTAAAGTTGAGGCAGAAATCAGGGAACGATTTAGTTTATCAAAGAATGTCTATATGATCGTCGTTGATACAAGCAACAAAGAGATTAACGGTGCTTTGGGGTTTGGAAGCTCCCGCCGTGGCGGCCAATCAGGTATTCTTTGGATAGCAAAAAGCGGTTTCCAAGGCAAAACCATTGCTCATGAACTTGGACACGCCTTCGGATTACATCACGATTTCCGTAATGAGCGATTTCTCATGTCCTACGGTTCTTTTCACCTCTCCTCAACCCGACTCGAAAAACGCCAACTGTCCAAGGAAGCTGCAGAATTTCTGGATGCCAGCCGCTTCTTTAACCCTGGCAGAACATTCTCCAGCCAATCTCAACCGAAAATTAAGATTATCTCTCCACTCGAGTATCCATCGAGGACAGATAGTATCCGTATCATTTTCGAGTTGAGCGACCGAGATGGATTACACCAGGCGAGATTCCACACCAACCCAAATATTACTGATAAAGACAGAGCAAAGTTCAGCAGAGGCACCCCCGCATTCAAAACATCTAAGCGGTTAAACGGACAAAAGATGACCGTTGCGTTCGATTACAAAATATCTAAGGTTGACGTTCACGATCTGTGGCTTCAAGTTGTCGATTCACAGGGACACTTTCGGACAGAACCATTTCTCGTTCAACTTCAAAAGTAAATGAACGGTGTTTATATTCGATGTTACACCCACGAAGATTTCAACTCATGCACTTTTAGCGATATCAGCGTCGCCGCGCCGCCTTCTGCGTAAACGCCGATGTCCGCATTCTCTAAATCTGGAACGAAATAGGAGGTCATCGACAACTCACCGTCATTGCCGAATGCCTCGATAGAGATACGATCAACCAGAATTTGCAGACGGATTTTCCCATCCTTTGGTGCAAGCGGACCGCTCCGCTCAAGGAATGTTAGTTGCTGCTCAGCGACATTATAACGCATATCTTGTCCACGAATCTTAAACCCAACATCGGTAGCCTCGTTGAGTGCTATCTCTGCCCGGATATCGAACAATTCACCCGTCAATCCGGCAAGCGGATCCGCTTCGGGTTTAAGCGTCAGGTCACTCCACGCGTGTGTATAGGCGTGAATGTTTTCGATCTCTACAACAGGTTCGCGATGGAGATGGATACCCTCTGAAGTCGTCCGAAGTGTCAAGCTGCACGGGAAACTCATCTGTTGATTGAAAGGCATATCGGGTGGATTGCTGCCACTCATCCAAGCGATTTGAATGCGTCTGCCATCGGATTCTGGGACATCGCTCCAGGTCTGGGCTGCATAGAAGTTAGCACCGTAATCAGAGCGATGCGCTTCACTTTCGGGGGTAAATGTGGTTCCATCGAAATTACCGACGTAATATTTTCCCGCTGCGCCCCAGAAAACCCACTTCGTATTGTCGGGATCACCGTCAACTGGAAGTTCAAAGATATCTGGACACTCTGTGTCGGGGATTTCCAGATCGGATAACCTTGTCCACTCTTTCAGGTTCGTCGAACCGAACAAGGCGAAATCGTTCTTATCGAGATAGAGAGCCATCACCCATTTCTGTGTTGGTTCGTGCCAGATAACCTTCGGGTCACGGTTGCTGCCGACGATATGCTCAATGACAGGATTCCCTTCATATTTTATCCAGCTCCGTCCGCGATCGTTGCTATAGGCGATGCTTTGCGTGAACGGCACCGGTTCCGGCGCATGGCTACCAGCAGATGTATAAAAGTTGACAAGCACCGACTCGTCTCCGGTCTGAAAACCACCGGTATCCTTCCAATCCACAACACCGGAACCTGAGAAGATTGTACCGAGTTCATCAGGATGGATGGCGTGCGGCAGCTGCTTCCAATGCACGAGGTCTGTACTGACCGCGTGGCCCCAGGTCATGTTACCCCAATTGATGCCCGATGGGTTGTGCTGAAAGAAGAGATGGTACTCGCCTTTGTAATGGATTAAACCGTTCGGATCGTTCGTCCAATTAGTTTTCGGTGTAAAGTGGAACTGCGGACGATAAGCTTCCTTATAAGCCGTCTGAATCATTAGTTATTTCCTTCTTGTTTCGCGGGTTGCGAAGAAATATGCGTGATTATCTCTGTTTTGCATGCTATTCTATGCGTAACCTGTTATTTTGTCAAGAATCCGCGCGTATTCGCAATTCAGGAGCAATAAAATTTCATAGGAACTTTTAACAACCGCGCCTCTAAAGCTTCCAAAAACCCTCTTACAGCTTAGGTTTAGACGCTTTCATAAAATTTTCAACTTTCCGATTTGCTATGAAAACTGTGAAATTTTGCTCTATTTTCCAATTTTTTAAAAAATTAGGCAACCGTTTTGCCCGTACCCCGCGTCACTATATATTGAACGGTCAGATTGTCCTCGCCGTTCATTTTCACAGCCAGTGAGAAAGGAAAGATCAACGGTTTCCTCGCGAATATCTCTGTGGCACCTGTATCAGCAAAAAACACCGAAAATTAACCATACCATAAGTCTGGTAGGTATAGTTTTCAACAACTAAAAAGGATAGGAAAATGAAGATGACCAGATTTGCAAGTTTTATACTCCTTTTAACCCTTGCTATGTTTCTTGTAAACGGGTTCGCTGATGGTCTGCCTAAACACGCCATCACTCGAATTGATACCGGTGAGGGACCTGTTAACGCTATAGCATATTCTCGAGTCGCAAACCGACTCGCTGTAGCAGCTGCAGATAATATCTATATCTATGATGCAAGTACCTACAAAGAACTAATGGTGCTTGCCAAACATACAGATTCGGTGCTGACACTCGCCTTTTCTCCAAACGGCAAATTTCTTGTAAGCGGTGGTTCGGACAAAACGGTGCGGTTATGGAACACAGACACGGGGAAACTCCTCCGAACCCTAAAAAAGCATACGGGACCCGTTAATGCAATCGCATTTTCTGCGAATGGCGAAAAATTTAGGTGTGGTAGTAACGAAGATTCGGCAGTTTGGTATTGGTATCCGGCTGACGTTCACAGCTCAGGAAAAAGTGGTAGTTACATGCCTACGGATGTATTCACTGCAACCGCATTCGCGTCGGGGAGCAGCACCGAAGCGAGAGCATTTGATAGTCCATCAGTTTTGGATAAACATATAGTTAATTTCTTCGCAGAAAGCGGGAAGACACCTGAAGCGAGCATTGTCCTCCTGGACCTTGAAAGTTCGGAGGGCGGGGGTATCTTGTCCGGACATGCGGATACGGTCAATGTACTCACCCTCCATGTAAAGCGGCAGATCCTCGCAACTGGAAGCGCGGATAAAACAATCCAGTTATGGGATATAAAAGACCCAAGGAATCCCCTTCATATCACAAAGCCGCTTCATATCACGAAGCCGCTTCATACCCTGGCAGGGCATACCGGCGGTATTATTGCTATGGACTTTTCAGTGAATGGTAAACTGATTGCCAGTGGGAGTTCCGATAAAACAGTCCGATTATGGGATGTTGAAACTGGACAACACCGCCACACATTCACAGGGCATACCGGTGAAATCGGTGCGGTGGTATTTTTGGGAGATAAAGCACTTGCCGGAATCGGATTCGCTGAAGCCAAAACGCTCGCCAGTGGGAGTTCGGATGGCACGGTTTTTATCTGGGATCTGGATAAACTCGTTTCAACGGATTAGCGTATTTCTCATAAATATTTTAACAATATTTGCAGACAGGAGATTAAAAATGAAAATCTTAGTGATAGGTCTTCTCATTCTAATAGTAATAATGGGTGGACAACTCAACGCCGACAACCCTTCAGCAGCTAAAAGCAAAATTACACTTAACCTTGAGGGTAATTCAGAAGTTTTAGTGACAGGCTTCATCGCACCGATCGGGGATGCTGTGTCGGATGACTTTAAGGATTGGGATGCCTTAACAAATCTACGGGTCGCTGAACCAGAGAAACGATATCCTACTTCTGTTTTCCAATCTTTTCTTCCGATCAAACCGGTTTCAGTCGGCGAGTTCTGGGTGCCGGATATAACGGGAGTCGTTACTTTGCTCAAACAGCTGCATCCGAACCCTAACCTATCTATGCATATCAATGCAGGGGATTCCTTCGGTTTGTGGGCATGCCTGCGTGCTTACAACGATAAATTTGCTGACATTGTGTTTCGGATTCACGCCGAGTTTAAGTTAGGAGAAGGTTGGTTCACCCCTTCTCAATTTACCGGGCATCTTGTTATTGATCGCTTAAAAGGAAAAGTTTCGTTTTTCGAGATGTACGTCCCTGAAGGTCCAGTAAACTTCGATGTCAAGCGGGTACTATATGGGATGCGCATAGCCGGTGCGGGCTATTGCTCGAAAATGGAACTCCGCGCTGGAAATCAAGACCTTCTGGAAAGCCTTGAATTCACGGAAGCCATTACGCAAGAAGCGGCTGAACGCGCACTGATACTGCGTTTCTACAGATCGCAGCACATTAACTGGATGCCCTTTGACCAGGTGTTGGAGATGGCACAAACACAGCAGAAACCGATTCATGTCATCTCCATAGATGGACCTTTAACCGACGAGTCGTGCTGAGGGAGCGGCAAAAGCCTGAGGGCAGGTGTCCTCTCCGAAAACGAAAATATCGAATTCATGAACGAAAATTTCATTAACGCTTGGGTATCGAATGTTGAATTAGAGCGCACGCCTTCTCAGCAGGAATTCATGGTGCTTAGGCGACAGCAGGGCTTCAAACCTGTTGACAAAACGCTCCCGTTGGCGCAAGCCATTATGAAAGGTTGGAAGAAACGCTCACCCGCAGATTCTTTGGTAATCTCGCCAGAACTTGAGCTGATGGGGAGGCTGCCGGTCAATGAACGCGCTTCACCCTATAACGGAGCCAAAGGGTATTTGTTCTTTCTCCAGGAATCCTTGGACGGAAAACTCCCAGGGTTGCGCGAGGAATCCTCAGAACCGCAACCAAAAAATTGGGATACTGTTCTCGAAACCGCCGTCGAATCCGGTGTGATTAAAGATAACAGTTTGAGCGTTGTACTCACCCGTGAACATTCCGAGAAAGAAATTCTCAGTGTTTTTCGGACATCTGAAACCGATTCCCAAAATTATACTGTCATTGAGATTGATGCAACTGCCTTTAAAAACGGCGGTGTGCTGACTCTTGATGTTTGGGTCGGGGAAGCCGAAGTTTCGGGGTCGTTTGACCTGTTTGCTGGTGATACTACAGAACTCGTGCCTGACAACGCGATCGCCTCAGCAAAGGATATTCTAACAAATCAGCGAGAAGTTATCAAGTATCCTTTTGATCGGGGTGGAGTCTTTAAGTTAGGGGCTATCGGTAATGCCAGTGAAAAAGGCAAAATCAACGGTTTTCTCGCAAAAATTTCTGTAGAACCGATTCCTGATAAATGAAAATTGATAATTGAAAAGGATACGAAGAATGAAGATGACCAGATTAACAAATTTTATACTTCTTTTAACCCTTGCTATGTTTCTCGCAAACGGGTTTACCGAGGATTTGCCTAAACATGCCATCACGCGAATTGATACCGGTAAGGGACCTGTTAATGCTATAGTGTACGCTCCCGATACGAATCGACTTGCCATAGCCAATTCGGGAAACATCTCTTTATATGATGGAAAGACATCCGAAAAACTCACTGAACTGATAGGACACACAGCGCCGGTGCTAACGCTTACCTTCTCTGCAAATAGTGAAATCCTTGCGAGTGGAGGTGAGGACAAGAAAGGACGTATGTGGGATGTGCGTACTGGAGAATTGATGCATATCCTCGGCGGAGAAACTACAGCGCACAAGGGGGCACTCAATACACTTGCATTCTCGGGAAACGAGGAAATGTTTTATAGTGCCAGTATAGAAGATGGAACCATTCGGTACTGGAACCCACTTGACGGTGGCTGCTATCGAGCCAGTTGGCGGACTTCAGATATGACGAAGTCAACGACGGCAGTGGCATTTTCGCGGTATGGTGATTTTTTGGCAAAGGCAATTGAAATGACAATGTCTTTTAAAGAGCGTAAATTCGCTATTCTTTTGTCTGAGACTGACACTGGTAACGATTTCGTCCATGATATCCTCACAAAACATACACAAAAAATCACCGCTTTAACCATTTCTTCGTCCGGCGAATATCTCGCAACTGGGAGTTCCGATTGGACAATAGAGGTCTGGAAAGTCACGGATAGGGAGCCACCGACACCGGTGAATCTTGGAGACCCGCTATGGATCCTCAAAGGACACGCAGGAACAGTTACTTCGGTGGCGTTTTCTCCAACCGGTAGGATACTTGCGAGTGGTAGTGCTGACCAAAGGGTCCGGTTGTGGGATCTCACAACTGGAGAGCACCTTCACACCTTCTCGAACCATACAAGCAAAATCAGTGCTTTGGCATTCGCGAGAGACGATGTGCTTGCCAGTGGAAGTTCAGACGGCACCGTTTTCATCTGGGATCTGAGTAAAATTATCTCAACGGATTAGTGTATATGCTATAATCTATTTACCGTCACATCAATCAAGGGGATAGCGAACCCCAACAGAAACTACTATGTTTGCATAATTTCAGAGAAAGAATGTTGGGTTTCACTGCGTTTATAGGTGTATATGCCGGTATGTTAAGTTTGATGCGTTTGGGGATACCAACGTTTAATTGGACCGTTCAACCTAACCTACGTTACTTTGAAAAAATCAAAATTGCATAGCGTATTTCTGTTAATTATAAGGAGATTGAAAATGCATAGAAATTGGTTGATTTCCTCAGCTTTAGCGGTATCGGTTTTGCTCTTAAGCCTGAGCCTCCAGAGTTGTACCGCTAATAAAATAAACCTGCGAAAAACATTGGATACAACGGAAACCCTACAGGTGCAAGCATATTGGGATCCAATTGCAGACTCTTCGCTCGGAATGCCTGATCAGTCCCCGAAGCACGCTGCGCTGTTTAGGAATCTCTCACCGGTGTCCCCTAGTCGCGAGTATGAGATAGACGCTTTTAAAACATTTCTCCCGAAAGGATCCGTTCCTGTCGGACACGTATGGAAATTGGATACTAACGGAGTAATCCCCTTTCTTCAGCAATTTCACCCTGGGGCAACCGGTGAAATGCACATAAACCCGGGCGGAGAGGGTGTCATAGAGATATTTGGGCGGCGTATAGTTCTGATAAAGGTAGGTCTGGAGTCAGAGGGTGCCTTCGCGTGTCTTCGTGCACTTTCGCAGACTTACGCCGAAATTGTCTTCAGAATCCACGCCGAATTCCAACTCAATAAGGAGGCGCGCGCCTACTTTACACCCGCACAGTTCACCGGACGCTTGATACTCAATCGGAACAATGGATCCATTCGCGAATTTTCGCTTTATCTCCCGCCGCGTAATACCAATGTCGATATCAACGCCTTTGGAAGCGCAGATATGGTCTTCGTGCCGCGTATGGAACTTATCGCACAGAACGCGCATGATGAGCGTAATATTGTCTGGGAGAGTGCCATCACTGATAACGCAGCAAAAGACTTGTTGGCGGCTTCCTTCTACAAGTTTTCGGCAATTGAAAGGCTCCCCATTGAGGAGGCTGTCGCCCAAGCACAAGCGGAGAATCGCCCTATTCATGTGGTTCTCACATGGGGTGTGTTTGACAACGAATCGTGCTGAGCGAGCGGAAAAACCTTGAGGGCAGGTGTCCTCTCCGATTCAAAAATCATAAAATTGCTCAATGCGCATTACATTAGTGTATTCCTGCGTCCCAGAGACTTGCGTGAACTTCAAAAGGAAACGAAGGACGAATTAGTAAGTAAATTCGCAAATACTGTTTCCACAACGTTTGAAGCAGCTGTCGCGCAGGGCGTAGACGGTTCGGTAAACAGTTTTGTACTATCACCCCAATTGGAGTTGATAGACCATTTACCTTATCAGGATCTAATGCAGAATGAGTCCGTTAACACGGCATACCTGACATTTCTAAAAGATTCTTTGACAAAAAACAAGTAGATGTGTTTTGGAACCGAGGCTCTCCTTACCGGGAAAGGATTAGCCCACTGACTCCTGAAAACTGAAAACGCAAAAATTAGGCAACCGTTTTGTGCAGCCCCCGCGTCACTATATATTGAACGGGCAAATTGGACTCTCACCGCTTATTTTCAGCAGCCAGCGAGGATATATCCAAACCCGCTCTAATTGCTGAAAGGGCTGCGTAACAACCCGATCTAATAACTATAAGGAGATTTTGAAATGAAAACCTTGACTGTTGCCCTTCTCATTCTAATCGTGATGAGTGGACAACTCAACGCCGACAATCATTCGACAACGAACAACAAAATTACACTTCACCTTGATGACATTTCAGAAGTATTAGTGAAAGGTTACATCGCTCCGGTTGAGGAGAGCCTATCTGATACTTTTAAGCAGTGGGACGAGTTGGTGAATCTGCGGGTTGCTGAACCGGAAAAGCAGCATCCCGCATCGGCTTTCCAAGCGTTTCTTCCGAAAACCCCTGTTTCGGTGGGCGAACTCTGGGTGCCAGATATGACAGGTATCGTAACTTTGCTCAAGCAACTGCATCCGAATCCCAATTTCTTTTTGCATATCAATGCTGGGGACTCTTTCGGTTTGTGGGCGTGTCTGCGTGCTTACAACGACCAATACGCCGACATCGTGTTCCGGATTCATGCCGAGTTTAAACTGCAAAACGGATGGTTTACGCCATCCCAGTTTACTGGACATCTGGTGATTGACCGAATTGAGGAGAAGGTCGCCTCCTTTGAGATGTACGTCCCTAAAGGTATTATAAACTTCGATATTAATTGGAAAATGGACAAGAATGCACCCCATCATGTTACAGGTACCGGTTTTTGCCCGAAAATGGAACTCCGTGCGGGGGCAGAAGATCTTTTGGAACGCATTGAATTCACAGCATCCATTAGCCAAGCGGAAGCAGAACGCGCGTTGGTCCTGCGCTTCTACAAATCACAAGAAATTAACTGGGTGCCGTTAGCGCAAGCCTTGGAAAAGGCACAAGCAGAAGAGAAGCCGATTCATGTCATCTCGATAGATGGACCTTTAACCGACGAGTCGTGCTGAGGGAGCGGCAAAAGCCTGAGGGCAGGTGTCCTCTCCGACGAGAAAAATATCGAATTCATGAACGAAAATTTTATCAACGTTTGGGTGTTGAACAGCCAATTAGAACGCTCACCTTATACGAAAACGGCTATAGCACTGCGACGCAAGTACGGCTTCAAACCGTTTGACAAAACACGACCGTTAGCACAGGCAATCATGAAAGGCTGGAAGAAGTTTTCACCAGCAGATTCTTTGGTGATTTCGCTGGACCTCGAACTGATGGGCAGGCTCCCCGTCAATGAACGCCATGCACCATACAACGGTGCGAAAGGTTACCATTTATTTCTCCAAGAATCCTTAGACGGAAAACTCCCTGGGTTACGTGAGGATATCCCGATACATTGGGATACACTCCTTGAAACTGCTGTCGAATCTGGTGCGATGGTAGATGACGGTTTGAGGGTTGTCCTTACCGATGAACATTCCGAGCAAGAGGTTCTCAGCGTTCTTCGGACATCTGAGACCGACGCGCAAAACTACACTATCGTTGAGATTGATGCGACAGCATTTACAGATGGCGGTGTGCTTGTCGTTGATGTCTGGGTCGGGGAAGCCGAAGTTTCGGGATCGTTTGATCTCTTTGCTGCGGACACTACAGAACTCGTGTCTGGCAATGCACTTGCCTCCGTAAAGGATATTCCAACGAATCAAAGAGAAGTGGTTGAGTATCCTTTCGAGCAAGGTCAAGTCTTTAAATTAGGAGCTATCGGTAATTCCAGTGAGAACGGAAAAATCAACGGTTTTCTTGCAAAAATCTCTGTCCAACCGTTGCAGGGAAAAGTGCCGCCAGCAGACTTGGGGCAATCTGCGGAAGATGTCATGAACACTTTCGTAGAAGCATTTAAGAATCTTGACGCAGAAACAATGCTTTCCACGCTTACGGAGGATGCCAGAGAAACATTTGGAATCAATTTGGCAGAAGATGCGCCAGAGCATATGCGTACGCAAATGAGTCAAATGTTGAGTTCTATGGAGATTTTGAGCAGCGAATATGTGGATGATGAATTCCACTTCCTATTGAAAGTACCGATAGCGCAGCCGCCGGAGGCATCTGTTAAAATGAGAAAAGTGGAAGGCATCTGGCGCATTTATGATATGATACCAAGTGATTCAGATTGAGGGCACTTGCATATCTATTATCATTTTTAGAGATTCTCCAAGCTTAGCTCTTTGGGGGGAACAGATGAAAAACGACGATGTTGAATTAATCCAACAAAGCCTTGCAGGCGACCAAAATGCTTTCGCTATATTGGTAAAAAAATACCAGAAACCTGTTCACGCGCTCGCATGGCGGAAGGTCGGCGACTTCCACGTCGCAGAAGAGATCACACAAGATACCTTCCTACTGGTCTATAAGAAACTGGCGACCCTGAAAGATCCGCATCGATTTGAAGGGTGGCTTTATAGAATCGCCGCGCGCCAATGCTATGCCTGGCTCAGGAAGAAACGGACGCAGACGCAATCGTTGGACGAAACCGACAGCGATCTGATAGATCAGATGACCTACTCCGAATACATCGCCGAAGAACAAGCGAAAGCCGCAACAGAAGCACAACGCAGTATCGTCCACAAATTGCTCGAACGGTTACAGGAAAGTGAACGCACCGTTGTTACACTCTACTATTTCGGCGAGATGACATGTGAAGAGATTAGCCGATTTTTAGGTGTATCGGCAAGCACAGTTAAGAGCCGACTCCGTCGCGCACGATTCCGCCTCAGAAAAGCGGAACCGATGATCCGAGAAGCACTCGAAGGTTTCCAAATCAGGGCGAATCTTACCGAGAACATTATGCAAGAAATCTCACGCATTGAACCGGTAATTCCGTCCGGCGGTAAACCTTTCGTGCCGTGGGCAATCGCAGCGTCAACACTTGTTCTCATTGTGATGGCACTTGGTGTCAGCAATCAGTATCTGAAACGTTTTCAGCAGCCTTACAACTTTGATGCCATGTCAGAGATGACAGTAGAACTCATTGATTCCCCTATTGTTCTACATCTCGCATCAAAGCCGGATGTCCGAAACCGACTCGGCAAGTCTACAATACCCAATACGGGTAGCGGATTCTCTACAAGCGTAGACCCATCGGAATATGTGCCACGCTTCCTTACAGCACAGGCAAAGAAAGTCACACTCAACGAAACGGAGCCTTCACAGAATGTCTTGAGCGTTCTCCAAACGCCAGAGACGAACTATCAAGACTATACCGTTATTGAGATTGATACGACAGCATTTAAAAACGGTGGTGTGCTTACTATTGATCTCTGGATTGGGAGTGCGGAGGCTGCGGCTGCTTTTATCCTTTTTGCAAGCGATACCGAACTCGCTACAAACGGGATGCCTAAAATTATACTCACCTCAGCATCAGGAATCGTTCCGGGTAAAGTGGGAAAACTGACGCACAGTTTTGATAGAGGCACACACTTTAAACTGGCGGCTACCGGTAATGCGTTCAGTGGGAAAGGCAAAGCCAATTCTTTTCTCGCAACGATCTCTATAAACACCGAAACTGACGAAGGATATAAAAAATGAAAATGACGAAATTAGCAAGTTGTATTCTACTTCTAACTGTTGCCGTTTTTCTCACAAACGGATTGGCAGAAGATTTACCCGTAAATGCCATTGCTCGAATTGATGTCGGTGAGGGACCTGTAAATGTCATCGCATACTCTCGATCCGCGAATCGGTTTGCAGTAGCCGCTGCGAATAGTATCCATATCTACGATGCGAACACCTATAAAGAACTTATAGTCCTTGTCGGGCATACGGATTTGGTGTCTACAGTCGCCTTTTCTCCGAACGGTAAACGGCTCGTCAGTGGGAGTTTAGATCGAACAATGCGGTTGTGGAATACCAGCACTGGGAAACTTATACGGACCCGTGAGGAACACACCGCGCCTGTGAACAGTGTTGCGTTTTCTGCTAACGGCAAAAGGTTTTGGAGTGCGAGTCGCGAAAACAATACAATTCGGTCTTGGCACGTACGTGATGGCGGACGTTGGAGTTCAGAATCGTCTACAAGGGACGTGGATCTCATAACAATCGTGTGTTCATACAGAGGTGGCGTCAAGGCGACAGTGCCCAGTGAAGCACCCAAGCATTGCATTGTTGAAGTTCCAAGGCTCGGGACCTGGCGTATTACAACTAGACATGAAGATTCAGTGAATGTTCTAACACTCTATCCAGATGGGAAAACCCTCGCGACTGGAAGCATAGACAAGACTATCGAGGTGTGGAATAAGGCAGACACCGATAAGCCACTTTATACGCTGATAGGGCATACTGAAAGTATTACCGCTTTAGACTTCTCAGTGGACGCTAAACGCCTTGCAAGTGGGAGTTCCGATAAAACGGTTCGGTTATGGGACCTCGCCACTGGGCAAGCCATCCAAATATTCATAGGACACACAGGTGAAATCGGGGCAGTGATATTTTTGGAAGATAAAGCACTTGCAGAGATAGCACTCGCTAAGGGCAAGGCAGTTGCAAGTGGCGACTCAGATGGCACGGTTTTCATCTGGGATATGGATAAAATCACCGCATCCGATTGAGAATACCAACGCCTCACAAAGTTAACTGTATGGGTCGCTCAGTTAAGCATTTTGACGCATACCAACGCTATTAAATCCATTTACAAATACTGTCTGCCGAGATCCCTATGCCCCGGCGAAATGCTGCCTTCCTCTACCCTAACAACACACCCTGAGCCGTTTAATTGCCAACTGCTGATAACTCACTGAATGTCGCTATAGGTCTGTGCCTTTAGAATTTACACACGCCTCTGATGTGTGATATGATGATGTCAAATTATGCTAACCGGCACAGATCCTTAAAATTAATCAATTTTTTCGGAATTATGCACCCATTTGGTATCTAATAAGCGTCATTATAGGGCAGTTGGTCAAAATTACACTGTGTTTCACCAACTTACAAATGTCGATCGGTTTCAAATATTACATTATAATTTGGAATTATGCACCCATTTGGTATCTAATAAGCGTCATTATAGGGCAATCGGAGGTAATGCATGAAAAATGTTGATGTTGAACTCATTCATCGTATTCTTGATGGCGATGATAACGCTTTTGAGACTCTTGTGAAAAAATATCAGAAGTCTGTTCACGCGCTTGTGTGGCGGAAGATCGGCGATTTCCACATTGCCGAGGAAATTACACAGGATACATTCTTGAAGGCGTACCAGAGACTCGCAACGTTGAAGAAGCCGCAGCGTTTTGTGAGTTGGCTTTATGTGATAGCCGCGAATAACTGTAGTACCTATCTGCGTAAAAAGCGTTTGCGGATGCAGTCATTGGAGGAAACAAGCGTCTCACAGTTGGAGAAAGCGACGTATTCTCGGTATGTCGTTGAGGAGAACGAACGGACGGTAGTGGAAGCACAGCGCGAAGTCGTCAAAAAGCTGCTTGCGAAGCTCCAAGAGAGTGACCGGACGGTCATCACGCTGCATTATTTTGGCGATATGTCAGCTGCAGATATCGGTGCGTTTTTGGGTGTCTCTGTGAATACAATTAAGAGTCGGATCCGCCGTGCCCAGCAGCGTTTGAAGGAAGAAGAATCGGTGGTAAGTGAGGCTTTAGAGAATTTCCAAATCACGCCGCATCTCACGGACAACATCATGCGTGAGGTTTCGCATATGAAGCCTGCTGCACCGTCGGGTGGTAAGCCGTTAGTACCGTGGGCAATCTCTGCTGCAACAGCCGTTGTTATTTTTCTCATGATCGGGGTGGGCTCCCAGTATCTCGCGCGCTTTCAAAGACCCTACGACATAGACGCACAATCCGAAACGACCGTTGAACTCGTTGACGTATCCATCGTTCTTGACACACAGGCAAAACCGGATTTACGGAACCAAATGGGACGTTTTGATACCACCGGTAAGCGCAGCAGTACAAGTCCGCAACTTCCGGAACCTGTTACACTTGGCGCAGCGCAAGTAGAAAAGAAAACGCTCCCATCAACACAGCAGCAGTGGAAGCAAGCCAGCGGGCCGGAAGGCGGTTCAGTATCGGGTTTACTGGCAAGTTCGAGTGGAGATGTCTATGCTGCTTCACCCATCGGTATCTATAGGTTGCGCCCAGATGCCCGGGCGTGGACACTTGTCAACACCACCGTCCCAACTCCCGACACCGACCCAACCAATTCTGGAGCCTCCTATCTAATGCCAATGGCAGAGCGAGACGGCATCCTTTATCTTGTTACCATTGATGAAGTGTTTGCCTCGGGTGATAGCGGCGCGACATGGAAGTCGCTTGGTGCGCGTCCAAAAGGATCCGCCGTTGGTTTAGTGGCGACGGATAAGGCGTTGTATCTTGGGCTTAAAGAGAGAGGCGTTTTCAGATCCACGGATACTGGGAACCAGTGGACCGCTCTGACTGATGGGGCATCCGACCAGAAAATGTTCGCACTGACTGCGATTGAAGATACTGTATTTGTCGGCACGAGTCGAGGTCTTTATCGCCTCAATTCAGGTGTGTGGAAAAAATTGTCGGTAGATACCACCAAATCCGTTCAATCCTTGACGGTTGCTGGAAACAATCTCTATATAGGGACAGGCCCCGATTTTTATGCAATCAATGAAGAGATGGCTCCGAAGGTAATAGGACAAATGTTCGGAGAAATGCTCACGGGTGGCAAGGGGGCATGGGAAATTTTCCACTCAACTGATTTCGGAGATTCGTGGACTGAGATAACGCCGACAAGCAGATCTGTTGCGAGAATAATATCACCGGGTATCAAAGTCGTGGCTGCCGGTGATACCCTCTTGGCACTTGGGGTCGGTGGATTTCGTTCAACCGACCGCGGACAAACCTGGACGGAACTCGCTTTCAATGAGAATTCAATGACATTATTGAGTGTATTTCCAGTTGTGGCGGTAAACGAAAATACTTTTTTCAAAATGGGACCCCTCGGGACCGTACGTTCAATTGATGGCGGCGCGTCATGGCAGCGCTTTATGGCAGGGATGGTGGGAGCCAGGATACTGGACTTAGTGAGATTTAAAAATGGTCTCTACGCTAATACAGGTTCAACTGTACTCAAATCGGTTGACGGTGGAACGTCTTGGGAACCTGTTCTTGCTGATTTTAGTGTATCTGCACTTGAGCCGGGGCAGAAGAGAGAGCTGACAAGTCGAATGGGCTTTCCAAAGTTAACGGTCGCAGATGATGTGTTTTACGGTGTTACACCCGAAAAAAGTGAACTGCGCGTTTTCCGTCTGTCTGTTGATGGTAGTACGTTAATTTCCCTTGAAGGTATGCCTATTTTGGGAGGAGATATCCCCAGCAAATCGTCCGAAGAAGTTATAGCGGATGATGCTGAAAATGCCAGCAAAAAAGGCAATCAGTTAACTGATATTTTCAGCCGTTTCTTTGAATCAATACAAAAGCAAGAAGCGGCGGTTGCTGGCGGATTTGCAGTCAGTGGAAATACATTTTATGTCGAATATAAACGACGACTTTTTAAATGGGAACCGGGCGAACTAGAATGGGTGAGTACGGGGTTAATAGATGTTAGTGAACAGAATGATGACGAATTCGACCGCGGATTCAAGTTAGCTGTTTCGGGTGAAACTGTCTATGTCGGAAAACGCGACGGTCATCTTTTTCGATCCCTCGATGGCGGTGACACATGGAGAGACCTGACCCCAAATTTACCGCTCCGTTTTACACGTTTCAATGAGATACGCTTTGCTGGTTCAACAGTCTATGTCGCTACGGAGGCTGGCGTTTTGGCATCGCAAACAGGAGAAGATTGGCGAACAATAACAGATAAGGTGGGGCAGCATATTGTTATAGATCGTTTGGCTGTGGTAGGGGCCGAGGTTTATGGTGCCGATAATACTAATGTCTATGCGTTGAACAGTCGAAACAGGTGGCAAAAAATCCCACTGGAACTTCCAGATAGCGTCGCCGCTCTTGTTATCAATGATGAGAGGCTTTATATAGCCACCGAACAACGTGGGATATTCCACATCTCACTTGAAACAGAAAATGATTCGCTAACACAAAATTAACGCCTAAACATGGCGTGGATATATCTACAAATTTCACACCCTTAAGGAGAGAACAATGAAAAAGCGATGTTTACCTCTATCCTTCACGGGATTGATACTCTTGGTAACACTTCTATTTGCCGGTTTTAATGTGGTGGTAGCCTTGCCTAATCCATCTAAATCTACAGCATCTGAGCGGACACTCACAGATATGCCGCCGCAAAAATCTGAAAGCGTACCGGTTGTTCCGAACAACAGTGTCCTGAACCTAATTCCGAAAGGAACTCTGGGGATCGTCTATAGCTCCAGCCTACTGGAAGCGGATAACAGGATTAACGCGATGATGGCAGAGCTTTCACCTGAATCCGAGACACTTGACATACCCGCGAAAGTCCTGGCACATATCTTTCCTGCGGAACCTTTGACAGATATTTTCGTGGATACATTTGAAGGTTTAGCCGATTTTGAAAAAATTGGATTGGATTTGAATCAAGACTTCGCAATTTTTATTACCAGTCTGCAGCCCCTGCATCTCACCGTACTCATGCGTCTAAAGGATCCTGAGGCGATGAAACAGGTGATTGAAGTGGAAGAAAATACACCTGCGGAATATAAAGGCATAACCTATTGGAATACCACGAAAGGGAACCAGAGTTTTGCTATTTTGGAAAATACCCTCGTTTTTTCAATGCCCTTTGGCGTTTGTGAAAACGTTATTGATACCTATAAGGGGATGGGTCAGACCATCACACAGAACCCAAATTACAGCACTTTCCTTACCGATATTTTGGCAGATGACGATCAGGTAGGCATCTGCTTTGATATTGCCACTTTTACTGCCACCCTTGATCGCTCGCTTGAGGCGGAATTGGAATCAATCGTGGATACCCTCCAGGAAGGTGATGAGGTATCCAAAACAATTGCCGACTTCCTCGACGGTATGCCTGTGGGGGAAACGGAATTCGTTGAGCAGTTGCAGTCTATAAGCGCGAGAATTGAGATAGAGGGAACAGAGCTGCAAATTAAACCGTTCGCGAAATTTAAAAAGGATAGTGAATCTTTGGAAATCTTGGAAGAGAGGGCTGATGAATTGGCTTTTCTCAATGAGCTCCCAGGTCACGCAGCTACGAATGGTGCCGTTCAAGGTTGCCCACAGTTACTGATTGAACTGAGCAAGCTCTGGTTACCTATTGTACCAAACAAAACGCCAGAACTTCAAGCGCAACGGGATTTACTCCTCAAACAGGTGAAACATTTTCATGAATCTCTTGTGGATCAATGCAGTGTTTCTGTCACTTTTGAGGGTACCCTTTCACCGAATTATCTATTCATCTATGAACTGAAAGATGAACACGCTGCCAGCGTCTATATGGATGAGATATTTCTGGAACACCTCAACAACCAAGGCGTTCAGGCAGGTGAGTCGATACTGCATAACCGCGTTGAGATTAAAAGTTACGTCTTCCCAAGTTTCAAAGAGGCGCTTCCAGAAGACTTGCCTGAAGAGATTTCTGATTTAGTACCCACCGAATGGCACTGGTCTTATGCGTTTACTGACGGACAGCTCCTTTTCGCAGTCGGTACGGGGCCAGAATCAATTCAAACAGCACTTGATAGGAAAGCCGGAAACGAGGAGAGATTTTCTGACCATCCAAGTTATCAGGGGCTCACTGACAAATTGGGAACGGATAACAACATTTTTATTGCACTGTCACCGGCTATTTCGGTTAAAAGTTTCATGCCGATAATAGGAGAAATGGACATGGACAATGCAGGAATACAAATTTTGGCGGGACTGTTTATGAATCTGCCAGACAACTATAGTATCGGTCTTTCCGCGAAAGCACGGGATAGCGGAATTGGCGCGAAGTTGTTCATTGATCTTGGTGCCTTCAAACAGTTCATACAAATGGTGATAATGATGAGTCGAATGATGTAGATGCAATAAACACATCTCTAACACAATTAGGACTTACGCGAATAGAGGTATCCGGGCAGAACAGAAATGCTGTCTCGCTACCCGCTCGCGTAAGTCCAATTTTTTTTAAGTACAAAATATCCGTTTTCTGCTAAATTTGTGTAAGTCCTGCCTTTTTGGACGAACATACACTAATTTTTTTGGCAATTATGCACCAGTTTGACTTGTATGTCGCGTCACAGGTGTTAATGTAATGTGAGACGACGAAACTCTCTTTTTATCTTAGGGCACACATGAAAAACGACGATGCTAAACTCATCCAACGCGTGCTTTCAGGCGATGATACTGCGTTCTCCGAACTCGTGAGAAAATATCGGCGATCGGTTCACGCCCTTGCGTGGCGGAAGGTCGGCGATTTCCATATCGCCGAGGAAATTACGCAGGACACTTTTCTGAAAGCATATCAAAAATTGGCGATGCTAAAGGAGCCCCAGCGTTTTTTGAGTTGGCTTTATGTGATAGCGGCAAATCTCTGCAAAGCGTGGCTCCGTAAAAAGCGTTTGCCTACGCAGTCGTTAGAAAACACAGAGCGTATGGCGTTAGAAAAAGCGACGTATTCCGACCACGTTATTGAAGAAAACGAGCGAACGGCGATAGAAACACAACGCGAAGTCGTCAAAGCGTTGCTCGCGAAACTTCAGGAGAGTGAACGCACCATTGTAACGCTGCGTTACTTCGGCGAGATGTCGAGTACGGAGATCGGCGAATTTTTAGGAATATCAGCAAATACGGTCAGGAGTCGTTTACGCCGGGCACAGCAACGTCTAAAGGAGGAGGAACCGATGATACGAGAGGCTTTGGAAAACTTCCAAATCACACCAAACCTTACAGAGAATATTATGCGCGAGATTTCGCGTCTGAAACCGATTGCGCCATCTGGTAGTAAACCGTTCGCACCATGGGCGATAGGTATTTCCACGTTAGCAGTTGTCCTTTTGATGTTAGGCATCGGCAACCAACACCTGTCCCGTTTCCAAAAACCTTATAGTTTCGATGCGACTTCAGAGATGACAGTAGAGATCATTGAGGCTCCCGTGGTGCTAAACCTTGAATCCGAACCAGATGTTCGGACGCAGATCGGAAGTTCTACTACACCGAGTCGTAACGATAGTTCGGGTCAGCAACCTGATGATGTCTTATTCGCTGCTGCACAAGCAGACGGAGAAGACCTCTCTATCCCTAAACAGGAATGGATTCAGGCGGAACCCGTCAGAGGGAGTGATGTGGATGCTTTATCTGTCACATCTGACGGTGAACTTTACACTGTTGCTAATAAGCATGTTTATAAAATGGAACCCGATGGGAAAAGATGGCAACAGATCACAAATATTGATGCCTTGGGTGTTAAGTATGGGAGTACCGCCTTTATCGAAAAGTGGAACGATACGCTCTATATGGTAGTAGATGCTACATTTCTTGCTTCAAAAGATGATGGTAAGACCTGGGAGTTAGCACACACGCTGCCAGTAGATTCTTCCTTCGCTCTTGATTTGATACTAACAAACCAAGCTTTTTATATCATTCTTTCTGATTACACTGCTTTTCGGTCTGAAGATAGCGGTAAAACATGGAGGGCAGTGAACGTTGGATTTCCGGAGAATCCCAAGGCTATAGTAGTGGTTCAAGACATGCTGTTTGCCAGAACGTTCAATGGCCTCTACCGCTTGAAGGATGATAACTGGCAAGGCGTAAAACTTCCTGTTCCTGTTGGAGAAATTCTCTCAGTTGCCGAAGCTGAAGGGAAGATTTATGTTGCGGCACAATTTAGTAAGGACGTGACAAGTTCTCAAAAAGTGCGTCAAGGGGAGGCGCGGGGTTGGTGGATATTTCGATCAATGGACCTCGGTGATTCATGGGATGATATAACGCCGACAAACGCTTGGCAAGTCATGGGGATGCCACCTAAAATCAAACTCGTTGCTGTGGGTGAAACCCTCTTGGCAATGGAACGCGGAATGGTTCGCTCTACCGATGGTGGAGACACATGGCTGCCTCCACAATTACCCGGCACTTCACCTTCAATGGATAATAGGCTGAGTTCTGCTGCTATAGTGAACGATAGCACCATTTATGTTCGTAGCAAAAAGGACGGTCTTTATCGCTCCACTGATGGCGGTATATCGTGGGACACGGTAAATATTATTAATCTACGGAACTGGAAAATAATAAATAATCTAATAGCGTATCAGGGAGGTGATAAGGGACAAAATATACCCACGACGCTCTACGCGATATTCGACGGAGATATCGTAAAGACTACCGACAAGGGCAAATCTTGGAGAACGATTCAGATGGGAACCCCCATGACAGCCCTTGTTAGAGAAGAACCACCGTTTTTTAATCGGATAGATGAATTCGGTGGTAGCCTCTATGCCAAAACAGATGGTTGGCGCAGTTTTGGTAACGAATATAAAACAGGTTTGTATCGCATCTCTGCAGATGGCAACACAGTCATGCCGATACAAGGCATGCCTATCTTTAACTCAAGCAGGTTGAACTATCTGTGGAAGAACGGAAGAAAGGGGACTTTAGATGTGTCAGACAAGTCGTTCGTTGAACAGTTGAAAGAGAATTTCGTTGGCGCAGATAAGTTCTTTAAGACGTTGGCACGCGGGGAGCCCCTTACGCAAGACGAACTTTACCAGGAACAACTTTATCAGGAACAACAGCAACTCATATTGAACGGTTTATTATTCAATACTTTTGCGGTCAGTGGTGACACGTTTTACTTGGAATACAACTTTAAACTCTTCCGATGGAGACCCGGGGAAACAGAATGGTATGACACGGGTGTGCAAGAGACGGGTGAACTCATCTATATGGAAGCTGCAAAGGGATTTGAAAGCGAAGGTCTGCCGAAGGAAAAGATCATCGAAATTTTTAGGACTTGGCACCGAGGGTTCAAACTTGCTGTCTCAGGAAACACCATCTACGTTGGCAAACGGGATGGACACCTTGTTGCCTCGTTTGATATGGGAACTAATTGGCTCGATCTCACGCCAGCACTGCCATTCCCTGTTAAAGCCTTCAAAACCATTGTGTTTGTAGGATCCACGGTGTATGTAGCAACAGACGCAGGTGTCGCCGTGTCAAACGACGGCAAACAGTGGCATGCTATGACTGATGCAGCAGGAACGCGTCTCAATATGGAAGAACTAACTGTTGATGGAGACACACTTTACGGTTTAACCAGAAACACGGGCATCTATCGCTTGGAAAACGGTACTTGGGAACAGATTATTTCAAAGGTCCCTGATAGCGTAACTTCTGCTGTTGAAATTTCGCTCGCTGTTGATGGAAATACCCTATACGTGAACTCAGGATACAGTAATATGCTTCATTTTAACCTTGAAGAGTAATGTTCTTTGTCCTGGCGGTGCTAAATGCCGCCCATTTCCCCCTACCCACCTCTTTTTTTTCAAAGATTCCTTTTTTTTATAGAACTTGCGCATTTCTTCTTAAAATCCGCTGATAACGGATTTAGGCGGTTCAGGATAGGAATTCCCATTTTTTGCGTCTAATATGCTGATAGCTGATGCCTAATTGCAGAATTAAGCAACCATTTCGCACCTATCTTGCGTCACTATAGGTTGATATGTCATTAATCAACTATCGCTTTCTGGAGGTGCCTGATGAAAACCGATGATGTTGTCCTTATTCGACGGGTTCTCGCTGGTGATGAAACCGCTTTTGCTGAACTTGTGAAAAAATATCAAAAGCCGGTTCATACACTCGCGTGGCGAAAGATTGGGGATTTCCATATCGCTGAGGACATCACTCAGGAGACCTTCCTGAAAGTGTATCAGAGACTTCACACGCTGAAAGATCCGCACCAGTTTTCTGGGTGGCTCTATGTGATAACGGCGAATCTATGCGCCACGTGGCTCCGCAAAAAACGGATACAAACGCAACCGTTGGAGGACACAGCGTTAACGATGACACAAAGAGATGCTTATTCCCAACATATCGTAGAAGAGCGGACAAAGACTGCAGCGGAATCGCAACGCGAGGTGGTCAAACAGCTGCTTGCGAAGTTGAAAGAGAGTGAACGCACAGTGATGACGCTTTATTATCTTGGTGAGATGACGGTTGCAGAGATTAGCCGATTTTTGGGGGTATCAACGAGCACGATTAAAAGCCGTTTAAGGCGTGCACGGCACCGTCTACAAAAGGAGGAATCGATGATTAGAGAGGCACTTGAGCATTTCCAAATTACACCGAATCTTACAGAGAATATTATGCGAGAAGTATCACGTCTGAAACCGATTGCGCCATCCGGTAGTAAACCGTTCGCACCATGGGCGATAGGTATTTCCACGTTAGCAGTTGTCCTTTTGATGTTAGGCATCGGCAACCAATACTTATCGCGTTTCCAGAAACCTTATAGTTTCGATGCGACTTCAGAGATGACAGTAGAAATCATTGAGGCACCCGTGATACTGGACCTTGACTCTAAGCCAGATGTTCAGGCGCAGTTCGGAAGTTCTACTACACCGAGTCGTAACGATAGTTCGGGTCAGCAACCTGATGATGTCTTATTCGCTGCGGCGCAAGCGGACGGTGAAGACGTTTCTATCCCTAAACAGCAGTGGATTCAGGCGGAACCCCTCAAAGGGAGTGATGTAGGTGGTTTACTTGTGACCGATGACGGTGAGCTTTACACTATTACCTATGAGCACATCTACAAAATGGAATCCGGTACGAAAAGGTGGCAACATATCACCGATATTGATGCCCTGGGTACTGATTATAGGGGTACTGCTCTTATAGAAAAGTGGAACGATACGCTCTATATGGTAGTGAATAATGCACTCCTTGCTTCTAAAGATGACGGCAAGACGTGGGAATTAGTCCATGCCTTGCCAGTAGATTATGGCTTGGTCGCTTTTGATTTAGAACTAACACAACAAGCATTTTATATCATTTTTTCTGATTACACTGCTTTTCGTTCTGAGGATTTGGGTAAAACTTGGAAGGCAGTGAACGTTGGGTTTCCGGAAAGACCCAACGCTATGGTCGCGTTCCAAGGGACACTGTTTGCCGGGACAAGTAATGGACTCTACCGCTTGAAGGATAACAACTGGCAAAGCGTAAAACTCCCAGTACCTGTCGGAGAGATCCTTTCAATTGCCACGACTGACCAGAAGATTTATGTTGCGGCAAAGTTTCGTCACGGCGTGACAAGTTCTCAAAAAGTGCGTCAAGGGGAGGCACGGGGTTGGTGGGTATTTCGATCAACGGATATCGGTGATTCGTGGGACGATATAACGCCGACAAACACTTGGCCCGTAATGGGGTTGCCCCCTGAAATTACACTTGTTGCTACGGGTGAAACACTCTTGGCAATGGAAAAGGGTATGGTTCGCTCTACTGATAGTGGAGACACATGGCTGCCGCCACAATTACCGGGCACCTCACCTTCCATGGACAGATTTAATTCGGCTGTTGCGGTGAACGAAGGCACTATTTATGTTGGTAGTCTAGAGGGTCTTTATCGTTCCACGGATGCTGGTATATCATGGGATGCCGTAAACATCAATCGACAGAACTGGGCTGGCATATATAATCTGATCGCATATAAAGGGCAAAATATGCCGCCAACGCTTTACGCGATGTTCGGGGGCGAGATCGTTCAAACTACTGACAAAGGCAAATCTTGGAGAACGATTCAGATGGGAACACCCATGACCGCAGCTGTTAGAGAAGAGCCACCGACTTTTACGCAGATACGTGAATTCGGTGGTATTCTCTATGCCAAAACAATGGGTTCTCCTGGTCCTGGCAACGCCTATAAAACAGGTCTATATCGCATCTCGGCAGAGGACAACACAGTCATGCGGATACAAGACGTGCCTCTCTTTGACTCAAATGAATTAAGTCGCTTTTGGAATATAGGAAGGACAGGTGCTTTAGATGTGTCAGATAAGTCGTTTATTGAACAGTTGAAAGAGAATTTTGAGGGAGCAGACCAGTTCTTTAAGACGTTGACACAAGGTGGCACTTTCAAGCAAGAAGAACTTTATCAGCAACCCCTTTATCAGGATCAAATTCGACTCATACGGAGAGGTATAAGTGGTGCTTTTGCAGTCAGCGGCGACACGCTTTACGTGGAATACAACTTTAAACTCTTCCGATGGAAGCCGGGCGAAACAGCGTGGTACGACACGGGTGTGCAAGAGACGGGTGAACTCCTTTATAGGGAAGCGATGGAGGCATTTGAAGCCGTAGGTATGCCAGAGGAAAAGATTGATGAAATTCTTTCGACTTGGCGGGGGTTCACACTTGCGGTTTCGGGAAACACTGTCTACGTCGGAAAACGGGATGGACACCTTGTTGCCTCGTTTGATGCAGGAACTAATTGGCTCAATCTCACACCAGCACTGCCATTCCCTGTTAAAGCCTTCAAAACCATCGTGTTTGTAGGATCCACCGTGTATGTAGCAACAGACGCGGGTGTCGCCGCGTCGGATGATGGAAAACAGTGGCGTGCTATGACCGATGCAGCAGGAACACCTCTCAATATGGAACAACTAACTGTTGAGGGAGACACCCTTTACGGTTTTATCAAAGACACAGGTATCTATCGTTTGGAAAGCGGCACTTGGGAACAGGTTATCTCAGAAATGCCGGATCATGTAGAGGGGTTCGCCGTTGGCGAAAATACCTTATACGTGAACACGCGGGACGACAATATGTTTTATTTTAACCTTGAAAAATAATGTCTCTTGGTCTCTCGTTTGGGCGGTGCCAAATGCCGCCCTCTCCTACCTCTATCCACCTCTCTTTTTTGAAAATCCTCTCTTTTTTTCCAATTAAGCAACCCTTTTGTCCTATCTTGCGTCATTATAATGTGATGGGTTATTAATTCAACTACCGCTTTCTGGAGGTGCCTGATGAAAACCGATGATGTTGTCCTTATTCGACGAGTTCTCGCTGGTGATGAAACCGCTTTTGCTGAACTTGTGAAAAAATATCAAAAGCCGGTTCATACACTCGCGTGGCGAAAGATTGGGGATTTCCATATCGCTGAGGACATCACCCAGGAGACCTTCCTAAAAGTGTATCAGAGACTTCACACGCTGAAAGATCCGCACCAGTTTTCTGGGTGGCTCTATGTGATTACGGCGAATCTATGCGCCACGTGGCTCCGCAAAAAACGGATACAGACGCAGCCATTGGAGGACACAGAACCAACGATGATACAAGAAGATGCTTATTCCCGACACGTGGTAAAAGAGCGAACAAAGACTGCAGCGGAATCGCAACGCGAGGTGGTCAAACAGCTGCTTGCGAAGCTGAAAGAGAGTGAACGCACAGTGATGACGCTCTATTATCTTGGTGAGATGACGGTTGCAGAGATTAGCCGATTTTTAGGGGTATCAACGAGCACGATTAAAAGCCGTTTGAGGCGTGCCCGACACCGTTTACAAGAGGAGGAACCGATGATTAGAGAGGCACTTGAGCATTTCCAAATTACACCGAATCTTACAGAGAATATCATGCGAGAAGTATCACGTCTGAAACCGATTGCACCTTCTGGTAGCAAGCCTTTAGTGCCGTGGGGAACCATAGGGGTTTCGACCTTAGCGGTGGTCTTTTTGATATTGGGGATTGGTAGTCAATACTTATCGCGTTTCCAAAAACCGTATAGTTTCGATGCGACTTCAGAGATGACAGTCGAAATTATTGAGGCACCCGTTGTGCTAAATCTTGAAGTCAAACCAGATATCCGGACACAACTCGGTGCTTCCAATGCATCGGATGAGGACACTGCTTCTGAAAAGCAATCCAATGATGATCCAGTGTTTCAAAACAGCCAGACGTTGAACCTACCTGAACACGCAATTGCCCGTTTCGGCAAGGGGGTTATGGGTGGCTCGGACCGATCGGTTGCTTTTGCCCCCGATGGAAAACGTTTCGTTGTCGCAACGGGTGCTGGGATTTGGATTTATGATGCCCAGACGTATCGCGAAATCACACTGCTGGCGGGACACACAGGTGTTGTTCGAGCAGTTGCCTTTTCTACAGATGGAAAGACCCTCGCGTCCGGTGACGCAGATGGTGTAATCAAACTCTGGAATCTTGAGACTGGAGATGTTACCACGCTTGTTAAGCGTCAACTCCATATTGACTCTGTAGCCTTTTCGCCAGATGGAAAGATGCTTGCCTCTGGTTCGTGGGATGGTCGTGTCAAATTGTGGGACATAGAAAGTGGACAAGATCTCGCTACTTTTAACGGAGAGGCACCCCGGATTTTCTCAGTGGCGTTTTCACCTGACGGTAAAACGATCGCCTCTGGCGGATCGGAGAATACGATCAAACTCTGGGATGTTGAAACAAAACAGAACATTGGTACACTCACCGGGCATGAGGATATAATTTTCTCAGTGGCGTTTTCACCGGATGGACGAATACTCGCGTCGGGGTCACAAGATGATACAGTTAAACTCTGGCATGTTGAGACAGGCCGAAATCTCCATACATTCAAACACAGAGAGCGGGTTTTCTCAGTCGCGTTTTCACCGGATGGCAAAGTCGTCGCTGGTGGGGCATGGCGCGGCGTTAAACTCTGGAATATTGAAACGGGTAAGAACCTCAGTACACTTGAGGGGAGTACAAGAATTAGATCCGGCTCAGTGGCGTTTTCACCGGATGGTACAACGCTTGCCTCAGCAGCAGTTGATCGCTTTGGAGGGACACCTGGGGCGGTTACGCTCTGGGATATCGAGACAGGGAAGGACCTTGCTACACTCCATGGGCATACGGAAAGAATTCCGGCTGTAGCGTTTTCACCCGACGGAAAAACACTCGCTTCTGCGTTGAGAGATGGAACGGTCAAACTCTGGAACGTCAAAACCGGAGAAAATATACACACCTATCGCGGTGGAGGTCGCGCAGTCGCATTTTCACCCGATGGGAAAATGCTTGCTGCGCGGAGTTGGAATGCTATTAAACTCTGGGATGTTGCCAGGCGGAAAAATATCTCTACCATCCCAATAGGTCGTGAACAACTCACTACGTCTACGGCTTTAGCGTTTTCACCCGATAGCAAGGGACTCGCTTGGGGAACTAAGAATCAGGTTAAGCTGCGAAAACACGTCTCTAAATCCTTATTCGGTTTGATGAACCTAAACGCCACTACACTGAAGGGACACAAGGATGAAGTCCGGTCAGTGGCATTTTCACCCGACGGGAAAATCCTTGCCTCTTCGGTTAGACATGGCACGGTCAAATTTTGGGATACTGAGACAGGCGCGAATATTACGAACCTGGAAGATGCTGGCGGCCCCGTAGTGTTTTCACCTGATGGAAAGTTGCTTGCTTCATGCGGAAACGTTCAAGAGATTAAGCTTTGGGACCTCGAAACACAGACGAATATTATGACACTCCAGGGGAAGGCTGGTGCCGTTTTCGATCTCACATTCTCACCGGATGGAAAGATACTCGTTTCAGGGGAAGGGTTCGGAACAATTAAATTCTGGGATGTGGCAACGGGAGAAAATATCGCTACGCTAAAAGGGCATACCGGTATTGTCTTTTCTGTCGAGTTCTCACCTGATGGGGAAATGCTTGCCTCTGGATCGCAAGATGGAACTGTTCTGCTATGGGACCCTAAACGGGCTACTGATCGCTAAACTTCAAGAACCACGGGTGTCAATTTAGGAATATTTGTGATATTTTGAAGGCGTGTCTCCACAAAGGAGTTGCTTTAAATTTTAAGGTGATTTATAATAAAGGACATACGATAGAGAAGGCTCTGTTAGATGTGTGAACTGCTGCGGTAATGAGGGTATTTGAGTGGACAATCAAACAGTTCTTAGCAAGACGTTTATCAAGCAGAAACTTATAGACAATCGGAAGACTCTGCGGAAGTACGGGGTCAAACGGATCGGATTGTTCGGATCCTACGTACGCGAAACAGCAACTGCAGCAAGTGATATTGATCTCTTGGTTGAACTCGAAAGATTGACTTTCCGAGATTATATGGGGTTGGCTCTTTTTCTTGAAGATCTGTTTGAGAAGAACGTTGACCTTGTTACCCCTACCTCCATTAAACCGGGTTTCAAACCTTACATTGAGAAAGAGATAGAATACATTGAGGAACTATATCCTCGACTCGGTCTACCACGAGTCCTCTAATCTTGAAAATCTTTGAATCCTGTCTTTACATGAACTCCTCCCATTTTTTGCAGAATTATGCACCAGTTTGACCCTTAAAAAGCGTCACTATAGCGCGATCGGAGGGTATCCATGAAAACCACTGATGTTGAACTCATCCACCGCGTTCTTGATGGCGATGATTCCGCTTTCACGGTGCTTGTGAAAAAATATCAAAAACAGGTTCACGCGCTCGTGTGGCGGAAGATCGGGGATTTCCACATCGCTGAAGAGATTACGCAGGATACATTTCTAAAAGCATATCAGGAATTAGCAACGCTGAAGAAACCGCAAAGTTTTGCGAGTTGGCTCTATGTGATTGCTGCAAACAACTGTAGTACGTGGTTGCGTAAAAAGCGTTTACCGACAGAACCGCTTGATGATACGCGACTACAAAAGGCGACGTATTCCGGGCATGTCATTGCGGAAAACGAGCGGGTAACGGCAGAAGCCCAACGCGAAGCCGTTAAACGGTTGCTCGCGAAACTTCAGGAGAGTGAACGCACCGTCATCACGCTGCACTACTTCGGCGAGATGTCGAGTGCGGAGATCGGCGCGTTTCTCGGTGTGTCGGCAAACACGGTTCGGAGCCGTCTCCGCCGCGCACAGCAACGTCTAAAGAAGGAGGAACCGATGATACGAGAGGCTTTAGAGAATTTCCAAATCACACCAAACCTTACAGAGAATATCATGCGCGAAATCGCGCGATTCAAACCCGTTGCACCATCAAGCAGTAAACCTTTCGCACCATGGGCAATCGGTATTTCGACCTTAGCAGTCGTTCTTTTGATACTCGGCATTGCGAACCATCAATCCTTATCGCGCTTCCAGAAACCCTACAATTTTGATGCTGCATCAGAGATGCAGGTCGAGTTGATTGACGCGCCTATTGTGCTAAACCTCAAATCCGAACCAGATAGCCGCACGCAACTCGGAAATGCCAACGCACAGGATGAGAACAATGGTATTGGTAACCAAGTCGATGATGCTGCTTCGCTTGACTTGGAAACAATTATCACGAAGATAAAGCACTACGATAACGCTGTCACCTCCGTAACCGGTGATTTTGTATTTGAACGCCATCAAGATCAGAGAATCGGGAAAAATGAATATAGGCTGATGTTTGATGGTGAGAAAGTCCAATTGGAGCAGGAAGCGGGATGGCCAATCATAGGGTATTGGGACGGGGAACGCTCCTGGGAGGGAGCAAAAAACAAAAGGATGATCTTTGAATTTGAAATTGCACCCGGCAAGGAGAAAACTGATCTTGAGGCGATTCGACAGGCATTCAAGCATAACGGTATTGACCTTGCAGACGATGTCCGCATCGTTGATGGCGACGAGCCAGAGAGTTTCACACTTGTTGAGAATGAGACAGGGACAAACTATTTTTTCTGGTTGGAGGGAGAGACGACGCTGTTGGTATATGATCATCATCTCGAATATAGTGTTCGCTCTCAGTGGTTGATTCCTTCCAGCTATGATCCGAGATTTTGGCTTACCTTTCCAAGCCTCGGTTCAAACAGTTCCTATCTATCCGAACCGCTTTGGCACTTACTTGAGAAACATGAGAGTGAAATTATTGGAAGTGAGGTGCTGAACGGTGAAAAGACATCCGTTGTTCGTCTAAATATCCCTGCTTGGTCCACGGAAAATTTTGAAATGCCTGCTGAGTCCTATAAACTCTGGATTTCTCATGATAAAGGCTTTCGACTGGTTAAGTCAGAACGAGCATTCACCGTGGAGAATCCGACGGAATGGAGCCCCTACAAACAGGGTGTAACCTATATCACGACTCGAAAAATTGAACATCACGAATACTTGCCAGATGTCTGGTTCCCTAAGAGAATTGAGTCGTCTACTGTTCCAAAGGCATCATCGGAACAACAAGATGAAGCAGATTTTCTTGACAAAGATGTTCTTCTCACGAAGCAGTGTCGGATAAACATTGATGTTACAGCGTTCCTCAGTCAGCGTCTACCGCCTGATACACCTGTTTTCGATTACGTGGAAGGTCAACAGAGTTTCGTAGAGAATGTGCTAAACCCTAAACCCAAACCGGATATTCTGACGCAATATGAATCTGATGCGCAAGTCTATGATCCCGCGCCGCATGATTTACAAACGGTCATCGCTAAGATGAAACACTATGATAGCGCTATCGTCTCAGTAAGTGGTGACTTCGTCCTTGAGCACCATAGAGATTCAGGGATCGCGAAAACGCAATATGCGTTGACGTTTGGGGGACAAAAAATTCGCGTAGAACAAGAAAGGGATTTTCCTGCCTTAGATAAGAATGTGCCGCTCATAAAAAGGCTGTTGCCGCTCGTGAAGATTTACGACGGAGAACAGCAATGGGAAATCTATAAATACAAAAAACTGCTCTTTAGCCTTGAGGTTACACCGGACAAAGCGGCTACGACACTTGAAACAATTCGACAGGCGTTCAGGCAACAAGGTATTGAACTTGCGGATGATGTAGGCATCGTAGCGAGTGAACAGCCGGATAGTTACACGCTTATTGAGAACCAGACAGGCAAATCCTATTTTATCTTATGGGAGGCAGATACGACCCTGAAGGTCTATAATCT
The DNA here is from genome assembly GCA_022827225.1 of Candidatus Poribacteria bacterium. Lineage (GTDB taxonomy): Bacteria > Poribacteria > WGA-4E > WGA-4E > WGA-3G > WGA-3G. The sequence goes on along the minus strand of JAJDTJ010000051.1, from coordinate 17,083 downwards.
CCATCATCTCAAATATGGAGTTTGGTATCAGCGGAATATTCTTCCTGACCTCGATCCGAGATATTGGCTCACTTATCCCGGCGAAGGTGAAAGTGCCTATCTCACCGAACCGCTTTGGCAACTCCTTGAAAAGCATGAAAGTAAACTTCTCGGTAGCGAATTACGCAACGGTGAAGAGACTACTGTTATCCGACTGAATTTACCGAAGCAGTCCCTTAAACTTTGGATTTCTCATGACAAAGGTTTCCGACTGGTTCAATTGGAAAGAGCATTTATCGCTAAGAATCCGGCGGAATCAATGCACTTCACAGTCGGTGGTATTTACTTAGAGACACGGAAAATAGAGCATCACGAATACCTACCGGATGTCTGGTTTCCTAAGAAAATTGAACGGTACTATGCCCCGCTGACGGATCCGGATCCGCAGCGCAAGAATCAAGTCATTTTAAAAAAGACTGTAGTCCACACGCAGCAATGCGAATTAAACACGGATGTCGCTGAATTACTCCGTTTAGACCTACCCCCCGATACACCTGTTTTGGGTTTAAAGCCAGAACCTGATGCGCCAAAAGCGGAAAAAGTCGCATTTTTACGTCAAGAAATCCCTCGAACCCTGAATCTCCGTCTCGATATGTTTAAATTGGTTGAGGAACTTGCTGAATTTTACGCGAAAGACCCAGATCTTTCTCTGCTAAGGGATCAAGCCCATGAGGAATCAAGGACACTCATGAGGACTATCTTTGATTTGTGCCATCGTTACAACCGACTCACCAATGATGACTCGGCATTCGAGTCAGGCGGTGAATTCCACGGTCTCATGAAACAAAACGGCATTAGCATTTCCAGCGAATAGCGGAATAACACTGAATCTGAGAAGCGCGATGATGTGTTTGGCGAGGCCCCTGTGCCTCGCCTCCGTTTTTTCGGTTGAAGTATATCCTCTGTACGGGCAACCTAAAACGAACTAAAACCGCATAATTGAAAAAGATAAAAAATTGACAGTCACCGGAATTTATGGTAAAATAGAGAAAATTCATTGGTGCTTTGGAAACTGAAATCCCTGACAAGGAGTAATCTAAAGATGACCACAGATCAAATCATAACCCAAGACCCGGATATTCACGGTGGAGTGCCTGTGTTTGCAGGCACCCGTGTGCCCATCAAAAGCCTCATTGATCATCTCAAAGCCGGTGAGAGCCTTGACTATTTTCTCGAAGGTTTCCCTTCTGTCTCTCGGCAACAGGCAGTCGCTTTTTTAGAAATCGCGTTTGCATCGGTTGCCATCGAAAATCCCTCCCTCAACCTGTTATGTGCCGCGTCAACCAAATCTTAAGAACTCTTGAACCCGGACAGATCATCCGCGTGATGCTTAGCCCCTAACCTCTTCTTTGTTCTATATCAGGACTTACGCATTTTTTCCATGTCCTTTGCTATGAAGAAAATAGAATTTTAACCCTCTTATCATGACCCCACTCCATTTTTTTTAGAATTGTGTGACTTTCTCATCTCAAATAGCGTCACTATGTGTTGATATGAAATACTGAACATTCCCTTTGCAGAGGTACCCGATGAAAAATGATGATGTTCAACTCATCCAACGCGTGCTTGCTGGCGATGATACGGCGTTCTCCGCGCTTGTAGGAAAATACCAAAAGCAGGTGCACGCGCTGGCGTGGCGGAAGGTGGGAGATTTCCACATCGCCGAGGATATCACACAAGAGACGTTCCTAAAAGCGTATCAGAGACTCTCTACGCTCAAGGAGCCACAATCTTTTGCGAGTTGGCTTTATGTGATAACGGCGAACCATTGCAACACGTGGCTCCGCAAGAGACGTTTACGGACGCAGTCGTTGGAAACCGCAAGTGGTGCTGAGTTAGAGAAAGCGACCTACTCCGGCTATGTCAGCGCGGAAAATGAACGGACAACGGCGGAAGCGCAGCGTGAAGTCGTCAAGAAACTACTCGGAAAATTAAAGGAAAGCGATCGGACCGTCATCACACTTTATTACTTCGGGGGAATGACTTATGAAGAGATCAGCAAGTTTCTGGGTGTATCGGTCGGTGCGATTAAAAATCGTGTTTACCGTGCTCAAGAACGTCTGAAGAAGGAGGAACCCATGATAAGAGAGGCTTTAGAGCACTTCCAAATCACACCAAACCTTACAGAGAATATCATGCGCGAGATCGCGCGCATGAAACCGATGACGCCATCAGGCAGCAAACCGTTAGTGCCGTGGGCAATCGCTGCATCTACAATAGCTGTCATATTTCTGATGTTAGGTATCGGAAACCAACACTTATCGCGTTTCCAGAAACCTTACAGTTTTGACGCGACATCAAAAATGACAGTTAATCTCATTGAGGCACCTATTGTGCTAAACCTTGAATCCGAACCGGATGTTCGAACACAAATCGGAAATGCTAACGGATCCGATAAGGGCAGTGTTTCTCATCGGCAGCCTGACAATGTTCCAGCCCTGGTCGCTGAAGCAGAATCAGACGCAATAGATAAAGACTATCCACAATGGGAACTCCCCAAAGCGGCGAAAGTGCGTTTAGGAAAAGGCGGCATTAACACGATCCAGTTTTCACCCGATGGCACGCAACTTGCTGTGGGTACCAATATCGGTGTGTGGCTGTACGATGCAGAGACAGGTGAAGAGAAATCCCTGTTTATGGGTGGGTGCCGAGCCCTGGCATTCTCACCGGATGGTCGTTTCCTTGCCAATGGCGGTGGATATTCTGACGTGTCAAAAGTCGAATTGTGGGAGATAGCCACCGGACGTGAAGTGTTGCTTGCTGACGCGTATGATACTGCTTCAGTATTACGGTTCTCTTCAGATGGGAAAAAGGTTGTCAGTGTGAGTCGTTGGGGGGATTCAATTATCAATTTGGATGTTGAAAGTGGAAAGGCGTTTGCCAAGCCTTTCAAGAGTAACCTCTTTGGCGCGTTTAAAGGGAAAAACGAAGTCAAAATTAAACTCACGAGGGAGACCGATGGCGGAGCCTTTGGCGCGTTTAAAGGGAGAGACGAAACCTACGCAATCACACGCGGTAAAGTCGCGATTGGGCAGGTGGATGGTAAAATTCAGTTATGGGACACAACAGCTCACAAAGCATTATCCACCCTCAGGGGTCATATGGATTTGCCGCTTCGGCTGTTGGATGAACCTTTGCCTCGTGGATCACGGTCTAAAAATCAGGTTTTAGCGTTAGCGTTTTCGCCAGATGGCACCCGTCTCGCCAGTGGAAGTAAAGATAAGACAGTGCGATTATGGGATACCACCAGCGAGAATGAGGGGATGACGCTCCAAAAACATACGGACTGGACAAATGTGTTAGCATTTTCGCCAGACGGAAAAATGCTTGCTAGTGGAAGTAAAGATAAGACAGTACAGTTGTGGGATAGCACCACCGGAGAACCCCTGGCGACCTTTACGGGTCATATTGACGGCATTACTGCATTAGCGTTTTCGCCAGATGGCACCACGCTTGTAAGTGGTAGTGCAGATGGTATGATCCGGTTCTGGGATACGGAAAGTGGTGATCCACTTGCTGACCGTATCACCGGACACACGCCATGGATGAGAGCAGCGGCCTTCATTAAGGATAGTTCCACGCTTGCAAGTGTGGCGTTTAATGGTGTAATCACCTTCTGGGATGTGAAGACATCGCAAAAGTCCACGATCCAAGCTACGGGACATCGGGACTGGTTCCCAACTTTAGCATTTTCAGCAGATGGCACGAAACTCGTTAGTGTAGGTGCAGAAGGGACTCCAGCCTCTTGGCGGCCGGATCATCTCATTCGCCTGACGGATGTAAAGACAGGTCGTGAACTGGCAACCTTGCAATATACGATGGGAGCCGAGAAACTCACCTTTTCACCGGATGGCAAAACGGTGGCGTTTACGGGGCTTGGCGAAATCCGATTGTGGAACACGGAAACCGGTGATGAACAGGCGATCCCTCTCGCCGATCTGGATTTCAGAGCCGGTATTCCTGACGATATACCAATAGTTTCGGCATTGGTATTTTCGCCTGATGGTAGATGGCTCGTTAGTGGAACTGAAGCCGGAAAAATCCAAATGTGGGACGTTGCGACCGGTGGTGAGGCACTGGCTGCCTTCCCAGAACCGACAGAACCAGAGAATCCTGGGGGGATTTCTGCGTTGGTATTTTCGCCAGATGGTACCTTGCTCGCTGCCGGCGTACATAGTCAGATCCGTTTATGGGAAGTGGGTACTGGCAATACGCTTCTATCAGTTAACACTGAGCATAAGCGAGGTAACATGAAATTTCAAAGTTATCCGGAACCGTTGGTGTTTTCACCAGATGGGACAATCCTTGCTAACGGACTTGCCCACGGTGCCATCCAATTGCGGGATGTTACAACAGGGGACGCTATCGCCGTCCTTGATGGGCATACGCAAAAAGTGGAAACGTTAGTATTTTCACCGGATGGTAAAACGCTCGTCAGCACTGCCATGGATGGTACAAGTCTCTTGTGGGATTGGAATGAAGCCCTAACGGATTCATCTAACAGCAAATAATAGTAAACAGACTGTAGCGGAGGTAACCACTTGCGGATTCCAAGTGATTACCTCCATATCCTTGATCCGCTTTGTTTTAGTATTACACCTCCCCATTTTTATTCCGCTTCTTCGCTCAATTTGTGTTATAATTCTACTACAGAAAGAAGCAATTGTAAGTTTCCCTTACCTCTTATTGGCAAAAAAATAGAATCTTAACCCTCTTATCATGAACCCACTCCGATTTTTTGCAGAATTATGAGACTTTTTCATGGCAAGTCGCGTCACTACATGTCAATGTGAAGCGATGAATTTTCCTTATGCCAGAGGTATTCGATGAAAAATGACGATGTTCAACTCATCCAACGCGTCCTTGATGGCGACGATACTGCATTTTCCACACTTGTGAGAAAATATCAGCGATCCGTTCACGCGCTGGCGTGGCGGAAGATTGGCGATTTCCATATCGCTGAAGATATTACGCAAGAAACGTTCCTGAAAGTGTATCAAGGACTATCAACCTTAAAGGAACCGCAGTCCTTTGCGAGCTGGCTCTATGTCATAGCGGCGAATTGCTGTAAAGCATGGCTTCGTAAAAAACGTTTGTGGACGCAGTCGTTGGAAACCGCGAGTGGTGCGGAGGTGGAAAAAGCAACCTACTCAGCCTATGTCAGTGCGGAGAATGAGAAGATAACGGCAGAAGCACAGCGCGAAGTCGTTAAAAGACTGCTTGCGAAACTTCAGGAGAGTGAACGTACCGTCCTCACACTCTACTACCTCGGCGGAATGACTTATGAGGAAATCAGCAATTTTTTGGGTGTATCGGTAGCAGCGATTAAGAATCGACTCTACCGAGCGAGGAACCGCTTAAAAGAGGAGGAACCGATGATACGAGAGGCTTTAGAAAATTTCCAAATCACACCGAATCTGACAGAAAACATCATGCGCGAGATTTCGCGTCTGAAACCGATTGCGCCGTCTGGTAGCAAACCGTTCGTGCCGTGGGTAATCGGTGTTTCTACGTTAGCAGTTGTTCTATTAATACTCGGCATTGCAAACCATCAATCCTTATCGCGTTTCCAGAAACCGTATAGTTTCGACGCTGCGTCAGAGATGAAAGTTGAACTGATTGACGCGCCTGTTGTGCTAAATCTTGAATCCGAACCGGATAACCGCACGCAACTCGGAAATGCCAACGCACAGGATGAGAACAATGGCATCGGTAACCAAGTCGATGATGCTGCTACGCTTGACTTGGAAACAATTATCACGAAGGTAAAGGACTACGATAACGCCGTCGTCTCCGTAACCGGCGATTTCGTTACGGAACTTCATCAAGATCAGGGGATCGAGAAAAATGAATATAGGTTGATGTTTGAAGGTGAGAAAATCCAAATGGAGCAGGGGCCTTTCATAGGGTATTGGGACGGGGAACGCTCCTGGGAAGAACAAAAAAAGAGAAGGATGATCTTTGAATTTGAAATTCCACCTGACAAAGAGAAAACTGACCTTGAGATGATTCGACAGGCATTCAAGCAGAACGATATTGACCTCGCAGACGATGTCCGCATCGTTGATGGCGACGAGCCAGAGAGTTTCACACTTGTTGAGAATGAGACGGGCACAAACTATTTTTTTAAATTCAAGGGAGAGGCGACATTATTGGTTTATGATTATCAGCTCAAATATAGTGTTCGCCCTGAGTGGTTGGCGTCTTCTGAGTATGATCCAAGATTTTGGCTCACTTTTCCAAGTCTCTCAGACGATTCCTATCTATCCGAACCGCTGTGGCACCTGCTTGAGAAACATGAGAGTGAAATTATTGGGAGTGAGGGGCTGAATGGAGAAAAAACATCCGTTATTCGTCTAAATATCCCTGATCGGTCCACGAAAGGCTTTAAAATCTCTGCTGAGTCCTATAAACTCTGGATTTCTCATGATAAAGGTTTTCGATTGGTTAAGTCAGAATCAGAACTTGCGTTTCCTGACGAACGGGGTGTACGCTATATCAGGACTCGAAAAATTGAATATCACGAATACCTACCCGATGTCTGGTTTCCTAAGAGAATTGAGGCGATTGCTGTTCCAAAGGCATCACCGGAACAACAGCAAAATGACGCGGATTTCCTTTACAAATATGTCCTTCTCACGCAGCAGTGTCGGTTAAACACCGATGTTACAGAATTCCTCAGTCTGGTCTTACCGCCTGATACACCTGTTTTCGATTACGAGGAAGGTCAACCGAGTTCAGCAGGCAATGTGCTAAACCCTAAACCCAAACCGGATATTCTGACGCAATATGAATCTGATGCGCAAGTCTATAATCCCGCGCCGCACGATTTACCAACGGTTATCGCTAAGATGAAGCACTATGATAGCGCTATCGTCTCAGCAAGTGGTGACTTCGTTATTGAGCACCATAGAGATTCAGGAATCGCGAAAACGCAATATGCGTTGACGTTTGAGGGACAGAAAATTCGGGTAGAACAAGAAAGGGATTATCCGACATTAGATAAGGATGTGCCGCTCATAAAAAGGCTGTTGCCGCTCGTGAAAATTTACGACGGAAAACGGCAATGGGAAATCTATAAATACAAAAAACTACTCTTTAGCCTTGAGGTTACACCGGACAAAGCGGCTCCGATACTTGAAACAATTCGACAGGCGTTCAAGCAACAAGGTATTGAACTTGCGGATGATGTTCGTATCGTTGCGAGTGAACAACCGGATAGTTACACGCTTATTGAGAACCAGACAGGTAAATCCTATTTTATTTTATGGAAGGCGGATACGATCCTGAAGGTTTATGACCGCCATCATCTCGAATATGGGGTTGGGTATCAGCGGAATATTCTTCCTGACCTTGATCCGAGATATTGGCTCCCTGACCTCGATCCGAGATATTGGCTCACTTATCTCGGCGAAGGTGAAAGTGCCTATCTCACCGAACCGCTTTGGCAACTCCTTGAAAAGCATGAAAGTAAACTTCTCGGTAGCGAATTACGCAGCGGCGAAGAGACTTCTGTTATCCGCCTAAATTTACCGAAGCAGTCCCTTAAACTCTGGATTTCTCATGACAAAGGTTTCCGACTGGTTCAATTGGAAAGAGCATTTATCGCTAAGAATCCGGCGGAATCAATGCACTTCCAAGTCGGTAATATCTATGTAGAGACACGGAAAATAGATTATCACGAATACCTACCGGATGTCTGGTTTCCCAAGAAAATTGAAAGGTACTATGCCCCGCTAACAGATCCGGATCCGCAGCGCAAGGATCAAGTCATTCTAAAGAAGACTGTAGTCCACACGCAGCAATGTCAGTTAAACACGGATGTCGCTGAATTACTCCGTTTAGACCTACCCCCCGATACACCTGTTTTGGGTTTGAAGCCAGAACCTGATGCGCCAAAAGCGGAAAAAGTCGCATTTTTGCGTCAAGAAATCCCTCGAACCTTGAATCTCCGTCTCGACATGTTAAAATTGGTTGAGGAACTTGCCGAATTTTACGCGAAAGACCCAGATCTTTCTCTGCTAAGGGATCAAGTCTATGAGGAATGGAGAAAACTCATTTGGACTATCTCTGATTTGAGGCATCGTTATACTCGACTCACCAATGATGACTCGGCTTTTAAGTTTGGTGGTGAATTTCACGGTCTCATGAAACAAAACGGCATTAGCATTTCCGGAGAATAGCGGAATAACACTGAATCCGAGAAGCGCGATGATGTGTTTGGCGAGGTCCCTGTGCCTCGCCTTCTTTGTATGTTCCCTTATCTATCGGCGAAATTTGCCATCAGGCGTTGGCAGAATTGTGAGACTTTTTTTTTACAAGCAGCATCATTAATTATAGATATAGAACCGTGAACATTCCTTTTCTTTTCCAGAGGTATCCGATGAAAAACGACGATGCTCAACTCATCCAACGCGTCCTTGATGGTGATGATACTGCGTTCTCCGCCCTTGTAAAAAAACACCAAAAATCGGTGCATGCGCTGGCGTGGCGGAAAACTGGAGATTTTCATATCGCCGAAGAGATTACGCAAGATACCTTTCTAAAAGCGTATCAGAACCTTTCGACGCTCAAGGAACCGCAGAAATTCGCCGGTTGGCTCTATGTGATAGCGACGAACTACTGCAAGATGTGGATGCGTAAGAAACGTTTGTCAACACAGTCATTGGAAGACACCAGCAGCGCAGCGTTAGAAAAAACGGCGTATTCTGGATACGTCATTGCGGAAAACAGACGGGTGGCAGTGGAGACCCAACGCGAAGTCGTCAAGAAACTTCTCGCGAAGTTACAAGAGAGTGAGCGAACAGTCATCACGCTTTACTACCTCGGAGGAATGACTTATGAGGAGATCAGCGAGTTTTTAGGTGTATCGGTAGCATCGATAAAAAATCGTCTCTATCGTGCACGCCGTCGCTTGAAGAAGGAGGAACCGATGATACGAGAGGCTTTAGAGAATTTTCAAATCACACCAAACCTTACAGAGAACATCATGCGCGAAATCGCGCGATTCAAACCCGTTGCACCATCAAGCAATAAACCTTTCGCACCATGGGCAATTGCCGCTTCTACATTGGTAGTCGTATTTTTGATACTGGGGGTGGGTAGCCAATACTTATCGCGTTTCCAGAAGCCGTATAGTTTCGATGCTGCTTCGGAGATGAAAGTTGAGTTGATTGACGCGCCCGTTGTGCTAAACCTTGAAACCGATCCAGATAATCGGACACAACTTGGAAACGCCAACGCGCAGGGTAGGAACAACGGGGCTGTCCAGCAACCTGATGAGATTTTGTTTGCTGCTGCGCAGACAGAGGGTGAAGGCGTTTCTATCTCTAAACGACAGTGGGTGCAGGCAGAGCCTGCCAGAGGCACTTGGCTAACTACGGTATTTACGACACCTAAAGACGAACTTTACGTAGTTGATGGTGACCTGAATATGCACAAATTATCAGCCGATGGAAAGAAATGGCAGTATATCTCCGACATGAGGTCATTGGATACCCATTGGGCAGCAAGATCACTTGTCGCAAAATGGAAAGATACCTTCTATGTTGTTCCATCTGACCAACTTTTTGCTTCAACAGATGGTGGCGTGACATGGGATTTACGCTACTCCTGGCAGGAAGAACAGAAGTATTGGAATCCAGTTGAATTGGTGCTAACGGATCAAGCGTTTTATCTCGCTTTTGAGAACGGTATTTTTCGTTCTGAAGATGGCGGTAAGACCTGGGAGGCGATAAACGATGGATTGGCAGGCAAAATAGTATCCTTGGTGGCACTCCGAAGTCCGGTACATTTGGGAGCATCACCAGTATTTGCTGGAACAGAAGATGGACTTTACCGGCTCGAGGGTGGCGGTTGGCAACGCTTGGAACTCCCCGTGCCAGCCAAGGTCATTCGTGCAGTCGCGACGACTGAAAAACGACTCTATGTTTCGGTAGAGTTACATTGGGATCAAGTAGATCTGCAAAAAGCAGACCGTGAAGAGCAGCGGACGTGGTGGATGTTCCGCTCGAACGACTTTGGGAATTCGTGGGAAGATATAACACCAACCAACGCTTGGCCCATAAAAGGGAGGGCACCTTGGATCCAACTCGTTGCTGTCGGTGAAACGCTTTTGGCGAGTGAGATGTACGGAGGTATGGTGCGTTCTACGGATGGTGGAGGGACATGGCTGGCTCCGCAAGCACCGGGGACTTCTTTTTCTTTCTCTCCTATATACGCCGCCGCCACAGGGACTGAGAATACCATTTATGTTGCCGGAAATACTGGTCTTTATCATAGCACTAATGGCGGTGAATCGTGGGACCTTGTCAATATAGGGCGTCATGCACCAATCCTTGACCTGGTCGCTTTTAAACAAACTCGGAACGGACAGGATACGCCTACGACGCTCTATGGAAGAATCAAAGAAGAGATAATGAAAACTACCGACTCTGGGCACTCTTGGAAGCCTGTTCATGCAGAGATACCGATGAAAGTGCCTGTTAGAAATCCACATCCACCCATAGTACGCGTAACCACATCTGATGGCGTGCTTTATGCAAAAGGAGGCACGCCTGATAGTATACACCTATATCGCGTGTCTGAGGATGGTGATAGGCTTGTGCCAGTTCAAGAGATACCGCTACAGTTCTTTGACTCGTCAATATTGAGGCTTAAGTTTAAGGTGCCTCCTGACCAGAGAGAACATTTCCCAAAAAATTTTCTCGGGGCAACCCAATTCTTCAAACAACTGACACAAGCGGATCCGCAAATTGATCGACTAGTCGATGGGGGATTGCGTGGTGCGTTTGCTGTCAGCGACGACACATTCTATATGGAATACAACTTTAAACTCTTCCGATGGGAGCCAGGGGATACAGAATGGTACGACACCGAACTGGAAGAAACCGCTGAGATTGACGTTGATGTATGGCATAACATAATGGAAGGGTTCAAACTTACCGTTTCAGGGAATACTGTCTACGTCGGAAAACGGGATGGGCACCTCGTTGTCTCATTTGATAGGGGAAATAATTGGATTGATCTCACTCCCGCCTTGCCATTCCCTGTTAAGGTTTTCAAAGAGATTGTGTTTGCAGGTTCTACGGTGTATGTGGCAACAGATGCAGGTGTGACGACGTCAAGCGACGGAAAACTTTGGCGTGCTATCACCGATGCGGCGGGAACACACCTTATCATGGAACGATTGGCTGTTGATGGCGCAAATGTTTATGGTGCTTCCGAGACGAACGTCTATCGGTTGGAAAGTGATGGTGTCACATGGAAACAACTCACACCGGAAGTACCAGATAGAGTGACCTCGCTTGCTGTTGATAGGAACGTGTTGTACGTCGGGACGCAAAGCAGCGGTATGCTTCGCTTCACCCTCAACGAAGAGTGAGACATATTTCAGGGGCTCTGCTTTACGTCGTCAACGCAAAGGGGTTCTTTTCTATAAAACGCCTTATCAAATCCAAATTAAACCTGCGTCGCATAGATGAATTGCGGGAGAAGTGGTTTGTTATATCTGCCACGCCGCTGCAGCCGAATCGCCCGATAAGTCTCGCAGTTGCGGAAGGCTACGCCTTCGTATTAGCCACACCAGAAAAATCATAAAGGTGAACCCTTGCCCTGATTGACGCACCGTATCACAGAGGCAATCTCTATTGGTTTCCTGCTGCGTCCTCCAATTTTTTTCATACGGATGTATATTTTTGACTGGATTTGTGGTATAATTCTACCAACTGTAAAACCTCCTTACCTCTCGTCATGAAAAAATAGAATTTTAACCCTCTTATCATGACCCCACTCCGGTTTTTTTTCAAAATTATGAGACTTTTTTATTTCAAGTAGCGTCACTAAATGTTGATGTGAAATGATACACATTCCCTTTGCAGAGGTGTCCGATGAAAAACGATGATGTTCAGCTCATCCAACGCGTGCTTGATGGCGATGAGACTGCGTTCTCTGCGCTTGTGAGGAAATATCAGAAATCCGTTCACGCGCTGGCGTGGCGGAAGATTGGCGATTTCCACATCGCCGAGGATATTACACAAGAGACGTTCCTAAAAGCGTATCAGAGACTCTCTACGCTGAAGAAACCGCAGCGGTTCGCGAGTTGGCTTTATGTGATAGCGGCGAACCACTGTAGCACATGGCTTCGCAAAAAACGGCTGCGGACACAGTCGTTAGAAGATACTAACAGCGCGCAGTTAGAAAGAGCAAACTATTCTGGATATGTCATCGCAGAAAACGAGCGAATGACGGTCGAAACACAGCGTGAAGTCGTCAAGCAGTTACTCGCGAAACTACAAGAGAGCGAGCGAACAGTCATTACGCTCTACTACCTCGGGGGAATGACGTATGAAGAGATCAGCAAGTTTTTGGGTGTATCGGTGGCGGCGATTAAGAACCGGCTCTACCGAGCACGGAACCACTTAAAGGAGGAAGAACCCATGATTAGAGAGGCTTTAGACAACTTCCAAATTACGCCGAGTCTTACAGAGAATATCATGCGCGAGGTTTCACGCCTGAAACCGATTGCGCCATCTAATAGCAAACCGATTGTGCCGTGGGGAACCATAGGTGTTTCCACAATAGCCATCATATTTTTAATGTTAGGTGTCGGGAGTCAGCATTTAGAGCGTTTCCAAAAACCTTACAGTTTTGAAGCGACATCAGAAATGACGATTGATATTATTGAAACGCCGGTCGTGTTAGATATTGAATCGAAACCTGATGTCCGAACGCAGCTCGGCAGCACTCCCGCCCCCAGTAAAAACGGAGGTGCCGGTCAGCAACCTGATGATGTCTTATTTGCTGCCGCGCAATCGGAAGGAGAGGATGTTTCTGTCCCCAAACAGCAGTGGATTCAAGCAGGACCGATCACAGGAAGTGAAGCAGATGGCTTGCTCGCGACACCTGATGGCGAGTTTTACGCCTCTGCAGATAGGCAGATTTACAAATTAGAAGCTGATGGCAACGGGTGGCAACACCTTTTTGATTTTAATCCATTGATAAAGGTGCTGCCTCCGTATATACCCATCGCAAAATGGGAAAATACGCTCTATGTTATGCTGGCTAACGAATTTTTTGCTTCAAAGGACGAGGGTCAGACATGGAATTTGGTAAGCACTTTGCCAGACAGACATTATGATGCTATTGGCTTGATACTAACAGAGCGGGCGTTTTATGCCGCTTTTGACATCGGAATTTTCCGTTCTCAAGATGACGGTAAAACGTGGAAGCCAATAAACGATGGGTTAAGGATGGGGAATATGGAGTATATCCGCTCTATAGTCAATATTCAAGACACATTGTTTGCTGGTACAGGAAATGGACTCTACCGCCTCAGTACTGATAGCTGGCAAAGCGTTAAATTTCCAGTATCCGTCGGACGGATCCGTTCAGCTGCAGCGACTGAAGAGAAGCTTTACGTTGTCGCAGAGATGGCTGATACAGATCCACGTAAAGTTTCCAGAGGGCTGCAGCGGGCTTGGTCGATATTCCGATCAACTGATTTGGGGAGTTCGTGGGACGATATTACACCAACAAACGCTTGGCCCGTAAAAGGGTGGCCACCTTTTGTTAAACTTATTGCTGCGGGTGACACACTTTTGGCGATGGAACAAGGGATGGTGCGCTCTACCGATGGTGGAGACACATGGCTACCCGTACAATTACCGGGTACGTCCCCTGCAATGAGTGCTGATGTTGACAGGGCAGTAGCGGTAAACGAGGGTGTTTTTTATGTTGCTGGTTGGGAAGACGGACTCCATCGTTCCACCGATGCTGGCAAATCGTGGGATATGGTAAACATCACTCAGGATACGGGGCAAATAGGGAATCTGATCGCATATAGAGAAAAGAGTGAAGGCGATAACGTGCCTCTGACGCTCTACGCGAGATATGAAGAAGAAAAAGTCCTAAAAACCACCGATAGAGGTGCTTCTTGGCAGGAAGTCCAAATAGAAATGCCGATGACGGAACCGGACAGAGAACGGGCACCAGATATTACCCATATCGTCAAAGGTGACGGTAAAATCTATGCAAAAGGTGGAGATGTACTCGGTAGAGGAAAAACACAGATATATCGTGTATCCACAGATGACGATTCACTCGTACCGATACAAGGCATGCCGATCTTTGACGCAATGGAATTAACGTTCCAGGTGGATGAAATAAGGAGGAACCGACCTAACTTATCAGATGCATTGCTCATTGAGCAGCTGGAGGAAAAGTATTCTGGCGCGACCGAGTTTTTCAGGCAGCTGATTAAATGGGATCCGCGACAACCGGATGTGTATACACAATTGGGATTTCGTAAAGGTGCGTTTGCTGTTAGCGGCGACACGTTCTACATGGAATACAACTATAAACTCTTCCGATGGGAACCCGGGGATACCGAATGGTACGACACCGAACAGGAAGAAACCGTTGAACTGACTCCGAGGTTAGCATTTGAAAATCTCAAACTTGCGGCTTCAGGGAACACCGTCTACGTCGGCAAGCGGGATGGACACCTCGTCGTCTCGTTCGATAAGGGAAATAATTGGATTGATCTCACCCCAGCTCTGCCGTTTTCCGTTAAAGCCTTCAATGCGATCGTGTCTGCGGATTCCACGGTCTATGTAGCAACCGACGCAGGTATCATTACATCAGATGATGGAAGACATTGGCATATCGTCACCGATGCAGCAGGAACGTCTCTCATTATGGAGCACTTGGCTGTTGATGGAACAACGGTTTATGGCATTTCCAAGACAGGCGTCTATCAGTTGGCAGATGAAAACGACACGTGGAAACAGATTGCATCAGAGGTCCCAGAGCGGGTGACTTCGCTTGCAGTTGATGGGAACGTGTTATATGTCGGCACGCGGGACAGCGGCGTGTTGCACTTCAACCTTAACGAATAACCGAAACCCGTATATTTTGCGTGGGCGGTGCTACAACGCCGCCCTTTTTCACCTTCAAATTCCTTTCTTTCCGACCTTCGCTGCGGAGTTTGTAATTCTGCCTCTTTCCAACACACACCTCAAACATATACAACAGTAAACGGATTTATGGTATTATATCCTTTAGCCGATTGTTCCATTATGACTGCACATCCTTCTTATTATCAACAATACAGAATTTCAACCTTCTTTATATCAATCAGTGCCTACCTTTTGCAGAATTGTGAGATTATTTTTCCGTTTATCGCGTCACTATATGTTGATGTGAAATGATGAACGTTCCCTTTTCAGAGGTGTCCGATGAAAAATAATGATGCCGTACTCATCCAACGCGTGCTTGCTGGCGATGAGACTGCGTTCTCCGCACTTGTGAGAAAATATCAGCGCTCCGTTCATGCGTTGGCGTGGCGGAAGGTCGGCGATTTCCATGTCGCTGAGGATATTACACAAGAGACGTTCCTGAAAGCGTATCAGAGACTCTCTACGCTGAAAGAACCGCAGTCCTTTGCGAGTTGGCTTTATGTGATAACAGCGAACCAGTGCAAAGCGTGGCTCCGAAAAAATCGGAAATGGACGCAGGCGTTGGAAAGGACGAGCAGCGCACAGTTAGAAAAAGCGACCTACTCTGGATATGTCATTGCGGAGAACGAGCGGATGACAGCGGAAACACAACGCGAAGTCGTCAAGAAGTTGCTTGCAAAGTTACAAGAGAGCGACCGAACGGTGATTACGCTCTATTACCTCGGGGGAATGACTTACGAGGAGATCAGCAAGTTTCTGGGTGTATCGGAAGCGACGATTCGGAATCGTCTCTACCGTGCGCGGCACCGTTTAAAGAAGGAGGAACCGATGATACGAGAGGCTTTAGAAAATTTCCAAATTACGCCGAATCTTACACACAACATCATGCGAGAAATCTCACGTCTGAAACCGGTTGCCCCGTCTGGTAGCAAACCGTTAGTGCCGTGGGGAACCATAGGTGTTTCCGCATTGGCAGCCATTTTTCTAATACTCGGTATCGCAAACCATCAATCCTTATCGCGTTTCCAAAAACCGTATAGTTTCGATGCTGCGTCAGAGATGAAGGTCGAGTTGATTGAGGCACCCGTTGTGCTGAACCTCGAAGCCGAGCCGGATAACAGCACGCAACTCGGAAATGCCAACACACGGGATAAGAAAAATGGAGTGGGTAATCAAGTTGATGATGCTGCTTCGCTTGACTTGGAAACCATTATCACAAAGATGAAGCACTACGATAATGCTGTCACCTCCGTAACCGGTGATTTCGTTATGGAACGGCATGGGCGTTCAAAAATCAGTAAAACTGAATATACGTTGACGTTTGAGGGAGAGAAAGTCCTTGTAGAACAGGAAGAAGGGGACGTTCGGGTCGCGCTTTACGATGGAGAAAAGACTTGGGAGGGATCCCAAGACACGAGGCTTATTTTTCAGCATGAGATTGCACCTGACGCGGACATTAAGAACCCAGAAACGATTCAAAAAATATTCAAGCAACACGGTATTGACCTTGCCGATGATGTCCACATCGTTGATGACGACAAATCGCAAAGCTTCACAGTTATTGAAAACGAAACAAATAAAAAATACAATTTCTGGTTGGAGGGAGAGACGACCCTGTTAGTTTATGATCTTAATCATCTCAAATATGGGGTTCGGCCTCAATGGGGCACGATAACCCATGACCTTGATCCGAGATGGTGGCTCACCTTTTCGAGTCTCGGCTCAGATAATTCCTATCTATCCGAACCGCTTTGGCACTTGCTTGAGAAACATGAGAGCGAAATTATTGGGAGTGAGGTACTGAACGGAGAAAAGGTATCCGTGATCCGTCTAAATATCCCTGCTTGGTCCAAGGGAGACTTCAAGAGACCTCCTCAGTCTCTTAAACTCTGGATTTCCCATGACAAAGGTTTCCGCTTGGTTAGGTTAGAACGAGCGTATACTATAGATAACCCAAGTTGCCACTTGTAAATCCATGGGATATCCTTTATAGTGTTTTTAACGCAAAAACAAAAGGAGAACCCCATGGACTTGACTATTGTAGCACTTTATACGATTTGTGACGATCTTTTAATCTCAATCGGGCA
>JAJDTJ010000080.1 GCA_022827225.1 Candidatus Poribacteria bacterium | reverse complement strand
CGTCGCCACGAGTTGCGAGGAGACGTAAAACGCCTGATGGAGTCCGTGTAAGACCTCAGTTGTGAGTGCAGTGGACGTTGAAGCAGGAAGTAGACACAAAACACAATCTCTTGTAGGTTTTGATAGGTTCTACACAACGGTATCCATTACGCTGCTAACTGAAATCCTATCGCATAAAAGGACGAAAAATATGGAAAAGACGCATCTACTTCAGGCACCCCACCTACACGCTATTGCACGAAATATATTTGTCGCCGCAGGTACGACACGACACATCGCCGAGGATGTCGCCGAGATACTTGTCAACGCCCACCTCGCTGGACACGATTCGCACGGGCTCCTGCGCGTTCCGGCGTATTTGCGCGGTATCGAGGCAGGACATCTGAAACCCGCTGCAGAACCTAAAATCCTCGCAGAGACACCGAATACCTTGCGCATTGATGCACAACGCGGCTTTGGACACTACGTCTCACGCTGGTCAATCCATAAAGCCATTGAGAAAGCGAAATCCGCTGTCTCCTGCAGTGTCAGCATCAGTAACATTGGACATATCGGACGTTTAGGTGAGTACGCCGAAGCAGCAGCGAGAGCCGGATGTATTGGACTTATTACTGTCGGGACGGGCGGCAAAGGGGCAGGACCAACAGTACCCTATGGCGGTTCGCAAGGCACCTTCAGTACCAATCCGATTGCTATCGGTGTCCCGACCGGCGACGATAGTCCGTTCATCGTTGACTACGCCACGAGCATGATTGCGGAAGGGAAAATCCAAGTCGCCCGGAGTAAAGGGATAGATTTGCCTGAAGGTTGCATCCTTGACAAAAACGGGATACCCAGCGTCAAACCTGCCGATTTCTACGACGGCGGCGCGCTCCTCGCATTCGGGAAGCATAAAGGCTACGCCCTCGCTATGTTCACATGTCTACTCGGCGGGTTGGCAGGAACATTCGACGTTGAGAGCGGGAGAATGAATGGTACCTTCATGCAAGCAATTGATGTCAATGCCTTCACACCGGTTGATGAATACCAGAAAGGCGTACGCGCCTTCTTAGACGGCATCAAATCGACACCACCCGCACAAGGCTTTGATGAAGTGTTGGTCCCCGGTGATTTTGAGTCCCGTTCCCGAGAGCAACGTTTAAAAGACGGCATTGAGATACCCGATACCATCTACAATCAATTGCAAGAATGTGCAGAGAAACTGGACACTTCCATCGGCGAAGACACCGTTGAAGATGACGACAGAGCACACTACGGTCCAATTTCGTAAATTTGCTTAGAACGGTTAGAAACTTCGCTTATACAGTGAACCGAAAAAAGAATTGAAATAGGGTCAGTAGTCAGGGGACGGGTCGCCAACTCCGCCAAGACTGTAGCCCGTAATGAAATGGCGGGGTTTTTGCTGGGGTATTTCTTCAGATATACGTACAGACACGCTAAGACTCGATCCGCCTTACCGAACCGCAAGGAAAATTTAAAATTAAAAAAATGAAAAGGCATGTATTTGAAGCCGCAGCCCTCCAGAAATTCACAAATGATCTCTTTGTCGCGGCGGGCACGCCACAGCATATCGCAGGTACCGTTGCCGAGATATTGATAAAAGCCAATCTCGCTGGACACGATTCGCACGGTGTACTTCGGATCCCGTCCTACCTCGAAGGTATCGAAAACGGTGGCATCCAACCCGCCGCCGAACCGAATGTACTTCGGGAAACGGATAACACACTTCATATTGATGGCGAGAGAGGCTTCGGACATTACACCGCTCGCTACGCAATCCGCCGCGCAATCGAGAAGGCGAAAACCGAGCGCACCTGTTTCGCAACGCTTATCCGGACGGGACATATCGGCAGGCTCGGTGAATACGGTCAGGAAGCTGCCGAATCCGGATGTATCGGTATTATCACAGTAGGTGGCGGCTCAAAGGGCGGTGGACGGATTCTCCCGTTTGGCGGTGCCCTCGGAGCACTCGGTACGAATCCGATTGCTATCGGTGTCCCGACCGGTGATGATAGACCGTTCCTGATTGATTTCGCAACGAGTATGATAGCCAACGGCAAAACTTACGTCGCCACCAGTGAAAATCGGGACCTGCCCGAAGGGTGTGTCGTGGATAAACACGGGAACCCGACCGTCAAAACCGCTGAATACAACGACGGGGGTAATCTGTTAGCATTCGGTAGACACAAAGGCTACGCCCTTTCTCTGTATGTGGCACTGATTGGCGGGTTGACAGGGACGTTTAATATTCCGTCCGGACAGATGAGTGGACTCCATATCCAAGTGATAGATGTCAATGCATTCACACCGCTTGAAAAATACCAGAAAGGCGTTCGCGCATTTTTAGACACTATCAAGGCGACACCCCCAGCTTCCGGATTTGATGAGGTCTTAGTTCCAGGTGATTTTGAAGCCAATTCGCGAGCACATCGGTTGACAAACGGTATCGATATACCGGATACGATCTACCAGCAGCTTCGCGAGTGTGCCGAAAAGTGGAACGTCCCAATTTAGGAAGCCAACCTATGTCCTTCAAGCATCTCTTCCTTACAACAACTTTTTTGCTAACACTTCCGTTCACTGCCTCTGCCCAAGAACACACCATCTTTAGACATGGTGGTAGTGTTGAAACAGTGGCATATTCCCCAATAAATTCTTTCCTTCTGGCGAGTGGCGGAAATAATCGCGCGGTAAAGTTGTGGGATTTAAAAAACGATACCGTGACAACGCTCGGATACCACACCGATATCGTTAATACTCTCGCCTTCTCTCCAGACGGACAGCTGCTCGCCAGCGGTGGTGATGACTACGTCTTCAAATTGTGGGATATCTCGCGTCAACAAAGTGTTGCAACCCTTGATCATGTTAATGATTGGACCCGCTCACAGATCAAAGCGGTCGCCTTCTCCCCTAATGGACAACTTCTCGCCACCGCGGGAGTGCACGTCAAGTTGTGGAATGTCCACACGCGTGAAGAGCTAGCCACACTTGAACACAATGGCGGGGTGTTCGCTATTGATTTCTCGCCCGATGGACAACTTCTTGCCACAGGAGATGGAACAGGGTGGCTCAACGTCTGGGATGTTCAAAGACGACACATTGTTATCCAATTTGAATGCGATTCTACGGCTGTCTATGCTGTTAAGTTTTCGCCAGACGGGGAACTCCTCACAGGGGCGGGGTACACCGGAGAAGCCGAGTTGCGGAAGATCCAGGGCTGGGAACGTCTCGGAACGCTTACTGCTAACGGAACAATCCATAACATGAGTTTTTCGCCTGATAGCAGCATACTCACTGCAACAGGGTATGAATCTGTGAATCTTTGGGAGGTGAATAGTGGTGAGAAAAGGGCTACGCTCAGTGGACACACAGGGTGGGTGAAAACCGTCGCTTTTTCTCCAGATGGCGGGACACTTATGAGTGGCGGCGAGGACGAAACGCTCCGAATGTGGGATGTCACGCCTTATCGCTCCATAAGTCAGGATATGGTGCGGATTATCTACTTCCTCCCACGCGACCGAAGCCCACAACCCGATATATGGACGAAACTTGATGGGCTCATAAGAGAAGTTCAAACTTTTTACGCCGACCAGATGGAACGCAACGGTTTCGGTAGGAAAACCTTCACTTTTGAAACCGATGAGAATTCGGAAACACTCGTCTATCGCGTTGACGGGCAGTACAGAGACTGGTACTACCACACAAAAACGCAGGAAAAGGTGTATACCGAAATTGCCTCGCAGGTAGATATGGAGAAGCACGTCTATCTTATTGTCGTAGACCTTAGTACCGAATTCATTAACGAAGATCATATATGCGGGGTCGGTGGTGGACATTGGTTTGAAGGTGAAACCGTAGCAAGAACGCACGGTGGATATGCTATTATTCCTGCATCCGGTAGGTGTTTTGATGGGCAGGTTGGCGCGAGTGTGGCGGCGCATGAACTCGGACACGCCTTTGGATTGGAGCATGACTTCCGAAACGATGCTTACATTATGTCCTACGGAGCGGCACCGGACCGGTTATCCAGGTGTGCCGCGGGTTGGTTAGATGCAAGTCGCCTCTTTAACGCTGTCCAAACCGCATTCAACGAACCGACAACGCTCCAGTTGCTCACGCCATCATCTTACCCGCCAAATGCGAAGAACTTCGCTCTCCAATTTGAGGTGACTGACAGCGACGGCATCCACCAAGCCCAGTTGCTTATCCCGACAACCGCCGAAGACCCGGCACCCGGCGTCAAGCTGCACAGTTGTCAGCACGGAGATATGCAGAATAATCGTGTTGAATTTTATATCCCAACGTTGACAGCATACCGAGTCAACGACATAATGCTGCAGGTGATTGATAGACATGGAAATATCACACAGCAGGCGTATACACTCAGAGCGGATGATACCCTCCTTTTCCAAAAACGGGTGGATGTTAACCGGGATGGAACGGTTAATGTTGAGGATTTGGTGGTGGTCGCGGCGAGCTTCGGTAAAACTATTCCGAACGATGCAGATCCAAACCCCGATGTTAATAGAGATGGCGTTGTTAATGTTGTAGATATTTTATTGGTTATCGGGCAGATTGACGCTGTACCGGCAGCACCCACGCTTCATACACTTACAGCAGCAGACCTGCGGCAGTGGATCAATCAAGCGAAGCACCTTGATATTCCAACACATTTCTCACCTTTCGCGGCTGATATTATGAAAGAAGGGATTGCTGTCCTTGAACAATTCCTCGCAACACTGGTACCGACAGAAACGATGCTCTTGTCCAACTACCCAAACCCCTTTAACCCCGAGACATGGCTACCCTATCAACTCGCTGCGCCAGCCGATGTGATGCTGTCCATCTATTCTGCGGACGGAGAACTGGTGCGGACGTTGGCGTTAGGACATCGACCCGCGGGCGTATATCATAGCAAAAATCGTGCAGCGTATTGGGACGGTAGAAACGAATACGGTGAGACTGTGGCAAGCGGTGTCTATTTCTATACGTTAACGGCAGGTGATTTCATCGCGACACGGAAAATGTTGATACGGAAGTAGGACGTATCCAACAGAGTTCCTAACAGGTTCGCTCAACTAACGACAGTTAAGTGCTATTAATCTTTCCGTATTACAAAGCATATCGGCAGACTTGTTTACCAATGAACCACCCTCAAACAATTACACACCGCCGCATAGAAATAGCGCTTGACATTACACCGCCATAGTGTTATACTTAACCTTGTAAAATTGATTCTGTTTTGAAAGGATGTAGGGCATTATTGTAAGCCCACATTGAAACGTATGAACCTCGGACTCACGAACAAAACTGCAGTCGTAGGTGCTTCAAGCAAAGGTCTCGGACGCGCGATCGCACTCGGTTTAGCACAAGAGGGTGCGAAAGTCACCATCTGTGCAAGGGACAGCGACGCATTGGAGGCAACAGCGGACGACATTCGTAAACAGACCGGCACTGAAGTATTAGCCGTACCGACAGATGTTAGTCAACCTCAGCAGGTTGAAAACCTCATTAACACGGCGATTGACCATTTCGGCGGTATCGATATTTTAGTTAACAACGCAGGGGGTCCCAGAGCAGGACGGTTTGATGATCTCGCAGCACAGGATTACCAAGACGCGGTCCATTTGAACCTGATGAGTACAATCAACCTCTGCCGTGCTGTTGTTCCGTCAATGCGGGCACGCGGCGGCGGACGGATTATCAACCTCACCTCTGTCTCTGTTAAACAACCCGTTGATAACCTTATGTTATCAAATATGGCGCGAACAGGTGTGATCGGATTTGCCAAAACGCTCGCAACGGAGTTGGCACCGGATAAAATTTTGGTGAACAACGTCTGTCCCGGTATTATCTTCACGGATCGCATCCGTCAGTTGGCGACGGTACGTGCCGAAGAGGCTGGCATTACATTTGATGAGGCACTCGAAAGGATGACAGCGGATATCCCGCTCGGTAGAATCGGGGACCCCGACGAATTTGCGACTTTAGTTGTATTCCTCGCCTCGGAACGCGCAAGCTACATAACAGGGACAACTATTCAAGTAGATGGCGGTATGGTCCGATCCCTGCTCTAATATACCTGATACGGAGGCGTGATGAACGATGTTAGTGTCTGTAATCATTCCTGCGTATAACGAAGAGCAAACAATCGGACAAGTTATCGAGGCTGTGGGTTCACTGCCAATTGAGAAACAGATCATCGTTGTTAATGATGGCTCCACCGATAGAACCTATAGCGTGCTTGAGGAACTTCGCGCACCTTATGAACTAACCGTCGTGCAGTGCCAAAAAAATAGCGGCAAGGGTTTCGCAATTCGGCAAGGACTCTTGCATGTAAAAGGAGAAGCCGTTGTTATTCAGGATGCGGACATGGAGTTGTCCCCAACAGACCTCGTGGACCTTTTGAAACCGTTTGAACGCGATGATGTTCAAGTTGTCTACGGATCGAGGTTTCTGAACGGGCGCGGAAATGCAAGTCTTCATAATTTTATTGCGAATCGTCTCCTCGCTACCTACACGAACCTCCTCTACGGTTGTCGCATCACCGATGAATCTACCGGTTACAAAGCCTTTTCCACAGAACTGATAACGCGACTGAATCTGACGTGTGAAGGTTTTGAATTCTGTCCGGAGGTCACCGCTAAGATATTACGTGCGGGGTATCATATCTATGAGGTGCCGGTCTCCTATTTTCCGCGCACGAAGAAGGAAGGCAAGAAACTCCGGTTCTGGTCGGACGGTTTATTTGCGGCATGGACGCTCTTAAAATACCGGTTTATTCCAAAAACAGAACTTTTCAAAAGCACAGCGCACGATTAATTATAGCACGCCTTAACGAGGCAATGGTAAATCCAAGAAACCAGTGAGACTTATGAAAGCAAAATTCTTATTTACAGTCACACTCGTTACTTTTTCGGTAGTGGCATGTCTGGCAAGCGGTTTTTCACAAGAGGCGACCGCGCCTGAGGGTATAGTTCGGCTCATCTATTTTCTGCCGAAGAACAGCCAAGCACAACCGAATATAAACGCGAAACTTCATACCTTGATAAAAGACATTCAGCGGATTTACGCCGATTCGCTAGAATCGTATCAGTTTGGGAGAAAAACCTTCCAGATTGAAACCGATGCCAACGGTAAAGCCGTTGTTCACCGCGTTGACGGTCTATCCGGCGAAGGATATTACCATCAGCGGACGTTTTCTAAAGTCATTGAAGAAATCTCTGAACGGTTTGATGGTTCAAAGAACGCCTATCTCATTGTTGGAGAAACAAGTATCTTTGAAGGAGGCGGGAGCTCTGGAAAGGCGAGGCAAGTCGGCAGAACGGGCGGGTACGCCATGGTTCGTGATAGCGCTGCCCTAACGACAGCAGCACATGAACTTGGTCATGTGTTCGGATTAGAACACGATTTTCGTGACAATGCCTACATTATGTCCTATGGCGGGAACTCAAGACGCAAATTCTCGCGATGTGCCGCTGAATGGCTAAATGTGCATCCGTACTTCATCAACTGGCCCCTAACAGGTACCAACCGACCAACGACGATTCAGATGCTTTCGTTTCAAGAAGAGTCACCCGAAAAAATCCGGTTCCGCTTCCAGGTTTCGGATGCTGATGGACTCGTTCAGGCTCAGTTACTTACCTTAACAACGACTCACCCTGTTGCTGCCGGATCGTCGGAGTTGATTGCCTGTCAGTCCTTAACCAGCGAACGTAGTACTCCGACGTTTGTTACCACTGAACTGGCAGTCCGGCCTGTGGAGGTTATTTCGCTACGTGTCTTGGACCAGAAAGGCAATGTTGACTCACAGATGTTTCCGATACAACGCGGTTCAACTCCAGGACCGAAAATAGGGGGCCCCTAGTTATGGGTGATCGCCCCGACAGGTGAGCGAGGCGGTGCGTCTGCAGCTAAGTCTGGTATAGATTATCTCAAACGGGCAAGTAAAGGTAAGGTGACAGAAGAACAGATCGCTACCGAGGGTGCAATCGCTGGAGAGAACGTTGGAAGCAAAGCCTGGACACGCGGACGGCTCGCCTCAACGGGTAAGAATAATATCCAAAAGATGCTGGCAAAGATCGGCTTAGGATCCGGTGATATAGACAACTATGTGGCTTACGGCAGTATCATACTCACATCACCGCGAAAACAACAAACAACGATGTTCGCTGGTAGTGATGATGCTGTTAAGGTCTGGCTCAACGGACAATTGGTTCATAATAATCCCGTTAATCGGTCATCTATCAACTACCAAGACTATTTTCCTGTTACCCTCAAACAGGGCAGAAATGTCTTGTTGGTCGCGATTTATGATAAAGGAGGCGAGTGGAGCGGTTTTTTTGGGTTTAGAAAAGATAAAAAATGAGAACATTAACAGGACGGTTAATGGTATATAAATATTTGGAGGTTAAATTTTTCACTATGTTTAAACAATTGGTTTATTCCACACTTATCCTCTTTCTGGTGATCGGTGTGTCTTTCTCTGTGCTCGGACACGGTGAAAACTCCACGCTGTTGGAGGATGTCAACAAAGACGGCGTTGTGAACATTCAAGACCTTGTGCTTGTCGCAGCTGCGTTTGGGCAGCCCGGCGATCGCACTGCCGAACAGAACCCAGATGTTAACCGTGACGGCATCGTCAATGTGTTAGACCTTGTTCGGGTGAGCAACAGTTTCGGTCAAACTGAGGTCAACGACCCCTCAGCCTACCACGATATTCAAGATTACGTCTTTGATAAGAGTTGTGCAAACAGTATCTGCCACGCGGCACCTGCGAATGCCCGTAACTTGAATTTGACGTACGGAACATCTTACAACGATTTGGTTGGACGTGTACCACAAAACCCTGCGGCCGCGGCTGCCGGTATGAAACTTGTGGATCCGGGTAACCCAGATAACAGTTTCCTTTTGACGAAACTTATAGGCCCAGAATCTCCAGACCAAGGTTCTCGAATGCCGTTTGGCGGTGGGATGATTCACAATGGGAAAATAGAAGCGATTCGGAAATGGATTGAGGCAGGCGCACCGCAGACCGGTAGGGTCCCAGGTATCGGCGATCTCGGTGTTTTACGAGACCCCGATGACATCTTTGAACCGCCGGCACCACCACTCCCGGGTGAGGGGTATCAACTCCATTTGCCACCATTCAAAATTGAACCCGGCACTGAGCGGGAAGTCTACTATGCCACCCAAATCACAGACGAAAACGGCGATCCCATAGAGGGAGACATCTTTATTAACAGAGTAGAGATATTCTATCCAGCAGGCAGCCATCACTTCATCGTATATCGTCTGACAGAGGAAGGCTTGGCGAGGGGACTCCTGGAAAATGGGGTACTGCCGGACCTCGCTGTTAATCCTGAACATAAATTTCGAGAACTTGATACAGATAACCCAGATCCAGTATTCGGTGTTTTCGGTCGGGACAGACTTTTTGTTATTGGAACCCAAACCGATGATACCTTGTTTAAGTTCCCTGAAGGTGTAGGGCTACGAATGCCCGGAGATACCGTTTACGACCTCAATTCGCACTACATTAATCTACTCGGTGATGAAACACTGCTCGGCGAAACCTACGTTAATATCTACACGATTCCTGAGGAAGAGGTAGAGTACGAAGCGTTCGAGATGTTTTATTCTAACCGGTCAATTAACGTACCACCCGGAACAACACGTGTCGCCAAAATGACCTACCTCGTTGAAGATGAACTCGATAGACGGGGGCACGATCCGAATGTAACATTAAACGTCTTTTTGCTGACATCCCACATGCACAGACACGGTGAATTGTTTGAGATTTTCCAAAAATCTTCAGGCGAGATGCTACACCGGAGTATCGCCTACGACGATGCACCGATTACGCTGTTCGATCCGGTGCTTCGCTTCGATCCAGACGATGCATTTAGGTTCCAGTGCACCCATAACAACTACGATACGGATAAACCCCTCGTTTTCGGACTCACGTCTGAAGACGAGATGTGCATTATGTTCGGTTATTATTACATCCCAACTGAAAGTGCAGGCTCTATCGTCAGATAGCGTCTCTCTCTGAAACATTGGAAGGCGCGCTTTATCGGCGCGCTTTTCGCTTATATGACCAACTTTTCAACAAAAAAAGCCAACTTTATAGAAGCCTTAGCACACCGAATATTGGTGTGTGATGGCGCCTTCGGGACTGAACTCCGTAAACGGACACCAGCACATCTGCAGTGTGTTGATGCCTGTAATATTTCTGACGAGCATGCCGAGAAAGTCACAGCTATCCATCGCGCTTACGTTGAAGCGGGTGCCGATGTTATTCAGACGAATACCTATCAGGCGAATAAAGAAGCGTTAGCAGTCCACGGTCTAAGTGAACAAGTTGAAGAAATTAACAAAACCGGTGTAGTGCTAGCACGCGAAGCGGCAACCGAGGCAACTTATATCGCAGGTTCCGTTGGACCGATTTCGTTCCAAAGTTTCGATGCTGCGCTGCCTTCTACCAAAACAATCCGACAGATCTTCAAACAACAGATGGATGCACTTGTCGACACCGGTGTTGACCTCCTCATCCTCGAAACCTTCGTCTCCCCGAAACAGGCAGAAGTCGCTACGAAACAGGCACTTACTTATGGGGTTCCTGTCATCGTTGAGATTAGCGGGGTCTCAGGTGGAACCGTCGGTGCTGGATTGGATGTCCGTGTCTTTGCGCAGGAGTTGGAGCAACTCGGTGCACACGCAGTCGGTATCAATTGCAGAGGACCACACGACCTGGTTGAGGCGATGGAACGCCTTGCGCCCGTCATCAAAGTCCCCATTGCCGTGCAACCGAACGCTGGTAATCCGCGAGTTGAACAGGGCGAAGTCGCTGTCTCGTATACGGTAGAAGCTGATGTTTTCAGCGACTACATCGAAAAATTAATCGAACTCGGTGCGAACATGATTGGCGGTTGTTGCGGAACGACACCGGAATATACAGCCAGGATCCGACAGGCTGTCACAAGACGTGAACCTGTGAAGCGTGAATCGCGTATCTTTGTCCTCCCGAAAATTACGTCAACGTCAAAAATTCGGACTGATAATCCCGTACAACAGGTTTTTGAAACGCGCGAACGTATCGTGAGTGTAGAGATGCGCGCCAATACATTCCCGCAATTGCGAGCACTATTGAAGGAAGCCAAAGGTCTCGCAGCAAAAGGCGTGGACCTGTTTGACGTGACAGACAATTCCGGGGCGGCAGTGAACATCGGTGCCATCGGTACAGCCTATCGGCTCCAACAAGCGACACAAATCCCGACGCTTATCCATTGGACAACACGATCACGTAATCTCATCAGTATGCAATCGCACCTACTTGAGGCGGAGGCGTTGGGTATCCGCGGGATCGTCGCCTTATCCGGGGACCATCCGAAAGCCGGTCCCTTTGAAGCGGCAAGCCTTGTACCCGACGTACGGGGGGCGGTTCAGTTGATGGGACTCATCGCCCGCTTGAATCAAGGCGAACTTGCCGACGGTTCATCTATTGGGGACCCGTGCGGCTTCTATTACGGAGGCGGGTTCACGGTCGCAGAAAACCTCAAACCCCACGTCAAACATCTCGCGAATAAGGTGGCACAGGGGGCAAGTTTCGCCTATACACAACCCGTCTGGACATACCAAGACATTCTGCGTACCCGGAAGGCAACGGAACATCTCGGCATAAAGATGCTTTACGGAATATTGCCACTCACCAGCTTCCGCAGTGCCTCCTACCTACGCGACAATTTGGGACTCTACATCCCGCAGTTTATTGTTGACAAATTCCGGGACATCGGAGATACCACTGCACAAGAACTCGGTATGCGGTTATGTTTGGAACTGATTCGGGACATCCGTAATCAGGAGGAATGTGAAATTGACGGTATTTATCTAATCCCACCTGCTCGGATGAATTGGAAAAACAGAGCCAGTGTCATCTCGGAGATCGTTAGAACCTACCGTGGTTAGTTATAAGTTATTAGTTATAAGTTATAAGTTATTAGTCTGGTTTCTGACGTTTGATCATCTCTCTGTAACCGTCGTTACCCAAATGTTTACCAAGAAATATAACTGACAACTACTAACAATGCATGGACAAAAAACTTTGATCTCATCAGCACGCGTTACAGGACGTTCGCTTCTCTTAGGCGTTTTACTCATCCCGATTAATGTCTATTGGATGACGCTCGTTGAGGTGAAGTACTATTCACTTGACGGTTCGTGCCTCCCACTCTTTATCCAGCCTGTTTTCATTATGTTCGTCTGTGTCCTCGCTAACTGCGTGTTGAAAATCCTTGCGCAGCGGCAGATGCTACAGCAGGGAGAGTTACTCACAGTTTATATTATGGTAGCGATCTCCTGTACGTTTGCCGGTCACGACACGATGCAGAACATGTTCGGCAGTATCGCGCATCCGTTCCGATTCGCGACGGACGAGAACGAGTGGCAGACACTCTTTTTTCGGTATCTACCGACGTGGCTCACTGTCTCGGATGCACAAAGTTTGCAAGGCTTCTACGAGGGTGAAGCGACTTTCTACACAAGACATAACTTTTCGATATGGCTAAAGCCGCTGATCTTCTGGGGGCTCTTTTTTCTGATTATGATGTTCATGATGCTCTGCATCAACACACTCGTCCGCAAACGGTGGGCAGAACAGGAGAAATTGGCGTATCCGATCATCCAACTCCCGCTCCGACTCTCGGAAGACGGTGGTATCCTTCTCCTGAAGAATCGGATGATGTGGATGGGGTTCAGTATCGCCGTAGCCATCGGTGTGATTAACGGCGTTCACTACCTCTTTCCGCAGTTTCCAGAGATCCCATATATCAAGCGGACAGCCGTATTCCAGAATATCTTTACCGAGCGCCCGTGGAACGTTATTCGTGGCACGCGAATCTCCGTGTACCCGTTTGCTGTCGGGTTAGCCTTTTTCTTGCCGTTGGACCTCTCCTTTTCGTGCTGGTTTTTCTTTGTCGTGCGTTTAGCGGAGTTCGTCATCGCTGCTGCACTCGGTACGCGCTATTTTCCCGCCTTGAACGAGCAGGCTTATGGTGCGTGGATCGCGCTTTTCGTGCTTGCTCTCTGGGTCACACGTCAGCATTTAAGCGAAGTATTGAAAAAGGTGTTTGGATTTAAATCGCGTCTTGATGATTCCAATGAACCGATGCCGTATCGTGCCGCCTTCTTAGGTATCCTCGGATCGCTCGTCGCGCTTGGTGTCTTCTCTTCGCTTGCCGGGATGGCGTTATGGGTTGCCGGTATTTTCTTCGGGGTCTATTTCCTCCTCTCTTTTGCGATTACGCGTGTCCGAGCGGAACTCGGTACCCCACACGAAATTTATTACGTGAATCCGCACGATATGTTAGCAACAGTAGGTGGCACCCGTCGGTTCGACCCAAGCAGCCTCACGATTATGTCGCTCTTCTACTGGTTCAATCGCGGCTACCGTAACCACCCGATGCCGAACCAGATTGAGGCATTCAAATTAGGAGAAGCGACAGGGATGGGGAACCGGCGTTTATGGGTGGCGATGCTGATCGCAATCATTGTCGGGATCCTGGCGACCTTTTGGGCGAATCTCGACATCACCTTCCGAAACGGCGCGGTTGCCAAAGCCGGTGGTTTCAAGGATTGGGTCGGGCGAGAATCGTTCAACCGACTTCAACGGTGGCTCCATAATCCGGCGGAACCGAACGTCATCGGTATCGGTTTTATGGGGATCGGTGCATTATTGACATTCGTGATGATGTATATGCGGATGCATTTCTTGTGGTGGCCCTTCCATCCTGCGGGCTATGCACTCGCTATCAGTTTCGCGATGGACTACTTCTGGTTCGCTTTCTTCGTGGCATGGTTCCTGAAATTAATGATTCTACGCCACGGCGGCTTAAGACTGCACCGTAAGGTTGCACCCCTATTTTTAGGATTAATCTTAGGCGATTACGTCATCGGCAGCACCTGGGCAATCATAGGCCCCCTATCCGGTCTGCGTACTTATAAAATCTTCATCTAAAGTTGCTATTGTAGCACAAACTTTATGAAGATTAATTCATTGATTCGGTAATTTCTCAATGCTCGATAAATCGCACAACGACAAGCTCTCCGCTTGTCGTAGGGCAATTCATTGCCCGTTTATTACGGCAGGGGTATTTAGTTTTACATATTCACTTTGTATATATGGATATGTCTTCCTCTGTAGGAGCGAGCTGCGCTCGCGATCTTTCATAAAAAAACGTTAACTTATGTAAACGAAAATCAAAAGCAAACCGAAAACTAAATCGTCCTATTTATTACCGAATATTCCGTTGACTTTTCGTCTGATGTATGATAGATTTAAAATATACATTTTAGGTAGAATCCTCTCCCCACCATCCCAAATAAAATGAAGGTTATTACTCTCTATGCGAAAACAAAATTTCAACGATAAACTGATCGCACGCCTCAAAACCAACCCTGACTTTGTTGACGAATCAGGCGAACTCCTCCCCGCCGCTGTCAAAGACCACGCATGGAAACTCGACCATAACCTAATCAAATTACTGCTCTCCGATCCAGAGATAAAATCAACTTTCTTTGACGAAATTGACGGACATTGGGTTTTCAACCACAATACCTTCATCAACTACATCACCGACAAAAACTTCCTCGCCAATTCCTACACCCGTTTCCGCAACAAGATCGGCTTGAACATCGGAGACAAATTCCTCCGCGAAAGAGGCGAAGTCTCACTCGTCTGGCCCTACAAAGATTGCGTCTTAGAGGGTGGTCAGACAAAGGAAGAAGAAAAACGCAAAGAGATTTTCTTCAACGAAACCCTTGCCCAAGACGAAATCAACCGCCTGTTCGATCCGAAAGTCCTCACCAACTGGAAACGCCACACTGCTGATGGTGAACAGGAAGTAGAAGAAATCCAACGAGACGAAAACGGCATCATCCGAGAAAACCTCATCATCAAAGGCAACAACCTAATCGCACTCCACACCCTCAAACAGCAATTCCGCGGGCAAGTAAAGGTGATTTACATCGACCCACCGTATAACACGGGAACCGATAGTTTCGGCTATAACGATAGTTTTAACCATTCCAGTTGGCTGACATTTATGAAAAACCGGTTGGAGGTCGCGCGGGAGTTTTTGAAGGATGATGGAATTATCCTAATTCACATTGACGATCAGGAAATGCACTATTTGAAACTTGTCGCTGACGATATATTCGGCAGAGATAACTTTATTGCAACTGTTCCGCGAAAAACCCGAAGTGGAAAGAGCGATGTCCCTTACAAACTATCACAAGATTTTGACTGGATGCTCATGTACACAAGAGGCGCGTCGAAAAAGGATAACCTCTTCCAGCGGGACGTTTCACGAAAATACTACAAGACCCCTGACTTTCCTGATGATGAATGGAGACTAAGCGATCTTACGACTCAACGGACAATTTACGAGCGTCCTAATTCAAATTTCACGTTGGTAAATCCAAGAAATGGAGAAGGATTTCCGGTAAATCCCAATCGCTGCTGGGGTATCACCAAAGACTCAGTAGACGAATATCTAAAAAAAGGGAAAATAGTCTTTCCGGGTGACTACGATTTTCTCAACATACAACGTCCTGCTATGCGGGTTTTTAAGTCAGAGGATATAGGAAAGACGGCTTACGTATCCTCAGATTTCCTGAATCAAGTGATGGATGAATTACTGAAAAGTATGGTCAATAGAAAAGGGACAGATGAAATTGTAGACATTTTTGGGAGAAAGGCGTTCTCTTATCCGAAAAACGAACTACTGATGCAACGCATTATTGAATACATAACAAAAGAAGGAGATATTGTTTTAGACTTCCACTTGGGTTCAGGCACAACCGCTGCTGTTGCTCATAAAATGAGCAGACAATACATCGGTATTGAGCAGATGGACTATGCCGAAACGCTTCCTGTTGAACGCTTAAAGAAAGTAATTGCTGGTGAGCAAGGCGGTATCTCTGAGACTGTCAACTGGCAGGGCGGTGGCGATTTCATCTATTGCGAACTGATGCCATACAACCAAGCCTATATGGACAAAATCCAAACAGCGCAATCCGCTGAAGAACTTGTAGCACTCTGGCAAGACATCGCCGAAAACTCGTTCCTGAACTGGTATGTCAACGAAGAAACACCACAAAAAGCAATAGACGATTTCATCGCCATCGATAACCTTGAGGCACAAAAACACTGCTTGGTAGAACTATTGGATAAGAACCAACTCTACGTCAACCTCTCCGAAATAGAGGATGCGGATTTTGCAGTTAGCGCGGAAGACAAAGTGTTGAATGAGAAGTTTTATGGACACTCACACTAAATATCAATATTGAAAGGGGATAGACAAGTGAATCAGGAAACAAAACAGGAATTAGAACAATTATTGCATGAAGCAATGGAGACTGTAGTAATTGAGTCTCCTGAAGGATATGAACCTATATCAGTTGATACATATAAAAAACACCTTCAATCTCTTCGGAAACACTACCGTCCCGATTTGAGAAGCCAGATGTCATTTTATCATCTTAATATTCAAAATGAGGCTATAAAGTCAAAACTCTTGGATTTCATAAAAACACAATTCAAAGATCTCATAAACGAAGAACTCAACGTGATACAACCTGCCAGTTACGGCATAGGTAACGGAGGCAGTCTGTCTGGGCAGGACGTTGAGATGTTATTAACAAAACTCTTGCAAGTTACTATTGCTAGTGGAGTACAAAGAGCAATAGCAACTTTTGATAAATCCATTAGAGAAACCAACGGATCATTTCAACGAATCATACTCCTTCAAGGACTAGGGACTCACCCTGAAGACAGCGACAAGCTAACAGAGATACAAATCTATGAAGGAGTCCGGCTTATCTACCTTCCTTACCACCCCCATAAGTTGCCCCCTTACTTATTTGATCGTGGATTTAGCAGTTTGTTCTTTCAGTCGAATCCAGGCATCTTTATGAGGAAAGCAATTATAGTAATTGATTGCGAGGTGTCCCCTCTATTCTGCAAGCCCGAGTTTGGTGCCCCTACTGTTCACAGTGATGGGTCTAAATCTTATAGTGCTAAGGAGGATGCTTACTCGTTTCAAATTAAAATAAAAAGTGCTGAGTTTCCGGAGTTTGATGCAGATCAATTTTGCCGAGTTATATCTTTAACTTGTAATTTCGACTGTGTGCCCATTCTCGACTGGGGGTACATAGATCCTGATGAATTGTACAGTGTAGTAGGCCACGGTGTAATACCCACTGCTAGATGCGTTTTACCAAACGAACCCGTCAGTTTCAACAGAATCTCGGAAACTCAGATACCCGAAATTAAACGTCTTTATGAAGCCTTAGTCAACCTAGATTCAGACATTCGGGAAAACTACAGATAGCAATTGATAGATGGATCAAATCAAAGGGAAATAAGGACAATGTTGACAAAGCGATTGACTTACGGATAGCCTTTGAATCCCTCTATTTACCGAAAGATAATATAGAGCAATTATCTTTTCAATTCCGACTCCGCGCAGCTTGGCATTTGGGCAAGAACAACACAAGCCGAAGCATGCTGATAGACGATTTTAAGGCAATATATATCTTGTGTTCTAAGGCTGTTCACAACGGGGCGGTTCCTAAAAGGATCAAGATTAGGAAGGGAGAATCTGTTCCTACATCAGAATTTATCCCGAGAGCCCAAAACTTATGTAGGCAATCAATAATGAAAATTCTGGAAGACGGAAAATTCCCTGATTGGAACAACTTGATACTCGGTTGAATTGACATTTAAGGCGAATCTCTGTATAATTAACCCAAGTTGCTACCTTTATCCAAATAGCTGCTTTATACTCGTTGCGATAACAAACAAAAGCACTTTCAACTCAAAACCGGCTGCTGACACCGCATGAATCGACTTGGGGAAAAGTTGTTCAATGAGACTGAT
>JAJDTJ010000030.1 GCA_022827225.1 Candidatus Poribacteria bacterium | reverse complement strand
AGTCTCATTGAACAACTTTTCCCCAAGTCGATTCATGCGGTGTCAGCAGCCGGTTTTGAGTTGAAAGTGCTTTTGTTTGTTATCGCAACGAGTATAAAGCAGCTATTTGGATAAAGGTAGCAACTTGGGTTATAATAACATGTTTGAAGGAATTAAGCAAACATCGATTAATTGTAGGTTTATTGGAAATGAAGAGGTTGGAATGGAACGGTGTGCTCTCGTTATGTCTCTAAAGCGGTGAGGCTGTCATATACATCACTAACACCGACAAGTTCAATGTCCGCGTCGATGTCTAACCCTTTGCGGTTGTATTCGGGAAACATCACTCGTGTGAACCCCAATTTTGCGGCTTCTCGAATACGTCTGTCAACGTGCGTCACAGGACGAATTTCGCCGCCGAGTCCCACTTCGCCGACCATCACAGTTTTCCGGTCTATCGGCATATCGCGATGACTTGAGCATATCGCCATGAGTACACCGAGGTCTATCCCGGGTTCATCGACGCGTAATCCGCCGGTAACATTGACGAAAACATCAGAATCCCCGACGTTGATGCCGACACGTTTATTGAGAACAGCGATGAGGAGTGCGATCCGTTGCCGATCTACGCCTGTTGTGGTATTACGAGGGTTGCCGTAATTGGTAGGAACAACGAGTGCCTGAACCTCCATGAGTAAAGGACGCGTACCCTCCATGCTTGAGACAACCACGGAACCTGACACCTGCTCTTCCCTGTTGCTCAAAAAAATTTCTGACGGGTTCATCACATCTATAAGTCCGGTGCTCCGCATTTCAAATATCCCGATTTCGTTTGTCGAACCGAATCGGTTTTTGATGGCTCGGAGGATGCGGTAGATGTGGTGGCGTTCACCTTCAAAATAGAGTACCGTATCCACCATGTGTTCCAAGACGCGTGGCCCGGCGATCATCCCTTCTTTCGTCACATGTCCGACCAGAAATACGGAGATATTCCGATTTTTTGCGCAAATCAGGAGATGGCCGGCGCATTCACGAATCTGAATGACACTTCCAGGGGCGGATTGAATGTTTGATAAATAGACGGATTGAATAGAGTCGATGATAACAACTTTCGGTTTTTGGGCTTCAATATGCTTCTCAATTTCTTCCAAGTTATTTTCACAGAGAACATAGAGTGTATCAGAGGCAACACTGAGTCGGGTTGCTCGAAGTTTCGTCTGGCTCACAGATTCCTCACCGGAGACATAGAGTACGTCTCCATACTTTCGGCTCAAGGCATCACTCGCTTGGAGTAGGAGGGTAGATTTGCCGATGCCTGGGTCTCCGCCGATAAGTACGACGGATCCGGGAACGATCCCGCCGCCGAGAACTCTGTCAAACTCTGACATCCCTGTGAGGTGGCGCTCGACCTCGCTTGCTGTAATTTCGGAGATGGGTTCAGGTTCACGAGATGTCTGCCCGATACCACGATGCCGCGACGAGGTAATCAGTGTTTCCACCTCTTCAGCGAAGCTCTGCCAACTTTTACAATTCGGACATCGCCCGAGTGTTTTCGGTGTTGTATATCCGCACTCTTGACAGACGAACTTACGTTTTTCTCGTGCCATTTTTCTCATTCCCTATGGTGATTGTGCGTTGTTGATATTACCACTCTTTGTTGAAAAAACGGAATCCGGTTGTCCAACGCGGTTTACCGGTCAAATTCTCGCCGCCGAGGAGGAGTTGTCCGTATCGGAAAAATCGTATCGCGACCTCTGTATTCAGTTCGGGTTCGCTGCTTGTCAATCCGATACCTTCAAGGCTGAGTCCTATGCGTCGTGCCCACAACCATAAATCGACGCCTGCCCCAACTCTGGAACGCATGAATCCGGCGCGTGCTCTGAGATAGTCCGTCACATCATGGGCATACTGAATTTCAAATCGAACGGTTTCATCCCGAACACCGACACCGATCCTATAATGTGCTTCTGATTGCGGGGATAGCGAAAACGCCAGTTCGTTGTAAAGTCGCTCTTCGAGGCTTAAATAGCGGAGTTCGTAATCCCATCCAAACTGTAGTGGCGATTCAAAGCGTCCGATTTGCTGCTCGGTTCGTTGTGAGAGTTCGGTAATGGCGTTCGCGGCTTCATTAAAGTTTCGTAGTGTCCGTCGCGCCTCGTCAAGCGGTTCAGGCGTATTGATTAATTTTGCGACGGTGCCTTCACCTTCATTGAGTGCTGTGAGGAGTCTG
The DNA here is from genome assembly GCA_022827225.1 of Candidatus Poribacteria bacterium. GTDB lineage: Bacteria > Poribacteria > WGA-4E > WGA-4E > WGA-3G > WGA-3G. The sequence continues at coordinate 15,366 of JAJDTJ010000030.1, read as the reverse complement.
CTGACGTTTGTCTCTAATGCTGCTATAGCATCGGTTGTCGTTTGTAGTTTATCTAAAATTGGCGTGATATTTGCTTCGCCTGTTTTAATGGCATCGCTCCCTTGGGCGACAAGTGTGGAAACTTGATCAGTTAACGTGTTAAAGCCTATCCGAAAATCCTGTGCGATCTGTCGGAATTCGGATGTCGTTGCGCGGGCATCGGAAAAAATAGTGTTAAGTTTCGGTGAATTTTGGTTCAGCAGCCTAAAAATTTCACGCGTAATATCACTCACCTGACTACTGAGCATGAGTGAATCGCCTTCCAACTGCACAAGGAGGTTGTTTACTTTTAGGAGTGTCTCTTGAAAGCGTTTATCGTTTTCTAAAGCGAGTTGCGTTAAAGTCTTGACAGTTTCTTCAGAATCGACACTTAATTTTTCAATAGTTTTGCCTGTGATTGCGACGACAGCTCGGATTTCTTTGATGGCGAGTTGAATCGCTTCTTGATTTGCTTGTAGGACTTCATTGGCGGCAGTTGTCAGTTCAATGGCTTGCGTCATACCTGCGCTTGTCTGTTCGAGTAACTCGAGTGCGTTAACCGGGTCTTTTCCGACAATGGGTAAATCCGCTGGTTTTAGAGGCGGATTGCCGATGGGCCCATTGTCGAGAGCGATGTAAATCTCGCCGACGAACCCGTTCATAGAAATTCTGGCACCACATTCTTCGCGTAGCCACTTAAAGCCGTTTTTGACTTTCGCTCTGATATGGACATTGTTCGTTTCGGGGCGGAGTTCGATAGCCGTCACCTTACCGATGGGCACACCATATAAGTAGACACCTGCTCCGACATAAAGTCCATTGACGGATTGGAATTGAAAAGTCAATTCATCACCAGCAGTTGCCCAGGGCCAATTCTCGGCATTTGTCAGGAGTATCGTCAATAAAATGATGGCGATTAGAACCATTAAACCGACTTTTACAGACGCTGTCCAAAAATTCATGTTATCTCCCAATGTAGGCTTTCAAAATAGGATTTTCCATTTTGAGGATTTGGTCCGGTGCTCCGAATAGGACAAACTGTTGCAAAATGGGATCGTCAATGTTAATAATCTCATCAGGTGTCCCATAAGCGAGTTGACGCCCTTCGTGGATCATCACCATCAGTGTGCCGACACTGAAAGCGCTATGCATATCGTGTGTTACGACGATGGACGTGACTTGCAATCGTTCATGTAAGTCGCTGATGAGTTGATTAATTTCTGTACAGGTAACCGGGTCGAGTCCAGTTGTCGGTTCATCGTAAAAAATAACATCTGGATCAAAGGCGAGGGCGCGAGCGAGTCCGACCCGTTTTCGCATTCCGCCGCTTAATTCAGCCGGTCTCAAGTGCTGAACGCCTTCCAGATCAACGAGTTCAAGTTTCTCTTCAACGATCTTCAACATTTCCTGTTTGGTATAGTTTGTATGCTGATCGAGCATAAAAGCCACATTTTCTGCAACCGTCATTGAGTCAAAGAGCGCAGCAGACTGGAATAACATGCCAATTTTCTGGCGCAGGAGATTCATCTTTTTCGTATTGAGTTTGGATATTTCCGTGCCATTGAACCAAATTTCACCAGCATCAACGGGGATCAGTCCGGCGATAAGTTTAAGGAGTACGCTCTTACCGCTACCGCTTCGTCCCATAATGACAACGGTTTCGCCGCGTGGAACGTTAAGGTCCAACCCATCTAAGACTTTTTTGCTTCCAAAACTTTTGCTGACATTTTTAACTGAAATCATGATTTTTGCGTACAAGACGTGATAGAAGGATCTGTTTATTCAGTGGGCAAGTTACACCAGTCCTAAGATGTTAAAGAGGATGTGGTTTAAAACGAAGTCTAAAATAAGAATAGTGATGAGCGAAATAACGGCAGAGCCGGTTGTAGCCGTGCCGACCCCTTCAGCGCCGCCCGCAGTTGAGATGCTAAACCCCTTATAGCAGCCGACTGCTGCGATCGCCATACCGAAGGAGGTCGCCTTAATTAGGCTGATCAGTACACTACCGACATACAAATTCTTTTGCGCTTCTAAAAGAAAAAAGGAGCCGTTGACATCAAATAGCGTAACAACGGCGGTAAAACCGCCTCCGATACCGGCAAACGTTGAGAAGATCGTCAAGATTGGCAACATAAGGGTGCAGGCAAGAAAACGCGGAACAACCAAATATTTGACAGGGTTCGTCCCCATCACTTCAAGCGCGTCAATCTGTTCTGTCACCTTCATCGTCGAAAGTTCAGCCGTAATTGAAGCGCCAATACGGCCCGCCAGGACGAATGCGGTGATCATCGGTCCGAGTTCTTTGACAATTGAGACGCAGACAAACCTTGCAACTGAACCTTCCACAGCGTACGGTTTGAGTTGGATGTACCCCTGAACCCCTAACACCATCCCTGTGAAAAACCCGGCGACCATGACAACAGTCAAAGAGTTAACACCGATCAGTAGTAACTGCTTAATGAGCAGGTTAAACTGAAGGGGCGGACGGAAGATTTGAACAAGCGTTTGAAAAAAGAGCGTAAAGGCTTGTCCTACCTCGGAGAGTACATTATGTAGACGGACTTTGATACGACTCAATATTGGATAGCTCCGAATGCCGTCGTTAGATTCATGGGTCGCAGGTTGCCGATTCATTTTTTAGTTTGGGTTATCAAACCGCATCTGGCTTTTAGTGAAATAAAGAACGACAGTTCCGGTAGGTCCGTTACGATGTTTTTTAATCATCAGGTTCACTTCGGCGCGGGCGTTAATCTCTTCATTATCGACAGCCTCTTCTTGATATAAAAAAGCGACGATATCCGCATCTTGTTCGATTGCACCGGATTCACGTAAGTCCGAGAGTTGGGGGCGTTTATCGGGACGGCGTTCAATTTCACGGCTCAACTGTGAGCAGGCAATGATCGGGACATTCAGTTCCCAAGCAAGGACTTTCAAGGCGCGCGAGATTTCTGATATCTCTTGTTCTCGAGAGTAGTATTTTCCTGTACCTCTGAGGAGTTGCAGATAATCAACAATAATGAGTGCGAGTTGGTTGTGTTCACCTTTCAGGCGGCGTCCTTCGGCACGGAGGCTCTGGACAGTCATCCCTCGGTTATCGTTAATGAGGATAGGGGCTTCAGACAGTCTACCTGCGGCTTCTGTTAGCGGTCGCCAATAGTCTTCGCTGAAGTTTCCAGTTCGCAACCCTGAAAAGTTGATGTGAGATTCTGCGGAGAGCATCCGCATGACGATATCCTGTGCTGGCATTTCCAAACTAAATATGGCAACCGGACGTTGTTGGTCAATTGCGATATTTTGCGCCATATTCAGGACTAAAGTTGTTTTTCCCATACTCGGACGAGCAGCAATAATAACAAGGTTGCCAGGTTGTAACCCAGCGGTCATGTGATCGAAATCCATAAAACCGGTTGGGACACCTAAAAACCGCTCTTCCTTGTGATATAATTTTTCTATTGCATCAATGCTGGACGTGATGATCGGATTAATCAGTTGAAACCCGCGCTGTGCCTCGTTTTGACCGAGTTCAAAGACGGCTTCCTGCGATTGATTGAGGACCTCAGCGAGTTCTATGCTTTCTTCTTGTGCGAGGTCTCGGATTGTTGCCCCTGCTTGGATTAATCGGCGGCGCGTGGCTTTTTCATGGAGAATATCGGCATAGAACTCCGTACTCTCTGTTTCGACAATCGGTGCTTGGAGTTCGTAGAGATAACCTGTCCCACCTGTCCGATTAATCTGATGTGTGCGCTTGAGTTCATCAGCGACGAGAAGCGGATCCGCATTACTGACGCGTTCATAGACAGCGAGTATCGCTGTATAAATGAGTTGGTGGTCTGTCGTAAAAAATGCGTCAGATGTATGTCCAAGCAGAGCGATCACCCTCGGTATAACCGACTTTTCGGTCATCATTGCGCCGAGTACTGCCTGTTCGGCTTCTTTATCAGAGAGAGTATCAATCGCTTCTGCTTGCATAATTATTCTTCGCGTTCAACAACGACGCGAAGTTCGACGACGACATCTGTATGCAATTTGACCGGCACCATGAACACACCGAGTTCTCGGATCGGTTCAGCGAGTTCAAGGAAACGCCGTTCCAACTCGAAGCCTTCAGTCCGTAAAGCCTCCGCGATATCCATAGAGGTAACAGAACCGAAAAGGCTGTCATTTTCACCTGCCCGTCTTTTGAGCGTGCACGTAACGCCAGCGACTTGTGCTGCGATTTCACGTGCGTGTTCTCTATCTTTCGATTCTTGCTGATCGATGACGCGTTTTTGGTGTTCAAGGTAGCGACGGTTCCGTTCTGTCGCATGCACGGCTAACTGCATCGGCAGTAGGTAGTTCCGTGCGTACCCGTCTGCAACCGTCAATACATCACCTGGAACACCGAGTCCTTCAACACTTTTCTTGAGAATGACTTCCATAATTAAAACCTAAACTACCTTTGTCGGGACAGTGTTGTCTGCGTCTGTCCGGTATGCTATCGTGTAAAGGGTAACAGTGCCATAGTCCGTGCGCGTTTGACGGCGCGTGTTACCATTCGCTGTTGCTTCGCGGATAGTCCTGTGATCCGACGACTTACAATTTTTCCTCGTTCGTTAACAAACTTGCGTAGCGTGTCCACATCTTTGTAATCGAAAGACTCGATTTTGTGGTATCGCTGTCTACGACGGAATGCCATATTACATCTGTTCCTTTATTCAATGCACGTCAAAGCGTGCCCGATGTGTTAAACTGATAATTCTTCAACGGATGTGCTTCGCTCAAAATGGGATGTCATCATCTGTTGAGGAAGGTGTGCTGGGTGCTTCAGGAGCATCTTGATAAGAATCCTGCTGAGTTGGTGCAGCTGCGGGTTGCGCATCGGCATAACCGCCACCTGTTTCATCACCATCACGGCGTCCACCGATTAATTGGATACGAAATGCTGTAACAGAGAGTTTGCTCCGTCTAGATCCGTCTTCGGTTTCCCACGTGTCGAATTTAAGGGAACCTTCAAGGAAAACCGGACTCCCTTTCGTGAGGTATTCGTTCACAATTTCGGCTTGTCGCCCCCAAGCGGCTACATCAACAAAACAGGCATTCTCTTTCTGTTCACCGGTTTGCCGATCCGTATAGCGCTCATTCATAGCGATGCCAAAATTGGCGACTGAATTTCCATTCGGAAGGAATTTCAATTCTGGGTCTCGTGTGAGGTTCCCCATCAGAATAACCTTGTTGTAACTTGCCATGATTTCTCCTCTCTATAAGTTATGCTTACTTCTTTTTTCCAATATTTAAGAACCAAAAAATCCGTTTTCTAACAGTTGGGTGATACCTATTAGGGTATGGGTGGCATCACGTTAGGCAGACGCTGTAGTCTCTTCGCCTTCTGCGTCTTTATCATTCTTTGTCTCATCTGTGGCATCTTCAGCATCTGTGCTTTCGGTTTCTACATCAGCGTCCGTATTTGGCGTTGATTCTTCTGCATCAGATGTCGGTTGTGTTGCTTCTGGCGCTGCTTTCTCTGCCTCAGCAGCTATTTCAGCTTTTAACTTATCTATATCGTCTTCATACTGCACGATCATATAGCGTAGGATCGTTTCAATGACACGCAAGGACTGATTTAAAGATGCGACAAAGCTCGGTGCACTCTCAAAAATATAGAGTACGTAATAGCCTTCACTTCTTTTCCGGATCGGATAGGCAAGTCGTTTCTTACCCCACGGATCGAGTTTCAGGAGAGTCCCGCCATTTTCGATGATACCCTTTACCTGATCTGTAAGAGCCTCTGCTTCGTTTTCGTCGTGATCAGGTGTTATGATGAGCAGGAGTTCGTAAGGTTTCAAATTTTTATGCCTCTCTTTGGACTGGTGGCTCCGCTGTCTTACATAAGACCCGGAGCAGAGATTAATTATATAAGTCCACCCGATGTCTACAACGAGACATCAGATAGAATTGTGATGGTCAATTTACGTGTACATAATTATACCACATATCAACGCATATATCAACCAAAAATCGTATTTTTTTTAGCGGTATTTATGATAGATTTCGGAATTATGATACGAATTATGATCACAATTCGTTAGGAAATTTAGGCAGGAAGCGTCGAATACGCGGTCACGTGTAATGGCAAGAAAAATGGACGTTTTGATGTGTTAACTTCCTGCCGAATCCGTGTGGCTAAGGTATCCACACCGACCTCTTCCGCTGTAGCCAAGTCGTATTTTTCGAGGAGTGGCAGGAGACTCTCGAAGATAGTCGCCATATATCGGTAGCCTACCCACGTTTTGGCTGCACCAATTGGCGACTCAAGGTGCATCGTTGGGGGTGGTAAACCTGCTTCTACAAAAGCCCGATAAAGTCCGATCCCCATGTCGAGGTGCGCCCCTGAATGCGCAAACACATCTAAAATCCATCCGATGAGCTGGTTCATCAATGGTGTGTCTGGATGTTGGACGGCGGGATAGAGCGTGTATTCAGGTTCCTGAAACGCGGCGATACTGCCCGGTTTTAGATGCGTCATGAGATTAGCGAATGCCTCTGGTGGATTCGCCATATACATCAAGACGAACCGTCCGACGACGGCATCAAATTTATCTGAAAAATCGAGATTCCGAGCGTCGCCTGCAATGAATTCGGTGTTTTGCAGACCGGCATCAGCTGCACGTTGGCGTGCGGTGTCGAGAATGTCGGCATTGACATCTACGCCGACCACCTGTCCTGTCGGTCCAATGCGTTTAGCAAGCATGAGTGCGACATCACCGGCACCGCTGCCGATTTCGAGCACACGCATCCCTTCCGAGATACCAGCCCGTTTGCAAAGGCGTTCTGTTGAAGGCCCATAGATTCTTGATTGTTCAATGAGACGCGTCGTTTCGTGTGAGGTGCGTCCTAATGTATACGTGGCATCGCTATTTAACGCCGGCAAGTTCTTTGCGTGATCTTTCGCCATACATCGATCCTTTTACGTCGATAGCGAGGCATACGCTGTGATGTGCGGTGGCAACAGGAGCGGTCGTTTTGAGGTCGTGACTTCCGCTTGAATCCGATCCGCGAGTGTGTCGATATCTATCTCTTCAGCCGTCGCGATGCCATACGCCTCCATGAGCGGAACGAGGCTCCTAAAACTGTTGGCGAGGTACTCAAACCCGGGCCAGCCTTCAGGACCGCCCATGGGAGCCTCAAAGTGTAAGGTAGGCTCAGGCAGACCTGCATCAACGAATACCCGGTAAAGTTCCATACCCATGTTGAGGTGTGCCCCTGAACGTTCAAACACTGTGAGCCCCCATTCAATCAACTGATTTATCAAAGGGGTGTCGGGGTGTATAACCGTCCGGTAGAGCTCAAGTTCAGTATCCTGGAAAGCGATAATGCCTCCGCTGTGAAGATGGGTGACCAACTGTTTAAGTGCCTCTACGGGGTCTGCCATATACAGCAGAACAAGTCTACCGACGATGGCATCAAAGTCGTTTGGGAGTTCAAGCGTTCGGACATCACCGGCAATGAATTCGATGTTTGAAAAACCGGCTGCCTCTGCGCGATCTTGTGCTGTTTTGAGAATATCAGGGTTGACATCTACGCCGATGACTTTTCCTTCGGGTCCCACAAATTCAGCGAGGGTTAAAGCAACATCGCCGGCACCACTCCCGACATCAAGGACTTTCATGCCTTTTGCGATACCGCTTCTAAGGAAAAAACGCCGCGTTACGTCGTCATAAAGCTGCGATTGTTCTATTAGGCGTTGCGTCTCCTCTTCGCTACGCCCCATTGTATATTCTGCATCTCTGTTCTGATTACTCATCAAAATCTTCGGTGTGGAAACCCCCATGCTTCAGCAGGGGGAGGAAACACCGCTCCTTTTTTAGTTTAGAATATAAGCGTTCCGTTTTTTCGGCACGGTTTCGTTGCCTTTTTTTCTCCAGTGTGCTGCTTCGTTCAACAGAGCTCGCACTTTCTGTCTAATAGACCTGACACGGTGCTGTAGAAAAAACAGGTAAAGTCCCTTTCGGGTTGTATGTTGCCCCATCCAGATCACAGGTATCAGCCTTTACGTCAGACTTGGGGAGCATCCTTAGATATGCCTACTACCAGTTCAACATATCGTTTTAAGACAGACCTTGTGGCTGCCACGCCACGATACCGTGATATTTTACTGTAGTCAATAAGTTGCCCTCGTGATAGTTATAGGCTGGCTACCATCTATCACAAGCCCCCATGCTTTAGCGGGGGTTATTGACTTTAATTTCCTCACTTTCGAGAAACTCGCGAGGTCCAAGGGCCTCGCGCTGTATAATTACTAAGTATTACGGAACGAATAATTGATGAAGTTGTATTTTTCCATCCTTGATTGTATTGATAACTGCGCTCTTAATCGCATGCCGATTTTCATCAAAATGGGATAACATTGTTGCGCCGCTATAGTCTTGAGTATCTTCAATTTGATCTCGAATAGCAGCGGGGGTTAAGTCCGTTGCTCTACGCATTGCCGCAACGATAAGGGTCGCAGCATCGTATCCGAGTGCTGCAGGTCCATCGGGTGCGATGCCATATTTTTCAGTATAGGCGTTAACAAATTGACGTGCCGCTTCGTTCGATTGATCGTCCGGTGAAAAATGGTTCGCGAAGAAACTACCTTCAAGTGCCATTCCACCGATTTCAATTAAATCGGGTCGATCCCAGCCATCACCGCCGAGAAAGGTCGCGGAGATACCGATGTCGTCGGACCTCGCCTGCTTAACTGCCAGAGGGAACTCAGGACCTAAACCCGGCAAAAAAACGACATCAACAGCAGGTTCAACCGCAGCAATTGCCATTAACTGGTCATTAAAATCAGTGGTGCCCGTCTCGTAAAATTGATGGCTGACAACCGTGCCGCCTTGCGCAGTAAAGTCCGCAACGAAAGTATTCGAGAGTCCTTCCGAATATGCGTTACCTGTTTCCGTCAGGACCGCGGCTGTTGTCGCTTGCAATTCTTGGATGGCGAAATCAACCATTATACTTGCCTGATACGGATCAATGTAGGCTCCCATAAATGAGAAGTTTCCGTTTCGAGGAACATCCGGGTGCGTTGGGTAGGTTGTCACCATAGGTATGCCGTGTCGCTGGACAACCGCTCCGACCTGCACAGCCAAGCGGCTGTAATCGGGTCCCACAATGGCTGACACGCCTGCAGCGATCAACGCCTCCGCGTGTTGAACACTGCGTAACGTATCTCCCTTGTCGTCTCTAATGAGAAGTTCTATCGGTAGACCGTTGATGCCTCCTGCCGCATTGGCGAGCGTAACCGCCAATGCAGCACCGTTCCGAGTCGTTCCGGGGTCAGGTGAACTATAAATGAAACCGATTTTGACTGTAGGTGCGCCATCAGAGACCTCTACCGCATCCGGGGCAATGCCTCCTTGAATGCGATTGCAACTTAAAAGAAATGAGGTGAGAACTCCGAAAATAGGTATATAGAAAATAGCTATGTATCTGGGCACTGTTCTATTCTGTTGAAATAGCATAAGCCTCTTTTCATGTTAGGCAGCGGCTGGAAACCGCTTCGTAACGCGAACGAGGAACCACACGGTTCCTAAAAATTATAACCAATTTTGGTGTACCAGAAGGCGCCACCAAACCCATAGGGGCTATACTCACCGAAAGGTCTACCAACGATTCTGGCGGGAAACTCTTGAATATCAAAGGGCACGTCGGGTCCCTCTGCCGAAGTAATATTATCTGGTTCAACATTGAGGGCATTATTCACACCGACTGTGATACCCAAGTTTTCGACGAGTGCATAACTAACTTCAATATCCAATAAAAACGCGTCACTGTAGGTTTGTGCCCCAACAGCATTCTCGTACCATGGACCGTAGTAATTAACTCGTCCCAATACATCCAAACTATCACCGATGGCTTGTGTTAATGTCACATTTCCACGATGGTGGGGAACCCCTTCTTCTAATAGCCGAACTCGTGTGTCGTCAAGGATATCAGGATTACGCTTGGTGACTGTGGTCCCCGTGTAGTTATAGGCGAGACTCAGTGCACCGTCGAGTATGGGTGCTGTAAGAATCACATCAAAACCTTGCGTGCTTGTTTCAAATTCATTGGTAAAGAATCGGAATTCCTGCAAATTCCCTGCACTCGTAATACCTTCCGTCACGAGCTGCTGAATCTGTGCTTCAGTAATATCCGTGCCTCGCTGGAAGTCTTTCGATGGAGCTAATCGATCCTCGACCTTGATGTTGAAATAGTCAAAGGTAATACTCACAAGGGCGTGGCTGACAACCGTTCCAACCGTGAAATTCTTTGACTTTTCCGGTTCAAGTGCCTTACCACCTACCAAACCCGCGGCAGCATGCGTAGAAGGAATTGTTCCCTTATTGACTAACGTATTGTTTTCACCGAATTCCGTTGTGACGTTAAAAGCGTTCTGCTGCCCCGGTGTCGGTGCTCTGAAACCGGTGCTATAACTGCCCCGTACGCTTAGGTCAACAATCGGCTCAAGCGAAAGCCATTCTTTGAACGTATCGGCAATGCCATAGTTCGTCGCTATTTTATAGTTAAGTGTACTACCAAAATCATCGAAGTATTCACCACGGACAGCAGCACTAACAGTCCAAAAGTTCAAAGGTCTTAATTGGCTTTCCAAATAACCTGCGAAGTTAGACCGGGTCCAGCTTCCCTCAGCAATATCACTGAAACCGGGGAATCCATTAGAGCCGGAACTAAATCCTTGACTTGCCAATGGACCAATTTCCCAAGACTCAATCTGTCCCTGCACAATTTCAAAGGTTTCTGTTCGATATTCCAGTCCGGAGGCGAGGAACACCCTATCGTGGAGTGGATAGGTTAAGTCAAGGTTGACGTTGGTATCCGTTTGGATGTAATCTCCTGGGTCGAATTCAGTCGGTGTGTCGGGTCCAAGTGAGGCATTGACGGTATTCCTGATAAAGAAATCGGCGGCGTGCCGTCCATAGGAAGCGCTCAAATCCCACCCTAAGTCTGCCGCGAGGGTTCCTTTCAGCCCAACAAGGAGCGAAGCATCTTGGGTATTAGCGCCGAAGCGGGGCGTAAATCCACCGGGAAAGAGTTCTTGGAATGTGAAAAGATTCGGGTCAGAAAAAACCTGTTGTAAGGCGACTGGATCCGGGACGTTGTCGGTTATTTTGACGACAGGAATTTCACCTGTGCCCGATAACCGTCCAACAAGCAAGGTTTCGCCCTCATCATTACTAAACACAGCGGGTCGGGTATTCGGATTTCGGAAGTAGAATCCGCCTTCAACTTCCTTCTGTGCATAGTTTGCATGACCGTAGAACTTAATATTATCGGTCATACTTGCGCCATAGTTTGCGAAAAGTTTGATGTCGTTTCTGATAATCGGATGTCCCCACGGTTGAGCGGGGTCAGCGACATTTGTGTTTCCGGCACTGATAAGTGCGGCGGCATCATCTCGTTGGACAGAGCGATCTGTCTCATTCATGCCACCGTATTCTAAACTGAGATTCGTCCAGAGATCTTCTCGTCCCAAACCGATATTTCCAGCAAGAGAATATGTGAGACCATCGCCAGCTTGGAAAATACCGGGTTTGATTTGAAAAGATCCGCCTTCATAACTGTCTTTAAGCTGCAGGTTCATGACCCCTGCGATCGCATCGGAACCGTATTGCGCCGACGCACCATCTCGTAGCACCTCAACCTGTTTCAGTGCGATAGAAGGGATAGGAGAGAGATCAGCACCTTGTGCACCATCGGACAATCCATTTCCGAGCCAAGCAATCACGGAGGCGCGGTGGCGGCGTTTACCATTAACCAGTAACAATGTGTGATCTGGTGCCAACCCGCGCAGATTCGCTGGGCGGACGACAGTCGCCGCATCGGCGATTGGCTGCGCATTCACGTTGTAAGATGGGACTAAGTTTCTCAACAGGTCTGGCAAATCCGTGTTTCCCTGTTTGACGAAATCATCACTCGGTAAGACATCAATCGGGACAGCAGATTCGAGAACCGAACGAGGTTTCGCGCGCGTCCCGACCACAACTACCCCCTCAAGCGTTATGACCTCCTGTTCAGATGCTGCATCGCTTGATTCCATTTCAGTCTCTTGTGCTACCGTTATAGATGCCAAACCTATACACATAACTAAAACACCATGCATCAGAAGCAGTAACGTTTTAAAAGTAAGCCCGACTTTCATAAGTGAAACTCCTTCATTTTTTGGTTAAGAAAACATCTCATCTAAAGCATGGTTTACATACACAATTTACACAACTTATATAAATAAATTGAATAGGCGCGGTTTCAACCGCGCCTATCGTGAAAAGTACATTCAAAACCTTAGAGCAGGTTTTAGAAGCTATATCCGACTTTGGCGTACCAGAACGCCCCATCAAAACCGAACGGACTAAACTGTCCATATTTGTTGCCGACAGAACCAGCACCATTCGGATTTTCATCGGGATAGGTATTAAGGATATTTCTTCCACCGAGCGTGAGTGCCACTCCGGACCCCGCGGTGTAAGTGGTTTCCAAGTCGAAAATAGCTCTTCCAGTGTATTCTCCAGTGCCTTCCACGTCTGGATTCTGTAAGTAATCTTCAGAATCGAACCAACCACTGAAATAGCTGGCGCGCCCGAGGACGCTCCACGCATCCGTTAGGGAGTAAACACCAGTCAGGCTGGCGCGGTGTTCAGGTAAATTCTCTTCGAGTTCCCTGATTCGATGGTCATCCAGCGTGTCGGGATTGTGATCGGTAACTGTGGTGTTCGTGAAGTTATACACGGCGATGAGATTTCCGTTCGGTATAGGGATCGTAACGACGGTATCAATACCGTTGGTTGTCGTAGAGAAATCATTGATAAAGAACTGGAATGTTTCGAGATTCGCTGCACTGGTTACACCTGCGGCGATGAGGTCCGCCTTCTGCGCGTCGGTCAATGTAAAGTGTTGTGAGACCGATAACCGGTTTTTCAGCCGAATATCAAAAAAGTCCATCGTGAAATTTACGCCCAAAATATCGACGGTAAATCCACCTGTGAAGTTATTTGAAGTTTCCGGGTCAAGCGAGTTATCTTCCTTGCCTGTCACAACACCGACAGCAGCGTTGGTGGAAGGAATTGTTCCTTTATTAACGAGATCACCCTTCGCAAAATCGTATTCAGTGGTAATGTTGAACGTATTTTGCTGTCCGGGTGTCGGTGCGCGGAACCCAGTACTATAACTTCCCCGTAACCGCATCGTTTCCGTAACCTTGTAGTTTGCAGCGGCTTTGTAGTTCAGCGTGCCACCGAAAATCTCAAATTGTTCACCGCGCACAGCGAGCGCGATCAGGAGCGGATCAATCGGTCTGATTTCAGTTTCCAGATAGGCGGCAACGTTGTAACGGTGCCACTTGCCTGCCGCAACTGGACTAAATCCTGAAAATCCGTTGGATGCAGCCGTGAAGCCTTGCGCTGCGAGGGGCCCGATCTGATGCGACTCGCGTTCGCCCTCTATGATTTCAAATCCTTCGTCCCGATATTCCAAACCGGAAGCGAGGAACACCATGTCGCTGAGCGGATAGGTTACATCGAAGTTGAGGTTATAATCCGTCTGGATATAATCGCCCGGGTCAAAATAGGTGGGTGTATCTGGTCCGAGGGAAGCATTAACGGTATTGAAGATAAAGAAATCGGCATGGTTGCGCCCAAAAGAGCCGCTCAGATCCCAGGTTAAGGGTTTGCCTAACGCTTCTTCGAGAGCGGTGCCTTTAAAGCCGATGACGACGGAACTATCCCACATGAATGCACCGAATCTGGGTGTGAATCCGCCTGGGAACATCTCTTGGAAATTGAAAAGATTCGGGTCATTCTTGACGGTTTGCAACCGTTCGGGATCAGGAAGGTCGTTGGTGATCGGGATATCGTCAGCATCGTGAGGTGAGAGTTCGGGGAACGCCTCGCCGGCTTCCACAGCCTCCGGATTTTGTGCTTCCCAATCTGCTTTTCGGGCTTCCCAATCCGCCATCTCCGCTGACAAACCGCGCAAATCTCCGACGAGCAACGTACCGTCCTTCCCGCTTGGGCTAAACACGCCATTGCGAGTGTTTGGATTTCGGAAATAGAACCCGCCTTCAACGCGCTTGCTTGCGTAGTTGGCATGTCCGTAGAGTTCGATGGTATCTGTGAGGGTGGCACCGTAGTTGGCAAACAATTTGATGTCATTCTCTATAATCGGCTGTCCCCAAATTTGCGCGGGGTCTTTCACACTGAAATTGCCTGCGTTAATCAATTTTATGGCATCATCACGTTGGACGGACCGGATGGTAGGATCTGCGCCGCCGTATTCAAAGCTGAGGCTGCTCCACACGTCTGGACTCCCTAAACCGATATTTCCAGCAAGCGCGAATTGCCTACCATCACCTTCTTGGTAAATGCCGGGTTTAAATTCGATTGAACCGCCTTCATAGTTGTCTTTCAATCGAAAATTCATCACACCCGCAATGGCATCAGACCCGTATTGTGCGGATGCGCCATCACGGAGGACCTCTACCTGTTGCAGGGCAATCGCGGGAATAGGTGCCAGGTCGGGTCCCTGTGAGCCATCAGATAAACCGTTCCCGAGCCAGTGAATCACTGCGGCACGGTGTCGCCGTTTGTTATTGACCAGCACGAGTGTATGGTCTGGAGCAAGTCCCCGTAAATTCGCCGGACGGACCACTGTTGATGCGTCGCTAATCGGCTGTGTATTGACGTTATAAGATGGCACCAAAGTTCTCAGCAGATCCGGTAGATCCGCGCCACCCTGCTTTTCAAAAGCCTCGTTTGACACAATATCGATCGGTACTGCTGAATCCAAGACGGAGCGCGGTTGCGCACGCGTACCGACGACAACGAGACGCTCAAGTTGTATAGGTTCGCTGCTTGCAGATGCTTCTTCAGATCCCTCAGCCTCTTCTGTGGTTTCTGCTTCCTCTGCCTCTTCGGCGTGTTGATCCGCTATAACTGTTGAGAACGTGCACATCAAAATGGCTACAACAATACCGAGTGCAACGACAATCGGTTTAATATGATTTTTAGAAAACATACTATTTCCCTCATAATATCGGCGTAAACGCCGCGTTTTGACTATTGATTTCACAACTGGTGATAAACAAAAATAGTTTACTTTAGCATAGAGTATAGATTGTAGATAAGCATACAACAGGAAAAGCCAAAGAGCGTAGCGAATAGCCTACGACTCATGTACAAAATCCAAGCATACTATAATTAACCCAAGTTGCTACCTTTATCCAAATAGCTGCTTTATACTCGTTGCGATAACAAACAAAAGCACTTTCAACTCAAAACCGGCTGCTGACACCGCATGAATCGACTTGGGGAAAAGTTGTTCAATGAGACTGAT
>JAJDTJ010000016.1 GCA_022827225.1 Candidatus Poribacteria bacterium | reverse complement strand
CGCCTCACTTTTCATCAGATAAAACTTCAACTTTCCGGTGATAGGCAGATGTTGTCTATCATCAGCGCGCATTTTCATGAACTAAACGCACAAGAACACCTATAACTATTGAATCAAACAATCTTTTGAGAAATATCAGTTTGATAATTCACTATAAAATTGATTTTCATACCATTTGACATTGCCGGTGCTGAGACCGCTCGCTACGATGTCTAACCTGCCGTTTCCGTTCATATCAACGACCTGCATCTGTCCGACCCCTAAACCGCCGTTGTCAATCGTCTCTTTGCGCCAATGGTTATGTGCTAAATCTTCCGGACGATAGAGATGTAGACTTGTGCCTTCGCCGTTATAGCCACAGATTACCTCAAGTATGCCATCATCATCAACGTCAACGGCGGCGATAGAGTGTCCGCGATTGAGCGTGTCGTCAATGAGGTGACGTTCCCACGCATCGGTCCGTAGATCGCCGGTGGCTTTATACCAGACGAGATTGTTGCCGTGCCACGGTTCAATCGCTAAAATCTCATTGATACCGTCGCCATTAATGTCTGCGGCGAATGTATCGCTACACTCACGATCGCTGATAACCCATTTACCCCACTCGTCCGCCATCGGAGCAGCAGGCGGCTCATACCAGATTAACCCCTCCGTGCAGCTAATCAGTACGTCATCACGTCCATCTTGGTCCACATCATTGATGCTCAAACCGTGGTTGATATGGAGGGAATCATCAAGGAGGTGGGATTGCCAAGAGGCGGCATCTTGCGGGGTATCTGAGAGTTCGTAGCACCAGAGCGAACCAGGGCTGTGCCATTCCCCGGGGTTGCCGGCTTCACCACGGATTGAGGGGACAATGAGGAACGGGGCTGCGGTTGACGTCTCTCCTGATAAATTGGCGAGTGCAATGCGATGGATAAACGGGACATCGGCGATATGATGGCTCTTCCAGTTCTGTCCATCTTGTGCCGGTGCTTCGAGCCAATGAAGGTAGCCGCCGGCAGCGTTTACGCCACGGTTAAAACCGCTTCCGACGATGAGATCGAGGGTGCCGGTACCGGTGAGATCATAAGGTGCAATAGTGATGTGTCCGCTGCCCTGATCGCTCACAAGGTGTCTTTTCCAGTGGGGAGCCTCGTACCACGCGATGATAGGTTCGCCTGTGGAGCCTGCGATGATGTCGAGTTGACCGTCACCGTTTATATCAGCGACGGCAAGTCCGTAAACGCTTTTGACGGTATCGTCAAGTAGGTGTCCTCTGAATTTCACGGCTACCCTCCTCATGTGCCAGCACACAGCGTGTGCCTACTACTATTTTTAAGGATTTCGGAAAAACCTCACGATTCCAGACTCTATCTCATATCCGACATTTGACCAGAATGCAACCGCCGACGGATATTTCTCTTCCACGAGTGCTGTAATGCGTTTAACACCGAGTTTTACCAAACGTCTCTCGCCTTCTCTGACCAATGCGCGTCCGATACCACGTCTTCGGTAGTCAGGATGAACGGCTATACGATACATATTGCCGCGCCACCCATCGAAAGTGGCGATTAAGGAGCCAACGATGCGTTGATCCACCTCAACGACCAACACCGATGCAGAACTTGACATTGCGGCTTGAATGTCTGTGATCGTATCTGTGACGCTCGGAGATGTACCAGCAGCCTGCCATAATGCCAGGAGTGCTTCAGCCTCTTCTGAACGGCACTCCCGGATTAAGAACAGATATGTAAGAGTATTTGTGTTGTCGGACAAGTCCATCTTTGGGTTGGGTTTGGTGTCCCATCCCAGTAACGGGTGGGACCCGATGTTGCAAACCGCACCTACAGAATTAGGAAAAGACAATCTACTCGTCGAGCCAACTCATCATACTGCGCAGATTTTTCCCGACTTCTTCGATCTCGAGTTCCGCTTCCTGCCGACGGAGTGCACCGAGAACAGGTTGGTTCGCCGCATTTTCGAGCACCCACTCACGTGCGAAAACACCCCCCTGAACGTCCTTCAAGATTTGGCGCATCTTATCTCGGACGCTGTCATCAATGAGTTGTGGACCGCGTGTGAGATCACCGTATTCAGCGGTATTGCTAACATCGTTCCGCATCTTGCTTAACCCACCGGTATAGATGAGGTCAACAATCAGTTTCAATTCGTGGAGACACTCAAAATAAGCCATCTCCGGTTGATAACCGGCTTCAACGAGTGTATCAAAAGCGGCTTTGATGAGGGCAGCGGTTCCGCCGCACAACACGGCTTGTTCACCGAAAAGATCGGTTTCGGTCTCCTCACGGAAGGTTGTTTCGATGACACCAGCTCGCGTACCGCCGATACCTCTTGCGTACGCCAAGGCGACATCGCGTGCCAAACCGGTAGTGTCTTGATGGATAGCGATGAGGCAGGGGACTCCGCCACCACCTTCAAACACCTCACGGACAAGTGAACCCGGTCCTTTGGGGGCGATCATGGCGACATCAATATCGCTGGCGGGTACAATCTGTCCGAAATGGACGCTGAATCCGTGTGAGACGAGGAGCATATTTCCCGCCGCCATGTTCGGTGCGATCTGGTCGCGATAGACGGCTGCGTGGCGTTCATCTGGGATGAGTACCTGAACGATGTCTGCCATCGCTGCGGCTTCCTCAACGGTCTTGACAGTCAAGCCTTCGGCTTCCGCGCGTGCTTTTGATCGGCTGCCTTCGTATAAACCGACAACAACGTTTGCACCGCTGTCCTTGAGGTTAAGCGATTGTGCGCGACCCTGTGCGCCATAGCCGACAACAGCGACTGTCCGTTCTTTTAGTAAATCAAAATTAGCATCACTATCGTAATAAATCGTTGCCATATTTTAAATTTTCCTTGCGGTTCGTTTAGGAAGGTTTTAGCATGAACGTTCCCTTCCGCATATTCAGTCCTGCGCGTTGCTTAGATGGATGATCCTTGACCAATGTGTGTAAGCATGCAACAACGGCGCGTGTGGAATTTCTGATTTCCCTTGCGGTTCGTTAAAAATTATTTCTCGGAGCCGCGTAACATCGCTATTTTGCCAGTGCGTGCTAACTCAAGGATACCGTACGTATTGAAAATATTGATTGCTGCTTTCAATTTACCCTCATCACCTGTAATTTCGAGTACCAAGGAAGCAGGTTTCATATCTATAACCCGCCCGCGGAAGACTTCCGCGACTTGTAGAATCTCGGTGCGTTTTTGAGGATCATCGGTAGCAACCTTGATAAGAACAAGCTCCCGCTCAACATGCGTTCCGGCAGTAGAGAGGTCGGTTACCTCAATAACATCAATGAGTCTGTTTAAATGGTGGTAGATCTGCTCAATAATTTGGGCATCGCCGTGTGTGACAAGGGTTATCTGCGAAATGCTTTTGTCATGCGTCTCGGCGACGTTAAGACTGTCAATATTAAAGCCGCGCCCGCTGAAAAGTCCCGCGACGCGTGCGAGGACTCCAAAGCGGTTTTCGACTAAAACGGAAAAGATGTGTCGTTTTTCTGAATTCATTTTTTAATTTTACCTTGCGGTTCGGTTTTAATAGTTTTCAGTACGGTTTTCTCCGAAAACCTTTCAGTTAATAGTTATCAGTTTTCAGTACGATTTTTCTGCGAAAAATCTTTCAGTTGTCAGTAGTTATAAGTTATAAGTTCGGTTTTTCTGCGAAAAACCTTTTGGTTAACAGTTAAAGAGGTTCTCTGTGGCAACCCTCACAGAGAACGGAACTGTTCCAAGAACCTTCTTAACTTATAACCTATAACTTATAACCATTCCTCTGATAACTGATAACCATTAAAATCGTTAAGCTAACCCGCGAATAACATCTCCAAGTCCTTTACCCGCTGGTACCATCGGGAACACGTTCTCTTCTTCATCAACGATGAAGTCGATGACGACGGGGCCGTCAGTAATCCCTTTTGCTTTCAGCAGGGCGGGTACAACATCCTCAGTGTGTTCAACGCGCAAACCTGTGGCACCGAATGCTTGTGCAAGCAACGCGAAATCCGGATTGTCGTGGTAATCGACAGCAGAATAGCGTTTGCCGTGGAACAACTCCTGCCACTGACGGACCATCCCTAAGTACATATTGTTGATGATAAAGATCTTAAGCGGCAGTTTCATTGTAACTGCTGGCACCAACTCCTGGATCGTCATGATGTAGGAACCGTCACCGTTGATATTGACAACTGTTTTGTCTGGACATCCGAGTTGTGCACCGATCGCAGCAGGCAGACTGAACCCCATCGTGCCGAGACCACCGGAATTGAGCCACTGTCGGGGTTCTGTGAATTTGAAGTACTGTGCCGCCCACATCTGGTGTTGTCCTACGTCCGCAATAACGATAGCATCACTATAGTGTTCGTAGATCTGCTCAATAACGTATTGCGGCATAACTTTATCGACTTTCTGCTCGTATTCAAACGGGTACTTCCGCTTCCACTCCTGAATTTGATTCCGCCACGGATCGATATCTGCCGTACTGACCTGTTTGTTCAATTCCGTGAGTACGTTTTTCGCATCGCCGACAATCGGGACATCCACCGGTACATTTTTTCCGATACAAGACGCGTCGATATCAATATGGATCTTTTTAGCGTTGGGTGCGAATTTACTGAGATCACCTGTAACGCGGTCGTCAAACCTCGCGCCGATAGCAACAATGAGGTCCGCATCGGTGAAGGCGTAATTTGCGCAACAGGAGCCGTGCATTCCGGGCATCTCCATCGCTAACGGGTCCGTCTCGGGGAACGCACCGAGTCCCATCAAAGTAACCGTAATGGGTATCTGTGTCTTATAAGTGAGTTCTCTGAGTTCTTCACTGGCGTTCGCGAGGACGACACCACCACCGGCATAAAGCATGGGGCGTTTGGCTTCTTTAATCAATGCCGCCGCTTTCGCAATTTGTGCGGGGTCACCGTGAACCTGCGGTTTGTAGCTGCGGATGTCGACCGTTTCTGGATACTGAAACAGTGCTTCATTGTTCTGTGCATCTTTAGCGATGTCGATAATCACAGGACCGGGTTTGCCCGTGCTTGCGATATGAAACGCTTCAGCGACAACATCTGCGACCTCTTCACAATCTTTGATGAGATAACTGTGTTTACAGATCGGACGTGTTACGCCGATAACATCGCATTCTTGGAAAGCATCGCTGCCAATAAAGTGTGTGAAGACCTGTCCGGTAATCGCGACCATCGGAATAGAGTCCATGTAAGCGGTAGCAATACCGGTAACGAGATTGGTCGCGCCGGGACCGGAGGTAGCGAGTGCGACTCCGACTTTCCCAGTGGCGCGTGCGTAGCCATCAGCGGCGTGGGAGGCACCCTGTTCGTGCCGCATCGGGATCAATTTGATTTCGGTCTCGTCGTATAGGGCATCGAAAATCGGCATCGCCGCGCCACCGTTCACACCGAAAATATATTCGACACCTTCCCGTTTGAGACTATTAACCAGGATTTGTGCTCCTTTGAGACTATCAACCTGGATTTGCTCTCCTGAAAGTTCCATGCCAATTTTCCTCACAAGTCGTAGATTTGAATCCTACGGGGAGTTGTTGAAATTAAAAAACCCCTCTCGTTCCATCTTTGGAGACGAGAAGGACATTTGACTGACCTCACCGTGGTACCACTCCAATTCCCTTTCCCATTTTCATTTCGCGAGAAAGAGCACTCTTTGGGATGCGATAACGGGCATCACACCGATTCATCCTACAATTCGCGATTCGGAGATCGCTCCTACAATTTTTCAGACGAACAGCTCCAGGGCGACCTTCAGTCGTGGAAACTTGAGGAGACCTCTCAGCCCATGAATCTCCATCTCTTGCAAGCCCGATCGACTTACTCCTCCCTTTCAACGCTTTTTGGGGGTATCTATTTATATGTTAATTACGCACGCCGTTTTACGAAGTTTCACGGGCACGCTAAAACGAATTATATTTACACTTTAAGTATAACACATTTAAGCGGAGATGTCAAAAAAAATAATTTGCCAAACGACGACGTGTCGTTATCCGATGATTTCGGAAGTAGAGGGTAGGGTTGAAACGTTGTTCGTGCCTACCCCTACCACAATCCGAAATCCGAAGTTTGTTATGGAAAATTAGGCATTAGCGACGTAGATCTCGTTAACGCGGTTCCAGTTGATAACATTCTTCCAAGCTTCAATGTAATCTGGACGACGGTTCTGGTAGTTGAGATAGTATGCGTGTTCCCAGACATCAATGCCGAGAAGTGGGGTATGTCCCTGCATAATCGGACTGTCCTGATTTGCGGTGGAATAGATTTCCAAGCCGTCGTCGCCGAGGACGAGCCACGCCCAACCGGAACCGAAACGTGTCGCGGCTGCAGTCGTGAATGCTTCATTGGCAGCCTCAAGGGATCCAAAGGCGGATTTTATCGCGGCTGCGAGTTCCCCGCTCGGGTCACCACCGTTGCCACTGGGACACATGATGGACCAGAAAAGTGAATGATTGGCGTGCCCGCCGCCGTTGTTGATGACGGCTTGACGCTTGTCTTCCGGGACCTGGTCGAGATTCTGGAGGAGTTCGTGAACATCCATATCGGCGAGTCCACCGAGCCCTTCTAAAGCAGCGTTGAGGTTGTTGACATAACCTTGGTGGTGTTTGCCGTGATGGATTTCCATCGTATCGGCACCGATGTGAGGTGCCAAAGCATCGTGCGCATACGGGAGCGCTGGTAATGTATGTGCCATTTAAAATAGCCTGTTCCTAAAAAACTACGTTTTTCCGTGTATATCTATGGAAAGCAATAGATTTTTAGAGGGATCCTAACCCCCTTTTACGAACACCGTCGTGTCCTTATCCTGTGCGTAATCAGGGTCCTCTGACCACGGTAGTCAGAAATCACACACGAACCGCATACCACAAGGAAACGCGTGGTATGGTGGAACCCA
Organism: Candidatus Poribacteria bacterium; assembly: GCA_022827225.1. Classification (GTDB taxonomy): domain Bacteria; phylum Poribacteria; class WGA-4E; order WGA-4E; family WGA-3G; genus WGA-3G. The sequence continues at coordinate 88,085 of JAJDTJ010000016.1, read as the reverse complement.
CAAAGTCAGTCCCAAAAGACTGACGCTTACTTCAATACCGAGTGTCCTCACAGTGTCAGGGTTCGTCTCACTCGTGTCTGAACCCCTCCAGTCGAACTGACTTGGTTCTTGTCATAAGTGCTTGGTTTTTGCACAATACGACTGGATACGATAGCACGGAATTGAACCGCACAAAATGCCTACATTTACCGTTGGACATAGAAATAACAACAAAAACACAGGAAAAGAACTATTTAGGAACTACTCCTGTTTTGTTTTTTGATGTGCTTGCAAGTTGCGTGTTAAGGATGTGCAAGCAAGGTGCTTAAAAAAGCAAAAAGAGTATAACAGATTTGTCAGAAGTGTGCAAGTTTTTTCTGAAGGATGAATTTTGACATCTTATCAGTAGAAAATTAGTCGTCTGATTGCGGCGTTTCAGAGATTGCGCCGACACGACAGATACGTTTATAGTCGCAATAGCTGCAGGGTGCGGTTTTGTTTTTAGGCGCGATGGGGGTATCGCCTTCTTCCACTGCGTCTACGAACGTTTCAACCCGTGTAATAAGCGGAAATTTGCCTTCAGAGATACTGTCAACGTATTGTTGGACGTAGCCACTGACGCGTGAAAGTAAGCCGTCGAAAATCTCATCGTTTACTAACTGCCCATTAGTTTTACCACAGGGTCTCCAATCGCTACCGTTGAAGTTTTTATAAGCGTTTCCGTTTTCGGATTCCACTCCAATACCGAGTTCAACTTTGCATTCGTTAAGCCTAATTTTATAATAGAGACCTGCTGCAGGATTTAATCCGCTAACCCCTTTACTTTCCAACAACGCTTTCGCTATTTGTAGATAAACTGGGAGTTGGAGACTCTGTCCGCTAAGTATCTCTGGCATTCTAATCGTGGAGCTGCCGGTTTTATAGTCGATAATATTAAATACACCGTTGCCGATATCGATGCGATCTATCTTGCCAGCCATACGGACATCTCCGATAAAGATTGGTTCCGTACAACTGAGTTCCGGGTCTCTTTTAAGTTCAGTCCGTCTCTCCCTATCTTCGGGTCCGAAACCGACTTCAAAATAGCATGGATGCCCCTGGACATCATTCGTCCGTTCTGCTTCGAGCCATTTGTAGAGTGCCACCCGTAGTTTCCCTACGTCAGTTTCCCAAAAGAGATTATTTTCGCCGACTGGAGGCTCATTCCGTTTGCGGCGGTAATTTTCGGAGGCGTTATCCAAAATATCGTTCAATTGCCGTTTTGCCTCTTCAAAAACATCGTTCGTACATTGTCTTATAGATGGATATTCTCGTTCGCGACGATTGTAGCAAAATGTAAAGATAACTTCGTGGAGCAGTGATCCTCTCTCCAAATTGGATAACTCATCTTCTAATTCGTCATCTTTAATACTCAGTTTTAAACCTTTATTGGCGAAGTACTGGAACGGACACTTGGCGTAAGATTCTAATTCTGTGACAGAATAGTGTTTGTTGTGGAGGCGTTGCAACTGATCTCGGCTCTCCTCAGAAAGTTTTCCTGCTGTTAACACCCCTTCATAGGCAAGATGTTCGTGCGTTTTCTCACGACTCTTCTCAACTTTAATAACATGATCTATTAGCGGACGTATGCTCGTTAAACTACCGGGGAACGGTTTATTAGAAGATATCTCCGCTGTCCATGCATGGCTGCCATACGTACTAAGGAAACTCGGAACACTGCCGTGTGTAGGATGCACAGGCTCGATAGTTTCAACGTTAGTAATCGCCTTTAATTGCCTGAGAAACGGAGATGGAATTAGATCTGCTTCACCTTCACGCTTCGGTATAAGAAGGTAGAGTTGCTCGCGAAAAGATTTGAGTACACGGTAGAACAGAAAGCGATTATCGCATAGCTGCTCCTCTTCATCCCGATACGGAATTTCTGGGAGTATTGGATCGGGACGAAAATTTGCTGGAAATCTGCTCTCTACAAAATCACCTAAAAAGACGGTATCGAACGCCATACTTCTCAGCTCACCGAGTGGGACAATCTTGACGGTTTCGCCCTTCGTTGATGTTCTCTTGTGATAGTTTGTATGTCTCGCAATGCGGAGGAGTTTGTCAATATATTCACTCAGCGGATATGATTTCTCACTTTCCGATCTTAAAACCTTACAGAGTTCTGTAACAATCCTCTGGAATTGACGGTACGCCTCTACTTCGCCTTCAACAATTTCGCTATTTTTTTCGAGCATCGGGTTGAGAACGCGTCGAACAACCTCTCCCTTTTTGAGTAGCTTGTCAACATACTCCTGAAACGCATTCGGGTGGAACCTGTTTGTATCTGAAGCCTTTTCAACATCAGAGAAATAGTCGATGCCCATAGGCGTTCGATCTGATGAAAGATGAGAAAAGATCGATTTGACGATTTCTGACCTTGTTATTGGCGCACGCGCTCCGAGTGAATAGGGAATACCGTAAGCAGGAAAGATTTCGGCAATGCGCTGCTGATACTGTCCGATATTGTAGTAGGCAACGCAGATGTCACTTAGCTTGCAGTGTCCTTCTGAAACTCGTTTTTGGATTAGAGACGCAATCTGTTCAACCTCATCAGATCTATCGACGGGTCTCATCATTTTAATTTGAAACGCTGTCTCCGGAGCAGCTCCCGAATTTACACTGCCAGTTTCTGTGCGGAACAGGTTTTCGGAAAAATTTTTGTGGCGATCGGGATCCCGTTCATAGTCAGGGTCGATAATGGCGTTCGCTTCTGTAAATTGCGAGACGATATCGTCGATGTTTTTATAAAGTGCCTGATTCTCTGGCACATAATCGGTACGAAACCACATCTCTATATTCGGCATTTCGGCGATGCGCGTTAAGATTTTAGTGTCGGCTTTAGAAAGAACCGTGAACCCTTCAACAACAACGAGGTTAACGCCATAAAATGCGTTTCGCATAAACTTTGGCTCGAAATTGTTCGCAAGGTATAGGTGTCTCCCCTGCTCATCTATCCAACCGTCTTCAAGTTTAGTTTCGTAATCACTGTAAATCCGTGCAAGACCGGTCTTGGTTGGATTGTCTGCTGCAATGTCTTCGGATGTCTCACCACGTTCTTTGAGGTGTTTAATTTTATCTATGACGAGGGAAAGCGTGCTGTCCGGGACAGAAATGTTTGGGTTGGGTCGAAATGTATCATAACGGTGGGCATCCGGATTGTCTGGTTGAGGATTCGCGATTTCGTGGAGCCAGAGACTTTGGATGCCTTCTGAGATGTGTTGTCTCGACGGATGTGCTTGACTGTATAACCTCCGAACGAACGCCACACTGGTATACACACGTAAGTTGGCAACCGCGCGATTTGGATGGTAGCCGACCAATTCGCGCTGACGTTTCAGACGTGCGGAATCGTTCGGCACAATGACAGTAAAAGTGTGCGCCTCATTGTTTTGGATACGCGTTTTAAGAAGGTCTTCTATATTTTGCATTTTGTCGCGACGCACAGTTCGCACCTGCTATCTTACTTGTGTGCCGAGCGGCATCTCTTTTTCAAGGGTAGCCAGGACAACGGAGTCACCGCTTCCTGCAAGGATCATACCCTGTGATTCAATGCCACGGATGGTTGCGGGTTCTAAATTCGCGACGACGATCACCTGTTTGCCGATGAGTGCATCTGACGTGTAATGTTCGGCGATTCCGGCGACGACCTGTCGTTTTTCAGTGCCGAAGTCTACCTGCAATTTGAGGAGTCGGTCAGCACCTTCAACAGGTTCAGCAGCCAAGACACGTGCGACACGCAGGTCAAGTTTCTGGAAATCGGCAAAGGAGACCAAGTCCGTCGTTTCCGGTTCCTGCTTCTGCTTCGATTTGGCTGACGCTTTCAGCTGCGGTTGTTTCTCCTTTTTCGTATCAAGGCGCGGGAAAATAGGGTCGCCTCTACTGACAGTTAACCCTACCGGTAAACGTCCCCATTCTGCGACAGTATCAAACGCCACTAAACCGATCTGTTTCTGAATCTTTTCAGCAGTTTCCGGGATAAAAGGTGAAATCAGTACAGAGATGAGCCGGAGTGCTTCCAAACTGTTGTAAAGGATTGTCCCCATCCTCGGTCTGGTTTCCGGTTTCGTGAGCGTCCAGACTTCGGTCTGCTGGATATAGCGATTGATACGTCGGACGAATTCCCAAATTGTTTCCAACGCAGCGTCAAAAGCGAAGGCTTTTAAGTGCGCGTCCAATTTATCTACCGTTGTCTGCGCCATCTGTTTGATTTCGGCATCAAATTCACCCGGTGTTGTCGGTTCGGGAATCCCTTCAAAGTTCTTGTTGACCAAACCGAGAACACGATTGAGCAGGTTCCCCAGATCGTTGGCAAGGTCGGCGTTGTAGCGTGCGTGCAAACGAGCCGGACGGTAATCGCCATCGTTACCGAAACTGAATTCGCGCAGAAGGTAATAACGGAATGCGTCAACCCCGTAGGTAGCGATGTCACCATCCATATCAATGAAGATGCCGCGCGTTTTGCTCAACGCCTCGCCGTCCTTTGTCAACCAACCATGTGCAACGACTTGCCTCGGCAGCGGCAAATTAACAGCCATTAACATTGCAGGCCAAATCAGGGCGTGAAAACGGGTAATTTCCTTTGCCATCATGTGGACATCAGCGGGCCAAAAAGTTTGGTACCGCTCACCTTCGGTTTCATAATCAAGTGCCGTCATGTAATTCGTCAACGCTTCGATCCAGACATAAATGACATGCTCAGGATCAAAAGGTAATGAAATTCCCCATGAAACGGAGGAGCGAGATATACTTATATCTTCCAACCCAGACTTCAGCACGTTCAAGAGTTCATTGCGTCGACTTTCGGGATAGATAAATTGCGGGTCTTCATGTATACGCGCCAGTAATCTGTCTTGGTACTTAGAAAGTCTAAAGAAATAGTTCTCTTCCTCCGTCCATTCCAACGGCAGTTTATGAATCGGACAGATTTTCTCGTCTGTTAGCTCTTTTTCAGGAAAAAACCGTTCGCACGGGCGGCAATAGTATCCTTCATACGGACCTTTGTAGATATCTCCGCTGTCGTAAAGGGCAGTCAGAAATTTTTTCACGCCACGTTTGTGCATATCGCTCGTCGTGCGGAGGAAGATGTCGTTCGAGATGTGTAGACGTTCCCATAATTGGGTAAACGTTGGTGCCATTTTATCGCAATAAGCTTGCGGAGAAATGCCTTCGTTTTCAGCAGCTTTATGGACGTTTGCACCGTGTTCATCAACACCTGTGAGAAAGAAAACCTCATCGCCTTTGATGCGGTGATAGCGAGCGAGGGCATCGGCAACAATAGTCGTATAGGCATGTCCAGCGTGCGGTTCGCCGTTGACATAATAGATAGGTGTGGTGACGTAAAATGTACTCATTGCGTTTTTTCTCGACCCCAGTTAAATAAAATTGATTCGTATGCTAAAAATTATACCACGAGAAGTGCTGTTTGTCAATCTCCGTTCTCGACTATCGGTTTCCATCAGCAGTAGGCGGTTCGTTGTCATTTGAGCAATTTCAAACACATTACCTCTAAAGCGAGGGAGGCGTTCGTGTTGGTGTTGTCAATAAGGGATTTGGTGTCAAGGACCACCTGGATGGCTTGCTGTATACGGAGCCGAGAGTAGCGCGGTACAATGTATTGGAGTTCCGCAATAGAGTGGACATGCGTTATTAATTCGATGGGCGCGCCTTGTTGCAGAAAGAGCAGGTCGCGATACCATGTGACCAACTCACCTAAAGCTTCAGGGTTATCTTTCAGGTGTTCGGCAAGTCTGAAAGCGGCTAAAGGGTCTGTCTCCTTGAGAATTTCTGGGACTTCTTCCGTGTGGACATCACCTTTTTCGAGGTGCGTGAGCGCTGTCCCGATCGCGCCATCCGCTGCAATCGCGAGGGCTGTCGCCTGTTCCGGTGCTACCGAAAACTGTTCAACCAAGATTTTGGCTAATTCTTGTGACGGTATCGGATGAAATTGGAGGATTTGGCATCGGGAACGCGTCGTGGGTAGCAATGCTCGGACGTTCGATGTCAAGAGGATTAAAACGGAGGCTGCTGGCGGTTCTTCAAGCGTCTTGAGCAGACAGTTCTCCGCCTCGTCCGTCATGCGATCCACATCTGTCAAGATGTAGACTTTCCGACTCGCTTCGAGCGGTTCGTAGATAATTTGTTTCTGTAACTCCCGAATTTGTCCTATCTTCAGTAGCCGCCCTTCAGGTCCTATGAACTGTAGATCCGGATGGTTCCCGGAATTCATCTTCCGACAGGCAAGACACGTCCCGCATGCCGTAGGTGAATCCATGTCTTGCTGACAAAAGATGAGTTGTGCGAAATAACGTGCGACCGTCTCTTTTCCGACACCGACCGGTCCAACGAAGAGGTAGGCACCGGCGATCCGATCCGATGCCACGGTATGTTCGAGTTGTTCGATAACCTGTTGGTGTCCGATGATTGGGTTTTGCATTTTTCTTCCGAGAGATGCTTCTACCGTGATAGATAGTTTTGATATTTGGTTAAGATCGCTGCATGAACGGCATCAGGAGACTGCGTTGCATCTATCAATTTGACACGCTCTGGGGCTGCTTTCGCAGCGGATAGGTAGCCTTCACGGACTTTTCTGTGTAGTTCGAGAGGCTCTCTATCCAAACGGTCGCGATGCGTTTTACCGCTCTGCTGTCTCTGTAAGCCAATCGCCGGGGGCAGGTCGAGGATAAAAGTGATGTCCGGGGTCAAGCCGCCGGTAGCGACACGATTTAAGTGGTGAATCAGCGCAAGATCAATGCCGCCGCGATACCCTTGGTAAGCGACAGTGGCATCCGTGAACCTGTCGCAGATAACGATTCGATTCGCTTCCAGTGCGGGACGTATGAGTTCATCCACGTGCTGTGCGCGTGCCGCAGCCATCAATAGGAGTTCAGTCATCGGTGTTATTCCGTCGGATGTCAGAAAGATATCGCGAATCCGTTCAGCGATAGGCGTGCCGCCGGGTTCACGGGTGAGGACAACGTCTGGACCGAGGGCAGTTGCCAACCGTTCTGCCTGTGTGGTTTTGCCTGCGCCTTCCACACCTTCAAATGTAATAAAAGTTCCCCTTTGTACCATCTTCTCTCTTTTCAAATAAAAAGCACCCACATCGGGTTTTCACCGACTGCGTAAGTGGTAAGTGACGACAACTCTCCGCTCTGACGGTTGATACGGTAGGTGGCGAGTTTGCCAGACCCTTGACCGCCGACAAAAAGGAAATTGCCTGTTCCATCAATGTTGAAAACGCGAGGTGTCGGTTCGGTCGGCTGATGCCCGATGGCACTGAGTTTACCGGTATCTTCGTCGATTGCGAATCCTGCGATGCTGTCGTGTCCGCGATTGGAGACATAAAGGAATTGCCCCTGTGGGTCGATGTGAATTTGCGCGCAGGTGTTGTTCTCCTCAAAATCCGCGGGAAGCGTAGAGAGGTCTTCTTGTAAGTCCGCTAAGATTCCCGGATGGTCTCCTCCTTCTTGAAGCCTGTACGCCGAAACACTCGATCCATTTTCGTTCGAGAAATAGAGGATCGGTTTGCTCGGGTGGAAACAGAAGTGCCGAGGTCCGATTGGTGCCCCCGGATTGAGGTTTCCTATAATATTCTGTGTGAGCGTGCCTGTCTTTTCATCGAAATGGAACTGATAGATCGCGTTTCGAGGGACAGTGTGCGGTACGAAGGCGTATCGGTTTGAGGCATCGGTCTCGACGCAGTGCGCGTGTATATCGGTTTCGACCGTCTGAATCGGTTCGCCTTGGACGGTTTTATCGTCGCCGATTGCGTGAACGGTAACCTTACCCGCACCGTAATAGGCGGATAGCAGAAAATTGCCGGTTTTGTCCGGAGCGATATAACAGGTATCGGCATCAAGTTTGACCGTTCGCAAGTGTGAGAGGCGTTTCGCCTCTTCCTCAATGCGGAAACTTGCGATTTCGCGACTCGACCGCAGCCCTGCATATAGATAGTTGCCACACGGCGAGAGTGCTAAAGGACCAGGAGACCCCGTGACATTGATGTTTTCTTGAAGTTCAATGCTACCGTTAGAAGCATCAAATGTGTAAATAGCGATTCGGTTTTCTCCTGCTATGGAGAGATAGACATGCGTTTGCATTTTTTATTTTTTCACCTCCGTATAGAGTGACCTTGCAAGCCAATCTGGTTTTTGACGAGATTCTCTGTATATTCGTCAAGTAATCGCGTCCTTCCATTTTGCGATCTCAATTATCGGTTGCTTGGCACCAGGCTAAAATGCCTGCAGCACCCATACCACCGCCGACACACATCGTTACCATACCGTATCGGTGATTCTGCCTGTGCATCTCATTAATCAGACTCACAGTGAGTTTCGCTCCTGTGCAACCGAGCGGATGTCCGAGGGCAACAGCGCCCCCGTTGACATTCACCTTTTCAGACGGCAGTTGTGCCTCTCGAATGACAGCGAGAGCCTGTACCGCAAAGGCTTCGTTGAGTTCTATGATCCCTATATCGTTCAAAGTTAACCCTGCTGACGCGAGTGCTTTCGGAATTGCAGGCACCGGCCCGATTCCCATAATTTCGGGAGGGACACCCGCTGTGGCATAACTGACAAAATGCGCCATTGGCTTGTAACCCTCTACCTGCGCTCGTGCCTCGGACATTAGGACAACAGCGGCGGCACCATCACTCATCTGCGAAGCGTTGCCTGCCGTCACCGTGCCGTCTACATGAAAGGCAGGTTTGAGAGATGCCAGTGCCTCTGGTGAGGTATCTCGGCGGGGGCCTTCATCGGTATCAAAGACAGAACTCACAGTCTCAGGCGTGCCGTCGGCGTTGAGGTGTGTCTCCTTTATTTTTATCGGTAAGATTTCTTCACGGAATTTTCCGGCATCAATCGCTGTGATCGCTTTTCGGTGGCTCTGATACGCGTAAGCGTCCTGATCGCTGCGGGATATATTATATTTTTGCGCCAGATTTTCGGCGGTCAACCCCATACTGAGATAGGTATCGGGTGCATGTTCTATGAGCGTCGGGTTCGGCGAGAGGTTAACACCGAAGGGTACCTGACTCATGCTCTCTACACCGCCAGCAACGACAATCTCGGCACGTCCGGATAGAATCCGTTCGGTACCCATTGCGATCGTCTCTAAACCGGAGGCACAGAAACGGTTAATCGTTATAGCAGGCACAGAGACAGGAAATTCCGCGCGTAAACTGGCGGAACGAGCGATATTGTAACCCTGCGGGCCTTCGTGTGTAGCGCACCCGATGATGACATCGTCAATCGCTGCCAAGTCAAGTTGTGGGAGTCGTTCAACTGCACCGCGAAGCACAGCGGCGGCGAGTTCATCTGGACGTGTATGTTTCAGTGTGCCTTTTCCTGCTTTTCCGACGGCTGTGCGCACTGCGGATACGATAACCACGCTCGGTGTCGCTTGCATTACTTTTTACCCCTCTGTAGCGTCGCTTCTATCCTTGTATGTGTCTCCTGCTCGCCACAAAGACTGAGGAACACCTCGTGCTCCAGATCGAGCAGATACTGTTCGGAGACGAATTGCGGTGTTGAAAGTTTGCCACCGCAGAGGACGGACGCCAATTGATTCGCGAGATATTGCGTATACACATCAATAGTGCCAGCCTGTCGGAGGAGGTGCGTATGTAAGTTGAGTCGAGCGATCCCTTCTTCGCCGAGGACAAATATCTGTTGCAGTTCCGGTGGGTTGTATCCTGCTGTATGCATAGCGAGAACGCGCTGCTTGGCATCCGCGATATATGTTTCTTGATCCGATGAGATACCATCTGTGCGGCGGAGATAGCCGAGTTCCACTGCGTCTGCCGCGTCTTGTGAGACCGTGGACTCACGGATTGTATTGAAAGCCTTATTAATGGACGGAAACAGGTTTTGAATCGGTGCCGGTAGTGTTTGTCCTTCTAAGCATCGGCGTGCCATCTCCTTCGTGCCGCCACCCCCCGGAATCAATCCGACGCGGAGTTCAACAAGACCGAGATTGCTTTGAGTGTAAGCCTGGACGGCATCCGCACCGAGAGTGAATTCGCACCCGCCACCGAGTGCCATACCCGCCGTTGCCGCGACGACCGGTTTTGATGCCGTCCGAAGTCTTGTACAGACGGTTTGCAGTTTACGGAGTGTACCCGAAATCGCGTCCCAATTTTGGTTCTTCGCGCGTTCCAGTAGAAGGATAAGGTTGAGTCCGACCGAAAAATGTTTCGCCTCCGTAGCGATAACCATACCTATGTAATTCGCTTCGACCTGCTCCAACGCGGCATCGAACATCTCCAGTGTTCCGTCTTCTATGATATTCAGTTTGCTATGCAACTCAAGTCGGACGATACCGTCGCCGATGTCCATCAGACTGGCATCTGCATTGGAGACAATGGGTTTAGTGTCTGTCGTTTTTAATGTTGGCATGTTGATAACTTATCCTCGTAGAATTGTCAAACTCAGGACTTACGGAATTTTGACGATATGGTGCTTCATTAGCGGGTAAACTCTGAAAAAACAGAGGCGTTCTCAGGGCACAGGAAACCAACGGTCTCCTATGCTACAAGCAACCTGCGTAAGTCCTAAAACTAATACTACGCATCAAAATGATAGACGATTTCGTCGAATCTGTCCGCCGCGAAAGTGAATAGAAAAACAAGGTTTTCGGTTCCAGTACAACGGAGTGAATGCTTTGCATTAGAAGGTATGAAAACCGAGGCACCCGGACTGAGTGACGCTTCGTGATCGTCTACTGTCACATACCCGGCACCGCTGATAACATAATACGTCTCTTCAGGTTCGTGGTGATGGAGCGGAAGCAGGGTCCCCGGAGCCATCTCTGCTATACCAGTGATGAGTCGGGCGCTGGGTCCGCGTTCACCGGATATGAGGATTTTCCAACGGACAGGACTTTTGGCAGCAAGGTCAGGATCGTCCCAAGTTTCCCAGTCAAGTTCTGTTTGGTTAAGAATGATAGGCTTCTGTTTGTTCATGAGAGATATTATCCTGTCACAGCACCTTCGGAGGCGGAGGAGACTGCGTTTGCATATTTCGCCATGACACCGCGTGTATAGCGCGGTTCAGGTGGTGCCCACTTCTCAAAACGCCCTCGGATTTCAACGTCAGAGAGTTGGACATCAAGGCGGCGTTTCTTAGCGTCAATCACGATTTCGTCGCCTTCTTCGAGGATAGCGATAGGCCCGCCTTTTGCTGCTTCCGGAGCAACGTGACAGATCATGAAACCGTGTGTTGCCCCGGAGAACCGACCGTCGGTTAAGAGGGCGACATCTTCGCTCAACCCTGCACCGACGAGCGCTGCCGTTACGCCTAACATCTCACGCATACCGGGACCACCAGTGGGACCTTCATAACGAATAACGACGACATCACCAGGTTTAATTTCCCCACCTTTAATAGCGGCGAAGGTGTCTTCTTCACGTTCAAATATCCGTGCGGGACCGCGATGGAGGGTTTTGTCCTGTCCGGCTAACTTGATAACACACCCATCCGGTGCAAGATTCCCTCTTAAGATAGCAAACCCACCGGTTGGCTTGAGCGGGGCATCTACAGGTCTGACCACCTGTTGTCCGTCGGTCTCAACAGCTGCGTTTGCTTCCTCACCGATGGTTTTACCTGTGACAGTAAGTTCATCGGTATGGAGGAGTCCTGCCTCTGCCATACGTTTTGCTAAGAACGGAATACCGCCTGCCTCATAGAGATCGTTGGCGACAAACTGCCCGCCGGGTTTGAGATCGGCGAGGACGGGTGTTCTCTGACTAATCGTGTGGAAATCCTCAATTGTTATCGGGACCCCTGCTTCGTATGCGATGGCGAGAAGATGCAGAATACCGTTGGTAGAACCGGCAGTGGCAGCGACAGAGGTAATCGCATTCTCAAGGGATTTACGGGTGATAATTTGGCTCGGGCGCCGGTCAGCGGCGAGCATATCCATGACGAGTTGTCCAGCTCTGTATGCTTCTTGGTCCTTCTCTTCTAAGACCGCAGGGACGCTCCCACTTCCCATAGGCGCGATGCCGAGCATCTCAACGGCTGTCGCCATCGTATTGGCAGTAAATTGCCCACCACAGGCACCAGGACCGGGGCACCCCTTACTAATCAGGTCATCAAGTTCTTCAACGGTTATTGTGCCTTCCGCATGCTGTCCAACTGCTTCAAATACATCCTGGATGGTGACATCACGTCCGTGAAATTTGCCAGGCATAATTGAACCACCGTAGAGTGTAAGCGATGGAATATCTAAACGTGCCAACGCCATAACGGTGCCGGGAACGGTCTTGTCGCATCCGCAGAGCGCGACGACAGCATCAAACATATTACCGATGGAAACTAACTCAATTGAATCAGCGATGATTTCTCGACTGATCAACGAGGTTTTCATACCTTCGGTACCCATCGTAATACCATCGGAGATGCTAACGGTATTAAACTCGAGAGGCGTTCCGCCTGCTTCACGGATACCCGCTTTGACTTTGGCGGCAAGTCTCCTTAAGTGGAAGTTACAGGGACCGATCTCAATCCAGGTATTGGCAACCCCGATAATAGGTTTGTCAAGGTCTTCAGGTGAAAGCCCACCATCGCCGAACATGAGCATCGTACGTGCGGCAGCGCGGTCGGGCCCGTCTGTAATCGCATAGCTGCGGGGTTTCAACTTATTCGACATTTGGCTGTGTTCTCCTACAAATTGACAGACAAGCAGAAAGCGGAGGCATAGGAAATCGGTTTTCCTACAACGCCGAGATTTAAGAATAATGATTACATTGTAAATTCGTAGATGAGGTCTCCTTCTGGAGCATTTTTAAGTCTTAAAACGATGGTTCCTGCTTCTTGTCGGTAAGCGTTCTGATACATGGTTTTAATTGGCGTAAGATCGAAGCGGTAGTCTTCCGTTGGATATGCTTCACATGTGTCGTTGTTCGCATCGTGTGCAATAGAAACCGGCAGTTGAACGGGGAACGATTCGAGAAACGCCTCGGAAACGACGAGTGTGAATTGATGTGCCTCACATCCACCACTATAGGACACGCTGATATTTAGCGTGTCATCTGTGATAATAGCAGAATTTAAGGTGTAGGGGTCGGTACCGAATTGATCCTTTGCGTCGCCAATAAAGACTGCACCTGCATAGACGGTTTCGTCTGGACTAACGTCATCTACAGAAACAGATAGACCATCATCGGCTCCCGTCTTCATCTGGTTGTTGAGTTGTTGACACCCAATGATGAAGATGGACAAACTCAAGGCATATACAATGGCATTTTTGAGTTTCATATTTTTAAATTTTCCTTGCGGTTAATCTGTACTACATACCCAGCCAGCTGCTAAGTACACCGCCGTATTTCGCGATGAGACCGGCGAACACGACAGAAACCATAGACATCAACTTAATCAGGATGTTAAGCGAGGGGCCAGAGGTATCTTTGAACGGATCGCCAACAGTATCGCCGACAACTGTCGCTTTGTGAGGTTCGGACCCTTTTTCACCGTATTCTTCTTTGTGTCTGCCTTCCTCGATAAACTTCTTGGCGTTATCCCATGCTCCGCCAGCATTTGCCATCATAATTGCGAGCACGAATCCGGTCGCCAAGCCGCCTGCAAGTAGCCCTAACACGCCACCGACATCGAAAATCAAACCGACAACGACAGGTACAACAATAGCAATAAGCGATGGGAAGATCATCTCGCGTTGCGCGCCAGCGGTCGAGATTTCGACACATCGCGCGTAATCGGGTTTTTCTTCGCCTGCCATAATGCCGGGTCTCTCCCGAAATTGGCGACGCACCTCTGCGACCATAGCACCAGCGGCGCGTCCGACGGCTTTCATCGTCAACGCGCAAAAATAGAACGCCATTACTGCACCGATGAACAATCCGATGAGCACTTGCGGGTTCATGAGCGTGACATCGTAATAATCCATGAATTGGCTGACAGAGACCTTCACGGTCTCAACTGTGCCCTCACCTTCAATATCGAGTGTCGTTTTACCTGCCAGGTGGATTAAGCCGTATCGGATTTCTTCCAAGTAGGCGGCTAAAAGTGCAAGGGCAGTGAGAGCAGCTGAACCGATCGCAAAGCCTTTACCTGTTGCGGCCGTCGTGTTACCGAGTGCGTCCAACTGATCCGTGCGTTCTCGAACACTTTCATCAAGTTTTGACATTTCAGCGTTTCCGCCGGCGTTGTCTGCGATGGGTCCATACGCATCCGTAGCAAGGGTTATGCCTAACGTTGCGAGCATGCCGACAGCGGCGATACCGACACCGTAAAGCCCCATCAACGGCTCCTGCGTGCCACCGGGAAGATAGTAACTGATAGCGACAGCGGAGACGATGGTTAGAACCGGAATTGCCGTTGATTCCATCCCGACAGCGATACCTTCAATAATCACGGTTGCGGGCCCGGTTTGTGCCTGCTTGGCGATGGCCCGTGTTGGCGCATAATCGTGGGAGGTAAAAATTTCGGTGACTTTACCGATAATCAATCCTGCGACAAGTCCTGTTACAATTGCACCCCATATCTGCCATTTGTTTGGGAGGTCGAGGTAAAGGAGCACTGGCAGCGACAAAATTGCAATGCCTATAGCACTGCCGTTGATGCCGAAATTCAGTGAACCCATCAACTGCTTCATCGTCGCGCCCTCTTTTGTTCGCACCAGATAGATGCCCAAAATAGAGAGGATCACACCGATGCCAGCAATAACCATGGGTGCAGAAAGATATTTCAGTTGGAGTGCAAGGTTATTGTGATCTTGGGCAGCGACCGCAGCGACACCGAGCGCCGCTGTTGCGAGGATTGAGCCTGCATAAGATTCGTAGAGGTCCGCCCCCATGCCAGCGACATCGCCGACGTTATCGCCGACGTTATCCGCGATGGCAGCGGGGTTCCGCGGATCGTCTTCGGGGATACCTGCCTCAACTTTCCCGACGAGGTCCGCACCGACATCCGCCGCTTTTGTATAGATGCCACCGCCGACACGCGCAAAGAGCGCTTGTGTTGAGGCACCCATACCGAAACTCAGCATAATTACAGTAATCTGAGGGAGCGGGTTAACTTCCAAGAACCCGGGTAATATTTTAGGGAAGAGGTAATAGAGGATAAGGAACCATCCGGTAATGTCAAGGAGCGCGAATCCGACGACTATCAACCCCATGACAGCACCCGCCCGGAACGAGACCTTTAAACCGGCGTTGAGTCCTTGCATAGCAGCACTCGTTGTGCGTGCAGAGGCGTTGGTCGCGGTCTTCATACCGAGGAAACCGCAAAGCCCTGAGAAGAATCCGCCTGTTAGAAACGCGAACGGGACGACCTTATTTTGTGCATCAAGGACGAACGCCATGAAAATAAAGATCAGACAAAGCACAATAAAGACAATACCGACGACTTTGTATTGTTGCCTGATATATGCCATCGCACCTTCTCGGACGGATTGTGCTATGTCGCGCATTGTTTCAGTGCCTTCGTCCTGTTTCATCACGGCGCGGTAGAAATGGTAGGCGAATCCCAAAGCGATGAGTGCGCCAATAGGGGCAATCCACCAGACCGTAGGTACGGCTGGACGAGGGTCTGTTTGGGCAAAAGCCTCGGTGGCTAAACTCAATATGGGTATCGATATCAAAAATATTTTCCGATTTAGCCACCACCTTTTGCAAGTGATGTCAAGCATTTAAAACCTCTCTTTTTCTTTTTTAATTTTTCTTGCGGTTCGATGAAGTCGGTTTGAACTCGATTTAAATATTTTAAACGCCTGACCAACAAGGTAGAGTGAACCTGTGATGCAGATCAGGTCTGTCGGTGATGCGGACGCTAACGCTTTCACGATTGCGTCTTCTGGGTTTGGATAGGCCGTAACGCTTGGACCTATACTGGACCAGGCATACTGTATGGCTTCAGCGGGCATCACACGCGGATTATCGAAAACTTGCGTTGTTAGAACGGTATCCGCCGTTTTAGAGAGCACATCGCCAATTGCTATCAGATTTTTATCTTTCATCAAACTAACGATAAAAATCGCTTGATCGTAACGAAAACACTCACGAAGCGTTGAACACAAAACCTCCATTGCGGCGGGTGAGTGCGCGCCATCCAATACAACGAGCGGTGCCGACCGAATCGTTTGAATGCGTCCATGCCATTCCACATTTCTGAATCCGGCATAAACGCTGGCTTTTGGAATAGCGTACCCGGTCTGTTTCAGGCATTCAATTGCTGCGATAGCTGTCGTCGCGTTCACATATTGGTGGTAGCCGAGAAGCGGTATCGTCAGCTGCGAATAACTTTCGGTATCCGTCTCCACATCAAACTGTTGCGCGACAGGCACTTTATCGTCATCTTTGACGAGACAGCGGATTGATTGACAATCTGCACCGTGGGATTTTACTTCAACGATCAAGGCATTCCGTTCGTTCGCGACCCTCTCAATCACCGCCCGCGCGTCAGGATACTGTGGTGCAAGTGCAAGTGGACATCCGTCTTTAATAATTTCTGCCTTCTCCGCGGCTATCTCGGCATAAGTTTCACCTAATATCGCTGTATGTTCCAAACCGATCGGCGTGATAACAGTCGTGACAGGCGAGACGACATTCGTTGCGTCCAGTCTACCTCCTAAACCGACTTCGATAACGGCGAAATCCGTCGCTTCGTCAGCAAAATAGGTGAACGCGAGTGCGGTGTATATCTCAAAAAACGAGACAGGTCCGAATTCGGAAGCGGAAACAGCTTCAATTGCGGGTTTGATATTTTCAACGCAGCGAGCAATCTCTATCTCTGAAATCAGTTCACCATCAATACGACATCTTTCTCGCGGCGTAATGAGGTGTGGTGATGTAAACAAGCCGGTCTTGTAGCCTGCGTGTGTCAGCACGGACGCTATGAGGGCGGCAGTGGACCCTTTTCCTTTGCTCCCAGCAATATGGATAACCTTTAATTTATCGTGTGGATTACCGAGTTGGTTCAACAACAAGGAAATTCGGTCGAGATTGTAGAGGCGTGCCTGCCGCGAAAAATCGGGACTTCTTTCATAATCAATAAACGCTTCAATATAGGCGAGTGCCGCTTCATAATCCATAGTTGTTAGTTCGGTTTTTCTGCGAAAAACCTTTCAGTTAATAGTTAACAGTTGTCAGTACGTTCGCTTCGCTCACTTTCAGTTATCAGTACAAGCGTCCTCTTAACTGAAAACTGAGTACTGAAAGGCGTACTCGCCGTACTGTTAACTGCGTACTCGCTAACTGATAACGGATGACCGATAACTATTTTAGGTATTCATAGATCGGGAATTGTGAGCAGAGGTCCTTGACTCTCTCCCGAATCTGGCGTTTGATGGCGGATTTTTGCCGATTTTCAAGTGCTTCTGTAATAAAATTAGCGACAAGCACCATTTCAGGTTCTTTCATACCGCGGGTTGTAATCATTGGTGTACCGAGCCGGATGCCGCTTGTCGTTCTCGGTTTTCTTTTGTCGAAAGGTATCGTATTTTTATTGACGATAATCCCGGCATCTTCAAGATGATCGGCGGCTTGTCGTCCACTTAATTTTTCATACTTTGAGGTGAGGTCCATGAGCATGAGATGGTTATCTGTGCCACCGCTCACCAACCGGAACCCGTTTTCGATGAGCCTTGCAGCGAGGACTTTCGCATTTTTAACCGTCTGTGCTTGATATATTTTAAAATCGGGTTCGCTTGCTTCCTTGAATGCGACGGCTCTTGCGGCGATCGTGTGCAGGAAAGGTCCACCTTGTAGTCCTGGAAACACAGCACGGTCAATTTTGTCAGCGTATTCGGCTTTACACATAATCATCGCGCCGCGAGGGCCGCGTAAGGTTTTGTGTGTTGTTGTCGTAATGACATCGCAATAGGGAACAGGATCGGGATGTACGCCGCCAGCAATAAGTCCTGCGATATGTGCGATATCTGCAAGCAGGTATGCGCCAACGGAATCGGCAACCTGTCGCCAAGCAGCAAAGTCGAAATGCCGAGGATAGGCAGTTGCCCCGACGACGATGAGTTTCGGGCGATGTTCTGCTGCGAGACGCGCGACCACTTCCATGTCAATCCGTTCGGTCTCAGCATCGACGCCATAAGCAGCGATATTATAATAGCGTCCGGAAAAGTTGACGTTATCGCCGTGGGTGAGATGTCCGCCGTGGCTGAGAGACATCGCTAAAATGGTGTCTCCCGGTTCAAGCAGTGCGTGATAAACCGCCATATTCGCTTGGCTACCGGCGTGCGGCTGGACGTTGACGTGTTCAACACCGAAGAGTGCTTTTGCTCGTTCAATTGCAAGCGATTCCGCTTCGTCCATAAACTGACAACCGTTATAGTAACGCTCACCGGGGTAACCTTCTGCGTACTTATTGGCGAGGATGCTGCCTTGGATTTCCATAACAGCGCGGCTGGCGTAGTTCTCCGACGGAATTAACATGAGAGAATCCTGCTGGCGCGTCAGGTCTTTCGCAGCGATCGCAACGATTTGCGGGTCGACTTCACCTAATAATTTGTTCATTTTCCACCGATGGTATTAAGAATTGATGTTGTATTGTAAAACAGATGATAAATTTTAACACAGATTTGCCACAAATTCAAATTTTTCTCATGTTTGTTGCCTCCGGTTTCAGTTTCTTCAAAAAATAGGGCAAGCGGTTGCGATTCACTAATAGAGCTCCGTCATCCATTCGCCATCGTGTGCTGGATTATAGATGAGTCCCTTCTGTATGTCCAGACAGAGGTCAAGGTCTTCTAAGAGTATATGACCGATGAGGACAGGTGTGCCTTCAGGTACACCTAAGACGGTGCTGATGCTCTCACGTTCCAAAAGTCTAAATTGGACGGGTGAATAAATCCACAACTCCGTGAGCCCGTTGACTGTTCTAACTTGTGTACTTCGGAAGGGCGTTAAGCCGAGTTCCTCAATAACGGATGGCGGTAAACCGAGCCGTGTCGCGCCGGTATTAACGAGCGCATCTTCAACGGTAATTCGCTTCACGTCTTCAGGGTCCATAATGCCTGCGGTCGCTAAAACGAGTTCATCGTTGTTCGCGAGTTCTATTCTTGCGGTATGTCTCATTTTTTTCAATCCTCCTTATGCCTTTGACTCTATTTTAACATCTTTTCCCAAAGTTTGTCAAAAAGATCGGATTGCGGGTGTGCAAATATTTTGTCAATTTAGTTGCGTTGTAGTGCCTATTGTGCTAAACTGATATGCACTATAATTTTGTAAAAAAAGGTATTCATTCGTGCATAAGATCATAGCGTTGCAGAAAGCGAAATACTTGTTTGTGCTTGTAGTATTCCTGATTGTATGGGGGTGTGATTCACAGCAAAAGCAGCAGATACAGCAACCCGCTGGACAGCAACCCGTACCCTCTGAAGTGATAGAACCTATCACACCGCCTCGTGCTGAAGACTGGCACACATTCATGTACGATTTGGGTTTCTCTGGCACGAGTCCTGATAAGACCCTCAAGCCGCCGTTAGATTTGCTCTGGAAATTTAAAACCGGCGGTCCACTCTATGCCTCCCCTGTGATTGCCCACGGTGTCCTCTATATCGGTTCAACCGATGGAAAACTATACGCCCTGGATGCTAAAGAGTGGGGCATCAAATGGATATTCGATGCCGGAGATGCTATCCGTTATTCCGCCGCTGTGTTCGGCGGCCGGGTCTACTTTAGTGCTCGGAACAACAAAGTCTATGCGTTGGCTGCGAAAACAGGTGAGAAGTTGTGGGAGTTCAAATCTAAAAATTGGATGGACGCTCCCCCGATTGTCGCCGATAACACGGTTTATGTCGGCGCGTTCCCTTCAAGGATTTATCTGCTGAACGCCAGTACCGGCACGCTTGAATCGGTGCGCGAAGGAACGGTTCATATCGGTGGTATCGAATACGGGTGCTTGAATGGTGTGTTCCGCCCCGTCTTTCCAGAGCACAACGCGAAGTTGTGGCGCGGTTACACAAATGGGAGCGAGAGTTATCCCGTGACAGCAAATGACACCGTCTATATCGGCGCGCGCGATGGCAAACTCCACGCTTTTGATACGGTATCAAAGACGCAGACTTGGGTGTACCAAGTCGGAGGTTTTGTGGAGGCCGCGCCTGCGATTTCTGACGGTATCCTCTACGCTGCGTCTGGCGATGGCACCGTTTACGCGTTCAGTAATGCCAGAGAAGGCACCCCAACAGAGGACGCTCGCCAAGTGGGGGTTGTTACGTATGACACAGCACCGGTTTACACGGCTAAGGAAGGGATGTCCGTACTCTTAAATCTTAACGATGGTGTACGTCTGCCGATCGTGCAAAATTCGGATGGATGGTATGAAGTCGAACTCCCAAATGGGATGCACGGATGGATGGATAAGTTCGCTTTCGGTGAGTTCGTAGAGACAGACGGCATCCTATTCAATACTAATTTCGGACGCGAGCGCGGTCTGTCAACTGCTCCGCTTAAGATGCAATTGATTGAAGGTGGCGAGTCCCCGATCTGGAGCCCAGATGGAAAACTTATCGCGTTTCTGAAAAGGAGCGACCTGGGCAGCCGATATTGGCGTGCAAACGAACTATGGATCATGGACCCGGCAGGGCAGCAGGCGCGGAAACTCTACACTGGACAGTTTTACAATCCATACGTCTCTTGGTCACTCGACAGCAGACTTTTGGCGTTTGAGGTTGATGAGGCGGGGAAACGCTACATCTATACAGTGGACTGGAAGTTCGGACGGATTAAGCAGTTGGTTCGTGGCGAGAGCCCCGCCTGGTCACCGACATCAAACCGTCTGGTATTTAGGCGGCGCGACTTCTCTCAAACTGGGCAGATGGATGTCGTCTATCGTATTAATAGCGACGGGAGCGATTTACGTGTTATTGCGCGCGTACCCATTGAACGGGCACAGCGCTCTTATACCCATCTCCTTGCCCCGTCTTGGGCACCAGACGGGACGCGCATCGCTTTCGGTGTGAACAACTCAAGATATGTCGGGGTCCGCATTCAAAATATAGATGGCGAACGCTTAAAAGAGATTCCAACGCAACATCAACAGGTCCACCAACTGAAGTGGTCAGTAGACGGGACCCGACTGGCTTATGTGTTATCAGGCAGTAACCGTCCCGGGCAGCAATTTGACAAACAGTTACACATATCAGCGTCGGGACGAGCCTTAACGCAGAGCGAAATCCTGAACCATACATCGCCATCTTGGTCACCGACACGGAAACAGTTGGCATATATGGAGCGAGAGGACTGCGAAGGCATCCGTTGGAAGGTCTGGGTTTATGACCTTGAAAGCGGTAAGAAGGTGCCTATTGCGCGCACGGCAATGAAATTGACCTCGGTTGTCTGGATGCCGGATGGTAAACATCTCTGTTTATGGCAAACATCGGACTATCTACGCGATAACACGTATAAACCGGCACTGACAAAGGCGTGGATTGTGCCTGTTGATCTACCTGCTTTTGAATAGCAAGTTTTAGTTTGCAAGCGGCACTTGCACTAAAATGCAGCTGTAAATAATGCCACCATATCTGCTTCCGTGCAGACTCTCGGATTGAATTTATGGCAGTGATCGAGCATCGCATCCGCTCCGAGTTTTGGGATTTTTGCTCGGTCTAAGCCAGCGTCTCCGAGACCTTTCGGCATATTTAACTCGGCGTTGAACCCCCTAATTTTATCAATAGCAGCGTGTCCTGCTTCATCACCATCCATGTCGCTGGTGTCTATACCCAAAGCGCGAGCGATCTCGGCGTATTTTTCCGTGGCGTGTGAAAAGTTGAATTCCATAACGGGTGGCAGGAGAATCGCGTTCGCTACACCGTGCGGGATCGGTGCATCCGTGGAGAGTTGGTGCGCCAGAGAGTGGACGGCACCGAGTCCTTTCTGGAATGCAAACGCCGCCATACACGCCCCCAAGAGCATCTCGCCCCGTGCGGTTACGTCACTACCCTCGTGATAGGCCTTCTGGATATTCGCACTCAACATTCTGAGTGCCTGCAACGCAACACCTTCGGCGATCGGGTGGTACTTCGTTGCGACATACGCCTCAATACCGTGCGTAATAGCGTCCATACCGGTGGCAGCAGTGAGCGCGGGGGGCATACCGAGCGTTATTCCCGGATCCAGGAGTGCGATGTTTGACATATTGAACGGTGTAACAATTGCACGCTTCCGCCATCGATCCGTTGTATTTAGCGATGTATCGGTAATAATTGAGCCTTGTGAAACCTCGCTACCGGTACCCGCGGTTGTTGGCACACATACGAGCGGCGGCATATCGCCGCGAATCCGATCGACGCCACCGACATCCGCATAATATGGTTCCAACGGTGGCGCATGCGTCGTCAAGAGACGGATCGCCTTGGCAGCATCCATCACGCTTCCACCACCGACCGCAACGACGACATCACAAGCCTCCGATTTATAGGCTTCTACACCGTCGTTAATGCTGAGGTCTGTGGGATTCGGTTCGATATCTGAATATGTAGCATGCGTCAAACCGCTTGCGTTTAAAGCGTCTATCGCTTTGGCAAGGATACCGGCATTGATCACACCTGCATCGCTCACTAAGAGTGGTCTTTTGCATCCAAAACTTTTAATGTGTTCGCCTAAGTTTTGGATGGCACCGTCGCCGAATTCAATTCGTGGCGGTAAAAAATAGTTTTGCATCTGCTGTCAATTCCTAAAATTTGACATTTTCGCATAAAGTTAGCGCGGGATAATGATACCCCGCGCTATAGGTTATCAAACGCGTTGAAAATCTATTTCGTGGATTTGAGGTGTGCCCAGGTTGTCGCGAGTTTGCTCTTGGCATCGACAGGTAACGAGGGACCGTCAGGTCCGTAAACGATGACATCGTCGTAATTGGCAACTGTTGACCATGTTGCGAGTCCGACTCTGCCGACTCCGTTTTCAGTGTCATCGTCCACTGACGCGACTTCTTCATCGTCAAGGATGACCGTGTAGCTGCCGGGTTTATTGACAATCTTGATATTATACCATTCGTCGTCTTCGATGGTGTGATTGCTATGGGCACCAGCCTTGCCGCCCCACGATTCAACCTGTGAGCGTTGGTTTCCCCAACCGCCGAGGTTCCACCAGTACTCTAAGGAAGGTTTGAGGTTCGCCATACGTGGTGGGTGGTCTTCAAGGACTAATCCGCGCGGTTGCATCAAGCCTTGGCACCGGAACATAATCAGGAAACCTTCGGCACCACTGACCTTACTCCCTCTCACTTCAAAGGTATAATCGTTCCATTCGTCCTCCCAGAATTCATCAGCGACAACGCTCATGCAGTTGACTGAATTTAGGAGTTGGCGGTATTCATCATTTTTGAATTCCCACTCTCCGGAGAGCGGCACCCATTTATCTGCAGATGCCTTTGGATCGTCAAAATTGTCCTCAAAATAGGTCTGTGACATCGCAACTGCAGCAATGCCGAGCGTGATGCCACAGACAGCGATGAACAAGATACATTTTTTCATCTAATCTCCGGGCAGGAAACCCAAGTATTTACGCTTGGGAGGAATGCCCGCTCCTTTTAAAGTTACCAGTGACCAGTTAAGAGACATTAGGATAACCTGAGGCCTCTTTTCTGGTTATTAACCCAATTTTGTTTTTGACTTCACAATTCTGCAAATAGCAAAGACATTAACAACGATAGCAAATATGAGAAGGGCATTAACAGCGATCCGGCCGAGTAAATGTACAAGTATTGCTATAATATATAACAGCGCAATTTGCACATTTGGCATTGCGTCTAAAAAACTGTCAAACATATCTGGATAACCAGATAGCTCAACATGCTTATGATAAAAAATTAGCAACGCGACCTTGAAAACTAACAAGATAGATAACTGAACCTCTTTCGGTAGAGTTCTGTCTAACCAACTGTTTTCACTGGCGTTGCTTTGTTCTCCGTTGTTCATAGTTAACAACCTGCCTAATTAGATTTACCCATAAGTATATCATATCGTAATTTTTCAGTCAACTACATTTTAACGGGGTGTGTAAAGTTTTTGGCGCGGGATTCATTTTTTCAATCCCTGACGAGTAAATATCTTTCAAGCACCTGACGCACCCAAAGGTTATTTTTGTTACCATTATCTTTAAAAAATGTAGACACTTTATACGACTCCTCAAGTGTTAGGGGTATTTATAGTAAAGTCAATAATTAAAGAGACATTTCAGTGATTGCGGAGACCACCCCCTCGTAGGGGGTTTTTGATAGGGTGTTTCTTCAAGGTTCCTTCGTCCGCTATTGAGTGCTCCATTAATTTTGAAATCTACTATAGTTTTAGATAAATTATTGGATTTCATAGATGTTTGATTTTCCCTTTTCAGTCCGGGTGCGGTTAGGAAACCGCACCTACCGGACCTGGGAACCAAAAATTAGAATAAAACCGAAAATTAATCGTCCCGAAATGCTGCTGGTGTGTCATCAATTGTAGATGCAACACAATTAATGATTAAGCGAAAATTCGGCTGAGTTTAATAAGACCCAATAGAGGTCTTCGTAAGCCAAATCTTTGTTCCGATAGAGGCTGCGTTCCAGATAGCGTTGGAAATAGGTTTTCTCTTTCGCAGTCGGGGGCCGTGAGAGGATGTTGAGATAGAGATACTCTACACGGTCAATAGGTTCACGCCATTTTTGTAAGACGTAATTGACAAAACTGCCGCGTTCATCGTGTCCGGCACTGTCGTTCACCATCTCACCATTAATCATCATGAGTGCTTGTGGAACAGTTCCATTGAAAGCCTCAATCTCTTCCATCTCGCCGTTATCAAGTAAGAAAAGGAACTTGTTGAGATGATCCCGTTTCCTCCGTTCAAGGTCTCGTAGCATACCGATGCGATCCTCACCACTTTGCCTATTATTCCCCTTCATTTTGATATGCTGAAGCCGTTCAAATCCGGTCGCTTGCAGTAGCGAGTAGAAGAACTGCTCAGCACTTAGAGGTTTCACGTAGGCATGCGAATAATAGATATCGTCATCTTTGTTACTCGCATTTGTTTTTGAGGTACGCTGATAAGTTTCCGAGTTAAGGATCGTCCGCGTTAAGTGCTGTAAATCGTAATCGTGGATAACGAAATCATTTGCGAGCCAGTCCAACAATTCTGGGTTGGTGGGCGGATTTTCTACGCCGAATCCATCAATAGGTTCAACGAAGGCGCGTCCCATAAAATGTTTCCAGATACGGTTGACGATTGCCCGGCTAAAATAAGGGTTGGATTTATCGGTCATCCACTGTGCAAGTGCTTCGCGCTTCTGAGTGAGTGAACCTTCGTACTCCGCGCCGCCTAAGAAACGTGGGGCGACTTCTTCATCGAGTCTTTCCACCCAAAGCGCCCTTTGCGGTTTGTCAGTAATCAGGTAATTCTCCATCCGTTTTTCATCACCGATCATATCCACGCCCTGGATATACCCCTTCTGTTCGCTATTAATACCGGCGAAAAAGGAGGCGATACCGTAGAAATCCTTTTGACTCCAAACTTCTGCCTTATGATCATGACATTCCGCACACTGCATAGGAAGTCCTAAAAACAGTCGTGAGCTATGTGAAGTAAGAACAGCAGGAGAGCGATCATAACGCATGACGTAGTTTCCGGCACCGTTATCCTTGAGTTCGCCATTCGCCACGATGAGTTCTTGCACGAACTGATTGTACGGCATATTTTTCGTTAATGCACCGTTCACCCAAGATGCCAATCCGATGCGTCTATCATCATTATCACCGCGTCTACCGATTAACCATTTCACCCACAAACCGCCCCAATAGTCAATATATGCTTCGCTCCCGAGCAGTTGATCAATTTTTTTCTGGCGTTTGTTAGCGGAACCGTCTTGGACGAAATCTAAGACCTCTTCAGGTGTAGGGATTTTTCCCGTCAAATCGAGGTGAACGCGACGCAAAAACTCCGTATCTTCTGATATGCCTGACGGTTGGATACCTTCTTTTTTAAGGACGGCGTTGATGTGCCGGTCGAGGTGCTTCGTACTTGACGACACCTGTCGTTGTCGTGTCGGTGTGACTGTAACTTCGGCGCAATTCAGCGTTAAGAACGCGAGCGCAAACAGAATAAGCAAAAAACGTGTGGTTATTCCAAAAGATTTTTTCATGGCGGATGAACCTCCTTGGAGCACAATTTGGACTTGAACAAACTTTTTAAGAGTTTAACGTATTTTTTCGGTATGTGTCAAGGAAAAGTGTCGAGAGACGATTGTTACCCCCACCGAACGCCTGTCGGAATGATGCCGACATCTTCACCGCGTCGCATCGCTTCAGCGGCATCAAGGATACTTGCTATGTCGTGTTGCGGTTCATAGTCCAATAGCGTCTTGATTTTGCTCAAATCGAATTCAAAGTAGAGCGGTTGCGGGAGTTTGACATCAACGAAATCCTTACGGTAGCGTTCACAAAGGTATGGGATGACTTCCTCATGTTTGAAAACACCATTTCCACCGAGTGTGAATTCTTCACCAACAGCAGCATCTTTCTCAATCCCTAAAACCAATCCTTGCACGATATCTCGAACATCGGTAAAATGCTCTTTATAGGGTCGGCCATCAAGGTTACGTTTGAGGATGAACTTCTCTTGTCCGTCCCAGAGACTTTTGACGGTCTCAGCGGTCTCTAATTCAGTCGGATCGTCGCCTTTATAATTCTTATACCTATTGTAGATAGGACTGAAGACGAACTGCTTTGGTAACCCATCTTCGTTGAGAAATTCGCTCGGTTCGATAACGGTGGTGAAACGGAAAACTGTGGAAGGCACGCCGTATTGATGGTGGTAGGTCATACACAATTCCTCACCGATCCATTTCGTAAGGAAATAAGGCATGTGATGGTATTTAGCGACCCTGTCTTCGGTGATCGGTTCATTGAAAAGCCGTCCTTTTTCGGTCAACTCCCAATAAATCGCTTCCGTACAGGCATAAACGAGGCGATGGAGGTTCGGATTGAATTCACGGATACACTCCAAGATGTTGAGCGTCCCCATACCATTGATCGCCAAGTATTGACGGTTATCAAATGGACCGCCGAACGCAGCGGCGATATGATAGATAGCATCCACGCCTTCAACGGCTTTTTTTACATCCTCGTATTCGCGGAGATCGCCGAGGACGGTTTCGACGCGTTCAGTACCGTCCCATCTTCCGACACGGTTGACATCACCCGGATAGACGAAACTCCGGATGTCGTGTCCTTTTTCCAGCAGTTTTTTGACAAGGTTGGACCCGATGCGACCAGTGCCGCCTGTAACTAAAATTTTCATTAATTCGCTCCTAAAACAAGATACAAAGGAAGGGCTACACTTTGAAATAGGTGCAGCCCTTTTCACTGAACCATAAACGATGTCGAGCCACTCACAATTTGACAAAAGAGAGTTGTTATTGGGATTTGAGGTCTGCCCACCTAACCGCTAATTTATGCTTTGGCTCTACAGAAAATGCGGTGCTTACGAGCTGAATATTATCTATAGCCCACCACCAATCGTTCTGTGCCTCAATGACCCCAAAACTGATGACCATCTCAGCGGCGTTTGCCGGATTGTCAATCGGGATTTCTAAGGTCTCGTTTATCTGTTCTCCATCTTTTATTTCTTCCTCATCCATGTTGAGGGTAGGGATGGTGACAAGCGTATGTGCCCCTGCATTAATACCGACGCTCTCGAAGAATAGGATACGCTCCTCCGCGCCGCCATCAAAACTGACAGTGATTTCTGCGCTTTGCGTATCTTCAGGTCGCCAACTCGAATCGAGCGTTAAGATGAGTGATTTCGCTGCTGCCCCTTTGATTTTAATAGACGGCGTAATCAAGTGGCCATTCCAACGGCTAATAGCATCAGGGTCGCCATTTCCTCCCCAATCGTCCCATTCATCAGGATCAGAAACGGCACCTTTACCGATGCCTTTGCCGTCATTATGGACCCCTGTGAACTCACTACGTCGTTGGTCTTCCGCTGTTGCTGTCCACCATTCAAGGTCAACAATTGCCCAGGTCCTCCATTCAGGCATACCCAAGTCTTTGGGGTTTTCGTTTGTAATTTCCCAACCCTCAGGCGGTGTCCCCGACCAGACTTTGTTATCTTTAACCTGTTCCTTTATGCTTGCCCCAAGTGGTACACCTTCAAAATCTTCTTCAAATAGAACAACATCAGCTGCCCATACCAGTGATGTGGCGAGACAAAAGGTTGCTATAAGGGTCGTACATGCGACGACTCCGATAAATCTGTTATTCACGATGATCCTCCTATGATTTCTTGTTGACTAAAAAGTGACGGCGTACCCGTCTGTTCTTGGATCGGAGCCTCCGATAAGCGCGCCAGATTCCGGATGAACCATTATCATCTGTGCACTCCCCGGACCACCCCAATCCCCTACAATTTGGAGTTCGTGTCCTTTCTCTGCTAATCCGTCCTTAGTATCCGAAGCGAATCGGTTCTCTAACTGCAGGTCATTCGAGCAAGTATGAGGAATGGTGGATTCCATCGGATTCTGTAGGCTACGCCAGCGCGGCGCAGAAACCGCCTCCTGTGGAGTCATTCCGAAATCGAGGACATGCGTGACGAGTTGTAGGTTTGTCTGAACCTGCGTATCCGCCCCGGGTGTGCCACATGCCAAAAACGGCTGCCCATCTTTCGTAACAAGAACAGGGTTCATGGTGTGTCGGACGCGTTTGCCCGGCATTAAGCAGTTCGGGTGTCCCTCTTCAAGATGCCAATAGGTCATGCGATTGTTCAAAAGGATCCCTGTATCTCCAGCAACTAAACTGGAACCGAATCCTGATTGGATACTCTGTAGCACACAGACGAGATTTCCTGCGCGGTCTGCGGTGCAGAAACAGGTCGTATCTTCGTGTGCCTCTGGTCCACCGGCTGGCACATCAAAAGCCGCTTTATCGAAATCGATCCGTTTGGCTTGTTCAGCGGCGTAAGATTTCGATAACATGCCATCTAACGGAATATCAACCCAATTCGGGTCTGCCATGTATTTCTCGCGGTCAGCGAAGGCGAGTTTTTTCGCTTCGACCATCAGATGCACACTTTCGGGAGTATTGCATCCCAAGGCTTGCAAATCGAATAGTTCAACCATGTTCAATTCTTGAAGCAGAATATGCCCACTTGAATTAGGGGGCATCTCATAAACTTCATATCCGTGGTAGTTAACATGTATCGGTTCAGCCCAGTGTGCCTGGTAATTAGCGAGGTCCTCGGCAGTCAAAAGTCCATCGTAGGCGCGGCTGAATTCACCGATAGCCTTAGCGATTTCACCCTTGTAGAACACATCCCTCCCATGTTTTGCGATCTTTCGGAGGGTGGCACCGAGATTAGGGTTAGCGATGAACTGACCAGCGGGAATAGGTTCACCATCGTTTGTGAAAATAGCCCGACTGTCCGGTTCCGCGGCGAAACGTTCGTTCTCACCTCTAAGTCCCCCTGCAAGTCTATGACTGACCGGAAATCCGTCTTCACAGAGCGAAATTGCGGGAGCGAAAACATCTTCTAATTTGAGGGTGCCGTAGCGTTCGTGTGCGAGAAGCCAAGCGTCAACGATCCCGGGCACTGAAACACTCCGTATGCCTTTCATCGGGATTCCGCCATCCTTGAGATAGGTTTCCCGTGTTGCGGCACGCGGGGCGGGTCCAGTGCCGTTTACCGCTTCGACCTTCCCTGTTTCCGCCCAATAGATGAGGATAAACCCGTCGCCGCCGAGTCCAGAGCCAGCGGGTTCAACCATACCGAGAGCAACAGCAGTGGCGATAGCTGCATCAACAGCGTTGCCGCCTGCCATCATCGTCTGAATGCCTGCCTGTGAGGCGAGCACGTGTCCAGAAGTAACCATTCCGTTCCTGCCCATTACAGACGGGCGAAACGCTGAGCCGTGTGGTGTTTGCATATTAGCCTCCATTATTCAAGGGTAGATTACCGCCTGACTGCACATATTCCCGATACATATCCTGGGTCTTGAATGCTCTATAATCACATTTCCGTTTCTGATGGATTGCCTGAAGTGTTCAATAATCTCTTCGTGACTTTTTCCAAAATACGAAAAATAAACCCCAAGAAATTCACTTGCTATTGAGCGAAGGGAAAAACCGCTTGTCCGGATATGCTCTGCTGCCTCAGGTATTTCTTCTGCATAGATATCTGCAAGATTGCGGACGAAGGAATAATCAAAGAAATCCACCCCGCTTTCTTCAATTAAGATACTGTCTATCACGTCAAAGTTGCCCTGACACCAAGCTTTATTATATCTTGTTCTCACTTTGTCTATGATGGCGATGTGTGCTGCGGGCGCGGGTGATATTAGTATTTCTCGAGGCACGCTAGGGTAGTAAAGATAATTAGGCTGAACTAATGCTACGCCGGGAATAGTGATTAATTCTTCCATAATAGGATGCAGATCAACATCCACACCTAAATCTATGACTTCAATAAGGTCAAGTACTCCTTCTGTTGTGACTGTGTACCCTTTGTTAGTTAGGAACTCAATCACGGCTGCTATCGTTTCGGTCACCGGCCGAATTGTTGCGTCATACTGTATCAATATTACACCAGGCTCGTAAAGTGGATCGGGCCTCGGGTCCGGGTCCGGAACGTAGAAAGATTCACCCGGCGAGTCGGTGCCTGGAGCATACCCAAAGGCGAAGGGAATGAAAGGGTTCTCAGCGGGAAATTGCCGCAATACCGTTTCTGCATTCAATGCTTCCTGAGCAAGGTTTTCTAATACTCGTTCGGTGTCACTCGGTTCTATCGTTGCTTCTGTTACGTAGGTATGTGCTGCTTGCTGGGATGCCATAGCAAATTCTCTCAATGTTATCCCGCAGCTTGCCGAAGCAAATCCTACTTGTAAAACCTCTGCCTCCTGAACAAGTTCCAAAAATGCCATTTCTGTTGTTGTTCCTGTTTCTGTCGCGAGGCCTTCTGCAACGTCACTTGCTGCGTTAGCAAGATCAACAAATCCACGTTCAGCAGCGGTATCGGCAAGGTCGGAGAGTGCTCTTTGTGCTAATTGTGCAGTAGTTTGCGATGGATCCGTCGGATCTATCGGTGATACAAGTCGCCTCTCGCACCCGGTGAGGATTATAGCACTGAGGACAGTAAAAAAAAGTAGTTTAAAACATTTCAGCCGAAACGCTAAAGCAGTTATGCCGTGTAGCAATTGCATGTAAAGTCTCCGTTATTGTATCAATAGGTAGTATGATGAACTTTAAAATTAAAGAAGCAGGTTTTCTGTAGGAGCGATCTCCGAATCGCGACCAAAACTACTCGTAGTCGGGAATCGGAGCTCCCTCCTACAAACCCGTAATGCCTAATTAATTCTAAAATCTACCAGTAAGAGTCCTCAATTGTTACATGCCTATTTCTGACAGATTGCCGGAAGAGTTCAATAATCTCGTCAAGAGTTTTCTCCGAATCTTGAAAGTAGATCTCTAAGAATTTTGCTGCGATTGAACCGGGGGAGTATCTATTTGTTTGAATACGTTCAGCAGCTTCCGGAATTTCTTCTGCATAGATGTCTGCAAGATTGCGGATGAAAGCATAATCAAAGAAATCCAATCCACTTTCTTCAATTAAGATACTGTCTATAAGGTCAAAGTTGCCCTGACACCAAGCCTTATTATATCTTGTCCTCACTTGATGTATTATTCGATTTGTTGTTACAGCGTTAGGGGGCAAAGGAGGAGGCAAAGGTGGTTCATCGTCAACGGTAGGTGCGTAAAGAAAATTGGGCTGCACAGACGCAATGCCGGGAATTTTTTCGATCAATCCTTCTCCAAGAAAAAGCGGATCAACAGCCACATCTAAAACTATCGAATCAAACCAGGATCCCGTTTTTAATTCCACCGTGTAGCCTTTGAGGGTCAGAAACTCTTTTATTGCTGTACGTGTTTCAGTCTCCGGTCGAATTGTATCGTCATACGCTACTAATATTTGACCGGGGATATAGAGATTGTTTGCCCTATAAGGCGTGTAATCGTACCCGAAGGCAAACGGAATGAAGGTGTCATTAGTTAGAAACTGCTGCAATAGTTTTTCCGCTGTTACTGCCGCTTGTGCAAGTTTTTGCAATGCTTGTTCCATATCCTCTGCATCCCTTATTGTGTAGGCTTTCGCTACGTTTACAGACGCTTCACCAAATTTTTGCAATGCTTCTACTTCGCATCCTGCTTTAACAAATACTTGCGCGAAAGCAGTTGCTGACCGAGCAAGCTCAACTATTCTGAAGTAAGTCGGCTCCACTGATGCCCCATCTTCAATTGCAAGTATTTCTGCGACTCCACTTGCTGCATTAGCGAACTCGACAAATGACAGTTCAGCAGCGGTATTAGCAAGCTCCGATAGTGCTTTTTGTGCTAATTGTACCGTAGTTTGCGATGGATCCGTCGGATCTATCGGTGATAAAAGTTGCCTTTCACACCCAATGAGTATTGTTGCACTGAGTGCTGCAAGAAAAAGCAGTGTAAAAAACTTCAACCGAAACACTGAAACAATAATACCGTGTGGAGATTGCATATGAAGCCTCTGTTATTGTATTAAGGGTAGTGAGAGTGCTTAATTGTCACAGGTTCAATACCCATATTTCTATTTCTGACAGTTTGCCGGAAGATTTCAATAATCTCGTCAAGGGTTTGTCCCCAATGCTGAAAGTAAATAGTTAGAAATGTAATCCCTATTGGGCGGAGAGAGAAACCATTTGCCTGGATAAGGTTTGCGTCCTCAGGAACTTCTTCTGCATAGATGTCAGCGAGGTTGCGGACGAAAGCATAATCAAAGAAATCTAACCGACTTTCTTCAATTAAGATACTATTTATAAGGTCAAAGTTCCCCTGGCACCATGCCTCATTATATCTTGTCCTCACTTTATCTATTATTTCAACACTCTTAGGTGGATGGTTGGGGAGATAGTCAAGCGGAGAATTTGGATCCCAAGAGTAATAGTCTGCGTAGTCTTCATACGCATCAATGCGTAGCCCATATCCGAAAGCGAAGGGAATGAAAGGATTTTCAGCAGGCAACTGCTGCAATGCCGCTTCCGCATTCAATGCCGCTTGGGTAAGGTTCTGTAATGCTTGTTCCATGTTACTCGGTTCTTCGGCAGGATAGTAAGCCAGTAAGGAGTGCAGTGGCCACCGTCTGTATTCCTCATTACCTATTATTTCCGTTACGTGTGCTTTTGCTGCATACACCGATGCTATAGCAAAATTTCGCAATTCTATTCCGCATGCTGCTTTAACAAATGCTCGTTCCAAAGCCATTGCTTCAAGAGCAAGTTTCAAGAATTCCGGTGCGGGCTCTGCTATTGTTCCTGTTTCTATTTCAAGAACTCCTACGACTTCATCTGCAGCGTTAGCGAGGTCGACAAATCCACGTTCAGCGGTGGTGTCAGCAAGGTCCGACAGTGCTTTTTGTCCTAATTGTACCGTAGTTTGCGACGGATTAGTAGGATCTATCGGGGATACAAATTCCCTCTCACATCCTGTGAGCATTATGGTGTTGAGGGCAGCAAAAAAAAGTAGCTTAAAACATTTCATTTGAAGCACTGAAGTAGTGATACCGTGCGGCGATTGCATTATGAAGCCTCCATAATTCACTCAATGATAGGGATGCTTGGTGCCTCGATGTGTAGATTATTAACACTTGTTCCACCTCTAAAATGCTCTATAGTCACATATCCGTCTTTGATGGATTGTCGGAAGCGTTCAGTAATCTCTTCGTGACTTTTCTCTGAATGCCAAGAATAGATATAAAGAAACGCAACTGCTATACTGTGAAGGGAAAAACCGTTTGTACGGATACGTTCTGCAGCCTCCGGAATTTCTTCTGCATAGATATCTGCAAGATTGCGGACGAAGGAATAATTAAAGAAATCCACCCCGCTTTCTTCAATTAAGATACTGTCTATCATGTCAAAGTTGCCTTGACACCAAGCTTCATTGTATCTTTCCCTTACCCGGTCTACGATAATAAAAAATGGTTGCGCATTGAAGGTCGGTTCTTCTATTGTGACAGGAGGCCCGGGAATGTATTCATCCCCACAGATACTTATTCTCGCGACACCGGGAATAGAGAGTAATTCTTCCCTAACAGAATATGGATTAACATCCGCATTTAAGTCTATAGACTCATAATTATTTAAATCTATAAACTTATAATTAGTAAATGGTAATTCCTCTTGCACCATCGCGTATCCTTTGAGAGTCAGAAACTCAACTACAGCTGCCCGCGTTATAAACACTGACCGAATTGTTTCGTCATAATTTATGATTATTTCGTTGTTGCACGACTGAAAGTATACTATCACAGCGCCTGAAGGAAGATATTGGGACGGTTTGTACCCGAAAGCAAAGGGAATAAAAGCGTTCTCCGCAGGAAACTGCCGTAATATCGCTTTTGCATTCAATGCTTCTTGAGCAAGGTTTTCCAATACTTGTTCCCTGGCACTCGGTTCCACCGCTGATTCTGTTAAGTATGGATCTGTTATGTATGTCCTTGCTGCACGCCCGGACACCATAGAAAACCCTTCCAATGTTATCCCGCAGCTTGCTAAAGCAAATGCATCTTGTAAGGTGTATGCTTCCTGATAAAGTTTCAAGAATGCTATTCCTGTTGTTCTTTGTTCCTGTTCTACTGTAAGGACTTCTGCGACTTCGTTTGCAGCGTTAGCAAGATCAACAAATCCACGTTTAGCAGCGGTGTCCGCAAGGTCCGACAATGCTTTTTGTGCGAATTGTACCGTAGTTTGCGATGGATCAGTAGGATCTATCGGTGATAGAAGTTGCCTGTCGCACCCAATGAGTATTGTTGCACTGAGTGCTATAAGAAATATTAGCTTAAAAAGTTTCATTACCAGATCCTCCGCTGAAACTTAAGTAAGCATCTTCTTAGCAAATGCTTCCACATCAACACGTTCGTGTGTTCGCGCCGATTCGTTACAGGCTTCCATCAGTATCCATGTGCCGAGGGTCGTGTCCTGAATCCAGTCTCGGTCTTTCCCTGTTGTAATTGCTTCAGCGAAAGCATCGAATTGGAGTCTGTCATCCTCAATCAGCCCAGCGTGCAAGTCTTGTAGGGTGAGGTTTTCAATCTCTTGCCCTGTTCGGAAAAGTTGCAGG
The DNA here is from genome assembly GCA_022827225.1 of Candidatus Poribacteria bacterium. Lineage (GTDB taxonomy): Bacteria > Poribacteria > WGA-4E > WGA-4E > WGA-3G > WGA-3G. The sequence goes on along the minus strand of JAJDTJ010000016.1, from coordinate 52,982 downwards.
TGGCCGCCATCTCGCCGGAGGTCCCCCTCTTCACCGTGGAACGTCCAACTTCCACTCCATCCGTAAGCACCCATGTGCCCAGCACGTGTGCCAGCATACGTAAACGGTGCGCCGTTTGCGTATTCCATCAAGGCGTTTCCACCGGCAGTACCCCAAGCTTCTATCTGTCCTAATGCAGGGTCACGACGGTTGTGAACCTGTGCTGTAACGTACTTGGGAAGCCCCTTGGCTCCAACGAGTTGGTCAAGTTGATGGCTGCAACCCGCGTGGAAATAAAGCCCATCAACGTAAGCATCAGGCTGCCGAGAGTCGGGGCCGGTAAATAGATTTTGACGTATCCAGAAACGGCATTCGCCGCCCAACATTTCACCGATACCGCCATCTTCGCGGAGCCATTCTCTCATTTTCGCGGCGGCGGGGTTCCAGCGTTTGTTCTGACCTTGGACGAGAATTAAACCCGGATTCGCTTTATGGGCGCGGATAATATCGTGGAATTCTGCCTGCGTTGTCGCGATCGGTTTAACGCAGAGCGTATGCATGCCGAGATTCAGGCTTTCGACGATTAACTTGGCGTGAGCGGTTGTAGCGGCATAAATCAGACATGCCTGTGCATCGTGTTTCTCTTTCGCCTCGGTTATAGTCGTATAAATACGTTCTGACAAACCTTCGGGCGCACCATTTATTGATTCAACGCCTCCTTTTGCAGCATCAAGGTTAATGTCTACGCACGCAACAGGTTCTAATCCGTGTGAATTGACTTGTGCTTGTAAGCGTCCGTGTGCGAAATGGGTACATCCGACGTGAATCGTTGGAATCGGCATTGTGAATCTCCTTTAGTATGGCACGCAGTTCTCGTCATTAGCGTTCTGCTAAGGAAGCGGATAGGAACCGAGGCTTAGTGCCTCAGTTCCATTCAGCATCTTGGTTGATCTGGTGTAGGTTCTGAGGTTAGGAAACGATAACGGTAGGGGGGTTGATGAAATCGTGATATTTTTCCGCGACTTTTCCGACGGTGGCATCACCTGCATGGATCAGCACGCGGAACCGGAAGTGCATCTCTTCGTCTTGTTTGAGTGTGTAGGAGCCATCTTTAGACGGATCCCGTTCAAAGGTGCCGCTGCCGAAAATGTTTGTCCCCATTAACCCGTAGTTCCGGACATGCCAGTATGTCGGATAGCGAGGGTTGACAATATGATCGAACACAGCGATCCCGAGGGGTGTCCCGTCAACGACACCGGAATAATCACACCAGTTCGCGCGTTTGCCCCACGTTTCGTTTTCATTGACACCGCCGAATGCGTTTTCGATCTTTCCGCCATCAGAAGCGTTCATCGATGGATGGACGCGGATCGACATGATACCACCCTCTTTGGTATCTCCGAAATGAACATCGCCGGTTGAAGCGATAAACGTGAGATCTAAATCAAGGAGAGCGGCATCCTCAGGTAGGTTATAGATTCGGAAGTTCTGCGTGTCCGTCATCAAGACATCACCGGATCGCGTTTCCCAGTTATTTTGTGTATAAATCCTACCGACGACAGCACCGCCCTGTTTGTGTGTGAAACCTTGATGAACGACCTTCCCCGAATTACTGCCTTCACCCCAGAGGTCCACATCATTCACCTCACCGTATGCGACGTAGAGCGAACGGTGATGGACGTGATCTTTGGAGATGTCGCTGGTTTCACCGCGCGTTACCTCGCGTCCATTCGGACCGAGGACAGGAAAGAAATAGGGACGGAATTGCGATTGCGCGTAGCGGAACGTCGTAAACAGCCGATCATTGAGCGTGATAGCGATGGTTTCGGCTTCCTCATTGAATTGAACGCCTGATTTACCAGCGACGCTGCCCTCTGAGAGGCTATAGGTACGCGATTCACCCGCTGCGAGACCATCGAGTATCCAGTTTAAAGTAGTTGTACCCTCTTCATTGGCATAGCACTGTGCTGCGACGACGTTGCCTGAAACCGTATCTGTTAATGTGACGGCGCGATCGTGAAGTCGGCTTATACCCGGATGGTCAACATCAACACTGACGGGACAGCCGTCTCGATCATGGAAACCGGCGTTGACAGTAAACGTCGGTAGGTTCTGGTTTGCCATAAATTTCCTTTTCTCTACCTTGGTCTCCTCTTAGGAATTCTCGTGTGAGTGAGAAGCGTGATTTCTTGTTTATGTGGAGCCACTTAGTTTCAATTAGGTTTCGTTTAACGGTGCACTAAATGGCTCTACCGCGCGTTAACTTTCCTCAGAAGTGAGTGCAAGGATGCCTTCTTCTTCACTATTGTAGCTTTCAAAGACAGTCATTAATCGTCCGAGGATTAGGAGGTTACGGATATGTGCGCCAGCATTGACGAGAGCGGTCCGGCCGCCTTTGCGAGAGACAGTCACGTTTACAGAAACAAGCGTGCCGAGTCCGCTACTATCCATACGGGTAACATTTTCGAGATTAAAGATGACTTTCGGAGACTCAAAATGCTCTTCAAGTTCCTCATTAATCTGCTCTCTAATTTCAGCGTTTGCCGCACCGATCATGCGTCCGGTAGGCCGGACAACAATGACTCCTTCTCTTTGGCGTATTTCTGCTAACATCTATCTTCCTTTCATAAGTTAGTTGTGTAATTATTGATACAGATTTACAAATTTATAGATTAAACCCCGAAAAAGATATTGTTAATATATTAATATAGTAAATTTCGGAAATTTTGTCAAGAAATTCTAAAATTTTCCGAGAGGTGATAACCGGTGTTTTAGGATTTTCTCTATATTTCAACGCAAATTCAATCGGTCCATCAGAGCCTCGTGTCCCCAGCTCCTTAAGTCCTCCTCTCTTGCTATATGCTCGAAGCAACCCGATTGTGAAACATTCAGAGAGAAACGCGAAGAAATCAAAAAGTGTTGATTTTCCACTACCATTTGCTCCCAAGAATACAGACAGCGGTTTGAGTTGTTTTAATTCTATATTATGTAACGCGCGATAGTTTTTCACACGCGGTGATTCAATGTGCGGAACGGTCTGCTGAGGCATCTAAGTTCCCTCCAATATCCCAGCTGTATCGTCTACGCGAATTTCACGGACAAGAGTTTTGGAAGCAGCGTGTCACGCAAGTTAGTAAGCGATTCTGTTTCTGATGTGTTTGCCACTACTTTTACCGCGATAATCAATAATCGCTTTCATGCTATCCTCGACAGATTGAAGTTGCCATCCATCGGGAAAATCAAACGTCATAACCTATCTCTGAGAATTGTTTTCAATCTATTTTAATAATACGGAGCACGGCAGAAAACCAAAGCATCTACAATTTTGGCATCATCAGTCGTTTCTTCACCCTCATAGGGTGGATCACCGTGTTTTCCTTCCCAGTCATGTTTTCCAGCGTCCAACTCTATTTTTCTGCTCAAAATCCGTTCTGGTAAAATATCGTCATAACCATCTTCATAGCCGTTGACAACAACTCGTAAATCATCAGGGTATTTTTCGAGAAATTCCATTAATTCTTTTACTGTCATTTTTTTTCTCCATTGGTATAAGGTCGATACTCTATGAGTACAGCTCTACCTACGATTGCAACGATACGTATCATCAACTCTTTTCCGTCGGCATCAGTGAGACGCAAATCCTCGCCAAGAATAAAATGAACCGGTTGTCGCTGTCCTTCATTTATGGTAATATTAGAAGCATAGAGGAAAGGTCGGTCATAAGCGTCGCGGATTAGATTTATTTTTCCTGACAAGCCTGGCAGATCGCCTTTTCCTTTAGGAAAGAGTGCTGAACCACCTTCAGGTAAAGGTTGCATTTCAACGGTAAGTTCGCCTTGTGTTGGCACCCAATTGTGTTCAAGATATGCGGAGCAACCATCTGCAGCTATGAACACCGTCATCGGTAGATTTACAACTGGCAAACTGATATGTACATCACCGCTCCCAGCCGTGAATCTGCGTGCTATCGCGTTATTCTGAAACAGCATTAATACATCTACTTTTCTGATGGTAGAATCGGGAAGATCACATTGGATAGAAGCCACTACGCGTGTCGCTTCAGTGGCAGCTGCTGGAATTGTGAGAACAAGCTCTGAACCATCAATGAGTTGATACTGTGGCGGTTCTCCACTTAATGCCTTCGTTTCGCGAAAGATGATAGGTACACCATCTCCGCGTCGTTCCATGAAAAATTGTCGGTCCTCCGAGCCGCGTATATTCCCAACAGACATCCTTCCAAGCATAGAGGTGAGAGCTTCATTGCGCGTTGATTGTCGGACCTCCATACTCTCAATTGTTAGATTATTAGGTAAGCCTCCCGGGGAGTTTATTTCAAGCCGATCTGTGAACATTGAGAGTCGAATCTTGCTACCCTGAATTGTGTAGTCGCGGTGGGCTACTGCGTTGACGATCGCTTCAAAAAGTGCCTTTTCACTGTATTGTGGCAGATCAACACGAGCCGGATTCTTGTAGGCACCAACACGCATGTTACGCACAGCAAAGGCAACCGCTTCAGAAATCTGTCGATTCAACGGTCCTGTAATCGTTTGTGCATCTATCTGTCCAGAGGCGCGGTCTTTGCCACGATAACAAGTTGCTGAAATGCAGGCGTTTGGGAGCCATTCTTCGGGTGAACGGCTGCACAAGAGAACACCCGCCACAGTAGCACGCGTTGTACCGTTTTCGTCATTGGTCAGAAGCCCCATTTTTTCGAGTGCCAATTCAGGCGCAGCGGCACCTTCGGCGCTCAATAACGGTTTCCAAAGAGATTCGTCCAATGATCCAAAACCTGTTTCCGGAACTGGCTGTTTATCAAACCAGAGGAAACGTGTTTGTCCGCGCTTCTGTGCAAGACGTAACCGTTCATCACTAGTCATTTTGCGTTTTGAGCTGCCGACTCGATGGTAGCCACCACCAGGACTATCGTGCAGGGCATAGCCTGGTGGGACTTCAACGAGCAGGAACGGTTTGCCTTCTTCTATTTCTGTACGAAAAATAGCAGGACGAATTGAGGGTTTAATCGTGTCAGTACAGATCTCGGTCAATAGTTTTTCCAATTCGTCCATCTGTTCGCGCGACATACCTTGAATATCACCACTGTCAGTTACACCGCACAGCATGATACCACCATCCGTGTTAGCGAATGCGGCGAGTTCATCTGCCAGATCGTCACGACGGGGGCCCTTAGGCACATTTCCGGCGAACACAATTTCTTTGAATTCCCAACGGTTATCTTCACCTAAGCGCATTTGGCGTTTGATTTCTTCGTCGCTGAAATTCATGACTCATCTCCAAAACCGAGCGTTGCGCCGTTTTTATTAGAATTTTCGTTCGATTTTTTTCTTCCCATAATCCCTTAGAGAGTCCTGTCTATAGTAGATTTACAATTAACTAAAAATACACCGTCGCGCCTGCAAGTTGCACCAAGCAGTAAGTATCTATATTTTGTTGTGTCTGATAGCATGCAAACTAAAAGTTTACGGTACAAAAACGCCTTGAATAACGAATTAGTTCGTTAAAATAGTACCACATTTGGCTTAGAAATTCAACGGTTTTAATTCGGGAATATAGGTATTGATTATCGGAATCGTGGAGTTAGATAGAAAACACTGATTGCGTGGTGCGGTTTGGAATGCAGGTCGCATTTGGGGTTTTTGCTGGGGTGTTTCTTCACGTACGCCGCAAAACCGCACCTACCATTTTTAGAAATTCTATTCAACGCCCGACAGATGGCTGTGGGGGCCAGTGGAGTCCGCGTTGACCGGATAAGGCTCGGTTTGCCGAAGGACGATATTCACGGTCAGGTAAACCCACCAACTTACCATCTTGGATCCATTTCTCATCGCTGCCGTAAAGTTCACCCATGAGGATGTCCGTTAATCGGTCAAGGATTTCGGCGGATGCGGGTGAATCGGCGAGATCGTTGAGTTCCCTCGGATCCTCTTCCAGATCGAAGAGTTGTCGGTAGTTACCGGTGGCGTAGTAGATTAATTTGAAACGTCCCTCATGGATCATACGGGTCGCGCTGCCGCCTTCACCACATTCGCCGTACAACCACTCGCGCTTTTCGTCGCCGACCATCGGTATCCCGTCTACGGTGTCAGGGATATCAATCCCCGCGAGGTGGAGGAGCGTCGGCATAACGTCCTGCCATCCGACGAGTCGGTCATCAACCCTATGATGTCCTACGCGTTCATCGCCGGCAGTGCCGACGAGGAGCATCGGTACATTCGCAGAATCTTCGTAGTAAAGTCGCTTCGCCCACATCCCATGGTTACCGAGCATATCGCCGTGATCCGATGTGAACAGCAGAATCGTGTTGTTCAACAAGCCTTCTTCACGTAAAGTACCGATAACGAGCCGCAATTGATGGTCAATGTGTGTACAAAGGGCATAAAAGGCTTGACGTGCCGAACGGACGAGATCTTCGTTAAAGTGTTCGTCCTTTTTTTGCCGTCCTTTTATCGGTAAAGGAAGCCCCTCGCTCTGCTTTGCCCATTCGCCACAATACGGCATATCCACTTCGATATCGCGATACATGTCCATATAACATTGGAGCGGTGCCAACGGCGGATGCGGATGGCAATAGGAGAGGTACCAGAACCCCGGACGGGTCGGGTCCCGCCGTTTAATCATCCGAACCATCTGCTGCGTACTCCAGTTCGTAACGTGGCAATCTTCGGGGAGGTGCCAAGGTCTGTTGAGGTAATCGTTGTTACACATCCCGTGTGCGAACTGCTGACCGGCGTAGCCTCTATCACCGAGAAAGAGTTCATAATCGTCAATAGCCCCGTATTGCAACCTGCCTTCCTCGCCTAAGAGTACATCGTCGAACCCGATGCGGTCACGTTGCGGATAGACGTGCAGTTTACCGACAGCGTAAGCCTGATACCCGGCATTGCGAAACGTCTGTGCGATTGTCGGCAGTCCATCTATTCCCTTCCGATCGTTGAAAACCCTATCTTTGTGGGTGCGGGTTGTCGCACCGGTCATCAAGGTTTTCCGTGCAGGAACGCAGACGGGACATTCGCTGTATCCGCGTGTGAATCGGGTGCCAGCACGCGCAAGCGCATCAAGTGTCGGTGTCTGTATCGCTGGATGCCCGCTGACACCCAGAAGTGAGTTGGGCCAATGGTCGGTTGAAATGAGAAGCACATGCGGTTTATCAGCCATAGCGATTCCTTTATCGGTCATACCTCGCAAAGTAGAAGGTTTTCAAGGGTTCATCTGTGTCATTGATTAGACTATGCCCTGGGTTAGACGAAGCCACAGAGACAGCATCGCCCGGCATCTGCCGATATACATTCCTACTGACAACATGGATGCCATTGCCTTCGAGCATATACCACACCTCGTCCATATCGGGCCCGTGGCCGTGGGTATCAGGCGTTTGCATGGCTTCAATCCGCACCATCAGTACCGAGTGGAGCGTCACTAAGCCGTCGTCCGGCCCAAAAATCGGATGTACCAGATGCGTCCAATGTCCTTGCCCTAAAGGGCGTTCTCGGTAGTTGCGGATAAGGGCATCCTTGCGCGGTGCCTCTACGCCATCGGAGAGTACCTCCTCCAATATCAGAAACTCTAACGGCGTGCTCTCCAAATTTTCCAAGACATGGTTGAGTCCGGGTGGCACTAAGATTGCATCTCCCTCTGTAACTTGCTGTTTCAAGTCTCCCGCCTCAAATGTACCGGAACCGTCAACGATGTAAAAAATCAGCTGCCTATCATCAAGTGCCGTAGGCACAGAAGCGATCCTCGGTTCAAGGTAGCACCGAGAGAAGCTGTCAACATATCTTAAAATCGCGCCCTCTTTGTCGGCGGAGTCCTCTGTGCGTTTGCTAAAAATCTCACGTTTAATGATGTTACCGTGTGTTAGACTCGAAGGACTCTGTAGCCAGTGCCGCATATACATTGTAAAGTTACCTCCGATGTATAGTTATAATTGCACAATGTGCATCAAACTCCGTTCGCATCATCTTATCAAAAGTCGTGACAATTGGCAAGTGAAAAAAAATGATAATTAGCGGTGCGTGCCGTAGGGGCTGGGTCCCCCGGTTTTGCCTACGCGTTGATGGCTCTGTTCATAACGGTGGTCTTCGGGCTATATCTGCATCACTGTGGTGTTTGTTAGGTACGGAGAATCGAATTCCGTCAGGCAGTCTGCGTTGCATCCGGGAACAGGAAACAGACGTACCGATAACGGTTTGGTCAACCGAATAGAGAGGGTGGCAACGTCCGTTAGAATAGCAGCGATTTGAGATATTGAGGCATCGCCCGGTATAGGGATTGTATCCAACCCGGTCCCACAGACAGTCGAATAGAGGAGCAGGCTGTCGAGGTTAAAATAACCTGCTTCACTCCGCACACCGAGTCCGACATCTTCGAGTACAGGGAGCATTAATCCTGAGTATCCACAGAGCGGTAGATCGAGTGATCTGAGCGTCTGTGTCAATCCGGCAGCAACTGTTAGCGTTCCACGTTCGCCGAAGTACCCTGGTAGTTGTTGCTCCATAGCGTAGGCGATGCTCTCGTCACCCATCGGTGCAGGTGACACATCTATACCGACGAACCGGACACCCCACTCCTGTGCCAAACTTTCTGCGAGTTCGACAATCTTCTGTCCCTCTACTTCCATGACGGTTTTTAGGTTTTGGAGAGCGGTTTCTAAATTCGGGGCATCTGTGAAAGCGTGTTGCACGAGGTCAGCTGCCTGCCACCCGATGCCGAAGTTCGTTCGCGTGTCGTGCCAGAATGCCGCCGGGAAGAATGGCGTATTCGGTGGGCAGTTCATCAGGACTGCGAATCGGAGGTTCCCGTAGCCGGCATCGGTTTGGTGCGCGATCTGTTGAATGATACGCGCGGCGTTTTCAGCGATATCCGATGCCACGCCCCCAGAGGGTGTCGTAAGCGTGACCGTAGCAAAGAGTGTTTCGCTCCGGACAATCACATCGGCGACACAAGCGAGATGCGTTTCTGTGTGTCGCTTAGCGGGAAGGATCGTCCCCAAGCTAAGGAATTCGATACCTAATGCTCGCGCCTCAGACGCCAGCGCAAGGATTGGCTCTACATCTCGTGCCTCATCCCAGATTTGGGAACTGACACGAGTTGTTTGTACATCGTAACCGTGCGCTTCAAAATAGGCTTGACAGGCGGCGTTAAAATTCGCAGCACGTTGAAGTTGGTATGGCGCAAACGGGAGCGGAATACCTGTTGTGATAGTTCGGATCTTCATGTCGTGGGCACCCGCCTAAGTATCATCTTCGCCGTAAAGTCCGATATGTCGATAACGCTCGAACCTTTGCTGGACGAGTTGTTCCGGCGACATTTCTATCAATTCCGAAAGATGTTTGCGTATCGCACGTTTGATGCTGCGTGCTGCGGCATCCGGGTCTCTATGCGCACCACCGAGGGGTTCACGCACGACTTGATCAATGATACCTAACTTGAGGAGATCGGGGGCGGTCGGTTTATAGCCTTCGGTCGCTTCCGGTGCGTGTTCACCTTTGTCCTTCCATACGATTCCGCTGCAGGCTTCAGGCGGTGCGACGCAATAGACAGCGTATTCCATCATCAAGACTCGGTTCCCGAGTGCGATTGCCAGTGCGCCGCCGCTTCCACCTTCACCGATAATAATGACAAGCATCGGAACACGGAGCATCATCATCTCTGCCAGATTTTCGGCGATCGCCATTGCCTGTCCGTATTCCTCGGAACGGAGATCAAAGTGTGCCCCCGGCGTATCAACAAAACAGATGATAGGACGGTTGAACTTATTCGCTAACTGCATCAACCGCCTCGCTTTGCGATAGCCTTCCGGGTGCGTGTAACCGAAATTCATCTCCTGCCGCTCCTCGAGGCTTGTGCCTTTCTGCTGTGCCAGATAGACGACGGGGTGTCCGTCAAACCAGGCGAAACCGCCAATGAGTGCGCGATCGTCGCCGTACAACTTATCGCTGTGGAGTTCGGTGGGTTCCTCAAGGAGTGCCTCAATATAGAAAGGCGCTTGCGGACGCTGGGCATGACGCGCCAACCTCACTTTATCCCAACGACTGATTTTTTGGAACGTCTGTTTTGTCAGCGTATCCGCATTCTGTTTCAGCGCATCCATCCCTTCGGTGAGGTCTAGCTCCGGGTGCGCTTCCGCAAACGCCTCTAACTGCGTAAGGTGGCGTTCCAATTCAATGAGCGATTTTTCAAATTCAAGTTCTGTTGCGTTCATAGTTATTGGCTTTCAGTTTTCGGCTTTCGGCGGTTGGTTAAGAGATATTTGACGCTATCAGAACCCCTTAACCGACTACCGAGAACCGATACCCCTTCTTCCAGCTGCCGATTGCTGGCAGCCGATTTCTATTGAGATTCACGTACTTCACGACTCAGCCCAACCCAGACGCAGGCACCCATGCCTAATAGCACGATTGCGAACGGGAAGCCCGTCGCGAGGGAGGCGGCTTGTAAAGATTTCAAGCCTCCGCCAAGTAAGAGCGCGATAGCGACCAAACCCTCCGCAGTACACCAAAACACACGTTGCGGTATCGGTGCGTCAACTTTGCCACCCGCTGCGATAATGTCAATAATCAGAGAACCAGAATCGGATGAGGTAACAAAAAAGATGATCGTCAACGTCATAGCGACACAGGAAAGCAACATTGTCCACGGGATCCCTTCAAACATTTTGAACAGCGCAAGTTCGTAATTATAGGTCTCAACTTCTTCGGTTACACCGGTGAGTCCATCAGTGAGGAACTGATGGATAGCGGTGCCACCAAAGGCACTGAACCAGATTAAACATAACAGTGTCGGTAACAGAAGGACAAAGATTACGAATTCGCGAACTGTACGTCCTTTTGAAATGCGAGCAATGAACGTACCGATGAAGGGTGCCCAAGCGATCCACCATGCCCAGTAGAAGGTCGTCCAATCGTGGAAGAAGGCAGTGTCCTCGCGCCCGATCCAGTTGCTGAGCGGTACAATCTTCATGACATAAGCACCAAGCCCGGTGAACAGACTTTTAAAAATATAACCCGTTGGACCGAGAAGGATAATAGCCGCCAATAATAAAAAGGCGAGAATTATGTTGAACTGACTCAGACGTTTGATACCCACATTAATACCCGTCATCACCGAGATCAGCGCGATAGCGGTAATCCCAACAATCAAAAGTACCATCGTGAGACTGTTCGCCGGTATCCCAAACAGATAGTTAAGTCCGGAGGTTACCTGTTGTACCCCTAAACCGAGCGAAGTTGCGAGTCCGAAAATACCTGCGAATATGGCGAAGGTGTCAATGATGTGTCCGGGCCAACCCCAGATCCGGTCACCGAATATGGGATAGAAGGCGGATCGGATGAGGAGTGGTAACCCTCGGTTGTAAGCGAAAAAGGCGAGTGCAAGTCCAACAACGCCATAGATCGCCCAGCCTTGTAGACCCCAGTGGAAGACCGTTGTCGCTATACCGACGGAAGCCGCCGTTTGAACCTTGGGATCCGCAGCATCGGGAACATTTTCAGCGTTGTAGATCGTCTCTGGGTCGTAAATCGTTTCTATTCCGAGTGGCGAATAACTACCCCCTTGAAAATAGGTAATCGGCTCCGAAACGCCAAAGAAGAGAAGCCCAATACCGACACCTGCAGCAAACAGCATCGCAAGCCAAGTTAAGTAGGAATATTCAGGCTTCGCATCTGCACCGCCGAGACGGACCTTACCGAGCGGCGAGAGTGCCACAACGACACAAAAGATAAAAACAAGGTTGGTAGAAATCATGAACAACCAGTCGAGGTTCGTGGTGAGCCAGACTCGGAGGCCTCCAAAGAGTTTTGTTGCCCCCTCTTGGAAAATGAGAGAACCTATAATAAAAACGACGATGGCGATACTGGAAATCACGAATACAGGCGTTAAGTAAATATCTAAACCGAATAACTTCTTATATTCCCTTTCCTGCATGTGTTGCGGTTGTTTTCCTTCTTCGCGCATTTCAAAATTCTCCTTTTAGAGTTGATTTGACAGTTTTCAACCGTGTACGGAGTGATAAGCGCACTTACAAAGCGCGCTTATGATGGAAAGTCGCGTAGCCACTTAGAAATAATAACCAAAGTTAAAATTGAGGCGCCAATGCCAGACGTTATTTCCGTTGGCACCTACGTGGTTAACCCCTGTAAGGATATTCCCGTAGTTATCTCCCGTGTTCCCAACAAAAAAGTTGCCGTCAGAAAGTGCAAAATCACTATACACATAGAGAGCACCTAAGACCGTCCAACTCGCGCCGACCGTTATGAGGGTACTCGCATTGTAATCATCCACAGTTTTGAAGATAGTGCTCCACTCTGCATAAGGCGTAACACTGTCAATCCATGAGATGCCGGAGGTATCTATCCCGCCATATCGTAGCGACAACGCGGGTATTAATCCAGTAGATGCGACGGGCCAGGCGAAGTCATAAGCACCCATCGGAATTAAGTCTCCGGTGCCCCAAGGCGTATCGTCAGTGATGTTATGCGCATAATAGGAGAATTGCGAAAAAAGCGTGAAGTCAGCGAAGGTATTCTTAGCATGTGCGGAGATCGCGTAGTGGTTACCACTATCATCGTCCCCGACATCCGTTCCTTTTAGCAAACCGTATTGTGCGGAAACACCGAAATCCCCGATATTCTCAAGCGCGTAGATGGCGCGGACGTTAAATTGGTGTTGCTCATCATAACCGTTTTCACCGGCACCCCATTCAACGTTTCCGTTTGCATCAGCCTTTTCTTCCCACTTGACAACGTCGTAACTGTAGAGAGAACTCGCAAGACTACTTCCATCGGTCTGGAATTCGCCCATAAGGTAGTACCCTACATCAAGTGTCAATTTATCAAGGGTGTCAGTCCATCTGATACCGATATCCATATCGTCAGCGAGTCCGACATAAAAATGCTGGTCGAAGAACCAGCTCGTCGAAACACCGTAAGCAGTCGGGCCGAAGGGGACACGCACAATACCTGCTTTAAGTGTACCGAAATCACCGAAATTATATCCTAACCATGCCGTATGTATCATGCTGTAGTCATTATACCACCGGTATTCAAGTCTACTGATGATGTTGTGATAGTCGAGATCAGCATTGAGCCGGAAAATTTCAAGGTCTACATCGCCGATTTTTTCACCTCGGCGGTGTGGGCTGTCCTCACTGCCATAAGTACCATAGGCATAGTTCACACGCATCGCCCCGCCGATTTTAATCGGACTTTTCTTGGGTTCCGCGGCCTCAACAGCTTCCGTCGTCTCTTCGGTTGTATCAGCAGCCATCGCGAACGGAGAAACGATCAGCAAAAATGCGATGCCGAAACTGAATATGAAACTCATTTGTTTATGCACCAGCCTTTCCTCCTTGGGTCCGTAATAACGTAAGTTTAATACCAGATGCGGATAGGTTCTAAACATTCTCTGGCAAACCCACGCAGGAAAATATCCGTTACGAAACGTTCAAAAACTTCATATTTTCACAGAAGTGTAGGAGGATATATTATCAAAAATCTCATTTTTAGTCAAATTTTTTTTTAGTCAAATTTTAAAGTGCTATAAAGTCAATAGGCATAAGGGTTTAAGCATCAGTTAGGTTAGGACATATTCTTAAAATTAAAATAAAATATGTAAATGCCCTAATAAGACTTTTTGTGATTCACAGCTATTTTCGGAAGGCTAATAATAAGAAACTCGCCCACAACGAGTTTGTGGGCGAGTTAGAAGTTGGTTTGTTACATTTGGCCCATACTCTGCATCATCATTATCATTTCGATGGCTTGCTTGAAGTCGCCGAGGGTGAGAAGCAAATTTAGGCCGATACTGTCCTCTTGTACCTTCGCGGAGAAACCGAGGCTATAGTTTTCCGGCATATTCATAAACATCCCAGCAAACATTTGCATCGCTGCGGCGGCAGCTGGATCTGCTTTCGACACAATAGGTATGACGCTTTTCACCGCGGTTATCGGTGAAAGTGCCAAAAAGACGTTATTGTCGGTTCCGAGCGTCTCAATAAGTTTCTGATAACTCGGATTTTCAGCCAGCCCTGCTTCGGGTGCGTGTGGTTCCTCCGCCAATTCCGCTTCAGGCGAATGTGATGGGTCGTCAGCATCCGCTTCAGGGAGACCTTCGCCCATTTCAGATTTTCTGTCCAACGCTGCTTTAATCATTTCGGCACTTCCGGTAGCGAAAAAGAGTTGGTCTTCGTGGAAGGCGTAGTACCAGTGCCACTCTTGGGGAAACATTCCAGCAGCTTCAGGCGGCACCTGTTCAAAAATCGAACCGAAATTCGGGAAGACGTAGCTTTTAATTTCAATGTCGTTGTGCATCAAGGATTCACCGGCATGCGCCCCATCGTAGATGGTTAATCCCGGCGAGTTTCCAACAACATCGCGCAGGACCCCGATACTGCTGAGCATTTGCTCAATGAACACGTTTTCCATATATCCCTGTGCCTGTTGTTTATCCTTCACCGTATAGATGATCATATAATCAGGGATAATACTATCGCCAAAATTGACCGAGAAACCGATCTCATCGCCGAGAGACTCATAAAACGTAGTTATCTGCTGTGTGAGTCCGTCGAGTTTCTCTTGCTGTTCCGGCTTCTCTGCTGAGAACATTTTTAGCCATATCATGTGCATATCGATCATGAACTTTTGGTCCATCTGATAGGCACCATTCACAAAAGCGAGATTTGGGAGATCGTTAAGGATTGCCAATTCGTCAGGAATCATCTTTTTCAAGGACTGCCGAATTTCGCTCCCGTTCTTGAATTTTAAAGAGGGTGCGAGCTGAACATCGGTTCCCTTCACTTCAAGCGTTGCACTTAATGATTCCGCTTGCTCAAGAAAGTCTATGGCTGTGCTGAACATACTTCCAAAAAATGGAGCCACCGACATAGCAGCAGGATCGCTTTCGATGCTGTCTCTCATTGATTCCGATTCCCTTTCAAGCGAAGCTATCATGAGAGGCGCGACGGATTTGAGATTAAAGTGGAGTGCGACTTGAGCGTCCCCCGCCATAATATCTGTAAGGAATGCGCTATACGCGGGATGGGTTACGACAGATGGCTTCGCCCCTTTATAGGCATCAATTGCACTCTCACACACTTTGGCAGACTGTGAGAAGACGAGCATATTCCCTAAAATAGCGAAATGACCATCGCCGCCGGTCGTGCTCCAATAGGTTACGCCGTTATATTCGGTCGGGGCACTGCCTTCGCTTTCAGCGTCAATCACCTCCTTCATCGCTTCGGGGTCTGTTAGATGGACGGTTGCGGAGATAGCAGGTGGATTTAAAGTGGTCATGAAGATCGCGAAATCTTGGTCCAAATCCAGTCCGATTTCTTCTAACTCAGCGAGACTTTCAAACCCAGCACTGAAGGTATCCGCTAAGATTCTGGCGAGGACTTCCGGGGCTTCATCCGTCGGAATTAAGTCTGTCACCAATGTATTAATGCGATAATCCAATTCGAGCAGACTCGGACAATAGACGAGCCCGATCGTTTCCTCCGGAATCAGATGTAGCACACTACCTTCCGGGATCTCCAGGTTTGGGACTATTTCTGTCTCTTCAGGTTTAGTTTCTCGGGGTGTTTCTTCTTCGGGCGAGTGCGGTTTCTCCGCCAGCTCCGCTTCGGGAGAACGTGATTTGTCGCCAGCATCCGCTTCGGGGGAATGGGATTTCTCTTTTACTTCCGATTCGGGAGAACGTGATTTGTCGCCAGCGTCCGCTTCGGGCGAGTGTGGTTTCTCCGCCAGCTCCGCTTCGGGGGAACGTGATTTGTCGCCAGCATCCGCTTCGGGGGAACGAGGTTTCTCTTTTACTTCCGATTCAGGTGAGTGTGGTTTCTCCGCCAGCTCCGCTTCGGGTGAGTGCGGTTTCTCTCTGAGTTCCGCCTCAGGTGAGTCCGAACCATCTGCCATTTCTTGATCCGGTGGCGGAGATGTTTCTACCATTGGTGGTGTTGATGTTTGCTCTTTTGCACTACAACTGATAAACAAGGATGTTGTCAGTAATAGGAGGGCAATAAGCGGTAAAGCCAAATACTTTTTCATTTCTTTCTCCTTAACAGCGTTAATTTTGGGTTTTTGCGATTTTTTCTTGCAGTTCGTCGATTTCTGCGTTGGAAGTTAACACGCCGATTTCGACCTCATAATGTCTGCGTCCACCGGGTTCAATATACCTTAGAGAACCGCGTTCACGTTCTTTTGCCCGACCTTCCACGCCGCAATTTGAGGGTTCTAACCCGAAAACATAGGTACCTTCACCACACATTTTCCATTGAACAAAGTTCGGGAACTGGGTCTTGTGGTAGCGTACGGATACACCGATCCCTTGCCCATTGTTAAAATTGCGGTTTACGAGGGCGACACGGATATGATTATCAACATCAGGCTCCATTTCGTGATAAAATGCCTGCTCTTGGAAGTCAACAGTTGGCGGTTCACAGAGGTTATAATTGTTCAGGTTTGCGGCGGCGATGTCGTCGCGCGGGGTTACTTGCGAGGAGGGTGCAAGCAGCTCGCTATCTTGCGTGAGGATCGGAAATCCGACATTAATATGGAAGAGGTACATGTGCGGTGAATCTTGGTATCCCAAATTTTCGACAATATCCTCAATATGCAACGTACGCGAGCCGAGCTCTGTCCAAATTCTGCGGGTACGCAAAAGGTGTTCACCTAATGCTGTGGTCTCTTTAACCTTCCCTTGTGCCCATAACATATAGCGGTGTCCCTCCCATCGGCTGTCGACCCAAATGTTTTTGGCAGGGATGTTTGAGACTCTACCGTGGAGTCCTAATACTTCGCCATCATCTTCGTTAGGTACACCGACTTGCCGCATACCGCAGGTCGTCAATAGACCGCCGTAAAAACTGCGTAGCCAGCCGATCCCTTCAGGTTCATAATGTGCAGGATTGACATCGCCTGTACTTGAACGCCAGCAGAGCGGAATACCTTGGTATTCTGCATAAGAGATATCCAATCCGCGGCTGGGTAGCACAGTGAAATTTAAGCCGCTACCGGTTCGGAAGTCAATCGCGTCAACACCTTTTTCATTGCCATCCGTCAGTTGATACATCTTTGCATGTGCAATTTGGGATATATCTCCGACGTGGCGAAGCAGTTGTATCCTGTCATACGTTGCTCCATATAGGTTTATCAATTCAAGGTTCTCCTTTCGGGGCAGCTTGATGGTCCAATTTAAAAATCGTTGTTTTCGAGTCCATTTTACAATATTCTTGATACTGAAAAGAAATTATAGCACGGTGCATTAAAAAAAGCAAATTTTCATTTTGGAAGGTGTGTAAAGTCCTTGACGCGCAATTATAGTGAAACCTACAATTAAATAGATGCTTTTTCTTTAACAAAAGATAGTTCGTATCCCAGAAATTCGAGACAATCCGTTTTCGGAGACGCAACTTTCAGTTGTCTGAACTTCAATTTTGTGGTATTCTTAATACTGTTAAGAACAAGTTGTAAACCCATATCGCAAAAGGAGAACGTTCCGTGATTGAAACCATAAAAAATAGAATTGAGGAGATTGTCGAACAGGCTTGTGCTGCTGACACCAACATCTTCGGTCACGATATTTGGACGCATCACATCTTACCTGTCATTCAAAACGCAAAACGACTCGCCCCACGCTTTGATGCTGATCCCGAAATTGTCGAACTCGCGGCGTTACTTCATGATTACGCCAGCATAAAGGACAAAGCACTCTATGAAGATCATCACGTTCATGGGCCAATTGAAGCAGAAAAACTCCTCAAGCGTTTCGGCTATCCAGGAAAAAAAACGGAAGCTGTCAAGGACGCTATCGCGACACATCGAGCAAGCGTCAGAGTTGAATATCGGAGTGCGGAAGGCGCATGTCTTGCCAACGCCGATGCAATGTCCCATATTGAACATGTTCCTTCGCTTTTATATTTGGCGTATATTCACCACGGAATGGGAATTGATGAAGGTAAGACATGGGTTAAGGCAAAACTCCAACGGAGCTGGCAGAAGTTACGAAAGGATGTCCAAGACATCGTTAGAAGTAACTATGAAGCAGCCTTGAAGCTCCTCTAACAAGAGATTTCATGTAATTCCTTCAAGGAGGTTCATTAATGAAAAAAGAACAGATGACCGCTGACAAGGTTCACTGGTTCCTTGATCTCTTTGATGAACTCGGTATCAAAGTTTGGATTGATGGTGGATGGGGTGTTGATGCCTTATTAGATGAGTGTACTCGGGAGCATTCAGATTTGGATATTATTATTTCATGGGAAGATTCCGCAGTCCTAACCAAAGCACTTTCGGCGCATGGTTTCGTTGATGTTTATACAGATGATCGTAAGGATCGGAACTTTGTGATGGGGCATCGACTGCACGGAAAGATTGATTTCCACGTTATCGAACTTATCGAAGGCGGAGGTGCAATCTACGGGCCCGGCGAGATTGACTGGATTATCACCGAATCGGAGTTGAACGCCGTAGGTTTTATCGGGGGTCGGGAAGTCCGGTGCCTATCAGTGGATTACCAAGTGCGTTCGCATTCTGGATATACATTACAAGATACAGACTTTGCTGACCTACGGGCATTGCAAGAAAAATACAACGTTAAGTTGCTCCCCGATCAGATTAAGGAAGAGGCTTAATGCTTCCAAAAAAGGGTGACAATACCAGCAATCATCAGAGCGATAGACCACAACAAGTCCATATTAAACCACGCCTTGCGGAGCAGTGCCAGTCCTACCACCTCGTAAACGATAACCGCCACAATCCCCGTCACAACGAAAAAACTGAGCGTATGCACGCCGACTGCAGATAATAACATCACAGTACTATCTGTCATGCTTGCGGTTGCGTGGTGTGTATGTGCGGAAGCCTCAGCAGCCGGCATCCGCAACAAGAATGGTACCAGCATCAAACCTGCACCGTGGGCGGAAGCCATCAAGAAGGACCAGATCGTTAAGTCTTTGAAGTTAACACGCATCCCAACCCATTTCGGGTGTCGTGCGCTGAAAAACTTATACACACCGAACCCAAACAGGACAGTCGCACATGCGATTCGCAGAACACCCTCCGGCAGTTGCCGTTGTGCCAAGGCGATAACGAACACGACAACGGCGATGGATATCGCGTGTCCAAGTGCCATCGGAAAGAGCGCACCGATAACGGCACGCCTCCGTTTTTCCTGCATGCCTAAAGCGACTGCAAAAAGCCAACCCATCCCCGGATTAATGCCGTGATATACGCCCATGAGCGTGTAACTTAACCATGAGCCAGTATCCATAAAAATGCCTTTCTGGATATAGAACCATCATTTTTTATTCAGTAGGGGTGGCGGATTTAGTCTACGGATAGACTAAATCCGTTCCTTGTATTACATTCCCAACCCCTACGAAATTCCTACGAATAACAAAAAGTATCCGATGAGCTATCGCCACCTTGCAAGCGAATCTGATGGGCGCGACTGTCGCCGAAACCTACGAAGAAGTTAGGATCGAATTCGAGTCCACCATCTTCCACGTTTACATCAGCTTTCACCATCCACCCATTCGCACCGTCGGGGTAGAACTGGTTATCCCAGGCGACGTAGAGAGAATTAGTGAAATAGAGACGTTTGCCGTCGCGGCTTAATTCAACCATCTGTGGTCCACCGCTGACAGGTCCAGCTGCAGGGTGCGGATGCGATTTCGTAATCCCACCGATCTCAAGGGTCCCAACGTGCTTCGGATTGAACGGGTCGGACACGTCGTATTGCAACAACTCGCCGGTACCCCAACACGAGACATACAGGAACCGGTCATCCAACGAGAGGATGTGATCGGTAACAAGGGGCGGAATCATGCCGATATCCTTCAAAGCGGGTGGCAAATCATCCGGATTTTCTGGTGCCTGTGCAGGAATATCAATAATCTTTTGGATGCCCCAATCGTCGCCGTCTTTGTACCACGTCCAGATGGAACTCGAGAGATCATTCATATTCAGTACGGCATTGACAAATCCATACGCCTTTGTCGGGTCGTGTGCAGGACGCAGCTCCAATATCATCTGATAGTCGTCGCCTAAATCCAACGTCTGGATATTTTTCCGGTGTCGGATATCCCAGATATGAATCTTATGCCCGAACTTGCGTGCTCCCAAATCTTCGAGGCTCACACCGTTCTCAATCATTCCGGGGTAGCCCCATTCGCTGGTGACAGCGATGTCGTAGCCCAAGTGCCACCAGAAATCATAAGAGAGGGATTGAGAGCCGCGCTCAACTTCCCATTGCCCCAGAATATTAAAATTGTAATGATCCATGAGGAATATCCCACCGGGTCCCTCTTCGGAACCTGCTGAGGCAAGTGCGCTGATATAGATACCTTCGGGTCCACAATGTACCGTATGTGGACGCGTATATCCGGACCGATCTTCAACTTCAGCAGCCGTCAAAGTCTTAACGAGCTGCGGTGCCTTCGGGTCGGGTTTCACATCAAGGATGTAGATATGAGAACCCCGGAGTGCCGGCACAACGAGGTAACGTCGTTCTATGTAAGGGTGCGGTGCGTAAGGACAGAGTGCTGCACTGCAAGCATTCCAACCGAAGTGATGGATTTCGTCCCGAACGCCGAGCTCCAATTGATTGATAATCTGGCCATAAGTATCAGACGCTGTGTTGAGGTCAACAACACACATCGTATCAGGTTTGCCATCATCCCGAGGTGCAGCGACATAAGCGAGCTCTTCGATAGGTGCCTCAATCGCCATCTTGGGTGATGGGTAAAAAGTCGGGTCAGGTTTCCATTGTTGTAACAAATTTATTTCTCCTTTTAGTGTGAATGTGATGCGTCTGCATCGTTTTTTGCGCGGTCAAGCCAACCGGGTAGCCTGATGTTTTCAGAGAGTTTCCACGCGGTTAAATAGAGCGAGGCAGTCCAACGCACCGACTCACGCGCCCGATTATTCACAAAATCGGTTAAAGCGGGGGTCGGGTTCTTCAGATCTTGCCAATCGTCCGCAAGCTCGTAAACATTATCTACCAAAGTGTGTCCGCTTTTAATCTGCTCAATGATTGCGGGCATCAGATCAGTGACGGCTTCAATCTGTTGTGATTTAGCAAGTTCCATCGGGTCGAGTTTCAACATCTCAACGGCTGAATCGACCTTCTCATGGATGCCCTTATGTAGACGTGTGCCGTCTTCTTGTTTAATCCCATCAAAATGAATGGTTAGGTGTAACGGTTGGCACATATCCTGTGCGTAGTGTGCGAGGAAACCGGCATAGACGAAGCACTTGTTCTGGATCATCGGGTTGTCGGGCCATTTGCGATACTCAGCGAAAGCGAGTGCAAGTCGGTCCGTCCATTCCGCCAAGGCATACGGAAGTGTACCGACTTCTCGCGGTGTAAATCCGAGTTCGGCACATAGCTGAATATGCGCCTCACGCCCGTCTGGAATCGGGTGCTCTCCGAAGAGCTCTACATCAATATAGTGTTCTCCGTATTCAGCTTGCCGTGCGTGTGGCGTGCCTCGCTCCTTAGATAGATCAGGGTCATAGGAGCAGTGAGCGACCATTTTACCGGCGTTTCGGAAAAATTCGGGGACTTCATCAGGGAGTGATTTGACGGCTGCCTGTGTCATGATATCGTGTCCACCGCCCCACCATGCCCATGCCGGGGTCGTGAGAATGAACGAAAACAGGATCAATATATGAAAGAAACGTTTCATTTTTTAATTTTACCTTGCGGTTCGTTTAGGCGAATGGGTTAAATAACGTTAATCGGCGTATGTCCGCCCGCGCCTTTGTTGCAGGCTACAATTACCGATAAAACCAAGCTATTAATCAGCGGCGAGATAATCCTCAGCGTGCGCTTCCTGCCACTGGAACTGCTGTTCGGTTGTTTCATGCGGTTTAAAAGATGTCGCCACCGTCTCGACAGCGGGTCCAACGATCTCAATGTTGTTTAGGTCCGCGGTGCCGTATCCCATTTCGTTTGCATAATGGAATAGCCCGATCTCCAACGGTTCAAATCCCATCGCCTTGGTCGTGACTGCATCCGCTGCGAACACATCGCCACTGACGACAGCGATACCGAGCGGGACAGAATCGGTGCCACCCGGTCCGTTACCCTGCAGTCCGACGGTGCCGTCAACGATAGCGATATCGGGTTTGAGGTGTCGTGAAAGCCGGAGCAGGTTGATATTCAGCGTTTGTGCCTCGCGTGGTAGCACCCGATCAGCGTGGCTATGGTAGCCGTGCATTTTAATCCGATCCGCTTTATGTATGGTGCCCATAATCATATTCTTCATGGCGAGTGTCACGACCCCAGCATCATGCGTTTTCGCGATGGCGACCGAGAGGGTGCAAGGGCAATCGAGAACCGTCTTCGGCATACGGACAGTCTCCTCGTCACGTCCGGCAAGAAAGACTTTTGTCTCTACCCATTCGGTCTCTTGATGCAAATCCACAAGCCGGATTGGGACATCGTATTCCGCTTGGAGTGCCTCGTAACCGAAAATTTGGAACGCCTCACCGGAGAATTTCTCGTTCGCGCCTTCGGCAATGATAACCTCTTTCGGTGGCTGCGGCGTGCTCAACAGAAAATCCAGTGCGCCCCGCATTGCATCTACGTGCGATGAGGCGAGCTGATTGGTGCTAGACAGAAAATTCGGTTTCAACAGCACCTGTTCACAGACCCTCGGTGCCAAGTCGGCACGTATATTGTCCAACGCCTGAAAAACATTAGAACGTCGCCTGCCGGTTTTGGCAAGCCCAACTTTGGTAGCCATAAGTTTTCTCCTTTTCAACGAACGACATAGCAATCTTCAAGAACCACTGAACCATATACATTACCTCTGGAAACGCGTCCAGAGATGGTCACAAATTGTCCTACGAACAAAGTCATAAATTATCGGGTGGAAGCAGAGAACGCAGGAAACCACCATGTTCTTCTAACAACGCAACGGCATCGGTTGCATCTATCCGTTGTGTGAGCATTACAATAGCGACTTTTGCGCGTCCTTCTGCTTGTGTTAGTGCTGCCTCGGCGGTCGCTGCATCTACACCTGTGACGGTTTGAACGATCCGAATACTCCGCGCGACCAGTTTCGTGTTGGAAGCGTGGACATCTACCATGAGGTTGTTATAGACTTTGCCGAGTTTGATCATCGCAGCGGTTGTGAGCATATTCAGAACCAACTTTGTGGCGGTTCCGGCTTTCAAACGCGTCGATCCGGTGATAATCTCCGGTCCGACAATCGGTGTAATGAAATGTGTCACGCATTCCTTCAGGTGTGCTGGCGCTGGTACGCAGCAGAGAAATATTGTCGTTGCGCCGATGGTGTGTGCTTCCTTCAATGCCCCTATAACGTACGGTGTTCGTCCACTGCTTGCGATGCCGACGAGTATATCTTGCGGTGTGAGTTGTCGTTCTCGAATCGCTTGTGCGCCGCGTTCAGGTTTGTCCTCCTCGCCCTCCACCGAACGGCGCAAGGCGACATCACCACCCGCGATAATCCCCTGTACCATCTCCGGTGGTGTGCTAAAAGTGGGTGGACATTCGGAGGCATCCAATACACCGAGTCTACCACTTGTTCCTGCACCGACATAAAATAACCTGCCGCCGGATTGAAACGCGGCAACGCAGAGATCAATTGCGTGTGCGATTGCATCGGACTCCGCCTCTACCGCCGCGATGGCTTTTCTATCCTCTTCATGGAAAACCCGAACGATCTCTGATGTCGATTTAAGGTCTATGTCAATGGATTTCGGGTTTCGTTGCTCCGTTTTTTTCATTATCCCTCGGTTTGGATACGGTGTCCTTCTAAAAACTATCTTGCACTAATAACACAGCACCGTATGCAGGTTCATGTTTCGGGAGTTGCACTGCTGCCTTTGGCTGAATCTTCGCAAACCGGTGACGGAGTTTATCCGCGAACATCGGTTGGTGGATAAGGTTACCGCCGCTGAGCACAACATCAAACGTCCCGTCGAATTCTAACTGCTTAATCACACTGTTTGCAGCGCAGACGAGTTCATCGGTGGCATCGTCAACAATCTGTTCCGCGATCGGGTCCGCTGCTCGGGCAGTGTTAAAAACGACTTCAGATAGCTGCGCGAGGGTCCCCCGGCTGGCAGCGTGTGCCCAGCGGATGAGTTCGTCCGGCGCGTTCAGTTTGAGTTCATTCAGAATTCGGTTTGTCAATGCGGTGGAACCGGCTCTACCATCGGCAGCGCGAACGACAGCACGGAGCCCTTTTATGGCGATGTCGTAGCCGCTGCCTTCATCACCGAGCAGATACCCCCATCCACTCGCTCGCGCTTCTTTACCGTCAGCATTGATACCGTAGACGATAGCACCGGTCCCTGAGATAACAATCACACCGTGCTGTTTCTCAGTGCCACCGACGAGCGCGATGTGTGCATCGTGCGTGAGGATACGATTTCCACTCATGCCGAGTTCATCACAAATTCTGCCTATTATTTTTCTATCCTCGGCACGTCCTAAACCTGCCATTCCGAGACAGAAACGGATAGAAGCAACTGACGGAATCTCTGCTTTTTCGCGGAGTTCACTTATGATATTTTCCAAGACAGTCCGCGTTTCTGCTTCACCAACGACGTGGTAGTTTGATGGGCCCGATTCAACCTGTGCAAGGTGTTCTCCTGTTTCTGTCGTCAGAATACCGACAGTTCTTGTCCCGCCACCATCAATTCCGACAATGTACATAAGACCTCGAATCTGTATCAATCAAGACGCGTTTCTGTCTGTAGACGGTAGCCACGAAAAACACTGCCCTATTTTGTGCAACTCGGAACCAAAGGATGACCGATTTCGTGCAAGATTTTATGGCTATTCCGTAGAGCGTCCATTCAGCACGGTGTTCTCCCAATTGGCACGAAACTTGCTACATCCTTGCTATATCTGATAGGCACTTGACAATCCACAGGAAATTCCATACAATGTAGTTTACCACGAATCAGAAATAGATGCAATAAAATTTTAATTGGGGGCCAAAATGTTAAAGAAAAGTTACCTTGCACTTATCGTCTTATCTGGTGTCTTTGGTTACCTCGGTTGTTCCGAGGACCCGGTCCAATTTGAGTGGCAACAGATTGAAAGCGGTACAAACCAACACCTGTACGGGGTACATTTCGCAGACACAAAACATGGCTGGGTGGTCGGAACGGCTGGAACAATACTATCGACTGCTGACGGCGGAATGACTTGGCAGGCGGCATCTGTATCAAAAGACACGTTCACAGCGGTTAACTTCGCGACCCCGAATAGCGGGTGGCTTACAAGCATCGGGAAGGTGCATTACACCGGCAGTGGCGGCGGTTCTTGGCGCGTCCAACACCAAGTCCGTGGTAAAGGTCCGAGACCGCCGGGGATCTTGGACATGCATTTCATCAGTACGGCTGAAGGCTGGGCAGTCGGCGGGTCAGGAGCTGTTCTCCACACCACAGACGGCGGAAACCGTTGGGAAAGCCAGAACAATCTTTCCAAGACGCATCTATGGGGCGTCCATTTTGTGGATGCTGACCACGGTTGGATCGTCGGCGGCGGCGGCGAAAACGAGGATGCCGAGATACTCCATACCCAAGACGGTGGAAAACGGTGGGTCCGACAGAAAAGTAATACGACTGACGTATACTTATTTGCTGTCGATTTCGCCAACCTAACACACGGATGGATTGTAGGGTCGGATGGCCTCATTCTGCATACGACTGACGGGGGACGGACATGGGGCAGACAGAAATCCACCGTGAACCAAGCGTTGCGAGCCGTCGCTTTCCGAAACGCGAAACAGGGGTGGGCAGTCGGCGAAAAAGGCTTAATCCTTCACACAACAGACGGGGGTCAGACATGGAGCCGCTATCCGACACCGGTACAATATAACTTGCAGGACATCCATCTCCATAAAAACACCGGTTGGATCGTCGGAGCGAGAGGGACAATTCTACGGAGTCATTAGGATTCAAAACCTAATAAATTCTTATGAGCCAGATAGATAAACAGAGGATAATCCCACCAATAACAATCAAATTTTGGGTTGCCAGCGAACAACGGTTCCATGCGATTTTTAATTGCATCGGGAAGAACGCTGCTGCAATAGCCAACCCGACAATTAAAAAAGAGAACGGGTGGTAGCACCATGCAGCATAGAATTGCCCCTGAACTAAAGAAATACATGCCCGCGTCATACCACACCCAGGACATGCCAACTCCGTTAACGAATGGAATATACACGGAATCAGCG
Source organism: Candidatus Poribacteria bacterium (assembly GCA_022827225.1). GTDB lineage: Bacteria > Poribacteria > WGA-4E > WGA-4E > WGA-3G > WGA-3G. Next base: position 26,770 of record JAJDTJ010000016.1, on the reverse strand, counting down.
AAACTGCTTCGGCGGATATTTCAGACGCTGCGGTGTAAAGTCCTACTGCCCCTAAACCGATAAGAAATAGACGTGCGAGAATTGTATGGTTAAACATTAGGTGTTCGTCCGTAAAGTCTGTTAATTTGGTGCTGCTGAACGGCAAGTGAAGCGATACCAAAACCAAAAATCGCTAACAGAACACAGATGACGGGTAGGCTTGAATCGAATACCAAATCATTATCAGCTTGTACCGTATTAATGCCGTTTGCCATTTTATACTCATAATAGAAGCCGTAAATACCACAAGTGATAATCGAAAGAAGTAGCCAGAGCCAAAAAGAATACTCATCTCTCTTCAACCAAGCATTGAGCGTCTCCATCTGTTTGTATTGCCAATAAAGCCCATAGATACCACAGGTAAGCAAGGTTACCAAAATTCCAATCACGATATTTCGCCTGCCTTCATACTCTGGATACGGATATTGATTCAGCATGAACTCTCCTTTTGTAAAGAATATACAAAACAGTTTTCTGTAACATCTGTAACATAGGAAACCGTTGGTTTCCTGTGGCACATTTCGGAAACCAGTTCTATAGATACTATTCACGTGGAAGCGAAACCGTGTCAGGAACGACAATCTCACCAGAAATGATTTGTGCATTCAGCGATCCAACAGTCGCTATGATGTCATCCGAAAGCAGCGGCTGATTGTGCTCATCAATAGCATAACTAACCGCACCGTCCTCAAGTCCAAAGTATCGGATACCCGCCATAAAATTACCTTCAACTGTTTCTGCGATGATACGCTGCACGGAAGCTGGAATCTCTTTTGCCATACTCGTCAAGACAATTCCTGGGGCGAGATGATTACCGTTGGAATCGACCCAAATGATGAACTTCTGTTGCTCCTGTGCTGCTTCGAGTACCCCTTGACCGGATCCACCGGCAGCGACATAAATCACATCAATCCCGTTTGCATATTGTGATAGTGCCAATTCTTTCGCTTTTTCAGGTTGACCGAAACCTGTCGCATCCTCGCTAATGTATTCTACCGTGACATCCGCGTCCGGATTGACAGCGTGAATCCCAGCGATATAACCGGCTTCAAATTCGTGTAATAGGGGGACATCTGCACCGCCGATATAGCCGATCTTGTTACTTTCCGATTTTAAACCTGCAATTGCCCCGACCAGAAACGATCCCTCGTTGGATTTATAGTTCACAGAAGCCACATTTGGAATATCAAGCACAACATCAAAGATTGCGAATTTGACCTCAGGAAATTCGGGTGCCACGCGAGCGAGCACGTCTCCCATCTGATAACCCGCTGTCAAAACAAGTTCTGAACGCTGCGCTGCATCTCTTAGGAGCATCTCTGTCGCTACAGGATCGTCTTCATTACCGTTAACTTCCGTTAGCGTAATTCCAAGTTCTTCCTCTGCTCCCCGGACACCGATATGGAAGGCATCGCAGTAAGCTGCAGAGCCAACACAATCGCTCGGATATATCATGGTTACGCGGAGTGGTGGGCTTGATGGTTCGGGACGGATTACGTCTTGAACCCTTCCGCAACCACAGATTACAAGTAAACCTAATAACAAGCAAAAGTATTTGTTTAAAATGTTAAGACCTTTCATAATTCCTCCGTAAAAAATATTATGATGAATATGAAGTTTGAAAAAATGTTTTGTTAACGAAACTGACTTACCTCGATTTTACAGAAAACGTTGTTCACAAACCTGATACGGATCAGTAGTATAAACGCGATAAATGACACGTCCTGAAAAATCAAGCATATCTTTGATTCGATCATAAATAACCGGATGCGATATATGTTGCAAAACTGAATGACGTGCAACCCACTCGGTTTCTACACTCTCTGCACTGGTGGTTAATTCACCGCTGACGTAATCTCCTAAAAAACCGAATATTAATTTGGTTGGAGATTTGATGTTTGAGTAGACACCAACCAAGGACCCGATGGATGCTGTAACTCCAGATTCCTCTTGAATTTCACGTTGCAACGCCTCAATAAGGTTTTCACCTTTTTCAACTTGACCGCCCGGAAACTCCCACCCCCGGCGCGGACTACGTATGAGCAAGATTTTACCGTTGGGATGACTTATCAATCCAGAAACGGCAACAATGTGTTTTGGATGAATCATTTACATCACACGCCTATGGCATATCCATCGCGGCGTGGGTCAGCACCGCCCATGAAACTGCCCTCTTCGGGATCGAAAGCGATCCCGTGTCCACCGCCCACAGTTGCTGTCCAATCGGGCAAAATCTCTACTTCATGCCCGCGTGCCTCCAATGCGGCACGCACGGCAGCAGGAATACGTCCTTCCATGCTGACATGTTTACCCGGATTTACCAACCGAACGCGCGGTGCCTCAATCGCCGCTTGAACGTTCATCTTGTGTTCAATCAGATTCAACACCATCTGCAGCGTCGTCTGGAGGATACCGTGGCTGCCGGGGGTGCCAATCGCGGCAAACGGGTTCCCATTTTTCCAGACTTGACACGGCGACATGCACATCTCTATCCGTTTATGCGGTCCGACGGCGTTTGGACTCTCTGGAATTCTATCAAACCAGTTCATAAAATTGTTGAGAAATATCCCGGTTGAACCGAGGATTACGCCGGAACCGAAGGGTTGTCCAAGACTCTGCGTCACAGCGACGATATTGCCCGCTGCGTCAGCGGTATCAAAATGGGTTGTGCATTCGGTTGTCCAGTCGTCAGCGAGGATCTCGCCAGGGAGTTTGTCTTTTGACCAACGTTCACCGCCGCTGACCGCTGCCTGCTCGCCGATGCGTTCACGCTGTGCTCGCGCATAGTCTTTAGACAACAACCGCTCAATCGGTGGGTTCGGACGGGGTGCGTATTCGGCTCTATCCGCACTCGCTAACTTAATCGCTTCAATGAGTAGATGCAGGTATTCCGAGGTATTGTGTCCGAGTTCACCGAGTGCATCGTTCTCTAAAATATTCAGTGTCTCCAGATATTGAAAACCTGAACAAGGTGGCGGTGGACAGTAGACTTCATAATCTTTATAGGTAACAGAGATCGGATCCTGCCACTCCACCTCAAAGTCAGCCAAATCCTTATCGGTTATTAACCCATCAGTCTCTTGAGAAAACCGGACAATCTCTTTGGCAATCTCACCGCGATAGAACGCCTCAGCACCACCTTCCGCAACCGTGCGGAACGTTTGTGCAAGGTCCTTTTGCACCAAAAGTTCACCGGGATGTGGGGTTCTCCCGCGCGAGGCGATAACCTCTACAGCCCTTTCCGAAAAATAGTGGTACGCACCTGCCATGAATTCGGCATTCTTGACGGTGACGGCGTATCCGTTTTCTGCCAATTCAATCGCTGGTGCGAAGACATCTGCAGGATCCATGCTTCCGTAATGCTCCAGTAATTCCAACCATCCGCCACATCCACCGGGCACCATACCGGCACGGATACCAATTTGCTGACTTTCGAGTGTCGGATAGACATCCAGCGTTGCCGCGTAAGGCGCAGTGCCGAGATAATCTATCACGCGGTGTCTCTTCTCCTCCGCACTATAGAGCAACATATACCCATTGCCACCGATCCCCGACATATAAGGTTCAACGACGTTGAGTGTCGAAGCCACTGCGACCGCTGCATCAAACGCATTGCCCCCCGCAAGCAACATACGTGCACCTGCAAGGCTTGCGAGTGGATGCGCGCTTGTCACCATTCCGCGTGTACCTGTTACGGTGGAGCGGTGTACTGTCCCATGAGATGGAAAAGCCATACTTGTCTCCTCGTTCTTTTTTATAGCAAGTTTAGTCCGAAAACTTCGCCAAAAACCTCCGAAACCTGTACCATCGCAAGTGCCACATCAATTTTCTCCGAACAATACGATGCACAAAGAGCTGCTGTCCATCCAACTCAAGCACAGGAATCAGATGCTTATATTTTGTGAATAACCCCAGATTCTTCGTGATGTCAATTTCCTCTACTGCAACAGATGTCTTCACTCCGATACTTTGCAGCACGACCTTCGCCTCGTCACAGAGCGGGCAATCCGGTTTTGTGTAGAATTGAAGTTGAATTGGGAAATCCATACCTTAGATTTTAGCACAGGTCGCTAAAAATCGCACGCATTTTTTAAATGACCCAATGTGGATTCTATGATAGAATCATATTAAACTTTACCAGATATTTTTAGGAATCACAGGTTTCAAACAGGAGAAAAAGAATGAAAATGCGGCTTGCACAATACGGTATTTCGCACGACCACGCTGGAGGAAAAGCCCGCGTGATGAAAGAGAGCGACGACATTGAGTTCGCCGGTGTTTTTGAACCATCATTAGAGGTGCGGGAGACCCTTGGTCAAAACTCGGTCTATGACGGCGTTCACTGGTTTGCATCTAAAGAAGAGATACTCGAAGATGAGACAATCGTCGGGATTGCAGCGCAGGGACGTGTGTCGCAGAATCTCACCTTTGCCCGGGAGATCCTTGAACACGGCAAGCACGTTTGGTTCGATAAACCTGCAGGTGATAACCTTGACACCTTTCGAGAGGTTTTGGACATCGCCCGTGATAAAAATCTGCTCGTTCAACTCGGTTATATGTTCCGATACAATGCTGGCTTCCAATTTATCCTCGATTGGGCAAACTCCGGCAAATTCGGTGATGTTTTTTCTGTTCGGGCAAGAATCTCATCAGGACTTTCAAATGAAAGCCATTGGCAACGCTGGGATTCACTCGGTGAACACTCCGGCGGCATTATGTTTATCCTCGCCTGTCATCTCACCGATATTATCGTTGCATTGTTGGGGCGACCAACACGGGTAACACCCTTTTCAAGACATGATGGACACGATGTGCCGTGGTATCGGAACAACACCGCGGCTGTGTTTGAATACCCAAAAGCATTAGCGATTCTTGAGTCAACGGCGTTGGAAGTTGATTCAGGTAAATCGAGGCGATTGGAAGTTTACGGGACACGCGGGAGCGCAATTCTTGAACCGCTTGAACCGCCAGCGTTGCGGCTGTGTCTTGACGAGGAACGCGATGGGTATGTAAAAGGTTGGCAGACAGTGCCTGTTGAACCACGTCCGCGTTACGTCGAAAGCCTTCGAGCCTTTGTCGCGGATATTCGGGGCGAGAAATCCCCTGATCGCTCCCTCGACCACGAGTTTACGGTTCAGGAAACCGTGCTGCGGGCAGCAGGGCTACGATAATATATCTCTGCTACCGTCATTAATCTTCATCTGTGATGGCGATGATAGGAACAACTGTAACAGGAAATGCCGATGGTTTGTAGTTTCCATCTGGTGCTTTGATCGGGAATTTGTATTGAGGGTCTGTTAGAAGTTTATAGACTGCAGCATCCCCAGTTTTAACGAGTTCTCTGGTATTCAATTCCCATTCGACTTCGAGTGCCTCGTGTCGCCCTGGAAAGTCTTGTGTTCCCAATATTGATGTCAAAGCCCAGTAGATATACTCCGTAACCATACAACTATAGTCACAAGTTTCATCTGTATAGTGGTACCAAGCTTCTGCCGGATATCCGCTCTTGGGCCCGCCTTTCGGCACTTTCTCGAAATATCCGCCCCGGGCGGTATCCATGCACTTCGCTAAGACGGCCCCCCGCTTCTCCCCGAACACTTCGGGGTAAGCATTCGCATAACCATGTTGTGTAATGGAATGCAGAATTTCCTCTAATGCTCCGTCGTAGTAGTGACCATCGGGCGCGTTGATTTTGCCGTCAACAAGGAAATCTGGCTTGGTCTCTTCACCATATAGGTCTTGACCGAACCGATAGCCTGCGTCTGCTATCACATCCATTTCCAACGCTTCCATCTCCGCCTCTGTTCCCGGCATAATGATGAAGACGCTTCGGCTCACCAGATGACTGAGCACCAGCATGTTGTCAGGAACACCGTCTTCGTTGTTATCAAAGTATTGTGCCAAAACGCCTGCAGCGTGAGAGAGTTTATCTTCAGGAGTCGTTGGGCTTGCGAAGATGTGAACGCCGAAAACATTGACATATCTGTCGCAACCGACTTGTCTAAAAACAGAAAATTCGCTCGGTATCTCTACGATTTCAACTTTCGGCGTTACTTCAACGCTTTCCATTGCGGTGTCACCAGTAATTTGGGATGATGCCAGGCTTAGTAAAGCCAGCATGATTCCAGCAGTCATGGCTATCTTCTTCTCCAAGCTTATTTCGGTATGCGGAATCTCTCCTTGACACAACCACCTTGAAAAATTAGGTCGTATCGTGTCAAGGAGGATTCTTCTCTGAAAATAAGGGTTATGCAAATCGAACGCCTAACTTTACATTCTCACCCGGGTGTGTTGCGATCTTTGGGTACTCAACCAAGAGATCATCAAAATCGACAACAGGATAAATAACAGGTTCAGACTTCAGGCTGCCATTATAAAGGAGCCGCAGACTGATTTCAAAGAGTCTGCCTTCATTCCAATTCGGATATTCGGGGTTCGGTTCGCTACAAGCGCGTGAGAAGATAATCGTCGGTCGATTGAAATGAGCTTCGGCACCGAGGTCCAACCCAGCGGGATAGATGCCGGGCCACGCGCCAGCGACAACCGTTCCTAAATACGTCACGCCACGGATCGCCGCTTGTAGTGCCGTATGATGACCGCTATATTCAATACAGACATCTGCCCCACGCTTGTTGGTCGCCTTTTTAATTTCCAAACCTGCGTCCTCTGTTACAGGATCAATGACGGCATCTGCACCACATTCAAGTGCCACATTGCGGCGCAATTCAAGCGGATCAACACCAATGACAGGATAGGCGCCCGCCAACTTTGCGAGCTGGAGTGCCATCAACCCGATACCACCGAGTCCAAAGACTGCCACTGCATCACCAATACGGACATTACCATCGCGCACCGCCCCCAAGGCGAAATCTGTTGGGTCGAGACAGACGGCTGCCTGCCACGGCACGCCGTCAGGAAGTTTTCGGGTCCCTGCTGCGTGCCAGACATTTTCCTCGCGGAAAGAACTGTGTCGAAAGACCTGCTCTCCAATCTCAAATTCGGTAACGTCCGAACCGATCTCAGTTACCTCGCCGACACACATGTTCCCAAGTCCTGATGGATAGTGTACCATCCCAGCGTTGTTCGCTCGAAATATCTTATATTCGCCATCGTAGCCGCCGCGCGGACCGGCATACCCTTTATACGATGCCATCTCTGAACCGTGTTTGGCGGCACCGAACCGGCTCTTGACACGGATTTGGTCGGCTTGCAAGGGTGGACTCTCATATTCTCGGAACGCGACCTGTTCTTGGGCAGGTGCAATAAGTTCTCTTGGCATATTTTTTAATTCCTTCCTCTACGAATGGATTTTGCGTCCGTTCTGTTGGATGTTCAATTTTAATCGGTGATCGCTTGGTAACTAAGAATACGAATTCTCTCCGCGAGATCACTACCGCCCGGATGCAATTGAGACATAAAGATACCGAGCATCTGTTCTTGAGGGTCGATAAAGAAACTGGTAAAGAAGAACCCGCCGCCGCTATACGCACCAACGGAACCGATCTCTCTAAGGTCTGATGCGTCAAGGACGATGCTGAAACCGAGCCCGAATCCGAAATCGACACCCATATCAGCAAGCTGATGCGTCGTCATCAAGGCAACAGTTTTCCGACTCAATAATCGGATACCGTCAAATTCTCCGTTGTTGAGCATCATCTGTGCAAAACGGGCATAATCAGAGGCAGTAGAGACTAACCCTGCACCACCCGAGAAATAAGTTTGTGGACCGTTATATGGGTAGTCCGTTGAATAGATCAGTGAACCGTTCACTGTCGGCTCTTTGGATTTGCGCATGATCGGACCGTCTCCGGTTCGCTCATATACCGTTGCAAGCCGTTCACGTTTCGCTTCTGGAATGAAGAAATGTGTGTCTGTCATACCGAGCCGTTTGAAAATACGCTCAGCGAAAAACTGATCGAGTGGCATCCCTGATACGACCTCGACGAGATAACCGAGTACATCTATAGATAGACCGTATTCAACGCTTTCACCCGGTTGATGCAACAATGGGATCGTCGCCAACACTTTCATTTTCTCTGCCAGCGTACTCTCATCTTGCAGAAGCCCGTGGGTGATACCCGCATCGTTGTATTGCGGACCGAGTCGCTCATTCCAGTGATACGTTAGACCAGACGTGTGGGTGAGCAGATTCCAGATGGTAATCTGCCGTGTAGCACGGACAGGTGCTGCCGAATCTTCGGTATCTTCGGGTGGCAGTACAAGCATCTCCTTGAAAGCCGGAATGAACTTTGAGACCGGTTCATGTAAGCGAAAATGCCCTTCCTCATAAAGCATCATTACAGCGACACTCGTAATCTGCTTGGTCATTGACGCGATACGGAACATGGTATCGGGTGCCATCGGCTTTTCTGCTTCAACATCCATCATACCGTGAGCACTGAGATACGCGATCTTTCCGTGCCTCGCAATCAGTATAACACCGCCAGCGATTTTCTGTTCAGCGATGTGCGTTTCCATGACCCTATCGATTCTTGAGAGTCTTTCGGTAGAGAGTCCAACTGCTTCAGGTTCCGCTACAGGAAAATCCTGACTGAAGACAGGGATCGTTAGCACCGATAGGATGAAGATATAAACTAAAATCCGGTTCACTTTTTTCTTATAGGTCACTTTGCAGCCTCTCAATTTCTATAGCGCGCCTGCTACTTTTAAGCAAGGATATCTTGGACGACGTGCCCGTGGACATCTGTGAGACGGAAATCCCGACCTTGGAAGCGGTAGACGAGTTTTTCGTGGTTAATCCCGAAGAGGTGTAGCATCGTGGCGTGGAAGTCGTGGACATGCACGATATTTTCAACGGCGTTGTAGCCTAATTCGTCGGTGTTCCCGTAACTGATACCGCCTTTGATTCCGCCACCTGCCATCCACATCGAGAACCCTTGAATATGATGGTCGCGTCCGGTGCCTTGTGCCATCGGTGTCCGTCCGAACTCGCCCCCCCAAATCACTAACGTATCGTCCAACATACCGCGCTGTTTGAGGTCATTAACGAGCGCAGCGGTCGCCTTATCGACATAGCCAGAGGTCGTCTTAATAGCATTCTCAATACCGCCGTGATGGTCCCAACCGCGATGGTAGAGTTGGATAAACCGGACACCGCGTTCTGCTAACCGCCTTGCAAGCAGACAGTTCGAGGCATAGGAGCCGTCACCCGGTTTCGCACCGTACATATCAAGCACATGCTGAGGCTCTTTAGAGATGTCGGTTAATTCGGGGACACTCGTCTGCATTCGGAATGCCATTTCGTACTGACTGATACGCGTTGCGATTGTCGGATCGTCTACCGTCTCGTCAAGGATACCGTTCAACGCTTGCACGGCATCTACAACGTCGCGCTGCTGTTCTGTGTCCACACCGCCAGGATTGGCAACATAGTGAACAGGGTCGCCTGTTGAGTGGAACTGTACGCCTTGAAACTGACCCGGAAGGAATCCGCTATGCCACTGCCGCGTGGCAATCGGTTGGTCTTGACCGCCACCAGAAGATATCAGAACAACATAACCCGGTAGATTTTCGTTTTCACTCCCGAGTCCGTAGAGCAGCCACGAGCCCATGCTCGGTCTACCAGCGATCGCAGTACCGGTGTTCATGAAGGTGTGTGCCGGATCGTGATTAATCTGCTCAGTCTTCAGGGAGCGCACGATACAGATATCGTCTGCGAGACTTGCGATATGCGGGAACGCAGTGCTCATCTCCTGTCCAGATTCTCCGAATTTCTGAAATTCGTGTGTGGGCCCTAAGCATTTGAGTCTATTGGCTTGGCCTTGGAGTTGTGCAATCGGTTGTCCCTCGGTGAAAGACTTCGGCATCGGTTGCCCGTGGAGTTCTGCAAGTTTCGGTTTGTAGTCTAAAGTCTCCAAATGCGAAGGACCGCCCGCCATACAGAGATGGATAATGGTTTTTGCCTTGGGTGGCACATGGGGTTCAGTAATAATCCCGGGCCATCTCTGAATCTCTGGTGCAGCATTGATAATTGAGGGTGTCAGTAAAGATGCGAGTGCAAGCGATCCGACACTCCGTACTGTTTTCCCTAAAAACGTGCGTCTCGTAAGACGAAGATTGGTTTTTTCGCGAATATCTATAGCCATACCTAAAACCTCCTATTCCTTCAGATAGTCTGTGTTTAACTGGGTTTCTCACATCGGTTTAGCACTATTTTTTATTTGCGAAACCTCTGATGACAAAACCTGTAGCGAAGTAAATTATCCAAGTCAACGCAAAAAACATGAAAAACGCTTCTAAAAAAGCACCGCCGGAATCATGGATATTTGCACTGATTATTCCAGAAAAAAATCCGAATAGAACAGAAAAAACGAGTGTTAGTCTGAAAATTCCTTTTTTCCAATTGATGGACTTAATTTCTTCTTCCATCTCATCGTCAGATTCAGCATCCTTACTCCTAAACCCTCGGATGATAGAAATAGAAAGGGACGGACGCAGCGCAGCCATAACCACCACAAGGAGACAAAACACCAAAATTGCAACTGCAAGTACACCCAAAAGTGAATCCATAACAAACACCTTCCCACAAACAATTTTTTCACTAAATCAGTTGCTCGTTCTTAATTTCGTGAGTCCTTTGTTCGCATCGTCCTTGTTAGGGATAGAGACCAGTCAGAAGCCGTGAAACCCCGCACAAAAATACGCATTGTAACGAAGGACAGAAGCCAAATCAGACCGAATGGCACAGCGAACATAATCAGAAATTCCGCGAAAAATCCCAGTTGTGTTGCAATCGGAATTTCATACTGTATCCTTGCAATATCTTGTGTTTTGTCGGACATTGGCTGAAAGAAATGTTTATAGAAAGCGGTTTTCGTCGCCATCAAAACCCCGAATACAGTGGATACGACAAGCGTCAGATAGAAAACGCCTTTTTTCCAACTTATGAATTTCATGTTTTATCTCCGCTATTTTTCTGTTGTCAAGATTAGTGTTCTGAAAAAACCTTGATGTGACGTGCTGTAACTTTATCGAGCAGGCAGCGCATTTGGGTGAACCTCTACTTTTTCCATGTCTTCAAGGGCAATTTCACCCCATTCGTCCCAAAGTTTTGCACGCTCCGCTTCAGATAACTCAAGATATTGCCCAAGCGTGAGTCCATCTAAAAAGGGTTCATCCGAAGATAAAGGTTCTCCTCCGAGTTCTGCAAGAAGTTCCGCTTTGAGTTGCTCAACAGTTCGATTCGCCTCGTCAATCAACTTTTCTTGTTTGATCGCTTCAGCAGCCAACTCCGGTACCATTGCCAGCAATCGCTGCCGGTCTTCTGGATGCATCCGTTTAATCAAAGCAGCAACCTGTTCAAGGCTGACCGGTAAAGTGAATATGTTTGTTTGCATGATTTTTCCTACAACTCCTATTTTTTGGATTAGGACTCTGGATCCTGAGTCTTTGATTGCACAGAAACCGCATGTGTGAAAGTCTCTGTTGCCCACTGATCAAGACTTTTCCCACTCGCTTCTGCAGCTTCTGCAATCGCTACATGGATATCCGGCGGAATTCGCAACCTCAACTTTCCGGAATATGATTTTTGAGGTGGCTTATTCAGTTTCCGACACGTTTCCAGATAATCTTCCACAGCTTCTTCAAAAGCCGCTTGAAGTTCAGAATCAGTGTCCGCGTGAAACCCAATAATATCGGTTATACCTGCAATATGACCGACATAGCATCCATCCTCTTCACTGTACGCAATATGTGCGCTATACTCTTTGTATTTCATAGAACTATTTCTGATCTTCCAGAAAACGCCGAGCGTCCCTCACTTGGTAAGCGTACGCTTCTTTTCGATTGTGAGATTGGTGAAACGTTACGATAACACCGTTCAATTCAAACTTGATCCTCGTCGATGCTTTTCCCGGAATGGACTTTGCGCCAAACGCCTTCAAAAGAGATTCTATCTGCCACCATTTTAATGGTATTGGGTCCGGTGTTTTGAGAATAGCGTCTAAAGTTTTCTGGCTCGTAAAGCGTCTTACGATTAATTCAATGATGAGGTAAAGGGTAACAATTATGAGAAATAGGAGCAAACCCATAAGACCTATAGAAAACACATCCCAACTATTTCTAAGAATTCCATTAATTAACCCAAGTAGTATACAGAGACCACTTGAAATGAGCAAAACACGCGCCAGCCCAGATAAGACTTGTTTTAAATTCATTGATAATCTCCGAGAATCACTCTAATATGTAATTGAGGCGCGGTTGCATGAAGTTTAAGAATTTAATTCGGTAATGCATCAACAAACTCTTAGTAGGAGCGAGTATTTTTGCTTGGGGTATTTGCTTGGGCGTTTCTGCGTATTTCTTGTGCTCGCGATATTTAACGATTACCGAAATATTATTTACTCTTCATAAAACCGCGCTTAACCGTTCTAAACAACCAAAGATTAATACCGAGTAATCGTCTCATGCAGGTTCAGGACGACCCGTGCAACGGAAGTCCATGCAGCAAGTTCGTCGGCTTCGAGACCTTCTGTTACAGGGGCTTCACCCGTTGCGACAAGCGCACCAGCAGCATCAGGATTAGCGGTGTACTCGGCTTCGTGCTTTTCATACAGCTGCGTCATAATCTCCAGTTCCTGCGGCTGCGGGAGACGAGACAGTGTCCACTGGTACGCCCAATTGATGCGCTCTGTAACAGATTCGCCACCGTCACGGATAATCCGCGTCGCAAAGACACGCGCCGCTTCAACATAACTCGGATCGTTGAGTAGCGTGAGTGCCTGCATCGGTGTATTCGAGGTTGCACGCTCGGCGGTGCATTCCTGACGGCTCGGTGCATCAAACGCCATCATACTCGGATGCAAGAATGTCCGCTGCCAGTGTGTATAAAGACCCCGGCGATACTGGTTCTCGTCCTTATCGTGGACATACGTACGCTTCGGGAAATTCAAGTTAGAATAGTACCCCTTCGGTTGGTACGGTTTCACACTCGGTCCGCCGATTGTCGGAATGAGGAGTCCACTCAATAGCAGCGTATTATCGCGGATCGTCTCGGCATCGAGTCGCCAGCGGGATTGACGCGCAATTAATCGATTGTACGGGTCTTTTTCCTCCAGGACTTCCGTCGATTTCGAGGATTGACGGTAAGCGCTTGAGGTAACCATAAGCTTCACGATATGCTTGACGTTCCAACCGCTCTCCATAAATTCCACGGCAAGCCAATCGAGTAACTCAGGATGTACAGGTGCTTCACCTTGTGCACCGAGGTCGTCTAAGACGCGGGAGAGCCCTGTGCCGAAGTAGCGTGCCCAGAGTCTATTCACGAAGGCGCGTGCTGTCAGCGGATTCTCCTTTGAGACGACCCATCGTGCGAAGTCCAATCGGGTTGGACGGCGGTTTCTTATATTTAGGTCCCCTAAGAAACCAGGTATCATCGGTTCAACGATCTCGCCCGAATCGTCCATCCAATTCCCTCGGGGTAGCACGCGTGTCGTCCGCGGTTGTGTCGATACCGTCGTCAGTGAGTATGGGACCTGCCGTTCGATCTCGGTCTTCTGTTTCCGTAGGTCCGCCATCTCGTTTCGGATACCGTCAAGTGCGGGCGTGATGCTGCGATATTCCGCAGCGATCAGTTCACGCTGGCTTGCCGTTCTGATGGACGGGTCGATATGAATTGCGTTAATCACCTGCGATGTATGCGTATATTTCACTGCGGAGGCACGCGTCGTGGCGATCCCTGCGACATCCCAGTAAGCAGTACCACCGAACTGAACGAACGCGATACCGTTCAAAACGGTTTCAGGTTTCAAGCCGACGACTTCGGGGTCCACTTCAAGCCGTACCCATTTCCCTGTTTCCGGTAGCGGTCCCATGGGTCTGTGATTCGGTGCATCTGTGCCGATTTCACCGAAGTTAATTTTATCTTCACCCCAAAATGCGCGCTGGTCCCAATCCCCATCGTTCCACTGGAGCATCACCGTCTCCGGCGGTGTTTCGGGATCAAGCCAGACATAAGCAAAAAGTTTATCGCCTTCAGCGAGCGTGAAGGTCCGCTTCGCAGCGTGGAAATAGTGCTGAACGGTTTTGTCGGGTGCTGCTATCTGTTGACGTGAGAACCGCTTGCTGAAAACGGGCGCTTCGTTTCTGCCGACAAATTTCCACGTGCCTTCGGTTCTACCGCCGTTTGATTGTACGTCGTCCAGCCATGCGAAATCGGTCGGTTCGGTTGACACGAGCTGCGAGCGAATCTCGTCTTCCCACGCCGCCTGTTCTGCTTCCAATCCGGGGGATGATGCCTTGAAGACCCGGTCCAACTTTGCCAATTCGTCGTCAATCTCTTGTAGAGCGGATGCCTGTACCGGTGTCGGCAGCAGGACAACAGGCTCCCATTTACTGCCGCCGCCGTATACGCCGGGTCCCTGAACATCGGCGAAGAATGCAGCGAAACTATAGAAATCTTTCGCAGTATACGGATCAAATTTATGGTCGTGGCACTGTGCGCAGCCGACGGTCGCGCCTAACCAGACAGAGGCTGTCGTTCGGACGCGATCTGCGGCATAAATCGTAAGATATTCTTTCGCTTGGGCACCGCCCTCTGAGGTCGTCTGATTCAGACGGTTATAACCGGAGGCGACTTTCTGTTCAATTGTGGCGTTCGGTAGGAGATCACCCGCAAGATTCTCGAGCGTGAACTGATCAAACGGCATATTGTCGTTAAACGCTTTTATTACGTAATCCCGATAGGGCCAAATGCTCACGTTTTCGTCAGCATGGTAACCGCTCGTATCCGCATACCGTACAAGATCGAGCCAGTACGTTGCCAACTGTTCGCCGTAAGCAGGTTTAGAGAGCAGTCTATTGACGAGTGCGTCGTAGGCGTCGGGGTTCTCATCTCTCAAGAAGTGTTCCACCTCAGCGGGTGTCGGCAGGAGTCCGGTCAAGTCGAAGTTCAAACGCCGGATAAGCGTCCGTTTGTCCGCTTCGGTTGACGGTGTGAGTCCTTCTGCCTCCAATCTACCGAGTATAAACGCGTCAATCGGGTTTCGGACCCATACTGCGTTTTCTACGGCAGACGGCTCCACCCGTTTAGGGCGTTCATAGACCCAGTGTTCTTCCCATTCGGCACCCTCAGCGATCCACTGGATAAGCGTTTCAATCTCTTTTTGTGTCGGTTGGCGGTTTGCGATCTGTGGCGGCATCCGCTGATCGATGTTCTCGTGTGTTATCCGTAGCACGAGTTCGCTATTTTCGGGTTCGCCGGGGACGATGATCGGGTAACCGCTCGGTTCGGAAAACGCGCCTTCTTTCGTGTCGAGTCGTAGGTCCGCCTGGCGCACCGCTGGATCGGGACCGTGGCACGCGTAGCATTTATCCGACAAGATCGGTCGGATATCTCTGCCAAACTGAAGTTTCTCGGCATCGGCGGGTTGTAACACCGTTGTCAATCCGAAAAGGACGACGATAAGACCCGTCCAACCGATGCGTGTCCATAATACTGAAGCCTCTAAACGTAATAGGTGAGTCGGTAACATTACAGAATACTCCCTCCATTTCTCTGCGTAGGCAATACCATACGCCTTGCACGTCAGGACAATTTAGGTTTCGGTTTTGATTTTGATTTTCATCTACATAAGTTGACGTTTTCTTATGAAAGATCGCGAGCGACAAGAAATACGCAGAAATCCACAGAAACACTCGCTCCTACAGAGGAGATTATACACATCAAGGACGTTTTTGTAGGCGTGCAAGTTGTTCTCGGAGGCGTTCGACTTCTGCTTCAGCGGTTTCCGCTCGGGCTTCAGCGGTTTCCGCTCGGGCTTCAGCGGTTTCCGCTCGGGCGTGCTGCTCCTGACGGGCAACTGCTTCCCGGTCAGCGCGGGCTTCAGCGGTTTCCGCTCGGGCGTGCTGCTCCTGACGGGCAACTGCTTCCCGGTCAGCGCGGGCAGCCTGCATCTCCGCCGGTGTCTGCAGCCAATCGCCACCCATCGGATCGTAAACCCGCAAACGCCCCTCTTGTATAACGAAATCTAAACTCAGAACATCTGAATGGATACGTCCATCAGCACCCGGTTCTATCGGTACATACACACCCGCTACAAGCCGAAAACCCATGAGCGGTGGAGACAGATAAAGGGACTCCGCATCATAGAGCAGATAGTTCGATATGCCGAGCGCAGCGTAGAGCGCCCTCTTGTCGGTGAGGTCGTTCCGATACGTCGTCTTACTTGAGAATTCCATCACAAAATCTGGAACTTTGCCCTCTTCCCAGACTTTGTATGTGTGTCGCCGCTTTTGACCGATGCCGAAAGAGACAAGAACATCAGGGGCAACGACATCACGAGGGTTGCCTTCGGTGTAATAGGTGAGAATATCGCCGGAGACGTAAGTATCGGGCATAGCGGCGAAATGTTCCCGCAGTGCCTGTATAAGCCAGATGAGGATTTCCAAGTGGAGGTCGCTTGCTGCCATCGGTTTACCATCCGTATCAGGGTAGAGGTCTGCTGTATCTGTGGGTGCATAAGATATATCGCGTCTATTTGTGTGCGTCTGCATCGGTGTTTCTCCTCTGCCGTGGAGCATGAAAAACGTATCTTAAGGTTCTGACGAGTATTATACCTTTTTCGGTAACAGGATGTCAATCTTTTTATAAGGACTGTATCTGTCGTTTGATCCTTTGGAACCGTGATCTGTTTATAGTGGATTTCAGAATTAATGGGACCCTTTACAACGGACGAGGGAACCTTGAAACAGAAGCGTGTCAAAAAAGAAAATAATATTTTGACACGCTTACCTGTTTATGTTAGAATTGCTTTAGTTCAAATACCCAAGGAGGGCATACACATGCTTAGATATTTAATCCTGTTAGGGCTTGCGGCGATTTGTGTATTCGCTGTCGGGCTCTCTTATGCAATTGAGGAAGAGAATATCATCGTCTATTACTCTTTCGATAAATTGAGCGGCAAGACGGTGCCAGATGATTCTGGGAACGGGAACGATGCTGAACTCGTCGGGAAGGGTTCACTCGTTGATGGCGAGTTCAAGAAAGCGATCCATCTCAACGGTGGGATCGTGCAGATGGCAGCCAACGATTTCATCGTCCCGATCGGCAAGAGCGGTGAAATCACGATGGAAGCGTGGTTCTATCTCAACGAGCACTCGGCGTACGATGGTATCATCTCGATTGAGGCTATTGATGCCGGATGTTGCGAGTTCCGGACGATGGTGAACCCGACCTTCAATCCGTTCTGGGATGCGGGTCACCACGTCGATAAGAGTCTCGGAAACTTCCAATTTGAATTAGATGAATGGTACCACTACGTGTTAGTCGCCGACGGTAAGGACGGTAAGATTTACGTCAACGGCGAATTTATCGGTGCGCAGGTAGAGAATTTCACCTGGCCCGAGTACAAAGAAGCAGCGATCTATATCGGTGCTGGCGAGAACCCCAACGTCCACAGAGTCGAAGACGCGATTATCGACGAAGTCGTCATTTACGACAAGGCGTTGACAGAAGAGGAAGTCCAGGAATCCATGGAACTGAGTATTCCAGGGGTGCTCGCAGTCGAGGCACGCGATAAATTGGCGGTGACGTGGGGCGAACTGAAAACCGATTTCTAACACTATTGGGTTACCCACACTAAAGTTTGTAGGTTGGGTTTCTCTACAGTCACCCCAACCTACAAACTATTCGGAGACTTTATGAAATTTGGATTTTTATCAAAAATTTTTGAAGGCGCGTTAAGCATCGAAAAAACATACAACGAATGCGATAAGGCAATCGGGCAATTGAAAGCCTATAACGAGAAACGTAAAGAACCGGATTTTAGTATTTCTGTTGCGGACAAGGCTGCTCTGGATGCCGTTGTTGATACCGCACTTAAGAACGCTAACCGCATCATTGACAAAGAGGGTGAGCGGAATTGGCCCGGCGTGTTCCGAGAGATGCACAAAAATTTGGCGAATATCTATATGGAACTTGACGAACACGATAAGGTTCGCGC
The DNA here is from genome assembly GCA_022827225.1 of Candidatus Poribacteria bacterium. Lineage (GTDB taxonomy): Bacteria > Poribacteria > WGA-4E > WGA-4E > WGA-3G > WGA-3G. The sequence continues at coordinate 8,771 of JAJDTJ010000016.1, read as the reverse complement.
AGCGTGTGAACGTCTCCAAGACTACGGCGAAGTCGGTAAATTGGACGCCGAAGAGGTCCTCGAAAGCCTCAAGGAAAAAGCGGAGGATGCGAGTTAACTCACCGCGGGGAGACAAAAATGCAGTTCCTGAACCCTGCCGCGTTTTACCTACTCGGCGTTATCCCGATCGTGGTGGCACTTCACTTTCTGAAGCTGCGCCGCCACACCCACCGCGTTTCGAGTATCATGCTCTGGCTCTCGACCGACGAGGACCGGCGAGCGAATGTCCCTTTCCAACGGCTCCGGAACCTACTACTCCCGATACTACAAGTCCTATTTCTTCTGCTTGTCATCTTCAGCGCAGCGCGTCCGGCACTCCGTAGACCCGGATTTATACCGGGGCGCGCAATTCTCATCGTCGATAATTCCGCAAGTATGCTATCGACGGAGACAGGAAAAACACGTCTTCATTTGGCAAAGCAGGCGGCACGCAAGCATATAGAAGAAGTCTCCGCTGGCGGCGGTATGATGCTCATGATAACAAGTGCTACCGAATCTGACGCTTATATCCGAGCAGCCTTCACGACAGATACCGCGAAACTCGACACCGCCATAGAAGCTATCCCGCAAAGCCATACGCCACGCAATCTCCGCCCCGTCTTTGATGCCGCAGCCCGCTATGTGGAGTCGCCACAAGACCAAGTTTTCCTGATTAGCGATAGTTTTGAGAACTTTGAGAACGGACCGGAGACCTCGCTTTCCGTCCATAAAATCGGTGTCGGTACGGATGCTGAGAACATCGGCATCGTCCGTTTCAACGCCGAAATTGTGGGAGACCAATACGAGGTGTTGGTCGGTATTCAGAATTTCACGGATACCGTTAGAGAAGTGGAGGTCGAACTGGCGGTTGAAAACGCCACTTTCGATAGCAAAACGGTATCTATCCCGGCACAGGCGGCGAAGCCTGTCCTGTTTTCAGATGATCCGGCAGGTTTGGTGGGTAAGGTTATTCGCGTCCATCTTCGGGTAGCAGACGACTTCGCACTGGATAACAGTGCCGCCGCCGTCTTGTCCGGTGTATCGCAACTCCGAATCCTGCTCGTCAGTGACAACGAAAAGTCTCTGCTCCCGACGCTTTTAGAGACGTACGGAGCACATGTAGACCTGCATCAGGTTGTTCCCGCAGATTACATCGGGACCGGCGATGCCGATATAGCGATTTTCGATGGCGGCACACCGGCGGGACGCGAGGCTTTGGCACGTTCTGCTGATGCTGCTCCCGGAACACATCTGATTTTTATCCATCCAGGTAACACCTTGCCGTTCATCGGAGAGGCAGAGGGTGCCGTTAAAGAAGTTGACGCACCGGTGCGCGTTATTCAGACGGCTGAGACACATCGGCTCATGACAAACATATCGTTACAAAAGGTGCGGGTACTTAAATCGACGTACCGAACGCTGCCACTCTCAGGACGTCCGCTCGTTGAAACGGAGGAAGGTGTCCTGATATGGATCGCGCAAGCCTCGGGTCGCCAGTTCCTCGTTTTTGAGTTCGACGCGTTCAACCCAGAGGTCTCTAACTTCGCGACGACGATCCCGGATGCACCGCTGTTTGTCTATCAGTCTTTGGCGCGATTCGCGTCCGCAACGGCAACGCTTCAACCCCTCGAATTTACGGATGGGCGGACACGGCACGCATTCCGAACCGGCGAACCGATAAGGATTACATCTATCGCCGAAGGTGCTACCCTACACATTGAGAAACCCGATAAAAAGCGGGTTAAAGTCGCAGATTCACTATTCACCGAGACGGATCAGGTCGGGGTCTATACGCTTTATGTCGATGAGAGACCGCTGGAATTCACCGTTAATCTACTTGACGCTGACACGTCGGCACTCTCGCACTCGGCAGCGACGACCGAAACAGACACGTTGGTACCCATAGAAAACGGATTGCAACCGATGACACAAGAGGTGTGGCGGTTCCCCGCACTGCTCGCATGTATCCTGCTACTATTGGAGTGGTGGTTTTATCATCGGGAGGGTGTGTTTGTTCGCGGAGGCTTTGGTGCAGCGACACCGTGAAACCCGATCTATTCAGTTTCTTCGATTTCTAAGATTCCGAGGATACGTTCTACCAATGCACCGATTGGCATTGCCCCTACAAACGCTCCTGCAATTTCGCCATCCCTGAACACGATGTAGGTCGGCGTGCCGCGGATGTTGTACGCCCGCGTTTTCTCGGGTTGTGTGTTGACATCCAATTTAGCGAAGGTAAAGGTATCCCGATATTCTAATGCGACGGCTGTGACCACAGGCTTCATCAGTATACAGTATATTCAGCGTTCGGATTTAAATTCTACAACGATCGGGAGTTCGGAACCGAGAACGATGTCGTCAAAAGTTTTGTCGGTAACTTCAAACGCGATACCGGATGTTTTACCGAAATAGCTTGCTGCAAGCACGAGGTCAAGGATATTGACGATCCCGTCCCTGTTGATGTCCGGGTTAGGCATCTGATCTTCGGCAGGCATCCCACCAAAATGTGAGGCGATGAATGTGAGGTCGAGTATGCTCACGAAGCCGTCGGCGTTAACATCGGCTGCACGCCGCGCATCGTAAGCCTCGTGTTCGGCGTAACCGGTTGTCCAAAAACCGAACACCAAATTGAGCATGAACAACGAAAAAACCAATTTTTTCATGTGTTTTCTTTTCCTATCAAACTAACGTTAATTTATAGCCTTAAGCACCTTCGCGACGAAGTCGTTTTTCGGTGTCACGCCTGCGAAACGTCCGACTTCCTCTCCATCTTTGAATATGATGTAAATAGGTTGATGTCTAATCCCATACTTTTTGGCTGTTTCGGGCTGCTTTTCCCTGTTCAATTTTCCAACAGCAAATGTGTTTCGATTCTCTGAAGCAATTTCGGTGACAACTGGCACCATTCTTTGACAGAACGGTCACCAGTCGGTATAAAACTCAACCACAATCGGAACCTCAGATTCAAGCACAAGGGTATCAAAGTTCGCATCGGTGACTTCAATCGGAACCCCAGAGGTTAGACTTGCAGTCGTGAAGGGAATGTTGATCTTGGTCTCGTTACCGGCAGCGTCTTTGACGCTTCCAGCAATAACGTATTTGATTTCTGGATTAAGCTCTCTGCCTGCGACGAATTCAAGCGTTGCTGTGTCCCCTTCAACCGTGCCTATCCACCCGACATCTATACCGGCTTCGGTGTGCAGCGCGATAGTGCCGGTTACCTCTTCACTGAATTCAATCTCAATCGTCGCGCGTCGGTCAACACCTGTATCGCCATCGCTGATGGTGCCACCGGTGATTGAGGGTGCCTCCGTATCCGGTTCCGCGACCGTGTAAGTGAACGTTAGGCTTCCATCCGACCAAGTAATCGTCAACTCCAGCTCGCCAGGTGTGAACGGACCGGTGATCGTGACAGTATTCCCATCCGTTGTGGCGGTGCCTGTATTGACAGTAACATCCTGTACCGGATTGTCGAACGTAACGATAATACGACCGTCTACGGTCAGCAGTGAATTGACAGTCGGGTCAATGTCAACGAATGCGACAAGCGGTCTGATAGCATAAGAGAGGGTTTCGGTGCCGTCTGCCCAAGTGATCGTCAACACCAAGTCCCCCGGTGTGAACGGACCGGTGATCGTGACAGTGTTTCCTTGCGTTATGGCAACGCCAGTGCCGACAGTAACACCCTCCGGCGGCTTGTTGAAGGTCAGGGTAATCGTTCCGTTCGTGTCAAGTTCAGAACCGATTTCTGGTGCCGCGCTAAGGAATACAACAGGCGGTCTGACGGTTTCGCCAAAATGACTCGCAACGAGTACCAAGTCAAGAATGTTGATATGACCATCACCGTTGACATCCGGGTTAGGGGTCTGATCCTCGGCGACAGTTCCGCCGAAATGCGAAGCGATCAACACCAGATCAAGGATGTCTATTATGCCATCGCTGTTGACATCGGCTGCCCGCAAGGTCTCAATATCTGTCCCTTCTTGGGCGTAGCCTGCTGTCGAAGCGAGGAGTGCTAAACTGAGCATTAGCAACAAACAGGTCAATTTTTTCATAAGGTTTTCCTTGCTGTCCGCGTTTTTTCGCGGTGCCACTCCTGAACGGCTTCCGGGATAGCTTGGAGGTTTTCGATAGTCGTCTGAAGCGGGATTGCGCATTCGGGGCCTATCAATGGCACACCTGCGTCCAAGTTTTTTACGACCTCTGCTTTAACGTCTTCAGGTGCTTTGGAGAACAGTGTTTCGGGGTTATTAATATTGCCGACGAGTGCGATCCGTTTTTTCACGATGTCCATAGACTCTTCCGGTTCGTTTTTGGAGTCGTAATGGAAGGCTGCCATCCCAGTTTGTGCGATGTATTCCATGCGGTCGACCGTGCGCCCACAGATATGCAGTATCAACGGGATCGGGATACGCTCGACGAATTCGATGTGTAGGTCTCGGAGGTAGCGTTGGTAGTATTCGCCGCTGACAAGGTCACCCGTCGCGTGGTCGGGGAGCGTCAGTGCGTCTGCACCCGCCTCAATCTGTGCGACCCCGAATTGTACAGTCGCTTCCTTCATCCGGTCGAGTGCGAGTTTCGTTTTACCCGGGTCGTCAAGCGATAATAAGAGGAACGGTTCGACACCGAAGCAGTGGTAGCCGAGCGACCAGGGTCCCATCGTTTTTCCGATGACGGCGACTTCGTCGCCGTATTCTTTCTTCAAGATTTTAATCGCTTCGAGGACACACTGTGTATCTGGATGCGTTAGGAAATCGTTCGGGATAACGATGTCATCGACATCCTCCCAGATCGGTTCCCGCATTTTGACGGTGGGCCAGTTATCCTTCTGTTCCCACTGGATTTTGCATCCGAGTGCACTGGATTCTTGGATAATCGTGAAGACCGGCATGATGGTATCGAAGCCGAGTTCGGTGTATCCCGTGGCCGCGAGACGTGCCATCAGTTCCGGCTCTCGATTCGCTTGTGGGAAAGGCGCGTCCACCAAATCCATGAGTTCGACGGTGGCGACGGAGGTCGGATTACACACGGGGGTGCGATCAGTCGGTTCGTTGCGGAGGGCGGCGAGTACACGCTCACGCCCCGTTATTGCATTCGGCATCTTCGGTCTCCTCTATGTCTATTGACTCGGGATCTATTGACTCGGGGGCTGTTGACTCGGGGCGCTGAGTACACCGCGTGCGGCTCCCATCTCTTCTTCACGCAAGGCGACTCTGACGTTCGGTGCCCGCATCAGCAGGAGTCCGACAAGCGCGTCGTGCGACTGCCCACAGGCAAAAGCAACGGTGTCCCTCTCGTCAGTTGCAACAGGCTCCATTTCACCTAATTTTGCCAAGCCACCAGCAATCGCTGAGATGCGTCGCGCCGCGCCGCGCCCTTCACCTTCCGCAGTAACCCGATAGATGCCTTCCCCTCTCGAATCAACGGTAACCATGAGTTGCGATTTCTTATCGAGGATACTTAACGGACGCGGTTCAGCAGGTGTATCCGGTGCGAGTTTACACGCTTCCAGAAAGACCCGCCGACACGCCATTTCGTGTGCGCTGTTACACGGAAAATGCAGCAGCCCGTCGGCGTTTTTCAGCATCCCACCGAGCACTTGCATCGCTGCGACCACAGCTTCGATCCTCTCGGCAGCACCGGAGATACGACTGTAGGTATGCACCAGAAAGACAGGGGTGTTGTTCCCGTTATTTGCACCCTGACGGTAGAGTCCGATACTGATGTCATTGAAGTGGGGGTCCATCGGGACGAGTTCGATGCGTCTACCGATGTCAACAACACGTCGCATAAGTGATTCCTTGACATTGACTAATTACGCCGTGTGAGCCTGCCGCCGTAATGATTTTCGTAGATGTACTTATAAGCCTTTTCGGAGAGTCGGCGTAAGATATTTGCGCGCCGGTTCTTCCAGTCGTAAAAGGATAACCACCGATTTCTCAGGCTCGTCTTGGTTCTGTCCTCCATCAGTCCGATGAAGATGTAGGGACGTGACCGCCCCTGCGGGTCTTTTAGGACCAATACGCCGCCGTCTCCTACCAATCCATAAACGGTCCCGGTCTTGTTGTAAACCTCTACATAAGCAGGGATATAGGTCTGTTTGAAGATATAGTCCCCGTTTTTCAACTTGAAGTACCACTTCATTTTATCGGAATGCGGGAGTCTATCCTGCCACAACCGCAAGAAAAATGTGTTCAAGTCGCGAGCGGAGGTCATGTTTTTATACGTTCGTCCGCCGGGCGGAATTTTTTCCACAATTTTTGTCTGCTTAAAGTAGGGATAGTTGCTTTTCAGTATCCGATTCACGCGCCCCGGTCCCCCGAGCAAATTAATGAAATAGTTGGTAGACGAATTTGAGCTTTTCCATATCATTGCCCTGAGGTGTTCGCGATTATGATCGGTGTGCCGCTGCCGTCCATATTTGACTTCGTGGAAATACGCGAGCATAACAAAGTTCTTAATGATTGATGCCGCCATCATCTGCCGATCTTCGTTGATGGAGACCAATTTCTTATTTTTCGAGATGTCGTAGACGACGAAACTGGTGCGATCAGATGGGTACAGAAGTTTCCGCCTACGCTGTCTCTTAATATAGTATTCAAAATCTGCTTCGAGTTGCGAATCTATCGTTCGCTGGTATTTACGCGGGATATTCTGATAGGTCGCCGCTGAGGCCTGATAGGCCGGAAGCAATACTGCGATACTACAACATATTAAGAATGTAAATAACTTTGTTCTGCCCCTTAACATCTTACTGTCCTTCCTTTTTGGTTTTTTATCCGCAACGATGCAGAGGGAATATTATGAAAATGTGAGAAATAGTTCGGAAGACCGGATCATTCCGGGTCACTATCGGTTTCAGTGTTGATTGTTGGTAGTTGATAGCATGCTGCTTCGCTACTATTACGGACAAGCAAGTAGTCCCCGGCGAGCGCGGGCGTGTTCCACGTTTTACCTGTTAATGCCTTAAAGCGTCCGTATTCAATGTGGCGTTCTGGGTTCGGTTCGACGAGGACGACATCACCGGATTCCGTCGTCACCAGCAGGATGTCCGAGACGCGCAATGTCTGCCCATGCCTGTATCTGCCACGTTTCCACTGACGTGTACCATCCTCTGGATTTATACAAGCGAAAATCCCGTCGTCAAGCCCGTACAGATAGCCTTCGTAATAGATGATATTGGTGAACTTTGCTTTGAGATTTATCGTTTCCCATACAATGGAAACGTCAAATTCACCGGTCGGGTTACGCGAGAATTGATAAAGTTTAGCCCCTGCTCCGTAGCCGGTTGATGCGAGGAGTGTGTTATCAGAGATCGGGACGGGCTGCGCCACACATTCGGCATAAGATTCTACCCACGGCTGTTTCCACAAAAGTTCACCTGTGAGCGGTTCATGGGCGGTGATTAACCCTTGGTTGAAAAGCACGATCTGTTCGGTGCCTAACAGCGTTGTCACGAACGGTGAGCTATAACCGCTCTGTATCCGGTAGCCTGTCCATACGATTTCGCCTGTATCTTTGTGATATGCGACTGCGCCACCGGCACTAACGATAACAAGTTCATCGAAGACGAGCGGCGAAACACTGACCCCCCAAGGTGGCGGTTCGGCATTATTTTCTTCGAAGGTATCGGCTGTCCAGAGCTGGTTACCTGTCTGAAAGTCTAAACAGTTGAGAATCCCTGTTGCACCGACGGTGTAAACCCGGTTTCCCGAAATCGTCGGTGTCGCCCGCGGTCCGAGGCCCGCTGGCGGCGAACTATAGCGCGCTCGGTCTTTATGGCTCCACTTGACTTCACCGGTGTATAGGTCATAACAGACCACCCTCTCCCAGTCGCCTTCCTGTTCTTGTGTGATCGCAGAATCGCCAACGACTGCGAAACCGGACCAACCTGCACCCATAGGTCGCTGCCAGACAAGTTTCGGTGGATATGTGTCCCAATCGCGGTTTAGCTCGATACCGGTTACGACACCGTTCCGGTGCCGTCCGAGGAATTGTGGATAATCGGTAGCGGCGGTTTGCAGTGTAGATGTTTCACCGGTATCTTGTCGGAAGGTCGTCGGTTCACCGCGCCATCGCCATTCAAATGTCGGGATGAGGTCGCCGCTGAAGCCTTTGAACCGAAATGCGATGCCCGTAAGAGAACCCACAAGGATAACGACGATAAGTGTGAGTAACTTCCGCCGCCATTCTAAACGCGAAAAACCTAATAGCCATAAAACACCAAGACCGGTTGTGATAATAACAACCAGCGTTGTCCAGAGCACTTTGTCTTGACGGTGACCCGCGTCCGAAATCTGTATGATTAACAGACTTATGATCGCAAGAGCAACAATAACGAACAGAAGCCACCAGCGAATCGGTTTTTGAATTCGCGCCACTTGCGGATTCCTTTTCTTTCGGTAAAGGTAAAATTACATCTAAATACAAGCGTATTAGACCCCTCATAACTATAATAGTCGTTTTTACAGAAATTTGTCAAGTTAAAATGTGTTTGCAAGTTTTTGATTGTAATGAACCTATAAAATTCAATGAAGATTTTTTACGTGAAATGTATCTAAAGGTGTTTGATAAATGTATGAAACCTTGATAAATATTGAACGTTATGGTAAAATACTAAAGTTTGGACGATATTGTAAACTTATGCTGCCTTGTCAAAAGGCAGGGGTGTATCGTCTTGAAAACGGACATTAATATTCTGTGAGTTTGTTTTTTCATTGAACTTGGCAAAAAATCTTGAGACCGCTATTTGC
>JAJDTJ010000121.1 GCA_022827225.1 Candidatus Poribacteria bacterium | reverse complement strand
ATCAGTCTCATTGAACAACTTTTCCCCAAGTCGATTCATGCGGTGTCAGCAGCCGGTTTTGAGTTGAAAGTGCTTTTGTTTGTTATCGCAACGAGTATAAAGCAGCTATTTGGATAAAGGTAGCAACTTGGGTTATAATAGGCAGGACTTACACAGTTTTGACTACGGTTCGTTCTGTTAGCTGAGTTTTTTCGGTAAACCGAGCGTTCTGGTGTCACAGGCTAACAGCCTATGGTACAAAAGAGCAGCATGCATAAGTCCTAATAGGATATTATTTTTCTTACTTATGACAAGGCAAACACGGTTCCTCGTCGTCCTCGTCGTCAAGGACATCGGTTAGGATTTCTATTAGACGACGGTTCGGTTTTGCTGCTTTCTTGGATGCCATCGCCTTTTCAGTGTTTGCTTTGATCTCCGCGATCCGCTCTGGTTGCGATAACTCCTCTAAACTTTCACCCTGACACCACGTGAACCGTTCACCTGTCTCCGAGTTAAATTTCTCATATCCCTTGGCGAGTTCAAAAAGGTCGGGATGCTGTTCTAAGAGTCCGACCCACTCGGATTTGCGTTGGAAGAAACAGAAATAGCAACCGGAACGCGTCCGCCACTTGTAATAGTCGGGCAGCCCGAGTCCACTCTCCTCGAGTATTCGGTAGACATCTTCTTTCGTAATGCCGTCTTCTTTGAACGGATATTTAGGTTCGATATTATTCAGCGAGGAGATACTCGGTGGCTTGTAACCGATCCTGTCTTCGTCGGCGCGGATAGCGATATAGTGATACGCGTGATCTGTACCGATGTATTCCTCGAAAGGTCGTATTTTTAGGTTGACGGTACACCAGCGGATTTGAGATGACGGTAATAATCCGCCGTAGACCGTCAACCAGTGATCGAAATCGCGGTTACTGTTGGCATCGGCGTTCATGTTGAGACGCACAATCGGTTTGCCGAGGAACGCTTCTAACCGATCCAAAAAATCGTAAGTCTCCTGCAATTCCTTGCCGGTGTCAGAGAAGAAGTATTCCATCTCCGGTACCTTGTCCCGCATATAAACGGCGAGTGCTGAACTGTCTTTACCCCCGGAGAGTCCAAGAACGTGGCGGATTTTTTGTGCCATGTTTTTTCTCCTATTCATCGAGTCGCTGCATCCACTTTTGTGAAATTCGCGCCAAGATTGCGATATGGAGTTCTGGGTTATCGTCTACGTCAAATTTATCGAAAATCTTCCGAATATCATCTTCCATTTCAGAAGCTTGCGCATCAGCCGTCGGTGTCAACGTAACAACCCGTTCCTGTTCGGTTCGATTCGGGACAGTGATACCGACTCGGATGGGTTCGCCTGTTGAGGATTCAGCGTGTGCTACTTTTTCATAAGACACCGCTTCAAAATGTCGGAACTTTCGTGCAATTTGAGATAGGTTAATCTCAAATTGTGTCTTATCTGTGTCTATCCACGCTGACGGTGGCTTTTTAGCAAGAAAAGTTGCGATAGCCTCAAGCCAACTTGTGTGATCGTGTCCGCCACTACAGACTTGGACTAAAAATCCTTTAAGATCCATCTCAATTGTTACCGTTAGCAACGGTTCCGCTCTGGCGACGAGTTCGGAACGGAGTTTTTCAGCTGTTGGTGTTAAACTGAACGCCATCACCAACATCTGCTCAACGGAATTCAGCAAAACCTCATAAGCCTGTTCCAATTCAGACAGCGCGTCTCGTAGTACACTAAAGAATTCCGATACTGCCTCGGTACTTGTTGCCTCTGCACCAAAAGTTGGGAACCCGAATGCTTCAGGTAACTGTTTAAAGAGGAGTTCGTCAGGTTCACGGGCATCCAAGACAACTTTACGGAGGTTTTTCGCATTATCACTCAATTCCTGTGTTGTCAAAGTATATTTCGGCAATTGGGCAATGGTTTGTATCAACGGCGTGACGACTGTTAGTAGATCAGGCGTTTGGGTTTCTGTCGGTTGATTGAATGCGCCTAAAAATTGTGAGAACAGATTGGAGCGGACTCCCGTCATGCGAAACCGTTTCAATTCAAATAGTTGTGGTGCTTTAAGAAACCGTTCAAAGACCGGCATCGACCAGTCTGCGATAAAGGACCCATTTTCATAGAGTGCGATTTCGGTCTTGTAGTGGAGTATCACAGCGCATAGAAGGATCGGCAGTGGACCTTCGCGAACACCGAGGGGCGGTGCCATCAGATGTTCATAGAGTTGGACGATAGATTGTCGTTCACCTTCACACGCTTCGAGGAAAACCTCAATCGCTTTCCATGTGTGTTCTATCTGATTTTTATCATCTATTTTCGGCGGGTAGAAACCCCAGACACGCGAGTTCTCTCGATGTATGCCTGTTTCTGAAAGAAGTGAGCGATAGATACTCATTTCAGCAGGATAGCCAGTGATACCGAGGTTCTCTTGATCGCCGTTTTCAAGCATCGCTCGGATTAATTTCTTTCGTGCGGTCGTTACCGCGCCAGAGATTTTCCGTCTATTAATGAGTTCATTCCGAATAAGCGGTGTCTTGTTGTAAACCGCATCACAGATTTGCGATAGATACTCGTTCCTTGCGCGTTGCGTATCGATATTTATCTCTCGTCCTTCATGAAACCATTTACAAGGTTCATCACTGTCGCCACCGAAAATGTTTGTTAGTTGATTGGCGACATCCCGTTCTGCTGCCACCCATCGGATTGAAAGTTCACGTCTCGCAGTTGCATCGCCTTCAAGTTCTGGCGTATTTTCCGAAATCCAGTGGAGACACGCGAGTTCAGTGACAGCATCGCGGAGAAAACGGGTGGAATGTGGGATACCGATCAGCACATTTTGACGTTCTGTCGTGTCTTTTCCGTTCGCTTTTTCGACGAACTGATTCACTTCATCTTCACCTTCTGGCAGTGCATAGAGCATCAGACCGTCAGCATCACCGATCGGTTCATTCAGGTTCGTATCGAAGTTTTCGAGATCGGTGTACCGAACCCTGAAATAGCGAAGTGTCCCTTTCTCAAACAGGTGTTGGCGAGCAATCAGGGGCCGCGGCGGCGTGAGTTTTGACAGATAATTCGTAAGTGTCTCGTTTGGATCGAGGTGTTTTTCCGCTTCGTAAGACAACGCTTCAATATCAACGTCGCTCCCCTCCCACAGTGCATAGACATCGTTGTAGCGACGGTAGATAACGATTGAACGTTTTTCCAGAGTCGTTAGTGCGGTATCAAATTCCTGATTGAATTCCGCTGTGCGATCATCTAAGGCATACCGCAGGATTCGCTTTGAGGCTTTCAGGTTCGTACTGACCTCTCCGATAATACTGATCAATCCTATCGTCTTAATGAGTTTAACGAGTGTCGGTGATGGGTCCATCAGCCGGTTAATAGCCATCTCAATCTCGACCCACTTATCCCCGTCGCGTGAGGCGTAAAGCCTGTTCGCTATCGTCGTATTGAGGTAATCGTACAGATCCGCGATTGACAACATCGGCAGCATATTTCCGTCATAGTGCTGATTTGACAGAAAATCTTGTAATCCGTGAGGTTCGCTTGAATTCAAAAAAGCGAAGAGCGAACGTTCGTTTTGTGCGAACCGACGGAAGATTGAACCGATAATCAGGACGACAGTCGGGTGGAGCGGTAGACAGTTTCGTAAGAGTCCGCTAAATTCATCGTTGGTCAATTGATTGGGTTTGAGATCCGATTCAATAGAAACGGATTGGTCTTTTTTCGCATCCACTGATTTGCTTTGGATCGCGGATGCAATCAGTCGAAGTATCTGCTCGGCGGGTTCGACGAAAGCGATGTCTTCAAACCGTCCTTGTACCTTTGCCCACTCCTCTCGTTGTGATTTCGCGAGCCGATGTGCATATTGTTCAAAAGCCTGATGCAGGATTGTCAGTAAAAATAGGGGTGTCTGCGTACTTCGTGTAGCAAATTCGGCGAGGGTCTGTAAGACGAAAACATCACCTTGTGCTGGAGATTGCGCAGCATATTCAAGAAATTTTCCGAGTTCATCAATCACTAATAGGAGCCCCGCACCGCCATGTTGTGCAACATAATGTGTTGCGGATTCAAACAGTTGGGTGATTTCAGAAGCCCTCGGAATTTCTCCGTGTTCCGCCGCTTTTGACAGGTTTTTGATTTTCCGACGGAGCGAGCTACGCGGTGATATGCCGTTAAAAGTGGTAATCCCGTGTTCTAATCCGCGCAGGAGTGCGAGTGTAAGCGGGGCGCGTTCGCCAGAAATTAGCACCGGACAAAATCCTGATGATGTTCCCTTTCCGTTACCGTTTGCGCTGATGAACTGTTCATATAGTGAGGTATCTCCGCGCTTGAGGAGCCCCAAAGCTTGTTGTGTTGTCGGAGCGCCTGGGTCCCCGAACAACTTCGCGGCGAAAAGCGCGAAGGCTGATTTTCCTGAACCGTAGGGACCGGTGAGGGACCAGGCTTTCGATGTCGCTGCGTTCTCTTGTGCCGAGATCAGACGGGTGAGGGTTTCTCGCGCTTTGACAGTTACAATATACCCCTCTAACGCGTTTTCGGTATAAAAATCGCGCTCCAGATGTACAGAACGCTGAAAACGTTCTGTAATATGAAAAAGATCTGACAAGCGAATATTAACCATAGTACCTCTTTAAAAGTTCCGTCTGATCTAAACTTCTATGTCGATAAAGCTGCTTCAGACCTGTCGTCTCATCGTATTGCAACGCACCGTCCGTGAGTTGCTCAAATTTTTCGAGATATGCTGTCATCGTATCCTCATCTAACCTGAAAACGCGTCCCGGACTTGATGGGGCGTACATCAAATCAGAGAACGAAAGCGATTCTCTCCAAGAAAAGTAACTTTTCCAAAACGTATCTAATGCCCATGCAACGACTTCAATCGGTAATGTCTCTTTGTCGCCTCGCTGGAATTCATAGCCGTCGCCATCTGGTAGTTCAGCAATTAGATTGAGTTCAACGAGCGGACAGTCAAAGGTTTCTTCGACAACAGTATCGCTATGCCGCGATTGGCAGTAGGTTCGGATAAAACAATTGACATCCCGCCGTAGTGTGTTCTCGGAGACGGGTCGCATAGATTGTTTCTGCTGCTGTGCCCATTCATACACTTTTCTCGCGAATGTAGACGGTGTAAACTGGTTGCCCCTTAGAACATTAAATGCCCAGTACCAAGCTGTCGCCTGATTGGTATTGGTTGCGATCTGCCAATGAATCAACCACAGGGTTGCTGGATCGTCAAGGTATGGGTCAAAGCCGTTTTCGCCGAAAATGGCACTGCCGAGTTGCGTAGGCGCGAATTGTCCGCGATGATAGACGGTTTTCTGCTCACTGAGCTGCATCGTGAGTTGCGAAGGTTGACCTCTCCCTTCTTCAATGAGTCTTGACGCGCGACACCAGTGTCGAATGGAACTTACCATGTTCTTTCCGACACCTAAAGTAACAGAGGCGTTTTCAGAAGAGAAGATGCTCTTATCTTCTGTTACAGCATCAATTCCCTTCTTCAACCACGTATACCGAAACGGAAACGTCTGGTGTCCTGAGAAGGATGGCGTAATTGGTTGTGGGTGGATGGTGCGCGTGTTACTCAAACTTCACCCCCGGGTGCGAACAGAAATACGGGTAAGAAAGTTGGAGTAACAACAGCAGATATGACAACAAAAAACCCCGCATCGGGTGCCATTGTCCAAAATGGCGCGCGGACGCGGAGCATCGGTAAATGCCGTGAATGTTTTTTATACCAAAATACTTATTATTAGTAAAGTGGGGGGGGGGGGTAGATTGCTTGTTAATGTTCAAGCCTAACGGATACAAGGCACCAAAGGACGCGAAGAATTGCCGTGAGGAGCAATTGTCATCGGGTACGTGTAGTGTATTCACAGCAGTTTTTATATCTCGATTTTTCATTACGTTTACTGATTAGGTATTAAAAAGTCAGATTTAGTTGTATTGTATCCTAAGCTGAAATGAGAAATTCCAGTTTACTCAATATTAACTTAAGATTTTACCACAATTACGTTTTAAATGTCAAATTTTTTCGCGCTCGGGCCATTTGAACACTTCTTTGAGATGCCAATGTATAAAATCTTCGTGAGGATGGTAGGCTTGCCTCTGCGGAAAATTGATTTTTTGGTTATGGAACTTCATCAGCCATTCATCAAAACCAACAGAACCGTAGGCATACTCTGAAACGAGAATTTCTAACTTCACTGACAAGGTAAAAACTCCACGGTCAAATAGTTTATGATGTAGGGAACAGAGTGCTAATCCATTCACTTCTGTATCAGGGCCGCCTGCTTGATGCCATTTAATATGGGAGGCTTCCAAGGCAACAGGTTGGTTGCGTAACTTCACATCAAAACCACAAACAGCACAACTATAATTGTAGGCTCTTAGTACATTTTCCCGGAAATCTGGAATCCTAGATTGGAACTGTAGTATGGGAAGCACTATCCCAACTGTCTGTAAAATATCACTATGATACGAGAATGGGAAATGGGCATTTAATACGTTCTGTACAACTTCAAAAGCGATTTGCGGCTGTTGTTGAAGTTGATAGGCAATGGGTTCAGGAAAACCACCTACACCGTAACGTCTTAATTCATCTATACGAGCATCACCCGTTGATGTTCCATCCTTTCGTATGTATTCCTGAATTTTGTGGGCATCAGGTATTTCCCAGATTCTATCTTTTTCGTTTCGCAACCGCCAAAACGGGTACTGAGGTCGGTGATTTGGTTTTAATGGTCCAAACTCTTTTAGTAAATTCCGAAGGTCATCCTCTGCATCAGCGTATGAGATGAGCCTATTTTCACCACGCAGCAATTTCCCGATTGCGTATAAGACTAATAACGGCTTGTGTACTGCCCGTTGATCTTTGCTCTTCCATATATTCAAATTTTGAAATTTTTGGATAATCTCTTCTCTTGTCATTTTCACTTTGCCATGCTTTCACGGGATACTTCGGTAATTATAGAATATTATAGGTTACGACTTTGCAGATGGTGTCGTGCTGTTTTCTTTTGTAACTCGGATCAAGAATCGTAGTGCCTCGTTCACAGACGCAGCGTCTGGAAATGCTTCGGCGACATTAGGTTCTAATTTGATGATAGAATTATCAAACTGCTTAGACATCGGGTCTGAAATCTTCGTTGGTAATCGGTAAGAATGCATCCTTCTGTTTTCTTTGGAGACTTGGATCAGATGTTGCAATGCTTCGTTGACAGTAGAATCGTCTGGAAACACTGCAGCGACATCAGGTTCTAACTTGACGAAGTTACCGAACTGCTTACGCGCAGGACCGAATTTCCGCACCCGCAAGTTTCTCAGATCATACTCTGGTCGGAGTTCATCGTGTATTGTGGTTTTATCCTTCTTCATACGTTTTTCTTTTCCAACAGGCAGTTCGCCTCCGCTCCCAATGATAGATTTATTATAACCTATAATAAGAAAAAAAGTCAACGGTTGTATAAAGTTGGGTCAGAGCCATTCAATTTTCAGAAATTATTGGGGGGTGTGTAAATATTTTGTCAATTGTCGTCTGAATGCGTCGCTTATGGGGTTTCTGCGGATTTCTTCAAGTACGCCGCAAATCTCGGATTTTCACCGATTGGGAATACTTAGCGATCAAGCTCGTTAGGGCGCAAGCTAACAGCATACGCTACAAAAGAGCAGTTCTTATCGAAGAGAGACTCTTAGGTTGTTGGGTTCGTTAGGGCGCAAGCTAACAGCGGACGCTACAAAAGATGATGTGCTACAAAATCGCGTGCCAAAAACTTTACACACCCATAAAGTTGGGTCAGAGCCATTCAATTTTCAGAAATTATTGGGTTTCAGGTCTTTTTTTTAACATCCGGTTCGGTTGGGAAACCGCGAAAAAACACCCTATCAAAAATCCTACCGAGCCTGGGGTGAAAAATCCAGGACGATTTAGTTTTCGGTTTGACTTTGGTTTTCGTTTGTAGGTGTTAACGTTTTTTTCGTAAGATCGCGAGCGTGAAGAAACACCCAAGCAAAAACACTCGCTCCTACAGAGAAAGACATATCCATATATACAAAGTGAATATGTAAAACTAAATGACCCTGGTCTGACAACCAAATTCCCTTGACATCGCTAACCTGCTGTGGTATTATGCTATATGAAGTTATAGCGTGTTCTATCTCAAAGTTGGAGGTGAATTATGCGAAAGGATAAACTGGGACGAAAACTGTCCGCACACGTCTGGATCAAACGAACCGTCGGGATCCTGATATGCGTGGCGTTCTGTGGCGTGATTGCGTGGGCACAAAAGGGCAGCGACGATAACGCCGAAGGGATTACCTTGGCTGACCTCGGGGTAACAGCGGCACAGAAAACGGAACTTGAGACACTATGGAAATTGAAACGCCAGAAACAGATTCAGGCTGTCGAGGACCTGAAGACGCTAAATCGGCTTGCGAAGGATACACTCGCTGAAGAGACAGAGATTCAGGAGACACTCATAGGATTTCGCACGAAACGTAAGGAAGCAGCGCAAAAGATTGAGGAGATCGAGGCAGGATTACTGCAGACACTGCCGATCCGTGCACAACTCCACCTAACACTTTTGGGGGTGTTAGATAACGGCATCCCGCCACGAGTACCGAAGGCGCAAACCGAAAAGAAAACGGACGGAACATCACAGCAGCGAAAATAAAAAAGTGGAGGATACCAGACTTGAACTGGTGACCTCTTGCATGCCATGCAAGCGCTCTCCCAGCTGAGCTAATCCCCCACATTCTAAACACTGTTTAATTATACCATACATCTCCAAGGAATGCAAGAAAAATTTACTTTTCCCAGAAAAATGACGAAAGACCGGAATAGCGATCCGTTTTTCGACTTCGCGAACCTTGACAATAGCGAAGTGGAACTCGCGAGAGGCGCGCTCCTCATCGCACAAAGCGAGTATCCTGAACTCGATATTGAAGCGTCTATCCGTCAACTCGATGAGATGGCGGAGGCTGTTCGCGCGCAGATTCAAGAGGGAACACTACCGGAGCAACGCGTTGCGGCACTCAATCAATACCTCTTCACGGAGAAAGGGTTTACCGGTAACAGCGATAATTATTACGCCTTGGGCAACAATTTCCTCAACGTTGTGTTGGAAAAAAAGACCGGGATCCCCATTACGTTAGCAGTCGTCTACATTGAAGTCGGTAGGCGTGCCGGATTACCGCTCGTCGGCATCAATTTTCCGAGCCATTTCCTTGTCAAGTATCGGCTCGAACATTTGGACATTTTCCTCGATGTGTTTGAAGATGGGGTCTGCCTGACCGACGATATGCTCCAAGCGAAACTCGAAGCGAACTTTGAGGGGCCCGTCCGTTTAGAGCCGACGATGTTAGCGGAAGCCACAGATAAGGAAATCTTGGCACGTATTCTGCGGAACCTGACGCGTACCTATACGCTCCTTGAACAGTACGAGAAAGCGGTTACGGCTGCTGAACGGATTACGTGGTTGCTCCCGAACGCTGTCGGTGATTACCGGATGCTCGGTTATCTGTACTACAAGACGCACGCCTATAGTCAGAGCATCACGGCTTTTGAAACATATCTTCGACTCGCGGAAGTAGCACCCGATACCGAAGAAGTCAAACAAAACATACAGCACCTCCAGAGACTGCTTGCACGCTTGAATTAATCCGAGAAAGGACACAACTAATGCCCCCAAACCCTACCAATAACACCATTCGCAAACTTATTGCTGGAGAAGATCCTTATCCGGAAGTTTTGAGCGCGATTGATGCTGATTTCTTGCAATATACCATTGATGTCTTTAAGAGAATAATTAGGGCAAAATTAAATAAGAAATCTGTAACCGCTGACTGGTATAAGGAGGAATTTCTTCTTTCACACTCGTTTTCCAATGCAGAAATGGACACAATATCCCCGTCAAACAGTGATCAAATCGTATTAGACACGACCCTAAAACATTATGACGTGTTATGCGATGCTTTCAACGACTTGGATATGAAAGATATGGGTATGACGTTCACAGTAAAATTTCGGGGCGTTAGTTTCAGTTTGGGTCTTAATGAGAGTTTAATTCTCTTCAATATGCTTGCTGTCAGACGTTCAACACTTCAGAATAGAATATGGAGTGAAACAAAAAAGGAAATTGAAAAACCATTGATGACCGCACTTTGTGCCCTTTTTAAAGTCCCGAAGAAATATTATGACCAGAGAAATCTTTCGGAAACAGAACGAAAATCCGATTTTTATCTATTTGACGATACAGGAAAAGACTATCCTTGTGACGTGAAGTTGATAGGAAAAGATAATCCCGAAATTGCTGACGCAGGCTTCGCTTGCGGTGGACGAGTTCTTATTGCTGATAAATTGTCTGAGATGAACAAACAACAGATGGATAAAGATAGTATCCTCTGGGTTGAACTCCAAACCGAAGATGGATATAAACGATTTGAAGAGGTCTTAAAGACTTTGTCTATTCCTTATGAACCTTTTACCGGCGACCTTCAAGATACATTGGATAAAATTTTGTCTGTTATTCTGTCCGATGATGTCCAAGGATCGGGAACCCCAACGGAGTGAAGAAAGTGTCCAAAAAAGACATACCAGCCCTATATGAAAATTTTAGGTATTGATACCTCAACCCCTATCGGCAGTGTTGCCCTCATAGACGACGACAACTTGGTCGCAGAGCATACACTCAATATTGTCCAAGCGCACTCCTCCAGACTTATGCCTGCGATTGATACTGTCTTGAAGTGGAGCGACATCACGGCAGCGGATTTAGATGGTTGCGCTGTCGGTGTCGGCCCCGGTTCGTTTACCGGTGTCCGTATCGGCGTTGCAACGATCAAATCGCTCTGCTATGCGCTCGATAAACCGATTGTCGGTGTCTCAACTTTGGAGGCGGTCGCCTATAACCTCCGATGGACAAACGGGGTTATCTGTCCGCTCTTTGACGCTCGGCGGAGTGAAGTCTACGGTGCGATTTTTGAAGGCGGAGCGGAATGGCAACGACTCAGCGAGGAGCTCTGCTTACCGATCGAGGCGTTTCTCGATTGTCTTGGGACGTACACTGCTTCGGATTGCCCTATTAACTTTGTTGGTGATGGGTTGTTCACCTACGGAGATGCAGTCCGTGAAAGGCTCGGTGAGAGAGCCGTTTTTGCGGATGCTATTTTCAATGTCCCCCGCGGTGCAACGATTGCCTACCTTGGCGCGCAATGCCTACAACACGGGGAAGGTGATAGTTATTGGACTTTGGTCCCAAACTATGTTAGAATTGGATTATATTGAGTCAGGCACATTTAACGCACGCGATATGACCTTTCGCGAGAAACAAAACTTTAGGAGGCACAGAAGATGAAAGCGTTGCAGGTACCCGAGTTTTCAACCTATGAAGAGGAAGCTGATTTCTGGGATAACTTAGACACCGCCGATTTCATGGAGGACGATGACCAGTGGTTTCGCTTTGAAACATTACACAAGCGGGCGATTCGCGTCGCAATTCTTCCTGAAATCGCTGAAGAACTTAGTCAAAAAGCACAAGCACAAGGTGTATCAATTGAAACTTTAGTGAATACCCTTTTGATCGAACACGTACGGTAATCAACGTTGTCGCATTAGATGAACCGTATCTTTAAAAACACGTCCAGCCTTTTTAGTGCGCACCTCATCGGTCGCCTCGCCTCACTCGTGATAACCGTCTGGCTCATGCCACGTTATTTCTCTGAAACGGAGTTCGGTGGTTATTTTGCTGCGATCGCACTCACCAATCTCGTCGCTATCATAACAGAACTCGGCATGCAGAACCCGCTCATCCGAGAAATGACGCTGCATCTGGATCAGACGCGGCACTACCTCGGCAACGCGCTCATCGTTCGCGGTCTGTTGTCGCTCCTTGCCTACGCGATTATGCTTGTCAGCGGTATCATCCTCTATACCCCGATAATCGTAGAGATGATAGTTTTCTTAGGGTTGGCAGAGATTGCCAATTCGATTGCGCAGTTGTACCGATGCGTCTTCCGGGCGCACGAGGAGATGAAATATGAGGCGTTCACTGTGGTTGCTGAGCGTGCGGTGTTCCTCTTAATCAGCGGTGCTGTGATCCTGCTCGGATATGGATTGGTGACCGTCTGCCAAGTCATGTTAGCCGCGGGTTGTATTAACCTTATCTTGAGCATTGGGTTCACCCGTTTCCGTTTCACGCCACTCCGCTTTGAACCGAGCAGGGAGATTGTGACGGTGCTGATGCAGCAGGCACTCCCTTTTGCGGTCGGTAATTTCCTCAATCTCCTCTATTTTCGTATAGATGTGATTATGCTGCCAAAACTCAGTTCAGAAGGCTTGGATGCGAACACGTGGTATGGATTGGCATATACCATTGTCAACGCCTTTACGATTCTGCCGGGTGCGTTCATGATGGGTGCGCTGTTTCCGGTGCTATCGCGTGCCTGGGAACGCGAAAAAGGGAGATTTCCGAGCGTGTATACCTTCGGCATGCGATGGATGGTACTCACAGGGCTGCCATTCGCTGTCGGGCTTTCAACGCTATCGTTTGAGATTGCTGGGGTCTTGTTTCCGAATTATACACCTGATGAAGTCGACAAAGTGGGTGCAGCACTCCGATGGCTCAGCTGGTCAGGTGGACTCATCTTTTTAACGACAGCGGTGCTGGCGGTGCTACGTGCAACGGATAAACGTCGGGCATTTTCCGTGCTGATGGGAACAACAGCACTCCTGAATATATGCTTGAATCTGTACCTGATGCCGCGTTTCAGCCATGTCGGCGCAGCGATAGCGATGGTCATCAGTGAGGCGTACGTACTCGTTGTCGGACTCGGCTACATCTCAAGAAATATCGTCAAGTTCCGCGAGACGTTTCCGATACTGCCGACGTTTTTGAAAGCGGTCTTCCTTTCCGTCCTGATGTGGATCGGTTTAGCCCTATTGAAGGGAATTCTCTCGGTTTGGGTGTTGATTCCGTTGGCGGTATTATTCTACGGCGGTGGGATCGCGACCTTAGGCGAATTCCGGGAAAGCGTTAGGTTTGATTAGCGCGTGTAGATATTTTGTCAAAATCAGGATTAAAGGATTTCCTATAGCAGGACTTACGCAATCTTGGCTGTAGACGGTTTTGTTAGATGAAATTTTTCTGACAACACAGGGTTTCTGGTAGCACAAACTAAAAGTTTGTGGTACAAAAGAGCATCATGCGTAAGTCCTATATAGATTAGTTGCTTGGAGATGGCACCTGTTCAATGATGCGGTCAGCCAGCTTTGAAAAAGGCAAACTCTGGAGATAAACAGTGCCAGTACCACTCAAGGTGGCGAGGAAAAGTCCCTCACCGCCGAAGAACATTGACTTTAAACCTTTAACCATTTCAATGTTGTAGTCAACACCAGAAGTGAAGGCGACAAGACAACCGGTGTCAACACGGAGCGTCTCGTTGACGATCTCTTTTTTCACGACTGAGCCACCGGCGTGTATAAACGCCAGGCCATCCCCGCTTAAACGTTGCAGAATAAAACCTTCACCGCCAAAAAAACCTGTACCTAACCTACGTGAGAAGGCAATATCGAGTTTCGTCCCCAAGGCGGCACAGAGGAAAGCATCCTTCTGGCAGAGCAGTTCCCCACCGAGTTGGACGAGATCAATCGGGATAATATGGCCGGGATAAGGTGCCGCAAAAGCCACTCGTCTTTTGTGGTTGCTTGTGTTGGTAAAATGCGTCAGAAATAGCGACTCACCGCTGATAGCACGCTTGCCAGCGCTCAGGAGTTTGCCCATAAACCCTGCGTCTTCATTGGAGCCATCGCCCATTTTTGCTTCATAGACAATGTCATCCTCCATCCAGTTCATAACGCCGGCTTCCGCGATGATCGTCTCACCGAAGTCGAGTTCAACCTCAACAACCTGCATATCGTTGCCGATAATTTCATAGTCTAATTCGTGGCTCTGCATCGTTTTGTTACTCCTTATTATAGTAGATCCCGTAATTATTTGCACATATTTTGAAGAGACGGGAGAACCATGAATGGCTTCCCTACTACGAACGCTGCTTTTGTAAGGGACAAGTGTATAAGTAATTCCAGAATCTACTATAAAGTTTATTCATAAGGCGTGCTGCGCGTGTACGCATTCGGCATTTTCACATACACACCGCCCGTCTGTTCCGCGACGGCTTTTTGAAAGGTCTCGGCAGCACCGATGACAGAGACGACCGGTGAATATCGTATTTCTGAAATGGAGCGAAGGGATTCCGATTTTACTCCGTAGAATTAGAGCGTACGCGGAAATAGGCAATGAAGATCTCAGGTGTTGTACCGATTCCTAAGCACGTGATCTCTTCATGCGGTTCCACCTTTGTAAGAGACATGCGTTTGATCCAATTGTCTGGAAGTCCAATGGCTCGTTCCGATATTCCACCACTGGTATATCCGATTTCTGCTTGCCCTTGGTTAGACCACTTTCCAGGTTTACGGGGGCTGTGCCAATATGCCGTGATCCTGTCGCCTGACCGGAAAGTTTCTGCCTGTGTAAAATTCCCCGGTTTATCGTCATCACCGATATGGCGAAGATAGCTGTCTGGTCGAGATGAAGTATAGGCACAAGTAAACGGGACTATCTGTGGTGACTCCTGCCATTTCCCATCAATCCACTTCCACATTATATGCGTCTCAAATGGCGACACTGAGGTGGATTCCATCGTGGGGTTCGCCATGATATGAAAGATCGCAAGTTCATCGAGTCTACTCATTCCCTTAATTTCAAGGGTTTCATGATTTTCTACGATTGTGAAAGATGCCGGATCCCGCTGTGCATCAATGAGAATGGAAAGTTCCTTCTTTTCCCGCAGTCCGCCTGTATCAACTGCCAATTCCAAGACGTTGTCCTTGAGTTGAAAATTGGCAACTTCTGAATTTGTTGGCAGTACCCAATAAACGGTTATCATGTCTGCTAAGCGCGAGATCGCATATTCATCTTCGTTAGACTTCCCACAACTTACAAGCAGCAATCCAATGATGCTTATCAAAACTATTTGCAGTTTCATGTTTGTCTCCTCCATTCGTTTGATGCTGCTTCTCAATAAACTCAGTCATAGCACCCACACGCTAAAGCGTGGGGCTTGTGCTTCATAGCAGTTCGCGTTTCATTAGAAACGTCTTACGTCTGCTCCACAGTGGGGCCTAAGCAACCCACTCAACCGAAGTTGACTATTTGTTTTGAGAGTGCGTT
>JAJDTJ010000109.1 GCA_022827225.1 Candidatus Poribacteria bacterium | reverse complement strand
ATATCTGCGTGTCCCATCTGTATTCATAGCGATAGCGACGTGCGCGCCAGCGTCCGCTGCGAGTGCCTCGAGCCCGTCGGTTTTTCCACCTTCAGCTTGCGCGACAAGTGCCTCAGATGCGGGTTGCCCTTCTTCAGCAAGCTTAATACCGGCAGGATGTGTTACGAAAAGCGCGGGGGATAGCGTTTGTCCGCTCATCCCGTGTTTGCCCATCGTGAGGTTCATGAGTGTAACCTCGAACATCTGGCTCTTAGGCATTTCACCCATACTACCATCCATCATCTGATCTTTGGAGAGAAGAACAAAAACGCTGTCGTTCTCAGCAGTGGCGTGGCATCCGTGGCATCCCATACTGTTTTCTACACTGCCGCCACCGACCATAGCAGGTACACCATCGGCTGATTGACTTGCGTATTTGGTGTATTTCCAACCGTTGTGGGCGGCGTACATCGGGTCATCAGTTTTTTCCATTATAGCTACTTTAGCGATGAAAGTGTTTGCGTCATCCATGATTTCTTTGATGATCTTGGTGCCTGCCGGGTAAGCTGTTCCTGCCTTGTTCGCCATAGCCCCAACTTCATTGAAATATACGGTACGGGCTCCTTCGCCGTGAGCGGTGCCGGTACCCACAGGTGCTGGCAGGGTAATATGTGCCCACTCTTTGTACGAGCCTGCAATCATGTCTGTCGGCATGTCATCAGTTGCCATCATATTGTCAGCAGCTGGTTCCAACATCTCTTGTCCGCGATCACAAGATACAAAAGCGGCACAACAAACTAATACGATAGCAACTAAGGCTATCTGAAATCTAAGCATTATAATGCTCCTTCTTCTTCATTGAAGTAAAAAAATTTAATTTGCAAAGAGTTATAGGTTTTAGAGCAACAAACCGATTCGCTCATCTAACTCTTCCGGTTCATGTATACATAACCTAACTTAAATGATACGATATTTTCATATAATTTACAACAAAAAAAATTGAAAGCAATTATAATCTGTTTCATGGTACGTAATTCCTAAATTTTTTTCAAATTAATGTAACGTTTTGACCCAAAAATGTGTCTTTAATAGTGATGGAGTTTGCACAAATCCATTTTTATGTCAGCCGTTTTAAGTTCGTGGCGTAATATTCAGCAAGCATTTCAGACAAAAAGCAACGTTAGGGAAGATAAGGGAAGATGTCAAGGCAGCGAATCTGTTCATGAGGAGGGAATACTATGCATAGAGAAGCCGATGTTCAATTAGTTCACGCCGTTTTATCAGGCGACAAT
Source organism: Candidatus Poribacteria bacterium (assembly GCA_022827225.1). Lineage (GTDB taxonomy): Bacteria > Poribacteria > WGA-4E > WGA-4E > WGA-3G > WGA-3G. The sequence goes on along the minus strand of JAJDTJ010000109.1, from coordinate 83,505 downwards.
TCAGCATTCGGAATTTTAGTTGAAAAATACCAGAAAAGTATTCACACCCTCGCGATGCAGAAAATCGATGATTTCCACTATGCAGAAGACATTACACAAGAGACCTTCCTTCTTGCATATCGGAAAATTTCAACGTTGAAAGATCCGAGCCTGTTTTCTAATTGGTTGTATAAGATCGCGATGAATTGTTGTCGGAATTGGCTGCGCGAACAAAAACGTGAGAATCAATCGCAATCATTAGAGGACACACCTATGGCAGAAGTCGCTCAATCTAATTATGACCGTTACAGATCGGAACAGCATGAAGCAGAAGCGGCTGAACATCGGCGTGAGACCGTCGAAAAACTTTTGGCAAAATTGCCGGAGGGTCAGCGGTTAGTGGTGACACTCCATTATCTCAACGAAATGAAACATGCGGAGATTGGCAAATTCTTGGGGATAACGGAAGAGGCTGTAAGGACTCGACTCCATCGCGCCAAGAAACGGTTACAAGAAGAAGAGGAACTCTTGATCCAAGAATTTCTCGGTGGCGTGCAGATACCATCAAGTCTCAAGCAGAACATTATGCGAAGAATTGCTGACATGAAACCGACACCTTCTACTCCGAAAATGGAACCGTTCTTGCCGTGGGTGGCTATTGGTGCTGCTTTGGTTGTCGCAACCGTCCTGATTCTCGGTGTCATTAACTTCGGTAACTTTATAGGCGATGTTGCAGCCAAAAAAGATGCCAAGGATTTCGATGCTGATTGGACGCTAACACTCGGACCCCATACGAGCGGTGATGCTCTTTTAGGTGCTCTGCTCGAAGAAAAATACATGCTCAGTCGATGGTCCACGCAAATTCTTGAAAATCCAGATTTTCCGGTGGTAGCAGCGGAAACGGCGGTTGATATCGTTGTTGTCTCTATGCTGGAGCTGGGGTTTGCTGAGGGTGAGCTCGCGACCCTTGATACTATTTATGCGCGTGCCAGACAGATGGGATTTGAGACGTGCCCGATCGGAGTTGCCCCACAGCTGCGTCTGCAATTCCTTAAGCAGCCAAACTACAGCACGGGGAAACGGCTGGGGGCGTTTTTCGTGGCGAGTGAACCGTTTTTTCTGACGCGTGAAGGCCTCCCGAAGATTTTCAGTATCGTGCGGGATGATAGATACCCGCACCCTGAAACCGGTAGAGGGCTATGGTTGATTGCAAATGGCACTGTTGATCTCGGAAATGATGAAGATTTTAAGAGGCTGTTTAATGCGTCCGATCCTGATGGACTTGACCACGGCGGTCGGTTTGCATTCGTTATTCCGAGATAGATGAAAGGTTGAAAAATGATGCGGCGAGATTCAGAGGGTATCTCGCTGGCTCAAGTCCAAAACGACTAATCCCATTTTATTATTACCCGAAAAATAGACAGAGTCCAATCTATCCTACGATTTTTTCAAAACTCTGGACATCTGACAATTGTTATGATACAAAAGGAAAACAATGCTATGAAAATAAAAACAGTGCTATTTTTACTAACTTTTTCTATCGTATTAACGCTCAGTTTGTCAAATGCTGTTGCCCAATATGAACCACACACACAAATCGGTTTACCCGAAAACGCGATCGCTCGCTTCGGTACGGGACCTTTCCATGGTGTTTTTTACGACATAATCGCCTCTTCGCAAAATCCGGATGTGCCTCAGTTTGCAGTGCCAGGCATATTAGGTATTTGGCTTTACAACGCTGAGACCTTACAAATAGAAGGGCTGCTTCATGCCCCCTATCCTGATGTTTTTTGCATGAATTACAGCCTTGATGGGAAACTCCTTGCAACCGGGCACTACGATGGTACTATAAGGGTGTGGAATCTCCATACATCTGAACTCGACAGGACCTTTACACCGAATCCCACTGTAGCTTATTGGGATGAAACGGATGAACTCTATAGACATACGTTCACCAGACATGAACGTGTTATCAGGAGTGTAATGTTCAGTCCTGATCGTAACATCCTTGCTGCTGGTATTGACAATGGTACGATAGAACTTTGGGATGTTAACACTGGAAAGGTTAAAATACTTGATGGGAATGGTGAAACATCTAATAACCAAGTTAAGATGAGGGTCAGTTTTAGTAACAATGGTAGCATGCTTGCTTCTACAAGTGTATATAGTGAAGTGCATTTGTGGGATGTTGCCACAGGCAAACTTATCAAAACGCTTGGAAAACAGAGTTGGGGTGCCACGATGAGTTTTAGTCCGGATGGTAACACGATGGCGACATATAATCATACAGGACTGCATCTATGGGATGTTGAAACATACGAACTGCTTCAAACCTTTAATCACGCTCCTGAGTTAGTAAAAAATCCATTATACGATGTTAACATCAGTTTTAGTCCGGATGGTAACACTATCGTCACTTATGCTTACGATAAAACTTCTCATCGCGCGCCACTTTATCTATGGGACGTTCCCACAAACACATTACGTAATGTTATTGATGGTCCTTATACCTTTGTGAGATCTATTAGTTACAGTGCTAACGGCAACATACTTGCCGTTACAACAAGCTATAGGGGAATAATATACTTGTGGTATGTTAATAATTGGCTTGGTCCGTACTATGTGCCCTTTCAAGAGCAAGTTTTAAATCCACAGACTGCAATCAGCCCTGATGGCAAAACGCTCGCTACTGGGAGATTGCTTTGGGATATGTCTACAGGCACCCGCAAATTTCCAGTCCTTAATAATAATACGAATATTTTCAACAGTCGCATCGGTACGACAGCTATCGAGAATGTGTTATTTAGTCCGGATGGACGGACCTTAGCGATTTCAGAGGGTAATAGAGTGATGCTATTTGATGCTGCCACCGGTACGCTTTTGCATAGCATCGATGGACATCGTGGACGGTCGCAGGATGTTAAAAGTATGGCATTTAGTCCCGACAGCAGACTCCTCGCTACAGGCAGTGTCTTCTTTGACTCGCTTGGAAAAGGTGAATTGTTTTTATGGGATGTCGCTACGGGTCAGCAGAAAACTAACTTTACAAAGCATCTGGGAAATGTGTATAGTCTCAGTTTTAGTCCGGATGGCAAAATACTCGCCGCAGGAATTGAGGACACAGTGCATTTGATGGATGCAGCTACCGGTGAGATCTCCAATACATTTCCGAGGAAGGGACGTAATGTATATAGTCTCAGTTTTAGCCCGGATGGCAAAATACTCGCTACTGGTAGTGACGATAAGGTGCGTTTGTGGGATGTCGCCACGGGCACCATCCGGACAACCTTTGACACGATATTTGAAGAGTATACGCCAAATATCTGGAGTGTTAAATTTAGCCCTGATGGTAAGACACTCGCTGCCAGTATCTACAATACAGTACATTTGTGGGATGTGGCTACAAATGACATTAAAACTGTTTTTAAAGGACATGTTGATGATGTTTATAGCGTAAGCTTCAGTCCTGATGGCAGTATCCTTGCTTCTGGAAGTGTAGACGGGACAGTGCTTTTATGGGAAATTGGAGGCCCAAAACAACTCAAAGAAGATATAAATAGCGACGGTGTTGTCAATATCCAGGACCTGGTTTTGGTTGCTGCACATTTCGGTCAGACAGGTGACAATAAAGTGGATGTGAATGGCGATGGCGTTGTCAATATCAAAGATCTCGTCTTAGTAGCCGGCGCATTCGGGAACGTACCCGCCACCCCCACACTGTGGCACCATGCTAATGAATTTCTCACGCCAGAAATCGTGCAGCAGTGGATCGAGGCAGCCAAACAATGGAATCTCACGAATGAGACCTCACAACGCGGCATCGCTGTGTTAGAAACTCTAATGACCATGTTGACACCAAAAGAAACAACACTTCTGCCAAACTATCCAAACCCATTCAACCCAGAGACGTGGATACCGTATCAACTGTCCGAACCGGCAGAGGTTACCTTGCGTATCTATGCTGTGGATGGCAGTTTGATCCGAACATTAGCATTGGGGCAAATTCCCGCTGGCATCTACCAAACCCGCACCCGTGCCGCACATTGGGATGGCAAAAACGACCTCGGCGAATCCGTTGCAAGTGGTGTGTATTTCTACACCCTTACCGCTGGTGACTTTACTGCCACGCGGAAAATGCTAATTCGGAAATAGTATCAAATGACCTTATGATAGCAGGGATGCTGATGCTTATTAGCTTTCCAGTCATCGCTGATGAGCGGGGTGCGTTGGATTCGCTGGCATCTTTCTCGAGAACTGATGCGCTTGGAAATAAATATGTCTAAGGAGAGACAGCCTCATGAAAAATAAACGTCTTTCGATTTTACTGATCTGGTTTGTGACATCTGTTTTGGTACTAAATACTTTCGCTCAAGACTATACGACGTGGCACCTGCCTGAAGATGCCAAGGCGCGACTTGGGAAGGGAGCTATAATCGAAATTGCGTATTCCCCAGATGGGACACATCTCGCGGTGGCAAGCTCTATCGGTATTTGGATATATGATGCACAGACAGGTGAAGAACTTGACCTACTTGTAGGACATACGGGCGAAATCTATAGTGTAGCGTTTAGTCCGGATAGCAGCACGCTTGCATCCGGAAGTTTGGATGGGACAGTGCGGTTGTGGAACACTCGGACAGGCACACTACTCCACACACTTGCAGGAGATCGGTGGCTTGTTGCCAGCGTAGCATTTAGCCCTGATGGTAGCACGCTTGCCTCGGGCGGTCGGGACAGCATAGTGCGTTTGTGGGATGCGAAGACAGGAACTTTGATACACACATTCACAGGATCCACGGACGCTGTCAATAGTGTAGCGTTTAGCCCTGATGGTAGCACGCTTGCCTCGGGTGGTTGGGACAGCATAGTGCGTTTGTGGGATGCGAAGACAGGCACCTTGATACACACACTCACAGAGCATACGGGAAGTATTTATAGCGTAGCATTTAGTCCAGACGGTAGCACGCTTGCCTCGGGCGGTGGGGACGGTAGGTTGTGTTTATGGGATGCGAAGACAGGGGCGCGCCTCCACACCCTCACAAGAGATTGGCGGACCGTTACTAGCGTAGTGTTTAATCCTGATGGCACGCACATCGTCAGCGGAGATGTGGGGGGCATTATCAGCGTGTGGGATACTCAGACAGGGGCACGCCTCCGTACCCTTGAAGGGCATACCGAAAGTGTGGATACCGTAGCGTTTAACCCTGATGGTAAACACCTCGTCAGCGGAAGTTGGGACGATACTATCCGTGTGTGGGATACCCGAACAGGGACGTTGATACACATTCTTACAAGACATACTAGGAATGTCTATAGTGTTGCATTTAGTCCTGATGGCACACGGCTTGCCTATGGAACAGGGGCGGGCACCATCCGTATATGGGATACACAAATAAAAACACAACTCCACACCCTCATAGGACATACGGAGCATAGTAGTGTAGCATTCAACCCTGATGGTACACACCTCGTCAGTGGAAGTTGGGACGACACTATCCGCTTGTGGGATGCCCGAACAGGCGAGGCCCTACGCAGCTTCAAAGCACATATGGGGCAAGTCCATACCGTAGCGTTTAGTCCTGATGGTACGCGCATCGCATCGGGAGGGGGGACATACGACACCGGCTACATCAGCGTGTGGGGGGGCCGGACAGGCGAGTTCATCCAGAGCTTCAAAGGGCATACAGCAACGGTCTATAACGTAGTATTCAGTCCTGATGGCACACAACTCGCATCGGGAAGTGCGGATGGGACAATCCGCGTATGGGATGCCCACACCGGCGTGCTACGCCACACACTCTCAAAAGATACGGACGAAATCTATAGCGTAGCAAGCGTAGCATTTAGTCCTGATGGCACACAACTCGCATCGGGAAGTGCGGAGACAATCCGCGTATGGGATGCCCACACCGGTGTGCTACGCCGCACACTTGATGGACATGTGTGGGGTGTTGCAAGCGTAGCATTTAGTCCTGATGGCACGCACCTCGCAAGTGGTGGAAGTCTAATCCAAACTATCAACGTATGGGATGTCAGAACAGAAAGGTTGATATACACGACACACCAAGGACATACGGACACAATCTATAGTTTAGCGTTCAGTCCAGGTGGAGATATACTCGCGTCAGGCAGTAGAGATGGCACGGTGCTTTTGTGGAACATAGACACTGGCACACTCAAAACAGAATACCTACCAGAAGATGTCAACACTGACGGTGTTGTTAACATTCAGGATTTAGTTCTGATTGCTGGAAAATTTGGAGAAATTTGCGAATGTGTAGCCGATGTCAACGGCGATGGTATTGTAAATATTCAAGATTTAGTATTAGTTGCAGAGGTGTTAGGAAATACAACTTCTGCACCATAAAATCAGTTTATTTCTCGGTTTTCAGGATTTGTGACCGAATTTTTAGGATATAAGGATGTTCGGGGGCTTTGGCGAAAGCGGCTTCAATTTCACGTCGTGCCTCAGAAGTACGGTTGAGACGGTAGTAGACGAAGGCGAGCGTCGCACGGTGTACCGGACGTTTATCACTCGCAACAGCAGTTTCAGCAAGAGACCGTGCCTCGGCAAGGTGTCTGTTTTCTGTTGCAAGTAGGGATGCCAATGCCTCTTTCGGGAATGGCACATCCGGGGCAAGGCGGATTGCCTGCCGAAAATCGGTTTCTGCCATATCAGACGCGCCCTGTTTCTGGTAAATTTTTCCACGCCATAAATATCCGGGTGCCCATCTCGGTTCGTGTTGTATTCCCATTGTAAATGCCTGTTCCGCAGCTGCCAAGTCACCTGACATCTCGCGCAAGTTCGCGAGTTGCACGTAGGCATCCATATAATCCGGTTCGTGTTCGATAAGTACCAGATAGTATGCTGCTGCGGCTTCTTGATTACCGAGTTTGGTCTCTATCATACCGAGGTGCAAAAGTGCCTGACGTGACGTAGGCTCTATTGTTAGCACCCGTTGATATATCTGTTTAGCAGATACCAATTCGCCGAGCTGCATCTGAACGTAAGCGTAATCTTTCAACGCAGGTGCGAATGTCGCATCCGTTTCGAGTGCCTTTTTGAGAGGCTCCAAGGCACGCTGTGGCTGTCGTTGCTCAATGAACCAGTGTGCCTGACGGAGATAGCGTTCGGCAAGTGTCCGGCGATAGCGCGCTTCGGCTGCTTCGGCTTTTTCAATGTTGCCGATATCGCGTAGTACATCGGCGAGCGATTTGTGAAAAGTCGGCTCCTGTGGTGCTTGTTGGACGGCATGTTCATAAAAATATTGGGCGACATCGAGTTGTCCTCGCTTGATTGCTACCTCGCCGCGCCCGAACGCCGCACTAGCAAGCGTCTCATCTTGCGCAAGTGCTTCCCGAAATACGGCATCGGCTTCGTCAAGGCGGTTGAGTTTAAGCAGGACATGTCCAAGGTTATTATAAGCAGCGGTTGTATCTGGATGTAGCTGCACGGCGACGATATAATATCTACGTGCCTGTTCTAAGTTCCCGCGTTCAGTTTCAATCTGCCCTAAAGCGACGTACCACGCCGCCGGTGTCTCTTCACCGGCACCTTTGACGGCTTTTTGGAACCACATATCGGCTTCATCGAGCTGCTTGTTACGGTGATACGCCGTCGCGAGTTTGGCTTGCACAACGGATTGCAGGCGTGCAATCGCGATATCGGTTTGTCGTTCTGTTGTCAAATGTACTAAAGCATGCTGGAAGGCGGTAATCGCAGCGGGATAATCTTTCAACTTCGCGGCGGCATCGCCTTCGCCGATATAAACGATCGGTAATTCAGGTGCCTCTTCGGCAAGATCGCGATACAAACGGCGTGCTTCTTCCCACGCCTCAGCTTGAAACGCGCGCTGCGCGTCTCTCAATCGCTTTTGAAACGCTTCTGGATAATCGGTTGTATCCGAGGGCAAAACGTCCACTGACACTGATACAGCGAACAGAAACAGAGATATTCCAATGATAAGGTACTGAAATATGGGGCATCGCGATTGTCGATTTCCGCTGCAGTTTAAGTCCCGATAACCGAGCATGTGTTACCTCGCCTCGTTCGCCGCTTGTGTGAGTTCATCGTCTAAGATATGCCACGTCCCTTCTTCTTTCTCTCTATTTAACCACACTTCAAATTCCTTTTCCGCTTGCGCTTGTCGAATCCGTTCTGTAAGTTCCTCGCGGACTTCCGAATATTCTTTCTGACGTTCCGAGTCAGTGAATTCTGTTTTGTTTGTCTCGTAGTATGATTTGGCTAACCGCTCGACCTCCGCACTGCTGACAGCATTGAAAAATCTACGTCGGAAGAATTCGTCATAAATGATCTGTTCGTAGACCCACATCCTCAAGGTTTCGGTTTCTAACTGGTGCTGTCGCAAAGCGTTTTGGAAATCTGTGTTGGAAGCGAATCGTGTGCGAATCTTTGTGATCTGTCCTACAATCCGGTCATCGCGCTCGGCGATAACAATGCCAATCCGTTCCGATTCCTGTAAGACAAATTTGCGGTTGATGATGGTTTCAAGGACGGCACGTTTCGTGGGAGCAAGGATCGGTTTACCTGCGATAGCGGCGATTCGGAACTCATTTTCGAGTTCGCTGCGTGTAATCGCCTCCGTGTTGACAACCGCAACGATGGAATCAATGAGCACTTGTGCGTAAACGTTACTACCGATATAGAGTAAGAAGAAAAAGAGTATAGAGCGGTGCATATTATTTCGGATTTCTTGGGGTCAGCCATGCCTCTTCAATGTGTAGACCGAGTCCAGGTCCATCGTTTGGAGAAATATAGCTCTCTTTCGGGAGAGATTCGCCTTCAAATAGTTTCGTTTCCTCCAGCGGCACACCGGGTGCGCTACCGAGGTAGTATTCTACCCAAGGCGTATTCGGCATAGCGGCAGACAGGTGGAGACCAGATTGACGGAGACCACCGCCGTGAAAGATAACCGTAAGTCCTGCAGCGTCGGCGAGATGGCAAATCTTGACGCATTCGGTGATACCACCGACCCAGAAAGTGTCCGGCTGCAAGATGTCCAAACATCGTTTCTCGATGATCTGCTGAAACGGGAAGCGGGTGTAATGGTGCTCGCCACTTGCAAGGCTCACCCAATCGACAGCCTCTCTGACTTTCACCAAACCGTCAATATCTTCTGGAATGAGAAACTCCTCAATCCATTTGAGACGATACGGACGCAGCCGTTGCGCCAAGCGGATGGTGTAATCAACATCGAATGCCATGTAGCAGTCGAGCATAATTTCAACATCATCGCCGACCCTCTCTCGGGTTTTCGCCACCAGTTTTTCGTTCTCTTTCAACCCCCATTCACCGTCCACGGGTCCATAGGGACACGCCAATTTCACAGCCTTGAATCCGAGTTCTAATTGCCAATCGGTATCGTTCCCGGTCGCGTAGGCAAAGAGTTTGTCACGCACGGGACCACCGAGCAGTTCGTAGACGGGTTGGTTCTTAATCTTACCATTGAGGTCCCACAAGGCGATGTCGATCCCGCTCATCGCGCAACTCGTTAAACCTTGTGAACCGTAAGGTTTAGACATACGGAACATCATGTCCCAAACCTTCTCAACAGCAAAGCAGTTTTCACCGATCAGCATCGGTGCGAAGTGCTCGTCAATGATTGCAGCGACTGGCGTACCGAACGATGTCTCACCGATCCCCCAAGTCCCGTCTTCGGCGGTGACCTTGACATAAACTTGATCCCACTTCGGCATCCAACTCGAACGGTGGCGTTTGTATTGCGGGTAGCGCGACATGGGGTTGGCGACTTCGGCGTGAACGTTCCACGGTTCGCGGCGCGGTTCCGTACGTTTGATGTCCCGCGGCGGTACGTTAATTCGGACTGTCTGTATATCTTTGATTTTCATGCATTCACTCCGTTTAGGGTTTGTAGCATGATAGCATAACACAAGGTTTAATGCAAACGGTTTTGATCGGAACGATCTGAATCATTGATCTTTTTGTTTTTCACTTGACATCTGCTCGCTAAATACGGTATCATTACCTTCAAGAAATTTGCACTATGAAGGAGGCAAGTGATGTTACAGTCGAGCATAGGTACAGCTACTACCCATTGCAACAGCGACTTTGCCTATGGTTATATAGACACGCCTCACGGTGATATAGAAGACCATGACAAAGAAATAGCCATTACTCCTCATGATGCCGAAACTTATAATACCCTTGGTATTGCTCACAATAAAAAAGGCGAGTACGATCTTGCTATCGAAAATTTTAGCAAAGCAATAGAACTCAATCCAGAGCACACTGGTGCTTATAACGATCGCGGTGTCGCTTACGATAGAAAAGGTGAATATGATAAAGCTATTCAGGATTATGTTATGGCAATAGCACTGGATCCTGAAGTTGTTGCTGCTTATAACAATCGCGGTATTACCTATGTTAAAAAGGGCGAGTACGATCTTGCCATAGTAGACTTTGACAAGGCAATAGAACTTGATTCACAGCTTGCAGAAGCCTATTTGAACCGTGGATATGTTCACTTTAACAAAGGTGATTTTAACATAGGACTTAAAGACTGTACTAAAGCGATACAACTTAAACCTCATGATGCTGAAGCCTATTACAACCGCGGCATTTTTTACTACGAATCAGGCAAGATTGATTTGGCGATCAATGACTACAATAGTGCAATACAACTGAACCCACATTTGGCTGAAGCCTATGTCAATCGCGGTAATGCCTACAGAACCGAAAAAAAAATCGGTTTGGCCGTCAATGATTATAACACAGCAATACAACTGAATTCAAATCTGGTTGAAGCCTACAACAACCGAGGACTAACCTACCAAATTACTGGATATCTTGACCGGGCCTTCAAAGATTTCAACACGGCGATAAGACTGGAACCCAATTCTGCTGATGCCTATAACAACCGCGGTATTGCCCACCAAAGCATTGGATCTTTTGACCGTGCTTTTGAAGATCTCAATACTGCGATAAGATTAAAACCCCATTACTCTGATGCCTATAACAACCGCGGTGCAATCTACTATAGTAATGGTGATTTCAATAGTGCTATTGAAGACTTTAGTGTTGCAATAGAATTTAGTCCGAATCCTGTTGGAATCCATAACAATCGCGGTATAATTTACTACAAAATGGACGATTTTAACAGAGCAATCGCAGATCATGATAAGGCGATAGCATTGAACCCAGAGTTTGCCGAAGCGTATTTCAATCGTGGCAATGCTTATGGCGGTAAAAAGAATTTCGACAAGGCAATTGTAGATTATAGTACTGCGATAGAACTGAATCCACGTTATTACGATGCCTATATTAACCGAGGTAACGCTTATGACATTAAAGGAGAACTCCACAAAGCCGTCACAGACTTTAGTAAAGCGATAGCATTGGATCCCGAGCGTGTGGAAGCTTATTACAATCGCGGCTTCGCTTGCCGAAAAAACGGCAAACACGTGATAGATCAAGTTATTGCAGACTATAATAGGGTGATACAATTAAACCCGAGATACACTATTGCCTATTACAGTCGTGCTGAGGCGTGGTTGCGTCTGAAAGAATGGGAAAAAGCTAAGGAGGACTTGACAACAGCCAAGGACAAAGGTGTTGATATTATCACGGCATTCTGTTACGACTACGAAAACACTACGAATTTTGAGCAAGCAAACCGCATTCAATTACCTACAGATATTGCTGCCTTGTTGACCCCCGACCCATCAGAGGCTGCCGATGCCGACACCTATATCGCTCGTGGAATTAACCACGATAAAAATGGTAGATACGATCTCGCAATCGCGGATTTTCGTAGGGTAATAGCTCTGAACCCAGAAAATGTTAGTGCTTATTACAATCGCGGGAAAGTTCATAATAAAGAAGGTAAGTTTTACCGGGCGATTGATGATTTTAGTACAGTGATAAGTCTCAACCCTGATGAAGTTGATGCCTATCGATTTCGCGGCGTGGCTTACTTCAACAGAAGAATTTTTGATAAAGCGATTGAAGACTTCAACACAGTCATAAGCCGCAGACCTGATGAAGCGACTGCATATTGCAATCGCGGCATAGTGTACTACAATAAAGACGAAGTTGACCGAGCGATTCAAGACTATAATACAGCGATAGACTGTAATTCAGATTCTGCTGAGGCATATAACAATCGCGGTATAGCCTACCGTGATAAGGGCGAGGTGGACAAAGCAATCGCCGACTTTAACACAGCGATAAGACTAAATCCGGATTTTGATGAAATATATAGCAATCGTGGCAGTGCTTATCGCGATAAAGGCGAAGTAGATAAAGCAATAACAGACTTTAATACAGCAATACAACTAAATCCAGCGTCTGCCATAACCTACAGCAATCGTGGTAACGCTCACCGAAATAAAGGGGAAATAGATAAAGCTATCGCCGATTATAGCGCAGCGATAGAACTGAATCCAGAGTTTACCCGGGCTTACGCCAATCGAGGCAATGTCTATCTCAACAAAGGTGAGATAGAAAAAGCAGTTGTTGACTATGGTTATGTGATAGAACTGCAACCGAAAGTACCACATTCCTATTACACGCGCGGTGAGGCGTTGTTGCGTTTGCGGAAGTGGGAAGAAGCAAAGATAGACTTGACTGCTGCTATACTCCAAAGCATAGATATTGCAGTCGAGTTTCATCGAACCCACAAGAGCATCGCAAATTTTGAACAGGAAATGAGTGTTAAGCTGCCTGAAGACATTGTAGATCTATTGTCTCCACGACAAGAGTCTCTTGAAATTGATAAAGAAACGCGTGTCGCGATCGCAATGAAATATTACAAAAGCCGAGAACTCAGCAGCGGACTCGCTGCAAAACTCGCTGGCGTGTCGCGTGAAGAATTCTGGTATCTCATGGGCGATTACGGGCTTTCTCCCCTTGGAACGGCTGAGGAACTCAGAGAGAGTGGATTTTGAGGATGCCAAAAAATCCGGTCATTAGCAATAATGGTCCCCTCGTAGGACTCTGCGGACTTGACCTCCTTTTCCTATTCCGTGACCTTTACACAGAAGTTTGGATTCCTCGGGAAGTCGAAAAGGAGTTTCTTGGAATCGAAAAGGAATCTCGACACAAAGCACTCAACAATGCTCCATGGATTAAAATTGTTGATTTGAAAGATTCTCAAAGTGCTTCAGTTTATAGTAAACTGGATCCTGGTGAAGCTGAAGTATTCGCACTCGCGGATGAATACGATGCGCGACTCATCATTATTGATGAACACAAGGCTCGACAGGAAGCAAGGAAAATTGGATTATCTTTTAAAGGTACAGTTGGTGTTTTGCTGGAAGCAAAGGAAGAGGGCTTGATTGATGAAATCAAGCCTCTCTTGATTACATTGAAAGAAAACGGAATGTACCTAAGTGAATATATTATCACTGATGCATTACGAGAAGCAGGGGAAATATAAGTTATTGAAGAACCTCGACCAAAAGTGCTTCGCAGTGAGAGTTCTAGAAAAAAGTAAGATGTTTATTCCATTAGCACAATCACACCGCAGCCGATGCGGGCACCGCCACCTGCCCTCACTTGCACGTCTCTAAGCACCGCAACAATCCACTCGCCGAACGCCGTATCGTCTCCTTGGAAATAGCCTAACACCCACCCAGTCGTCCGAGCATCCAGAAAAGTGGTGAGGAGATGGTTATAGCCAACGCTATCAGCAGGATTTTCAAAATCTATGTCCGATGCGATGTAGAGGTCCGTTAACCGCATCCGCATCTCCTGTTCAAATTCTTCAGGTGCTCCAGTGGGAAAGGTATCTTGATACTGATTGGTGAAGAAATCGGGATCGATAGGCGCGCCTTGAGAGAGAAAAAATTCGTGGTAAGCAGCTAAGCTGCTCGGTTCACTTGCCAAGAGTGCTTGAAACTCCGGCGATTCCGTCAACTGAATCACAGGTAAAAACGCCAGATCCAGCAGTTGTTCAGCACTAAAGAAACAACTCAGCAGCAGCTCCACCGGGTCATGGCTATGCTGATCCACTGTTTGACCTGGAAGATGGTGATCGAGTTCCAAGTCAACCTGTTGACTGAGGACTTTCAACGTGCAGACGTGCGCTGTTTCCACCATCGCCATTTCCGTTTCCATCTGCATCTGTGCCATATTGTGGGTATGCGCGGTCGCGCCTGCATGCGGATGGGTCTGGAACGTGTCGCCTGTTTCGTGGATAAGTAAGAGTTTACCGAGGATGTCGGTATTCGGATCTCCGCCAAGCGACCAGAGCGGCGTTTTAAATTCTAAGACCCCTGTCCCATCTTCACTGACCGAAATGTTGCCGATTTCACCGACACCGATAGGCGGCATCTCAAGTGTCGCCTCAGCGACGGGGACACCGACTGTCCCGGCAGGAACCCCCATAGGATGCCAGTGCGGGCCCACATCGGTGCAAGTGCCTTCATGGAGATGCGTGGCGTGCAAACCCGGTGCCGCATTCTGGATTTCAATCCTGACGTGAACCATTCCATCTGTTTCAATGAATATGGCTTCTCCTGTCAGACCGCTCCCATCTTTTTCAGAGATAACGGCAACTGCGATTTTTTCGTCAGGTGCTTCCGGGACAACAACCTGTGTCGGGATTCTTTCACAACCGCCCATAAGCCATGCCGTGATAATGAAGATTGGTAATACTATGTACCTGTTGTATCTGACAAGCATAAATAGATAAATCACTCCTTTCAATTGTGTCTCATTTTCTAAAAAGGTCTACCATAAGCTAAAAGCGTACTGCCAACCGGCAACGATTGTCCAGTCTAACGCCATCTGCGGTCCGTCAAGGTTCTGATAGACAGGCATCTGAAATTCGACAGCGAGCCGTTGACCCGCGAGAATACTGCCAACCCTGTCCGGCACAATGAAATTCACACCCGCGGCTAAGTTCGCTCGCGTTCCGCCTTGAAGATTCGGGTCCATCGTCGGAGACATGTAGACAGTCTGTGTCGGTGCAGCCGGTGCAGCATGGCTATTGTGGGCAGTGTGGTCGTGTTCAGCTTCGGAGGTTTCCATTTCTGTGTGCTCAGCAGACGCGGTGATGTTGCCCCAGTTTTGAATCGAACCGCGAACAGATATGCTGAGCCAGTCGTTGAGTTTACGCGCACCCCAAAGTGTAGAACCGACGGTGGTTGCCAGTCTGTAATCCCTGCTGTTATCATTGAGCGGGATTGCGGCGTGTGCTTGTGCGCCATAAGACCAAGAGCCACTCGTCCCTGCAAAGGTTACTGCCGGTCTCAGTTCAAACGAACCAGAACCCAATTGCATCGGATAGGGCAGAACAATCAGTTCATCACCGCCGTGTGTGCCTTCCACGTCAATCGCACCCGTCGGTATAGAGACACCGGCATTGAGGATAAGATCAACATCTGACGCGTTGAGCAGTGGAATGAGTGCGGAAAGTCTGAGATCGCCGAGTCCAGCACTCTCCATTTCTTGATGTCCTACGGGATGGTCATGTCCGCCAGTGGCGTGTGTATGTGCGCCTTCCATCTCCATGAAGTTGCTTCGATAACTTGTCATTGCCATAAGTGTAATGCTGTCATGGGGTGCGAACATTGCACCGAACATGTGCATCTGCATCTGCATAGTGGTCGGCACCATCTGATAGCGGAGGAGCGCATCTTCGGTTGAAACCGTGTCTGTCCCGTCCAGGAGGCCCGCCATCGCCATCCCCATGAATCGGTACGAGAGCATCAGTTCTCCTGCACTGTGTGCATGGTCCCCCATAACACCGAGCGGTGCATAGCTGTCAGGTCGAGTCGATGTTGTTCGGTCAGCGGATTTTTCTTCTGAGGTCGTGTGGGTTCCATTCGCCAATACACCTACGGTGCTCCCGCAGAGAAAGAGAACAAGAAAAGCAACCCATACCTTCTTTCCTACTTTCATTAATTTTCCTTTCTGATTTTTTGAACCGGTCAATTGTAATGTTTAGTTATATAATATCACATCCTTGCGATAAAAACAAAAAGGTCTCCTCGTCCATCTTTCAAAGCGTGCTGACTTAAAGTCCCCTGATAATTGATTCGTACTTGACATCTCGACGTATATTGATACAATTGGAGCATCATTACGCAAAAGATGGAGGAATTAGATGGGATATAAATTTGACCCGAATGCGATGTACCGGATGCCGACGCACTTTGGACCGAGAACAGGACCGAGATACGGACCCGATGGCAGAAAATTTGAATGTAAAGATAACCCGAAATCTACATCAGTCACGGTGAGTTTCCTGACAAATAGCGAACAGTTAGAGGCTTTCCTACCGCCAGGGTTCTCGCTTAACGGTGAACCCGTTGTGTCCGTGTCCGGAGGCTACATGAAAGAAATTGAGTGGTTGGCAGGCCGCGGCTATAACACCCTTGGTGTTAGTTTTCCGGCGGCTTTCAACGGTGAAGTAGACCGAGCAACAGGATCGTTCTTGACGGTACTTTGGGAAAATTTGACGGATCCGATTCTGACAGGACGCGAGGAATTAGGGTTCTCCAAAATCTATTGTGAGTTGCCCGAACCATTAACTTTCAACGGTGAGACACACTGCACCGCCAGTTGGCTCGGTTTTAAGTTTATGGACATGCACGTGAAAGCGACGGAGCAGGTACAGGTACAACCGCCGTCCTCTCCACCAAAACAACCGAGCGGTGAGCGACCGCTTACCGGCACCCTTCACTATAAATATATGCCGAGAACAGGGGAATGGGGTGTTGCCGATGTTGCTTACGCTGTACTAACACCGGCAAGCGCGCCGAACCGGGTTGTGAAGGAGCATTGGCGCGGCGAGGGAACCGTCGAATTCCACAAAGCGCGTTGGGAAGACCTACCGACGCAATACAATATTGTCAACGCTTTCCATGAGCTGGAAATCAAGGCGTGGCGAGGTGCTTCTATTGTGAGAACCGTCGGGGGAAAGGACCTCAGCGATCAACGGATTCTACGCTAATACATCATCGAACCGCCAGCGACGGTGACGGCGAGTCCTGTTAGATACGCGGCTTCGTCTGAGGCGAGGAACGCTGCCATTTTGGCGACATCTGTCCCTTCGGCGAGGCGCCCCAACGGTACAGATGCCGCGTTGCGTCGTGCGAATTCTGCGCGCTGTTCCTCCGGAGAGAGGTCCTCCGGCATCAAGGCGGCTGCCAAGTGTCCGACGCGCTCCGTATCCACAAGGCTCGGACAGATTGCATTGACATTGATACCGTAAGGTGCCAATTCATGTGCAAGCGACTGCGTGAAACCGATTACAGCGAACTTTGAGGCACTATACGCGGCGTAGCGTGCAGACCCTTGTTTGCCTGTCACTGACGAGATGTTGATAATTTTTCCACCGGTTCCCTGCTTAACGAGATGGCGTGCCACCGCCTGAGAACAGAGAAACACGCCTTTCACATTGACCCGTTGCACCCGATCCCAATCCGCTTCAGCCAAGTCGATAACAGGCACCCGATCTTTATCGGCTTTCGTTCCAGCGTTGTTGACGAGAACATCGATTTTCCCGAAATGTGCAACGGTTTTATCAACCATCTCGGCGACCTGTTCCGCATCCGAAACATCAGCAACGACGCTGATCGCGCGGCGTCCCAATGCCTCGATTTCGCGGACGACATCGGGTAAGCCTTGCCAGTCCGTTTGATCTGCGGCGTAGGGATGCTCGGCAATGTCGTTGACAGCGACATCGGCACCCTCTTTCGCCAAGCGTGTCGCAATCGCGCGTCCGATGCCGTTTTTTCCTCCTGCCCCTGTTACTAAAGCAACCTTTCCGTTTAGATTATACATTGGACGGGTTTCCTATATCTTCATTTTCTTGAAAATTGCTATGAAAATAGATTTTTTCGAGTGATGTGTTAGTTCTACTGCGGTGCCGATCCGTTTTCTTGCGATTCGGTTTTCCGGGCAGTTTCTATCTTTGGAACAACACTTTTTCCTGTACCTTGGGTGAGAAGCACGTTAGATATGGTGGGATTTGATTCCTTAGCAGCAATCACTTCAAATGTAACAGTGGCGAGAGTGCCATCTCCAGTGATTTCTCCAGCCAGTGTTGTTGCAGCAAGCGTTACCCCTTTCTCAGAGAGAATCGGAGGAATCGAAAAACCCCCGGCAGGTAGATATCCGCCGAAATAACTACCGTCAGCACTTTCAATAAAACGGAGTGCTGTATTGTCATATAGCACAGTTAACTGATATCCTGCGATGGATTCGCCATTTGCGATGTTGATGGAGAAAGTAAGCCGTTGTCCGATAACATGGCCCTGCGCTGGCGTAGACACGAGACTCAACGTAGTGGTAGAAGTCGAGGTGTTCCACAGTAGGATTGTTCCATCTAAACTCACGCTCGCGAGGGTATCACCATCAGGTGAATACGCTATAGCAGGAATATCGCCTTGGTGCCCGACGAGGGTGCTTTTGGGTTGTCTTGAGGCAACATCCCACAAATGCACTGTGTTGTACCCACTCGAGGTAGCCAGGGTATTACCATCAGGTGAATATGCTATGGCATAAATGCTATCGGTGTTTCCATCAAGCGTGGCTTTGAGTTTCCCAGTCGTGATATCCCAGAAATGTATTGTTTCCCACCCACTTCCACTTGCGAGTGTAGTGCCATCTGGAGAGTAAGCCATGCATTTAATCCCCCACTCCATATCTGTTGTAAGTGTGGTTTGATTCTGTCCTGTGGTAGCATTCCACAGCTGCACGGTTTTATCCGTACTTCCGGTTGCGATGGTGCTACCGTCTGGGGAATATATAACGGAATTGACAGCCTCTGTATGTCCTGCAAGCGTGTTTTTGTGTTGCCCTGTGGTAGCATCCCATAGCCGGACTGTCTTATCTGAGCTCCCGGTTGCAATTGTAGTCCCATCCAACGAGTACGCGATAGCGTTAACCGAGTCCGTATGTCCGACAAGTATAGTCTTTAATACCTGTGTGGTAGTATCCCACAGTCTCACGGTTTTGTCCATGCTTCCACTGGCGAGTGTCTCTCCATCCGGCGAATACGCTAAAGCAATCACAAATCTTGTATGCCCTGTGAAAGTTGCTTTGTGTTGCTTTGTGGTCGCATCCCACAATTGCACTGTGTTGTTATAATCTCCGGTTGCGATTGTACTGCCATCTGGAGAAAACGCCATTGAGTAGAAAGGGTTCATATATCCTGTGAGCGTAACTCTACGTTGTCCGGTAGCAACATTCCATATATCTACTGTGCCATCCCTGAACGAACTTGCGGCAATAGTTGTGTTATCTGGGTGATATGCCAAGGATGTGATCCATCCTTTATGTCCTATGAGAGTCGTTTTGAGTTGTCCTGTGGTCGCATTCCACAATCGAATCTGTCCGTCTCTACATGCGCTGGCAATCGTGCTGCCATCTGCAGAATATTTAATATCAGAAATCCCGTTTATATTTGCATTAATTCTGGCTTTTTCTTGTTCTGTGGCGATATCCCATAGGAACAGCATTTGACTATTACCACCACTTGCGAGTGTAGTGCCATCCGGAGAAAACGCTATGGATTCAATTCTTCCTATGTTTCCATCAATCGTAGTTTTGTGAGTGCCTGTGGCAACGTCCCACAACCGTACTGTCCCGTCGTCACTTGCGCTTGCGAGTGTGGTGCCATCCGGAGAAAATGCGACGGATTTTACTTGGTCCGTGTGTCCTCTAAAGGTGGCTTTAGATTGTCCGGTAGTAACATCCCAAAGCATTACCGTTTGGTCTCTACTTGCGCTTGCGATCATGCTGCTATCAGGTGAATATGCCAGAGAAAAAACCCTCTCTATATGTCCAGTGAGTCTACCTTTAAGTTTTCCGGTAGTAGCGTTCCACAAGTTCACACCTCTGAATCCGCCGGTTGCGATCGTAGTGCTGTCAAATGAATAAGTGAGAGAAAAGATGGGATCTGTCACTGATATCAACGTTAATTCTTTATCACTCTGGGTGTCATAGATCCATATTCCGATGTCAGTTCCCACGGCGAGGCGAGTCCCGTCTGGTGAATAGTCAATTGCACTTATTGGCCCTTTACCGATTCGGGCTTTAGCATTCTCAGGCAACCCTAATTGTGTATAGTCGTTCGCGGCGGCCTGGAATAAAAAAATTAACGTCACAAAGGCTGCAAGTGTCAATATATGAAAAAGTGTGATTTTCATGTCAACTCCCTGAAATTAAAGGTTTCTATATCTTTCCACTCTTATAGGAAAGTTCACAGTGCGTCTACTCCTCTGAGCTCGCTGAAACACGTATTGCCCGGGTAACCAAATTTAGGTCAATGATATTGACCATCCCGTCTCCGTTGACATCCGCTGTATTTCGCCTACCCTCTCCAAAGTTTGATGCGACCTGCCTTAAATCTTGGAGGTTAACAACGCCATCAGCATTGACATCCTCTTTGGAATTGGGCAGCGCAATTATTTCAGCATTGACTAACCATGGATGAACGATTGTAGCAGTGCTGTCGGTGAGGTGCACTTTAGATAAAGTCAGCCCCGATGTTCTGATAGAGATGACCTCAAACCTTAATTCAGCAAGCGTACGAACATCACCATTTGCTTTGGAGGCCTTTGTTCCGCTAAGCGTTATGCTATTCTCATCCAAAATTGGTGTCTCATCCCCAAAAATGTCATCCTTATTACCAACATAGCGGAGTGCTGTGTTATCAAACTGTACAGTTACCTGATATTCTGCGATATTTTCACTTTTTGTAATGTTAAGGGATAAGGTAAGTTGTTGCCCGATAGCCTGAGAAAGTTTGCGTGTAGGAGAGAGGCTAAGCGTCGGAGCATTTTGGGCTGGAATGTCCCACAGTAGGATTGTATCATCATAACTTCCACTGGCAAGTATCAGACCATCAGGGGAAAAGGCTACGGATGCGACACTGTCTGAGTGCCCGTTCAGTACGGCTTTAGGTTCGCCTGTAGCAGCATCCCACACCCTGATTGTGTTGTCCTGATTTGCACTTGCGAGGATGCTCCCATCTGGGGAATAGGCTATAGATCGCATAAAATTTGTATGTCCTGTGAGCGTGGCTTTGGGTTGTCGGGTAGTAGTATCCCAAAGATGTATACGTGCACCGCCCGAGGCTGCGAGTGTAGTGCCATCCGGGGAATAACGGATTCTGGAAGAATTCCGCCCAGCATCTCCTTTGAGCGTGCCTTTGAGTTCGCCTGTCATAGCATCCCAAAAATGTGCGCTCTCGTTGAGAGCCCCACTTACGATTGTTGTGCCATCTGGTGAATATGCTACTGAAGACACAAGGTCTTTATGTCCTTTGAGTGTAGCTTTGTGTTCACCTGTGATGGCATCCCATAATCGCACTGTTTGATCCCTACCACCACTTGCGAGTGTGGTGCCATCCGGAGAAAACGCTACGCAATGAACATCATTCGTATGTCCTTCGAGTATGATTTCGGTTTGCCCTGTGATTGGCCACAACCGTACCGTTTTATCTGAACTTGCAGTTGCGATTGTGTTACCATCCGGAGAAAATATTATGGAATTGGGAGAGATACTATGTCCTCTAAAGGTGGACTTGCGTTTTCCCGTCGCAGCATCCCATAGCTGCACACCGCCGCCTGCTTCACTTGCAATGGTAGTACCATCAGGCGAATAGGCAATGTAACGGTTAATTCCACCATGTCCTGTAATCGTGGATTTGAGATGTCCTGTGTTTGCGTCCCAAAAACGTACCGAGCCCCATCTACCAGATGCGATCGTGTTGCCATCAGGAGAATAGATTATAGTTGAAAAAACTAACGCAGGCGTACCATCCTCATTTTTAAGCACGGTTTTATATTTGCCTGTGGCAGTATCCCAAAAACGCGGTTCGTCGTTTTCTGCAGTACTAACGATTGTCGTCCCATTTGGCGCATACACCGCTGAAGACACAACACCTTTATGTCCTGTGAGTGTGGCTTTATGCTGCCCGGTGGTAACATCCCATAAACGCACTGTTCTGTCCATACTCCCAGTGACGACAGTACTGCCATCAGGCGAAAAAGCTATTGACAAGATAGGATCTGTATGTCCGGCAAGTGTGGTCTTATATCTCCCTGTATTTGCGTCCCGTAAACGCACTGTCTTGTCATGTCCACCGGATGCGATTGTTGAACCATCTGGTGAATATACGACAGACAGGACATAACTTGTATGTCCGGCAAGTGTGGTCTTATATCTCCCTGTATTTGCGTCCCATAAACGCACTGTCTTGTCATGTCCACCGGATGCGATTGTTGAACCATCTGGTGAATACGCTATAGAGTAGACAGAATCTGTATGTTCCGCGAGTATCGCTTTGGATTTTCCTGTAGCTGCATCCCACAAACGTAATGTGCTGCCGGACCTTCTACTGAATTGATCTTCACTTCTACCGACGGTAGCAAGAGTGTCTCCATTAGGGGAATATGCTACGTACCGAACACCATACTGATGTGCTCCGACTATTTGGATCGCTTTTCCATTCTGCGTGTCGTAGGTCCATGTGCCGATAGTCGTTGCAACGGCAAGGTGATTACCATCAGGCGAGTAAGCAACCATGCTGATTCCACCCTTACCGAGACGGGCTTTAGCACCTTCGGGTAAACCTAATTGTGTGTGCGGTTGGTACTGAGCGAAAGTATCCGTTAAACTTACGGATAGAACAATTGACAGGATTACTAAAAAAAAGATTTCCCGTTTCATGAAGATATCCCCTTTTTTGACATTTACCAGCGTGAGTTCGACCAAAAACAGCAGTATGTTCCATAGAAAGTGCCGCTATCGTATAATGAGGCAAACTAAACTTTACTCCAATGTTTATTATATCACTTTTTGGCAAAATTAACGATTTTTTCTTCGATGTGTCAATGCTTTTGAAAAGATAAGATATTGGGTTTCACTGATTCTTCAACAGAAAACTTCTCTTGAATTCTAAATGTTCCTATAATCAGGCCCCTGAGACAGCCCAAAAACCTTTGATTTTTCGGGGAATCTATGATATACTTTGTAATACACTTCTCGCCTTGTATACTAACAACATTAATTGGAGAAGACCATGAGAAAAGAAGTTTCAACAACGGAATTACATCAGAAACTTGGTGAATTGCTCGACGGGGTCCACCGTAACGGGGATCGGCTGATAATCAAACGCGCTGACACACCACTCGCCGCGATTGTTCCAATCGAAGCATATCAAGAGATGCTTCAGCAGCGAGAGCAAGCTTTCTCGGTATTGGACAGAATATGGGAAAAGGTGCCAGGCGTGAGTGAAGAAGAAGCACAAGACGATATTGAACAGGCAATTGCTGAGGCACGCGCCGAGAAAATACGTAAAAGGAGCAAGTTGCCTTCCTGATGCGCGTCGTCCTCGATACTAACCAGCATATTAGTGCGATTATCCGACCCAACGGGCATCCAGCTCAAATTGTGAAACTCTGGCGTATCGGTCTGATTGAGCTAGCAATATCTCCCTTCATATTGGAAGAGTTTGAAGGAGTTGTGCATCGCCCACGTATTCAGGAAAAAAATAACCTATCAGATGCTGATATCGCTGAATATCTTGAGGTACTCAGAACGGCTGCGGTTTTAGTACCTGGAGCAATTACTGTTAATGCTGTCCCTGACGATCCTGATGATAACATTATTATTGCTTGTGCCATAGAGGCGGAAGTTGATGTGATTATCAGTGGAGATCAACATCTGCTTTCGCTTGGTTCATATCAAGGGATTCCAATTGTCAAGGCAGCGGATTTTCTGAGCAGCTATATTCTAACTGACTGAATCAGCCACTTTACAGTCTCTCAGACTGTATGCCTGCCTACTTATTTGACTTACTTGCCTCCGACGTATACCCGCAAAAATACTCTCTACGCGTTCTAACTCTGAACATCCGAATGATTTAGGAGAAGATACAATGCGAATCAAAGAAGAATTTAAGAAATCCGGCTATTTTTGGCTTCCCTCCGTTCCTGAAAGGAAAGTACCCGGAATATTATCAATATCAGATGGAGGGAACATTGACCTTGAGATAATTGAACTTCTTGATCATAAGACAGAAAGATTGTTCAATCATAGTTTGAAACGCATAGTTGGGTATATCGAAGAAGACGAATTTGTCACGCTAGATGATTGTAGTTACAAAGGTGGAAACCTGGCTAGTATTGGTCTATCGAAATCAGCATTTCGTATAACTAGAATTTTTAGCCGTGTCCAATACGATCAAGATGAGATTCCCAGTTTCAATACATTAACCTTTTCTGTAGAAGGAATTGACGACTGGGTTGAGACAAGTGGTATTAAGGTTGAGTACCCATCTGAAAAATGTCCGGCAATTATATCATACGAACCACAAGAGGATATTTCATTCAACCTTGACAATGATATGCAGTTGTTAATTACTTGGAGATCCTCTTTGAAACATTCGATTAACAAAGAAGCGGGAATAAGTGAAAATATTTATTTTAAATTGGTCTCAAAAGAGTCGCTTGAATTAGACGAATTCGTTTCTGTGGCTCGGAAAATAACGGAATTTCTGTGTTTTGCTACGAACAAAATAGTTTGTTTGGATAGTATATCGGCAACTTCTGATGACCTTTTCAAAGAGATTGAAGGAGGTAAATCGAGTCCAATTCACATAAATATTTATTATGCAAGCTGGCCCTACTCTAAAGATGAACCAGAAATCAATTGGTATAATATGCTATTCAGGTTTAAGGAGATACGAAACGATATTGAGGAAGTCATTACTAATTGGGTAAAAAGTTATAAACAGTATGATTCTGCTTTCAGATTGTACTTCTTGGCAAAAATGGGCGCGCAAACATACTTAGAAGAAAAATTTTTGACCTTAGCGCAAGGCTTAGAAGCATATCATCAAAGGATAGTTTCTAAGCAGGTACGTTTGGAAGATAGGATTACGAGCATTATTAAACCATTTAAGGACCTTATAGGAATTGATGAGAATCAGCAGGAATTAATAGATAGCATTGTGAGTACACGACATTATCTGACTCACCATAATCCATCCAAGAAATTAAAAGCTGCGAAAGGTGTGAATTTATGGCCTCTATGCATGAAAATGGAGTTGCTTCTTGAGCTCCATTTTCTCCAGTTAATGGGTTTCAGTCGAGAAAAGATTGATTCTGTCGTGGCTAATTGCGCTCAACTCAAGAGGAAATGTGCTTTGTGAGGAGCATGCTTCGGAGGTAAATCCTGATTCAGGCAATTAGTGCTGGGCATTACGCACATATCGCCCCGCTGGGGCTAAGGATTGGGGAAGAGACACACTGCTATAAACATATCGCCCCGCTTGGGGCTAAGAACGAAAAACGAAATGTATTCTGAGATTTCTCCTTGTCTTCTAACCCCAAGCATGCTATTATGCACCTATGCCGAAACTGAACCTAAAACCCACCCACAAACTGATCCGAGACTACTACGCCACGCTCCAGCAATACGATCAACACAATGCTACACACGAAGGTGCGGTTAGCAACCCCTTTGCCTTCTTACTGGATACTTGTGCAAAACAAATAGACGCCACGCTTATCCCGCAATATGGAATGCACACGCCAAAGGGAAACCGGATCGTCATTGATGGCGTGGTCCTCGACGAATACGGACTCCCCTTCGCTTATTGGGAAGCAAAGGATATAGATGACGATCTCCTTAAAGCAGTAGCGGAGAAGCGTGACGCAGGCTACCCACTCGACAACACCCTCTTCCAAAACCCACAGCGTGCCATCCTATATCAAAATGGACAAGTTGCATTAGACGTGGACATCACCGAACCGGCACACCTGATTGCGGCACTCCAATATCTGTTCGCTTACGTCCCGCCCGCGCTTGACAATTGGCAGACGGCTGTCTCCGATTTCAGAGAGTATGTGCCAGACCTCGCAAGCGCGTTGAAGGCACTTATCGATCAACGCCATGAGACGGATCCGGAGTTCAAGGAGGCGTTCACCGATTTTTATAAAATCTGCCGGACCTCTATTAACCCGGAACTCTCACAAGATGCCGTTGAGGAGATGCTCATCCAACATATCCTCACCGAGCGCATTTTCCGTACCGTTTTCAATAGGTCAGATTTTACCTTGCGAAACATTATCGCCCGTGAGATTGAAAACGTCAGCTACATACTCATGCGGCATGAAGTGAGTCGAGACGTGTTTCTTGAACCGTTAGATCGGTTTTACGTTGCTATCGAGCAGGCAGCGACGCTCTGCAAAGACTTCTCCCAGAAACAGCACTTCCTTAACGCGTTCTATGAAAAGTTTTTTCAAGGTTTCTCCGAAGATGTGGCAGATACACACGGCATCGTCTATACACCGCAACCGATTGTGGATTTCATGGTGAAAAGTGTCGATCAGATTCTTAAAACCGAGTTCGGTCGGTCGTTGTCGGATACCGGCGTGCATATCATCGATCCCTTCGTCGGCACTGGCAACTTTATCGTCCGACTTATGCAAGACATTCAAGGCACAGCATTGGAGGCGAAATATCGTCATGAACTGCACTGCAACGAGGTGATGCTCCTGCCCTACTACATCGCGAGCCTCAATATTGAGCAAGAGTATTTTCAACGCACGGGGACATATCTGCCGTTTGAAGGCATCGCGCTTGCGGATACGTTTGAGTTGCTTGAGCAGCAGCAAACGGAACTCTTTACACGTGAAAATACAGAGCGAGTGGAGAGACAGAAAGCAGCGGATATGTTTGTCGTCCTCGGCAACCCACCTTACAATATGGGGCAGATTAATGAAAACGACAACAATAAAAATCGGAAGTATAAAACGATGGATGAACGGGTTGCAGAGACGTACGTAAAAGACTCCAAAGCGACCCTTAAAAATAAACTCTACGACCCGTACGTGAAAGCGATCCGTTGGGCAGCAGATCGGATTGGTGAGGAAGGAATTGTTGCATTTGTAACGAACAACAGTTTTCTCGACGGTGTCGCGTTTGATGGCATGCGAAAACGCCTCGCTGAAGATTTCGACGCTATTTATGTTCTTGATTTGGGTGGAAACGCGCGGAAAGGATTAAAGGTTTCTGATGCCAATGTATTCGGCATTCGGGTCGGTGTGAGTATCAATTTGTTTGTTAAGACAAAACAGAAATCATCAGAAGAGCCTTGTGTTTTTTACCATCGCACCGATGAACTGTGGAACAGACAACAGAAATTGGACTTGCTGAATGCCTGTCAACACATAGGTGGTATTGAGTGGAAATCCATTCAACCGGATAGCCGGCATACGTGGTTGACCGAAGGACTTGATCCCGAATTTGAAACTTTTATTCCGATGGGAAACAAGGAAGCGAAAAACGCGAAGGATGGAGACGCGGAAACGATTTTTAGCCTTTACTCTTATGGTGTTGTTACCAGCAGAGATAATTTAGTATACGCCTTTGATCCTACGCTGCTACAAGAACGAGTTCACACGTTTATCGAAATATACAACACCGCGGTTGATCGAAAGCACAGGCATGATCCTAAGGTACCAGTTGAAAATTTTATTGATACAACTGACCCCCGTATCAAGTGGAGTCATCGCGTTAAGACATCATTGAAAAGTTTAACGTTAAGCACCTACGAAGATACCCACTTTCGCACCGCGTTGTACCGTCCCTTCTGCGAGCAATACCTTTATTTTGATCACTTCTGGAATGAAAGGCGTTATCAACAACATCGATTTTTTCCCACGCCAGAGACTGAAGCAGAAAATCGGGTAATAATCGTTAGTGATCACGGTTTCCGGGCAGGCTTCAATACCCTGATGACGAACCTGATTCCCGATCTTCACACACTTGCAGCAAGCGATAGTTTTCAATGTTTCCCCTTCTATATCTATGACGAAGACGGCACGAACCGACAAGAGAACATCACAGATTGGGCATTGTCCGAATTCCGTGTGCACTATAGCGATGATACTATTACCAAGTGGGACATCTTCCACTATACCTACGCCCTTTTGCACCATCCCGTTTATCGCGAGAAATACGAGATGAACCTCAAGCGCGATCTACCGCATATCCCTTTCGCTGAAAATTTTTGGAGTTTTGCCGATGCAGGCACGGCATTAGCGGATCTCCACGTCAACTATGAATCCGTTCCGAAATATGATAAACTCCGAAAGGTTGAAACCCCCGGCATGCAGGTCAATTGGAATGTGGAGAAGATGAAACTCTCCAAGGACAAGACGCAGCTGAAGTATAACGACTTCCTAACGCTGGAGGGTATTCCTACGGAGGTTTACGACTATCGGCTCGGCACGCGTTCTGCGTTAGAGTGGATCGTGGACCAGTATCGTGTCAAAACCGACAAACGGAGTGGCATCGTCAACGATCCGAATCGTGCGGATGAGCCACGATATATTGTCGATTTGATTGGACGTGTTATCACTGTAAGTCTAAAGACGGTGGAGATTGTTGAAGGATTGCCGGAACTGTAGACGTTAGTTTCTGCAGGGGGGTCTGCTAAGACCTTCGAGGGTTCAATTTAATTTGATTTGATTCAACTTTTAAAGTATAATTGGAAAAAGACTGTTTCAGCGTTAAACAATTTCTATAGCCGATGGAAAATGAACGGTTGTCTATGTCCAGAATATAAGACTACGTGTTTAGAGCTGAGTTCACTTATGAATCAAAATGGAAATGACTATGTATCGTTAGTTAGAATTCCCCGTAAGTGGTTTAATGTATTTGTCTGGACTTTTTCGAGTTTAGTCATTGCCAATGTTTTAATTGAATTTTTCACCGGTTGGGTTTGGGAACATTTAGGCGAAACGTTGTTAACACGAACAGCGGTGCTAATGACGTTAATAGTCGGTTGGTTCTTTATATTCGCACATATATGGGAGTTTATCATGTTAGGGTATGCAAAACTATTCAAAGACAAAATCCTTGCGCAAGGCAGAGCAGAAGGTAAAGCAGAAGGCAGAGCGGAAGTGTATCGTGAGCTGCAGCAAGCGCAAGAAAAGGGTATAACGTTGGAAGAGTTGCTAAAAACACACGATGCCAAAAACGGTAAAAACGAAGGGGACGAATCCTCTTCAAGGAACGGATAACTTTTTTATCTCTAAATGCTAGGGCGACCAGAGGACGTACGTCGGTATATCGAATAGCGTGCCGATGAGTGCCCAGAGTCCTACGAACACGTAATCACCCATCACAAGCCCTAAGAAGAACGGGATTGCACGTTGGTGCGCCCGTAGACCGAAGATTGAGACGATAATGAACTTTATCATCCAACCGATATAGACGGAGAACCAGAAGTCCGCGAGTCCACCCCATGTTGCCGCCGTCATCACGTAGCCGATGGGATGAAAGGGCCACCACATAAATTTGTGGCGTAGGAAATAGAGAATCCACGTCATCGCTGCGCCGATCCCCATAGATTGCGTGCCATCCCAATTCGGACCGGTCGGGTTATTAATCCACCGTTCTAAACGTCTCCCGAAAACCTCTTCACCGATACCGAGGATGTAGCCGTGTACAGCGAATGCACCCGTCTCATAAAGAAGATAGAGGAACGCCCAAAACGAGGCGAGCGTGCCGATGACAATGGCGAACATCATCACCCAGACGAGTCTTCGACTGTTTATACCTGCACGCTCGGCGAGTTTGAACCCTTCCAACTGGTTTGGCATCGGATGCGAAACATTGAGCCGATTGAGCCAGTAATAGAAAGAGATAATTGTAAGATTGCCGGTACCGACGAGCCTAGGTCCAAAAGTGACAGCCATCAGTCGTGCCGGATCGAGGGCGAGAATCTCGTGTGATGGTGGACCGAATTCGGCACGCACGCGCGTAACGCCGAGTGCCATGAGAATAAAAATGATGATAAAACCGAGTACACCGCCTAAGGACATGCCCGCCTTTATTGAAAATAGCGTGAGTCCGATGGTCCCGAAGATTATCCCGACGACGGCAACCCGATAAGGCATCGGTTCACTTGAATCGTCGAACGCCTTTTTCGTCATCAAGCAGTTTCGGATGACATCGCGGAGGTGTCTCCGGGTTCCCCACAGCGCGAGTACACCGACGGCAAGCCATGCGCCGCCTGCCCGCTCCGCAAAGTAGAGTTCACCTTCTCCCAACATCCCCATACGCACAACCCGTTCTGCCTTACCAAACAGATAGAAGAACCACGCTGACATCGAGATGTCCAACGGCACGAAGAATGTGAGTCCGATAATAAACGGGTAGATAGACAAAGGCACCCAGCCGACGGCATCCCACGGTTTGTCAGTGAACAGATGCGTAATAGAGTAGGAACTGAGTTGGATAGCGGGGACTTGCGGGAACAGGTAGCTCAATCCTGCGAGGATTTCGATAAATGCGGCGACTGAAAAGCCTATCCACATCGTTTTGTTTCTGTAGAAACTTTTCCCGCCTTGTGCCATCTGAAGCGGTAACTGGATGATCGGATACGCCAGTTTTTCACGTTCTGTCCATTGAACACGGATGATGGTAATGAAGCATATCAGCGTGAACCAGAGCAGCGTGACAAACCCCGTCCAGACAAGGATCGGCACCATCCAACCGCGTAGATGTTTCGGCAGATGAAAGGTTGAACCTCCTTTAAAGTAGGCATCCAGTGCGTAATCTTCAGGTACAAACCATGTCGGGATATAACGCCAGAAGAGAGAAGACCATTCATTTTCAGGGGTTGCGAATCGGAACGGGTGTGCCAATGTCCCAATCAGGAATGTCATCATTGAGTGTCCACCGATTGTGGATACCATGACGACCATGATATAGATAACGAGGAGTTCCTGGGGACTAAGCGCGTTGCGAGGCGAGATTTTTTTCCACGCCAGGTTGAAGCCGATAACGGCAAAAAGGGTGAAAATAGCGTTGAAGAAGAGCGAGACGAAATTGAGGAGAAACTGCGGCTGAATCATTTCCGCAGCATAAGCGAGCCAATAGGCGTTCCCGATAACGAGGAGT
Organism: Candidatus Poribacteria bacterium; assembly: GCA_022827225.1. Classification (GTDB taxonomy): domain Bacteria; phylum Poribacteria; class WGA-4E; order WGA-4E; family WGA-3G; genus WGA-3G. Next base: position 52,607 of record JAJDTJ010000109.1, on the reverse strand, counting down.
GTACCAATCAGGAGGGCACGGAGCGTAATTCCGGATGTAAAGGAAGTACGAGGTTCTGGCATCTTAAATAGCGTTCAGCCGGTGAAGATGGCTGTCGGCTTCGGAAACCTTAGCGATAAAGGTGGAAGAATGGAAGAATGGAAGGGCGGTCTTTTCTATCCTTCCAACCTTCCAATCCTCCGTTCCTGCTTCCGACGATTTTCACAGTGTTTTATTTTTTCAGAGCACCCCACATTAAGGCGAGTTTACCTGAAGGCGCAACGTCTAAGATCTCATCGTCAAAGGTGAGGTCTCCGTAAGCGAGTCCATCCCATGCGCCGCCGGGTATCCACCCGATCTGGTGTTCGCGTGTGCCGTTTTCACAATCGTTCATATGAAAACTGAGTCCGATTGTCAATCCGTTTTCCGCCTTGAATTTATCGCCGACCCCCGGGTTTGCGAACTGCGGGTTACCACGCGGTTTCGTCGGGTCAATAGCGACCTCGTAGATATAATCGTTCCCATCCTTGATAAGTACCCATTCGGTATTTTCCTTTGATGCGGCAGCGGATAGGTCCTTGCCGTTGGCGCCGAGCGTCCATTGAACGAGACTGTCCCGAACCATACCGTTATCGAAATCAAACATAAACTCGACGCTATCATCTTCCCACCATCTGTTATCAGGCGGATGGATGTCTTGGAGTTCGTCATCGGTGATTTCAACAGCGAAATAGATACGGGTCGGATCTTGTGCGCTCCACGCGACTCTGCCTTGACCGGTAAAATCACTAGCTTTCGGGATACCGCCGCCGACATCTTTTAATTCATCAAAGGCAACAATTTCAGCGCGTTCCCATTCGTTAAGATTTCCGTCTATTTTGATGTTCCTAATCTGCTTGGCAACGTATTCCTTATCACGTTTTGCATCAACAGGTGAAATTGTCGTATAGAACAGCAGGACAACTGCTGTTATGATCGCTACCGCGAACTTAAATTTCATGAACTTTGACATTTGAGAACTCCTTCATTTTTCAACTTTTGAATCAGTTGTTCCTGGGTCCGATTTCTTTTCATGGAACTGCAAGCACTACATAACAACTGAAGGTTATCAGCGGCATCAGTGCCGCCTTTCGATTTTGCAACAACATAATTGACGCTCATACTATGAAACGGAAATAACGTTTGACATCCGTTGCATTTACCGTCCTGAATGCCGAACAATGTGTGTTTATAGGTTTGGTTCTGCTTGTAAAGCTTAAGATCGTCTTTTCGGTGGGTGACCCGTTCGGTAATACCCCTCTGTTCGAGACGCGACTGCACCAGTTCATAAGATTTTGGACTTAAATCTATACCTATCCATCGGCGTTGTAGCTGCTCAGCAGCCACGCACGTCGTCGCGCACCCACAGAACGGGTCGAGTACCATGTCGCCGGGGGTACTACTTGCCCCAATAATGCGTTCTAACAGTGCGATCGGTTTCTGTGTGGGGTATCCGATCCGCTCTTTACTTCTGGCGGTCAAATTTGGGATATCCACCCAGATATTGTTTAGTCGTTTGCCCTTTTGTTCATCAAGATACCGCTTATAGCGCGGGACATTTCCGGGACGTGTCTGAACGATGCGTCCTGTTGCTATCTCTTTCCGCATACGGGCTTCCGCCCAACGCCACGTTCTGACGACTCCCATCACATCATAAGTCAGATGAGAATCTGGATCGTAGGTCTGCGCGGTTATAGAAGTGAGAGAAAAACGGCGTCCGGTTTCCGGCTCAACACAATAATATTGGCGTTTCGTTTTTTCGTCTAAATTCGCCATGTCGTAGGAAATCGTGACCGCTTCAACGTTCCAGATGTATGTATCGCTTTTTGAGTATCGGAAGATACTATCGGAATCGCGGGCTAACCCTTTTTTGAGGTTGCCTTTGGTGGTTGCCGCCCGTTGCCAGATAATCTCGTTTCTGAAGTTGTCTTTACCGAAGACGGTATCCATTACGGTTTTGAGGTAGTGACTGGCGTTATCATCACAATGAAGGTAAAGCGTCCCTGTCGGTTTAAGGATTCGGAACATCTCTAACATCCGGAGGCTCATCATGATGAGATAGGCTTTCATGGATTTTCCATGACTAAACTCAGCAGCACTGATGACCTGATAGAGTTCCGGTTCTCTGTCTGCGAGTTCACCGTGAGAGGCGTTATCGAGATCCTCCAAAGTCCAAAAATCTTTGAATGTTGCACCTGCGGCTTCGCTGCCTATTGATGCTTCAAAGGTTCGGTTGGAATTGAAAGGCGGATCGAGATAAATCAGGTCGATAGAGTTCGTGTCAAGTCCGCGAAGTACATGAAGGTTATCGTTTTCAAAGATAGTTCGGTTCTCAACCTTCATTCTATCTCCTGTGATACCGTGTGTAGACGCGCTTTTGAGGCACGCCTACTCGGTATCTTGCTGTTTCTACCGTTGTGCTTTGATAGCACCCCAGGTCGCGGCGAGTTTCCCGTTTGGGTCAACTGCGAGTCCCGTTTCTGCCTTGAAATTCTGGTTGATTTCGGCTTCTTCAAGGATTCTGTTATAGACACTAAATTCGTCAATAATACCGGTAAACACCCCGAATTCACCATCCGCTCTCCCATCTAAACCGATGAAGACGTGCTGAGTTTCCCACTCATCTTCAGGGAATTCCGCGAGGTTAAGGTTACCATTACCTGTCGCTTTACCATCAACATAGTATTGGACTGTACTATCCTCTGGAATACCGACGACAGAGATGTGGTGCCACTTATTATCAGCAATGTTTTCTGTATCAGCAACATTGCCGACCCAACCGGTATCCAAGTTAAGGACACCATTGCTGACCCATAAGGTTTTAGGACCCATATCATCGGTGCCGGGACCACCGGTTTTCGCGAAAATTGTGCCGGGACCTGCCTCGCCAGTCTTAATCCATGCCGACCAGGTGAAATCGCTGTTGAAATCAAATTCTTCAGGCTTGTCAATTTCGACGAAGTTGGTTTCATCTCCATCAAATTCTAACGCATCGCCGATCTTACCAGCTGCCTTTTTCAGGTTACCGCTGATAGTGCCGTTGTAATTGCCTGTCCCGTCTGTAACGTTTTTTCCGCTGATTTTGTCCGCATCGAAACTCCAATAACTGACCAATCCGTCCTCAACGATTTGGGCAGGGAGGTGCGTTGCGATAAACGTGAAACCAAGAATTAATAGCACGAAGTTAATTTTTTTTAGCACAATCTAATCTCCTTTGCTTTTGATCAGCTGAAGATATGGGAAACCTGCAAGTGAGGCTTCAGATTAGCATCTCCTATCCGTAAAAGATCTTTCTGAGGATTAAAAATGCGCCACCGACAACAATGATAAACAGAGCAGCAGCGAACACGAATGCGAAAATCACTTGCAAAATTTGGAACAGAATCAGGATACCGACAATAAAGATGAATATCCCGAAAATGATAAGTAGGATGCTTCCCATACGTTGGTTATACTCATATATCTGGACTGTAATCCATACGTGGTAGTGTAGCACGTTAGATGCGCTACACTCATACCTTTGAAACTAACCTGTTATCTCCGTTGAAGTAGGTAGGTTAGTAGCTCGCTTTAAGTGCGCCCCATCTTGTTGGAAGTTTGCCGTGCGGAGCAACCGCGAGGCTTGAACCCCCTTTATCAAAGACTTCGACATCGTCAATGAGCGTTTTTGACTGCCACTCTCGGATGCCGAACCCACCTTTCGGATAGGCGACTTTACCGTATTCAGCAATCTGTTTTCCATCAAGTGAGGCTGTCAACTTCTGGGCTGCCACCGTAACGGACAGTTCATGCCACTCGTTGAGCTCGATATCAATGTCCGCTTTAGCAACAATGGGCCAAGCCTCGCCGCGTTCAAAAACATTGAGGATGTTTTCGCGTGGGTCTCCACAACACAACCGTTTATGTGCAGGTTCAACGAGCATGTATTCCGTCGCTGACGCTGCGCGCACAATCAGACCAAACGCTGCAAAATTTGCTGTCTCACCAACGATGTTGAATTTTGCCCGCATTGTGTAGTCTGTCAAACCCTCGAACCCTTCAAGGAAGAGTGCATCGGCGTTGTTGTTGTCATTCGTTGTGTCGAAAACAAGCACGTTGTTATCGGGGTTGCCTGGGTCTTTCTCAACTGTTAGCGTCGGCATGTCCGGCCATTTGCGTTCAGCATTTCCCTCAAAATCGTCAAAGAACAGTGTCTTCGCTGTTGCGTTTCCAAAGAACAAAAGAACGGCACAAACACTCACAATCCATAGGCTTTGAAGATTCATCTTGAAATCTCCTTATTTATTTTTTGCAGTTTTCCCATGTGAGAGCCAGCTTCCGTTTGGCATCTACCGCGAGGGGTTTCTCAAGACCGTCGTTCTTTACTGTTATATTTAAAAGAAAATTATAACAGAAAAAACATACAAATACAACACTTTTTAAAACGGAGACGGCACACACAAACTAAACAAATCTATCTTTGTGTGGACTGGTGTCCCATTGGGCGCGCCAGGTCCGCCACGACGTTGGACATTGCCGCGTTCCGTTTTGCCGCGCCGGGCACGCAATCGCTTCGTGCCAGAGTCCGTGTAACGAGGTGCCGATCCGACTGTACCGAAAATCTACCGACCAACGGATGATGTCGCTCCGGTTGAGTAGGGACCGGTGAAAAACCAGATTGTTAAAAACGAGCAAGTCGCCTTTCTTCATCTCTAAAGTATCAATGTCGGTATCGGATGAGGTAGGTGGAAGAACAGGAACAGCGAACGCTTCATCAGGTACACGATGATACGTCTGTAAACCTGCTTTGTGGCTTCCAGGTAGGAATTGTAAAGCACCGTTCTCTGTTTTGACATCCACTAAAGGCAGCCATACAGTGAGATGCGTATCGTTTTCGGTGTGCGGCATGTACGCACTGTCTTGGTGCCACGGGAGCGTCGTCAGTTTTTCGTTCGGGAGTTTCGGACGTACCCAAAAATCGCCGTTAAATTGGATATCGCCTCCGATAAGACGTTCCAACACGTCCAGCACCCTCGGATGGGTTATCAGGTCAAAGAGTGCTTCACTAAAGACAAGCGTATGCCAGCCAAAAACCTCGTTCTCTCTACTGCACGCCTTTAAGATAGCATACCAACGCCGTTCAAAAGACATCTCTTCATAGATGTCAGAGATGACACCTTCGTTATAGAGTTCAGTGGCACGTTTGTCAACGAATTCAGAAACAACAGCGATTAACGGGGCGAGATCCGCCTCAAGTAATGCTGATTTCATGACAAGGTAGCCTTGTTCCACAAATTTCTTTTCAGAATTCGTTCCCATTGTTTTCTATTGGTCTGCCTTTATTGTGCTCCAAACGATTGCCAACTTATGTCTCGGTTTCACGGGAAGTGGGGTCATTGATTCCTCAACAGAGATTGCTTCGTTCCAAAACGCCACTTCATCAACAGCACCACCATAATGGTTCTGACCATTGCGACTGCCAATGGTGAAAGGCAGTCCTTCGGTGATGTGAACGGCATCATTACCCGCCATCTCACCTTCGAGTTTTCCGTTAACGTAAGCCTTAACGGATTCACCATCATAAGCTCCGAAGATATGGTACCATTCCCCTATTTCAAGAGCCACGTCGCCAACACAACAGACGAGATTGTTTCCGGGGCCCGTGGAAACTTCAAAGGAGAGCGTTCCGTCAGGCTCAATGAAAAACCCGTAACTCCAGTTGAGGTGGATGCCTTTTTCGGCAACTGCTACCCACGCCCCAAGTTTTGTCGGTTTAATCCATGCTGCCATAGACAGCGATTCTAACTCAGAGAGTGCTGGGGCATCCGGGATTTCAACATAGTCAGTACTGCCGTTGAATTCTAATGCTTCACCCAACTTTCCGGCTACGACCTTCGGATCCCCGTGAATGATGCCGTCGTTACCGTTTCCGCTTAGATCATCCGTGCCGTCTGATTCATCAAACGACCAGTAGCCAACCAGTTCTGCGTTTGCTGTGAGACTGATTAAGCCGAATAGTATGCAAATTAGATATGTAATCTTTGAACGGAACACGATTATACCTCCATTTACAAACATGTATGGTGAGGGCGATACCTCACCATACAGTGAACGGAGAACTCGATGCGCAGAGGGGCAAGAACCTATGCTACAGTTTGGCTCTCAGTTGATCCATCAACCCATCAGGTGGATCGAACGGGAGATCAATCACTTCGTTGGTGATACCGCTATAGTAAATTCCCAAGAGCAGATTGAACTCTGCGAGTGATTGCTCAAGATGCGTCGGATGTACTTTGCTTTCGTCGTCAAGCCAGTTGAAAACCGCTTCAGTGAGGTTGCCTTGTGCGGCGACATCTTGTTCACCATAGTTCAGGGGGCCGCCTTCATAGCCGCCTTCCGGGGTTGAACGTTCCCAACTGCTGAAACGCCAATGTACAAACCCTTTCATGCCGACAACAAAAACACGTTTGTGGAAAAAGACGACTGGATCATCGGATGCAGTCGGTGCGATGGCTGTACCGAATGCCACGGAGACATGAAGTCCGTTCTCATACTGGACGCGCGCGCTCGCGTATTGTGGAGACGGTTGTGCTGAATCCAAGTGATCGCCACCAGAAATCTGACCGAGGACGCGGACCGGTCGCGAGTTGTCAATGTAGGAGGACACCAACTGCAGCACATGCGGACCTTGGTCAACCGGTGTACTCCGTGCACTGGCATCGATGAACTTAATTTCACCGATTTTGCCTTCTGCGACATCCCGTTTTAACGCCAAGTTTTCGGGATGGAAGTTGAGCTGCGTATTGACGACAAATTTTGTTTTCGTCTCTTTCGCGAGTCCAGAAATCTGTTTCCAGTCTTCACTCTCAACGGCAATCGGTTTTTCGACAATCGCCGCGGGAACACCGGCATCGGATGCCTGTTTCATCAGTGGGTAACGGATGCGTTCGTTACTACCGCGTAACACGGGTGCTGTGACGATATGGAGCACGTCAGGTTTCTCTTTTTCAAGCATCTCATCAAGGTCGGTATATCGCGAAGAGATGCCGAAGTCGTCTCCGAATTTGTTGAGTAATTCTTCGTTCATATCGCAGATTGCGGCAAGTTTCCCGCCTTTGACGAAGCGATAGGCATCTGCGTGTGCGCGGGCGCGGCCACCACACCCTAACATTGCGGTTTTATACACAAAAATGTCTCCTTTAATATTCTACGGTTTAGTTGTCGTTTTCCCTATTTTAGAAAAATCTTTTTGGAAATTATAGCACAGATTGGGCGGTATGTCAATCTTTTGGAGTCGTCTGCGGCAAGCGATCATCTCGCCTGCCGCTATACCTATCAACGTTTACAACTTTTCTCGGAGTGCGTCCATCAACCCATCAGGCGGTTCAAACGGGAGATCAATAATTTGATTCGTTATTCCGCTGTAGTAAAGACCCAAAAGCAGGTTAAACTCCGCGAGCGATTGCTTGAGGTGCGTTGGATGCACGTTGTTCTCATCGTCGAGCCAATCAAAGACCGCCTCTGTGAGGTTACCTTGTGCAGCAATGTCTTGTTCACCATAGTTCAGGGGCCCGCCTTCATAGCCACCTTCAGGAGTCGCACGTTCCCAACTGCTGAAACGCCAGTGTACGAAGCCTTTTGTCCCGACAACAAAGACACGTTTATGTGCAACAGTGCTTCCACTATCGGATGCCAACGTACCCATGCCAGTCCCAAAGGCGAGAGAGACGTGCAGTCCATTTTCATATATGGCTTGTCCGGCAGCATGCATCGGAGACGGTTGGGCGGAGTCTAATTGCTCTCTCCCCGATATTTGACCAAGCACGCGCACCGGACGCGAGTTGTCAATATAGGAAGACACCAACTGTAGCACGTGTGGTGCCTGATCGACCGGTGTACTCCGTGCGCTGGCATCGATGAACTTAATTTCACCGATTTTGCCTTCAGCGACATCCCGTTTTAACGCCAAGTTTTGGGGGTGGAAGTTGAGCTGCGTATTGACGACAAACTTGGTTTTCGTCTCTTCCGCTAACCCGGCAATCTGTTTCCAATCTTCACTCTCAACAGCAATCGGTTTCTCAACAATTGCCGCTGGTACACCGGCATCAGATGCCTGTTTCATCAGTGGGTATCGAATCCGTTGGTTGGTACCGCGTAGGACCGGTGCCGTGACGATATGAAGAAGGTCCGGTTTCTCTTTTTCAAGCATCTCGTCTAAATCGGTGTAACGCGAAGATACATCAAAATCGTCTCCGAATTTGTTGAGGAGTTCTTCGTTCATGTCACAGATTGCCGCGATTTTACCGCGTTTGACGGAGCGGTAGGCGCTTGCGTGTGCCCGGGCGCGACCACCGCACCCTAAGAATGCTGTTTTATACATAAAAATATCTCCTTTAATACTATTCCAATATCAAGCCAGATGGTTAGATGTTCAGAAGAGAAAATACGGGTTAACTTTTTATAATTTCTCTCGGAGTACATCGATCAATCCATCAGGCGGTTCAAACGGGAGGTCAATAATCTGATTGGTTACCCCGCTGTAGTAAATTCCTAAAAGCAGGTTGAATTCTGCCAGGGACTGCTTGAGATGTGTCGGATGTTGTTTGCTCTCATCGTCGAGCCAATCGAAAACGGCTTCGGTGAGGTTCCCTTGTGCGACGACATCCTGCTCACCGTAGTCGAGCGGACCGCTTTCGTAACCGGCTTCTGGCGTTGCGCGCTCCCAACTGCTAAACCGCCAGTGCACAAACCCTTTCGTGCCTACAACGAATACACGTTTGTGGGTGTGATTTCCGGCATCCGGTTCTTTAGGCACTTTCTGTCCTAAACCTGTCCCGAAGGCGAGAGAGACGTGAAGACCGTTTTCATATAAAGCCTGAGCCGCGGCATGCATAGGCGAGGGTTGAGTGGAATCGAGGTCCTGAGCACCAGAAACTTGTCCGAGTACCCGCACTGGACGTGAGTTATCGATGTAGGAAGAGACGAGTTGCAACACGTGCGGTGCTTGGTCTACAGGCGTGCTGCGTGCGCTGGCATCAATAAATTTGATTTCACCAATTTTTCCGTCTGAGACATCTCTTTTGAGTTCCAAGTTTTTCGGGTGGAAGTTGAGTTGTGTGTTAACAACAAACTTCGTTTCGGTCTCTTCTGCTAACCCGGCAAGCTGCTTCCAATCCTCGCTTTCAACGGCAATCGGTTTTTCCACGATCGCTGCGGGGACCCCCGCGTCTGAGGCTTGTTTCATCAGCGAGTAACGGATACGTTGATTGGTACCCCGCAGCACCGGGGCGGTGACAATGTGAAGAACATCCGGTTTTTCCTTTTCAAGCATCGCGTCTAAGTCGGTATAACGTGCCGAAATCCCAAAGTCGTCTCCGAAACTGTTGAGGAGTTCTTCGTTCATATCGCAGATTGCGCCGATCTTGCCGTGTTTGACGAACCGGTAGGCATCTGCATGCGCGCGGGCGCGCCCACCGCACCCTAAGAACGCTGTTTTATACATAAAATGTCTCCTTCAATATCAAGCCAAATGGTTAGTTGAAACTTGTTTCTTAATGTTGCTTATAGCCTTTCTCGGAGCGAATCCATCAACCCATCGGGTGGCTCAAACGGGAGGTCAATAATTTCGTTTGTTATGCCACTGTAATATAATCCTAACAGGAGATTGAACTCCGCGAGCGACTGTTTGAGATGCGTCGGATGCACGTTGTTCTCATCATCCAACCAATCAAAGACGGCTTCGGTGAGGTTCGCCTGCGCAACGCTATTTTGCTCACCGTAGTTGAGTGGCCCGCCTTCGTAGCCACCTTCTGGCGTTGCACGCTCCCAACTGCTGAAACGCCAATGCACGAAACCTTTTGTCCCAACAACAAAAACACGTTTGTGCCCGTAGATACCCGGGTTATCGGATGCCATTGTGCCCATACCTGTGCCGAAGGCGACAGAGACATGGAGCCCATTTTCATACAAAACCTGTCCAGCGGCGTGCATCGGAGACGGTTGATCTGAATCTAAATGATCTCTTCCAGCAATTTGCCCAAGCACCCTGACAGGTCGTGCGTTGTCAATATAGGAGGACACTAATTGGAGCACATGCGGACCTTGATCAACCGGCGTGCTCCGCGCGCTTGCATCGATGAACTTAATCTCACCGATCCGTCCTTCCGCCACATCCTGTTTTAATTCCAGATTTTTCGGATGGAAGTTGAGTTGTGTATTAATGGCAAACTTCGTTTTTGTTTCTTCTGCCAACCCCGCAATTTCCTTCCAATCTTCACTCTCAACGGCAATCGGTTTTTCGATGATCACTGATGGCACGCCGTGATCGGATGCCTGTTTCATCAATGGATAGCGGATGCGTTCACTCGTCCCTCGTAACACCGGCGCTGTGACGATGTGAAGGACATCCGGCTTCTCTTTTTCAAGCATCGCATCTAAATCGGTGTAGCGTGAAGAAATATCGAATTCGTCTCCGAATTCGTTGAGCCGTTCCTCGTTCATATCACAAATTGCGGCGAGTTTGCCGCGTTTGACGAACCGGTAAGCGTTTGCATGTGCCCGGGCACGACCCCTACATCCTAATATCGCGGTTTTATACATAAAAATGTTCCTCTAATGTTAGCAACAGCACGCCAGCAGCGCACCAAAACGTAGAGCAGACAAAGGCTGAAACCCTGTCTACAATATAGATTATTTTAAATTACAACTTCTCTTGAAGTGTGTTTATTAAGCCATCTGGCGGTTCAAACGGAAGTTCGATAATCTCGTTTGTTAACCCGCTGTAGTATATCCCTAAGATGAGGTTAAACTCCGCGAGCGACTGCTTGAGATGTGTCGGATGCACGTTGTTCTCATCGTCTAACCAATCAAAAATGGCTTCGGTGAAGTTCCCTTGTGCGACGACATCTTGCTCGCCATAATCGAGTGGACCGCTTTCATAACCGCCGTCCAATGTTGAACGTTCCCAACTACTGAAACGCCAATGCACGAACCCTCTCGTGCCAGCAACAAAGACACGTTTGTGCCCGTAGATACCCGGGTTATCGGATGCCATCTGTGCCATCTCTGTTCCAAATGCCAGAGAGACATGGACCCCGTTCTCGTACAAAACATGTCCGACTGCATGCAGCGGAGACGGATGCGAAGCAGCCTTTAAATTTTTGCTTCCAGAGATTTGTCCAAGAATTCGCACTGGACGCGAGTTGTCAATATAAGAGGACACCAGTTGTAACACGTGTCCGCCTTGCTCGGCAGGCATACTGCGCGCGCTTGCATCGATGAACCTAATTTCACCGATCCGCCCTTCAGCGACATCTCTTTTGAGTTCCAAGTTTTTCGGGTGAAAGTTGAGTTGTGTGTTAACGACGAATTTTGTTTTCGTCCGTTCTGCTAACCGCGCGATCTGCTTCCAATCTTCGCCTTCAATTGCGACCGGCTTTTCAACAATTGCCGCTGGCACGCAGTAATCGGATGCCTGTTTCATCAACGGGTAGCGGAGACGTTCCTCACTACTTGGAACTACGGGTGTTGTGACGATGTGAAGGACATCCGGCTTCTCTTTTTCAAGCATCTCGTCTAAGTCTGTGTAGCGTGATGAGATACCGAAGTCATCCCCGAAGTTGTGAAGTCGTTCTTCGTTCATATCGCAGATTGCGGCGAGTTTCCCACGTGTGACGAAGCGATACGCATCTGCATGCCCACGGGCGCGCCCCCCGCACCCCAACATCGCAGTTTTATACATGGAACTGTCTCCTAAGTATCCGAAGTTGTATCAGATTAACAGTAGAAAATGTTTTTGTCAAGTGTTACTTCAGGATTGTCTCTACGGAGAGATGTCCACTTTCTCACCGCTCTTTGCACTGTCGTAAAACGCATCTAAGATTTGCATGAAGGTATAGGCATCTGGTGCGGCGACATCTGGTGCGACCTCGCCAGCGATTGCCATACCGAAGTGGTTTAGTTCATAGTAGAAGACAGGGACTTCCGCGGGGAGTTCGCCGTGGTCAATTTCGAGCGGTTCATCAATCGCTTCTCGGACAAACTCGCCATCTTTGAATCGGGAGATACCGCCACTTGTGATTGCGCCAGTCGTCCCGTAAAGCTCCACGACGCTCGCGGAATCCGAATGGCTCATCCGAGAGCAGTCGATCTGGATGGTTTTCCCGCCTTCGCATCCGAGGAGACCGGTGAAGTAGTCCTCCGCTGCGCCTTCGGGTCCGTCATATTGCGGATAAAGGACGTGCTTCGCAGCAAACGCCCATTCCGGTTTCGGGCACCCCATCCACCACCATGTTAGGTTGAGTTCGTGTGAGTAGTGCTGCCCTAACGAACCGCCTTTCTGTCCGTAGACATGCAACCAGCGACTGTTATCGTCGAAGTCTGGGATAAAGTTATATTTCCCGAAGACGCGGGCATGATACAGATCGCCGATTGCACCGTTTAGGACTGCGCTACGAATCTTCCGGTTGTTTGGGAAGTGGCGCATAAAATAGCAGAATTGAAGGGTCGTGCCGGATTGTTGCGCTGCTGCCTCCATCTCTAAAATTTCAGGCGCGCGGATGGCATGCGGCTTTTGAACCAAGACGTGCTTACCTGCATTGAGCGTATCTAAGACTTGCTGCAGCCTACCCTCTGGAGAAGTTGCGAGGTAGATGGCTTCTACATCAGGGTTTTCAAGGATTTCGTGATAGTCAGCATAGCGATGTGGCACAGCGTTGTCATCGCCTGCCTGTGTACGACGGGTTGCGTCGCGCTCTGCAATCGCGATAACGTTTAGTCGAGCGGTCGCATTCGCAGATTCGATGGCACGGCAGCCTGCCCATCCACACCCAACGACTCCGAGTTGAATAATTTGATTCGTCATAAACATTGCCTCCAACGCTTTTTAGGAAAAGTGTAGGGAAAATGTCGCTTTTAAAACAGTCGCCGTAACTCTGAGATACTATCCAGCACCCATGTCGGCTTCGCGACAGGATTTTCCAATTGATCAGGTTTAAACTTCCCAGTCTTGACAAGAACACTCCGCAGCTTCGTGTTTTCCGCACCCCTTATGTCGGAAGTGATGTCATCGCCTACCACAATTGCTTCATTTGGAGAGCACTGAAGACTTTCAAGCGCGATTTTGAAGAACGTCTCACTCGGCTTGCCCATGATTTTGGCAGTTGTACCCGCGGCTGCCTCCAGAAGTGTCACGAATGCACCACAGTCCAAGAACATGCCTTCAGCAGAGAACCAGTAGAGGTTCTTTTGCAACGCTATCAGTTCCGTGCCGTTCATCAACAGGCGAAAGGCGTGATTTAAAGCGTGAAAATCAAACCCCTCGCCGTAGTCTCCAACAACGACAAAATCGGGAGCCTCGTTATCTACCGGTATCTCCTTGAAAAACGCTTTGACGGCATCATCAACCATGAAGTGACAGCGGTTCTTAGGTTGTGAACGTAAGTATTGGAGACAGGCGTAAGTTGCATTGAAAATCTCATCTTCATAGATATCAAAACCGAGTGCCTGCATCTGCGCGTGCAGCATTTTTGGCGTTTTGGCAGTCGTATTCGTCAAGAATCGGAGTTGGTATTTCTCCTGACGCAAGTAGTTGACAGTTTCGATTGCGCCGGGACAAGGTTCGCCTTTAAAATAGAGCGTTCCGTCTAAGTCGATTAAGAAAGCCTTAGGGGGTGTTGGTGCCATTTTCTACGATTGTCCTCGGTGGGTTAGGGTTCTACAACTTTATAGTGTTCAACCTGTCCGCCGCTGATTTTCTGGATTGCGAGGCTTTTGACAGGATGTCGATTTTCATCGTAATGCGAAATGGTTGTCGCGCCTTTGTAATCATTGACTGCAGCGAATGCGTCGCGAACGGCAACGCGGTCAAGCGAACCTGCTGCCTCTATTGCGCGCGCCAAGAGTCGCAGCGCATCGTAACCCGACGCGGCGATGCCGTCCGGTGGACTTCCGAACAGTGCCGTGTAACCACTCACGAATTCCTGTACATCCGCGTCTTGTGTAGCAACCGAGAAATTGGTCGGATAGTAGCTGGTATCCAACACACTGTTATCGTCTAATATGCTGAGGAATCGTTCCCTATCATCCCACGCGCTGCCACCGAGGAAGGTCGCTGTGATACCGATTTGCCGCGCTTCATTGATCAACGATGGTACTTCCGGTTGGAAACCGGGACAGAAGATAACATCAGGCGTTGCCTCGTGAATTTCTGTGAGCAGTGCGGTGAAGTTGGTATCGCCTACGGTATAGGCACCGCTATAGACGATTTCTCCACCATTTCCCTGAAAAGCCGCCTCGAATGCGTGGACAAGATCTATCGTATAGGCATCGCCTTCCTCGATAATCGTTGCTGCCGTTTTAGCGCCAAGTTCGTCAGGGTTCATCGCGAAACTCGCCATCACTTTCCCCTGAAATGGGTTTGGCACTGTAATGAGAAATACATAATCTCCAGATTCTGGGACGTTTGAACCGCTGGAACCGGGGAGCATGAGTCGTTGCGCCTGTTGCGCGATGGGACCGACTTCGACGGAGTTGCTGGAGTAAACGGGACCCAATAGTGCAAAGACATCTTCCATCTCAATGAGTTCTTTTGCAGCAGTGACGCTGGCTTCCGGTGTCGGTGGTTCACTCGCCACGGGTTGATTATCTCGACTGATAAACGCTATTTCCATACCGAGCACGCCGCCGTTTTCATTGATTTGGACGCGGGCGGTTTCAGCCCCTTGGCTAAAGGTTGTAAAGGTATTTGATGGCTGAATCACACCAATTTTTAATGTTGTTTCTGTCGGGGTGGTAGTAGCCTCGGGCTGAACTACCTGATTCACGCGTTCGCACCCTATCAGAGCAGTAAGCAGAATAACTGAAATTAAGATAAAAATTCTCGTAGACATAACGCAGATTTTCTCCTTTTGACAAAATGCTTGAAAAATATTCGGGTTTATGGTAACTTTTACCTAATACCCTAAGCTTCGTAAAAACAGTAACACATCTGACCCATTTTGTCAAGTTTCTAAAATATACCGTTAATTTTCCACTTCCCTGACGAAATATCGTTTGCAACAGACTTAAAAGTTTGGAACCCACAAAGGAGCTTGCTTATGGAACTCGGTTTCTTCACAATGCCTTTGCATCCACCCGGTAGTGACACCACCCAAACGCTTGACCACGATATCGAACAGATGGTGGTATTGGACGAGTTGGGTTACAAGGAAGCTTACATTGGTGAGCATTTCACGTTTACATGGGAGAATATTCCGTCTCCAGACCTCTTTATTGCGAAAGCGGCTGCGATGACAGAGAACATTATTTTCGGCACGGGGATTACCTGTATGCCGATACACAACCCCGCTGTTGTCGCGCATCGCATCGCACAACTTGACCATCAAACGCACGGACGCTTTCATTGGGGGGTCGGTTCCAGTTCCACACCGAGCGATGCGGAGATGTTCATGGCAGGCGAGGACAGGCGCAGATCAACACGCGAGGGGATTGATGCCGTCCTCAAAATTTGGACCGACCCGGAACCGGGACATTACAAGACCGATTTCTGGGAATTTAAGATCCCTGAGTACCGTCCGAACATTGTGAGTGTCCACATGAAACCCTATCAGAAACCACATCCGCCAATTGCGTTGGCTGGGTCTTCTGCAAGGTCGGACACGCTAATCTTCGCGGGTGAGCGCGGCTGGATTCCGATGAGTATTAATTTAGCGCATGTGCCTACTATCAAAACACACTGGGACGCGGTGGAAGAAGGCGCGGAAAAGACTGGCTTATCACCGTCTCGTTCAACATGGCGCATTGCACGTGAAGTCTATGTTGCCGATACGACCGAACAGGCGCGTAAAGAGGCACTTGAAGGCACGCTCGGACGCGATTTTAGGGACTATTGGTTCAAGTTATTTAGCCCGGCGCACTTCAAACCGAATCAAGATATAGAAGACGCAGACATGAGCCTCGAACATCTGTTAGATACCTTATGGATCGTTGGGAGTCCAGATCATGTTGCAAACCGTCTGCGCGAACTTTACGATGAAGTCGGCGGCTTTGGCGTCTTACTCGCCATGGGACACGAATGGGATCCCAAAGAGCAGTGGTTGAACTCAATGACACTCCTCAAGAACGAGGTAATGCCACAACTCGCAGATTTGACTTAAAAGTAGTAGGCACGCGCCGTATGCCGTAACACAGAAAACGAGGAACAATCTTGTGAATCCCATCATGGTAGGTGCAGCAGAGACTGTGATTACCGCCATAAAGGACAGACCCGAAGTTTATGCCGAGTTGTATGCCCGCGCGCTGGTGCTTGCCGATGGCGAAAAACAACTCGCTATCGTGACAGCGGATTACGGGCAGTTTCCACTCTGGTACAATAAACGACTCCTTGATGGAATCCAGCGTGCCACAGGCATACCGCCAAGGCATGTCGTCATCAACTGTAGCCATACGCATAACGCGCCGGGTGTTGATGGACGATGGATTACTGAAGAAGCCGAGGCGTGGTTGGCAGCTTGTCTCGCCGAGTTGGTGAAAGATGCGGTAGACGCGCTTGAACCCGCAACACTGCGGTCAGGACGTGCGCCTGTCCAAATCGGCTATAATCGTCGCTTGATGAACGATGAGGGCTATATTACCATGGCACCCAACCCGGAAGGATCTGTTGTGCCGTGGGTTGATGTGTTGGGGGCTTACGACGAAAACGGAGAGGTCATCGCGGTGCTGTTCTCACATGCGGCGCATCCGGTGATTGTCCACTGGTCGAGCGAAGAAATCGGGGCTGATTACCCCGGTTACGCCGTTGAACATCTACGCAATTTCTTGGATCTGAAACCGGAAAGCGTTTTGTTGTTCGCGCAAGGCTGCGCAGCGGATATTAACGGGTATCCGTTGCGAGGCGGTTTTAGTGCGTGTGATGTCGCTGGATTTGCCCTTGCATTTGCGACACACCAAGCGTTAAAGACTGCGGCGGAGATCCCTGCGGCACCCCTTAAAGCGTGTGCTAAACTCGTCAATTTGCCGTTCCGAGATCCGCCATCGGTTGCAGAATGTGAGCAGTTAATCGAGGAATTCCCTGACGATGAACGCTATATCGCGTTATTAGAAGTCGCGAAGAGCGGCGAGAAACGAACCTTACCCTTCCCTATGAGTGCTTTTGCTGTTGGCGATGCACTCTGTTTTCTGTCTGTATCGCATGAACTCTTTTCGGAGTACCAACTTTTTATAGATGAAACATCTCCATTCTCACACACATTTGTTTTTGGATATACCAACGGCAGCGAGGTTTACATTGCAACTAAGGAGGCTTACGAATTGGGGGTGCGAGCGGGTTACGAGGCGGGACCGCGGAACCATGCGCTTAGTGGCCCTTACCGATTGGCATTACTGCCATCAGTTGAAGCACAAATTCGCGCGGAGATAACAGATCTATTGGCGCAATTATGGTAGAGTCCACAATCAACGATACATTTGTGGAAGGCAGGGAGCGAAGTTACTATGAAATTTCCAAATCGCTTGATGTTCTCCATAATTTTTTCTGTTTTATGGGTTGCCGTGTTTACGTCCACCACAACGGCATTTGAACAAGACTTTGGTTTGGGTTTCAAGGGAACGTGTGAGATAGTAGCGGATACGGATCCTGACACAATAGGTAACCAACAAGGTATCGACTGTACAATAACTGCCCCAGATAACTACCCAGAGGATTTTACTGACACTGTAGGAGAAGATACTTTTTCCTGGACCCATAGTATACTCAAAAAATTTGAGGTCTTGGAAGCAGAGAAAAAATTTAGATACGTATGGTACATCTACGGCTGGGATAACGGTGGATGGAATCCGCTATTCTCGGAGGGATCCTCAACGACCCGGAGTATCGCTGAAAACACAGGTGCAGGTGCAGCGATAGGCAGTCCTCTATCCGCAACAGGTATCAACGAAGCTGATATACTTACTTATAGCCTCAGTGGCACGGATGCATCGTCATTTAGTATTGATAGTAGCACCGGACAATTGCGCACTGCTGCAGCTTTGGATTATGAAACGAAAAACACCTATAGTGTAACGGTAATTGTTTCTGATGAGTACGGGGGGGCAGATAGTATCACTGTTACTATCAATATCACAAAAATCAATCGGAATAGAGCCCCTGTATTTTCAGGCACTTCTGCCACAAGGAGCATTGCAGAAAACACGCTAGCAAACCAGAATATCGGAAGTCCTATAGCTGCAACTGATGCTGATAACGATACCCTCACTTACAGTCTAACTGGAACGGATGCCGCATCATTTAGTATTGATGGTAGCACCGGACAATTACGCGCTGCTACATCTTTGGATTATGAAACGCAACAGACCTATACTGTAATCGTCCATGTTTCTGATGGCAATGGTGGCAGCGACAGCATTACCGTCACCATCAGCGTCACGGATGTTGATGAAACGCCTGCTAACAACGCCCCTGCGTTCACAGAAGGCACCAGTGCCACGCGCTCTATCGCAGAGAACACAGCATCCGGCACAAGCATCGGCAGTGCTATTTCTGCCACGGATGCGGACGGTGATACGTTGACATACACACTCGGTGGCACGGATGCCTCCTCGTTTAGCATTGTTAGCACGTCAGGGCAACTACAAGCAAGTGGGGCCCTGGACTACGAAACGAGATCGTCCTATACGGTTACTGTCTCTGTTTCTGATGGCAACGGTGCTACAGATAGTATCACCGTCACTATCAACATCACAGATGTAAATGAAACGCCACAGCCTCCTGTTCAACCACCCGTGCAGCCGCCAGTAAATCCGCCTGTGAATCCGCCACGAGTTGTGCAGCCACTTGCGTTTGTAGGCGTGAATGTTGCTCATCAGACTTATACAGTTGGAACGTCAATCGCGGAGCTGGTATTCCCTGAGGCGACAGGCGGGACGGCTCCACTGACATATTCGCTGAGTGGTATGCCTAATGGGTTAACGTTTAACGCGACCACACGCACTTTGAATGGAACCCCGACAACAGTGATACGGGCAACTTCATATACTTATACTGTCACGGACGCATCGTCTCCAGCACAAACAGCCAATCTAACGTTCAATATTACTGTAAATGCAGCACCGGTCCAACCCCCTCCGACTAACAATCAAAGTGCTGGTGGCGGCGGCAGTAACCCCAATCCGAAACCTGAACCTACAGTAACTGTTAATTATACAGTAAAACCCTTTGATTATGAAAGCCAAGGCGTTGGCAAAGTTGTATTTAGTGAATGGATGCTGTCTCAACTAAACCGGATGCCTCAGTGGATAGAATTATACAATACAACGAATAAGAATATCGATCTGAGTGGATGGAAAATTGTTGGAAGATTTATGGACGACAACGATAAAATCCATATTATAAGCGATAGAATTATAAATGAATTTACAATAGAAGCTAAAAACACCTGTATTATGACAGATTTCTCAGGCACAAGTGGAGATACCTTCTCGCCAAATTTAAGAGGTAAAGTTTATTCATTTCAAATGCGTTCTAATTTCCTTACTGGACAAGCGATCACATTAGAATTACAGGATAGTAACGGAAATCCTATTGATCGTATAGGAAATCTAAATGAGCAAGATGAGATTCTATGGAAAATCCCTTCAGTTGCTCTTAATTCGAGTAACAAAGATAGAAGGGTATCTTTGATTAGAAGACTGAAGTCGGTTAAATCTCGTAAGTATAATTTCCGTTTTGGAATGACGGAGTTTGGCTGGTTTCCTGCTGATGAGGTAGATGAATTGACTGAAAATAAAAGGAGCGGGTATTTCTACGGCCATCCGACAGACGTAGGGACACCAGGTTACAGAACAGAAGGTGTGGATCCGCTGCCTGTTACGCTTTCTTCGTTTGTCGCTCAGATAGCCGAGAGGGGTCGGGTTGTTCTGAATTGGACGACTGAATCAGAGATTGAGAATGCTGGTTTTAATATCTTTCGGAGTGCAGATAAACAAGGTCCGTTCGTAAAAGTTAATGCGACTTTCATTCAGGGGGCAGGCACAATGAGTGAACGCAACACATATCAATGGATAGACACAACTGCAAAGACGGGTGTTGAATACTATTACCGTATAGAAGATATGTCGTTTGATGGTATGAGTGAAGTGCTTGCTACACAACGCTTGAAAGGTATAGTGACAACTAAGAACAGATCGCTAACAAGTTGGGCAATACTAAAGAGAGGGAGAGAATAAAGAGCTTGAGATGGAAAAGTGTTACATCGCAGGCGTGAAAAAGTTGGGGTTAGGTGTAAGCCGGTGCTTCATATCATTCCGACGTTCGTGGCGTGAGAAGCAACGTCATCCGCCGATCTTCGGTGAGGTATCGGTTGACGACGCTGGCAACGTCGGCAGCGGAAACATCTGCGAATGCGCTTGCAAGCTGCGGTAAAGTATCACCATATTGGTATTCCACTGTTCCCCAACTCACACCCAGCTGCAGGAGCATCAGATTCTCTGGCACATTCTCAGGTTGCTGTTGCATAAGCCTTTTTATATCCGGCGGTGCGCTGAGTTCCATCGAAAGGCCCTGCGCAATCATAGGGACCTGCGTGTTGTTTTCCTGTTGTTTTAACGGGCTCATCAACTGCCGCACACGCTGTTTAACCTTTTCTATATCTGTATCCGGTTTGACGGAAGCACTGACGTATAAGTATACCTGTTCCGGTGTGACAAGATCAACACCACAATGAATGTAACCTATCAATTCCTTCAACTGAGCGTCCTGCATGCAAGCGAACCGCCAAATCAGACTCGCGATATAGAGTGCAGGGTAGTCTTCATTTCCAGGACGAGGAATCGGGTAGGTTTCCATGTAATGCGTTACGTTGATATCCCAGGTAGCGTTTTGATCTTTCGCTATCTCTGGGGAGACTGTCAGTTCGGGAAATGTCTTCTCAGTTAAGCCGATAGTTCCGAGTTGTTGTTCCATTGTGTCTTTCAGTGTTTCCGGGTCAACACCACCAATAACGCACAGAAGGACGCGATCCGCTTGAACCAAATGCTGATCGCGATATTCTTGGAGTTCACTGAGTTGCGCCGATTCAATACCCCTACGCATGCGGATATCGGTTTCACCATGCCGAAAGACTTGGTTCCACGCAACGTGTGCCAACTTATGCGTTCCCAAGTTCGCTTCAATATAGTCAAACTGCGATAACACTCTCGGACGTTCCTCAGTAAGATTTTCTGCTGAAAACGGAAGTCCTGAAAGCCATTTAGCGTGTCGTTCTAAACCTCGCATCCATGTATCCGTATTACCCATGAAATCCAAGCGTATATTATCAGCCATTGTCTCTGCGTTACTTGTTCTGAAATCAATAGGCCCTGCGGTTCGGACTGTCAGATGATTAATGAGATGGCTCCAATACGGCTTTGCTTTCCCATCAGTAACGAGTCCAAGGGGTAAGTAACCGAAGATACCAACATCCGTCGAATTTTCGACATGGAGATTGACAACTCGGATACCGTTACTGAGTGTAAAGCGTGTCACTTCAGGGACGGTATTAGAAGTGAAAATATTAGGGAAATCCTCTGATGCGGTAGGGACTAAGACCTTCTCAGAAACCTGTGAGCCGGTGCTGCTGTTTTTGCCGGGGGTGGTAGCCTGCCCGATTTGATTGCGTACATCCGGTTTTGCGACGGTCTCAAGAACGACTGGTGCCTCGATGATTTCAATAGTCGGCTCGGACTGTGCCTCGAAACTATACGGACGCTGGAATCTGGCAAGATATTGATGACTCACACCGAGCAGCAATATAACCAAAACTGTCGCTGTACCGAGAGCCATCCATGGTACCAACGGTTTTCCTGTTGGCGGTGATACCGGTTTTATGTCAGCAACTTGCCGCATGATGTTTTCAAGTAAGTTACCAGGCAATTGCCAACCGCCAAGCGTTTCGTTAATCAAACGTTCATCTGACGCTTGTAAACGCTCCCGCGCTCGCTGGAGCCGACTCGTAATCGTGTTCACCGATACACCCAGAAACTTGCCAATTTCTTTTGTGGTCATTTCGCCAAGATAGTAAAGCGTTACCACTGTGCGTTCGCTCTCTGGCAATTTTTCCAGAAGTTGCTTGACAAGCTCATGACGACGTTCACCTGCTTCTCTCTCGCGCTGTTCCAAGATATAACGCTCATAAGTTAGTTTATCTATAGCTTTCACAGATGCATCTCCCAGCGATTGCATCGCAGGTCTCTTCTTTCGGAGCCAATCGGTGCATAGATTAGTGGTAATGACATACAGCCATCCCACAAATTGATTGCGGTTCTTGAGGGTCGGGAGTTTCTCATAAGCTTGAAGGAAGGTGTCTTGTGTAATCTCCTCAGCATAATGAAAATCACCGATCTTTCGCCACGCGAGGGCGTGCACACTCTTTTGGTATTTTTGAACCAAGATGCTGAACGCCTCATCGTCGCCAGATAAAATGTTGTGAATCAACTGAACATCATCTTTATCCATTAGAACTCTCCATAATGCATCAACACAAACGATTGGATTTCTGTTATAGTAAAGCCCATAATTATTTCGACGCGCGGTTGATCGTAGGGGATGGGTCACCCAGTTTCCCCTACAATCAGGCAATATGGCGTGGAATTTATTTTCCGGCTTTACTATAACACTTCATATCATTCCGATTCACTTCGGTTCCTGAAATAGCGATTCCTCAAGTTCAGCGTTCAACGTAATACGTGTTACCCGGCTTTCGCTAAAGAGCTGCCCCTCTATGTTCTGCACAGCATGATACGCGACTTTAACGCTATCAACATCGCGGTAATCACTCAAGAGCGTTTCCCGATTAACAGTAATACCTTGAGAGGAATCAGGATAGGCAATTTTCACGATATAATGCGTATCCTCGCTCACAAAGAGTTTCATCATCTCGCCGGATGGCTGCGGGATCAGCAGAATAGACGCAGGCTTACCTTGTACGTCTTCTGTGCCAGCATACTGGATCGGGATGTCGTTTTGTGAGAGGTTCGTCAGTAGCCACAATGGCTCTCGGAAAACCGCATCTTTGAAGGTATCAGCCATCTGTGGTGGTATCGGTTGAACCGCCATCGGCATCAACACGAATCCAGAAGTGCCATCAAAGACGTAAACCGTTTCGCCTTGCGGCATCTTCAAATCTTGTCTAAATTTGTCAGGGTAGACGTAGTATGATGTGCCTTCTATTTGCGGTCCTGCGGGTGAATTGGCGGTTGCGTGCCCCTCCATGACGATATTCTTGACTGCTTGCAGTTTCTCAAGTCCACCGTGTGCGTCAACTGCTGCGGCGAGGATTTCTTTGGCTTTCGCTATGTCTGCTTCACTCGCTTCAGGCATTGGCTCCGCAGGCGGCGGTTCCGGTTGCTTTATCTCAATTTCGTTAACCGCTCCGAATTCATTAAGAAACGTATCACGTGGGGCAAGAACTAACGTCATCCGCGCCTCTTCGGTTAAATACCGATTGACAACATCGGCAACATCAGCCGCAGAGACCTTGGCAAACGCACTTGCAAGCTGCGGTAAAGTCTCACCATATTGATATTCCAGCATCCCCCACCATAGACCGATGTTAGCAAGCATCATGGTTTCTGACACACCTGCCGGTTTTTGTTGTTTCATCATCTCTATATCCAGTGGTGAACTGAATTGCATGGAGAGTGACGGGGTCATCATGACAACCTGCGCGTTGTTCTCTTGTTGCTTGAGCCGGTCTACCAGCAGGCTAATCCGCTGCTTAACGTTTTCTGTATCTGTACCTGGCTTGAGCGAAGCACTGATCTGTAGATAGGTCTGTTCAGGCGTAACGAGGTCAACGCTACAGAAAACAAAACCTATCAATTCTTTCAGTTCGGTATCCTGCATGAGTACTAAGTTCAGGAGTGCGTTCGCTATGTACAATGCCGGATAATCTTTATCTTCTGGGTCTGGTATCGCGTAAGTTTCCATGTAGTGGGTTACATTGATATCCCAAGTGGCAGTTTGGTCTTTCACTGTCTTTGATGTTGCTGTTGCTGGCGGTAGTGTTTTTGCTGTTAGGTTGATAACTCCGAGTTGTTCTTCCATTATCGGCTGCAGTGTTTCTGCCTTAACGCCGCCGATGACACACAAAAGCACTCGATCCGCTTGGACTAAGTGTAGATCTCGATATTCTTGTAATTCACTCAGTTGTGCTGAACGAACATCATCACGCATTGATATAGCGGTTTCACCATGTCGAAAGGCTTGGTTCCATGCAGCGGATGCCCATTTGTGCGTCGCTAATCTCGCTTCAGTTATGTCAATCTCGGACAAGGCGTTTGGCAGCTCTTCGGCTAAACTTTTCTCTGAAAAAGGTAATCCAGAAAGCCACTTTGCGTGTTGTTCCAAGCCTTGCATCCAGTTATCGGTGTTACCTATGAACTCCAAGCGCATGTTATCAGCCATTGTTTCTGCACTACTGGTTTTGAAATCAATGGGTCCTGTGGTTCGGAGGGTCAAGTGTTCAATCAGATGGCTCCACTGTGTCTTTGCTTTTCCATCAGCAGCAAGTCCAAGGGGCAAATAACTGAAGATAACGACATCCGTGGAACCTTCGACGTAGAGACTGACAACAGGGATACCGTTATTTAATGTGAAACGTGTCACTTCAGGTGGTGCAGCGAAAGTCAAAGAAAAATTGCCAAGAAGGAATAGTACCACGATGGCGCGTTTAATTTTGCTGATCATCTTTTTATCTCCAAATATTAGGTCTTTAGACGTTATTAAATGAAAATCGATAAAACGAAACGGTTGTTTTATCGTTTGACTGATGATCTTAAAGACGTAATTTGGGTGCAGAAAACGTGCATAATCTGAAAAAAAAATGGAAAACATCTATTTTTTCCCTTCTGTTCGATAAACATGATAGACAAAAGGCTTTAGACTGTCAAACTTAATGTTGCTTAAAAAGACCAAATTTAGTATAATCGTTACATATTAACGTCAGTTTGATTAAACATTTCGGATGTGTTGCAAGCTCCATTTGCATAAGCCAAAGGCAAGCGGTGTTGCACAAACTTTGTGGGTGTGGCATATCTGGCGCGAACTCGAAAGTTTGCCGTACATTTATGAAACTCACGTTACATATTACTAAACTTTGGACAATTCATATCACATTTCGGTTGCTTTTTCAAAGGTCGCTGGACTTTTCTACGCATTTGACATCCTTTTAACGTGTGTTTGAAAAAGTTTAGGTTGTGTTTATAAAGCGTTTTTTCAACAGAATATTAGACTGTCCTGCGCTGGGTGCGTTGGTCTAAAAACACAGGAGTAGTTTATGAATCCGAAAATTTTTAGGTTAACACTATGCGTATTACTCGTTCTCGCAATCGCTTCCCTTTCTGCGGAGGAGGGAACGGAAGATGTCGGAATAGCTGAAGAACCGATGCCTACACTTAAAGTAGGTTTGATTCATCCGTTGCTAAATTACGCGACTTTTGGCGATGGTGCGAAACTCGCCTTAGCCGAAATCAACAAGGCAGGAGGTGTTCTTGGGCGGCAGGTAGAACTTATCTATAAAGTAGAAACAGGAGACATTGCTGATTCTGTGAGAGAATTAGCTGAAAAGGAAAATGTTGTGGCTATATTAGGTCCGATGTTTTCGAGTAGCGCTGTTAAAGTTGGACCGATCATCAATATCCCTGTGATTGTCGGGGCAACAGGTGCGGATGTGACGAATACGGGTAATGATCCGAGAGATTTTCTGTTTCTGGTGGCGAATTCAAATGCGTTGCAAGCGAAAGTGATGGCAGGGTTTGTGGTGAACGACCTCGGGAAGAAAACTGCAGCGATGATTTGGCAGAACGGGGATGTCTACTCTAAAGGTTTCGTTAACGCATTTGATGCAAATTTCCAGGAACTTGGTGGTCGCATTGTTGCCAATCAAATCTATGAACAAGGTGATACAATGTTTGATGGCCAACTTGGGATCATCAAAGAGGCGAGCCCTGATGTTCTGCTTTTGGCAAGTTTTCCACCAGAGAGCCCGGTGATAGTGCAGCAGGCACGGGAGATGGGCATTAAGGCCACCTTTATCGGCAGCGATGGTTGGGATGATTCGTTGATGTTAGACATTTTAGAGGATAACACGCCTCTCGAAAATTCCTACTATTGTAGTATCTCGGATGAGCTGGCTGCAGGTTTTACTGCTGCTTATGAAACAATGTTTAAAGATCAGCCTATTGGTATTGCTCCGTTAGGTTACGATGCGATGCAGTTATTGGCAATAGCGATTGAAAACGTAAAATCGACAGACCCGGTTATGATTCGGGATGCGGTTGCTGCTATCACTGACTACCAAGGGGCGACAACTATTTCTGGTTTTGATAGGAACCGTCATCCTGTCAAACCTGCTGCGGGTATCCGCGTGTTGAAAATTGTTGATGGTCAACCGCAGCAATATACTGTTGTGAAAGCAAGTCAGTAAGTGTTCAAGTAATTTGAACGTGCGTTCGATTAAAAATAGGTTTCTAACTTCGCACGCGCGTTCAAGACCCCCTCAACAATCGGTTGCGGTGTCTCCACATTCAATCCTAAATAGATGAGCATGATTTCTTCGGTGTAGCCGACACGCGCTATCTCCTGACAAATGGCGCGAAAATCCATCTCTGGTCCCCAGAACGGCTCGCTGCCGGTCCGAGAATCGACACCGCAGTTGAAATAGACATTGAACAACCGTTCTGACAAGGTTCGCAAGGCGACAACCGGGTCGTCTCCGGCGCGATGGAAATGATAGGGACTGTAGTAAAAGCCGAAATTCTCGGAGGGGATCGCATTGAGAATCTGCTGTGTACGTTCAAGGTTGTAGGCGAGACTCCCTTCGTGCGCATAGAGTGTAAGCGTCAGATTCCGTGCCGCTGCTTCTGCAGTAATCGTTTTGAGATGACCAATAATCGTTTCAACCTCGCGAGCGGTGGCGGTTTCATTGCCGCCACTCGCGATGCTGACGATTGGAACGGAAAGCCTTTGGGCAGTGTCAAGAATCGAGATTAACGCTTCGATGCCATCTGGCGCGTCAACCGGCACCGTACTTAGCAAAGATTTGAAACGGATGCCGATCTCTTCACGAAGTTCAGCGATAGTCTGGACTTCCACATCCGAGAAATGGGGTTGGGCGAGTTCAATGGCAGACACACCACCTTCAGATAACTCGCCTACAAATTCCGTCAAATCAAAAGCAGAAAATGGAAGTGTACTTGCACAATAAGTTTTCATGTATCCACTCCAAGGTAGAACCTAACGATTTAGAGGCACATAATTGTTCAGTGTGGTATCACATTAATAAACCATCGGATTGTTGGAAGCCATCAGCAGGCTGTGGCATGTAAAGGGTCTCTAACTGCCGCAAAGTTCTCTTGCTGACGGCTGATGGCTGACGGCTGACCGCTATTTACCCATTTCCTTGAGTGCGCTCAGGCAGCGTTCAACAGCCTCAAGTGGCGGGTAGGCATCGCTTTCGTATTCAACGATGTACCACTCCGTGCCACCGGTCGTCTCGCAAATACGGAAGATATCTGCCCACGGTACACTGTCTTCACCGATAATAGGACGGAAACCGGCGTGTCTGTCCGTCTCACCTATTGATTCGGTGTAAGGTTTGAGATGCACTGTGCCGGCGCGTCCCGGGTATCTCTCCAGAATACCGACGAGATCGGCACCACCAGACAACGCGTTGCCCATATCCAGCTGCATCACAACGCCTTCGTTCGTGTTTCCGAAGAAGGTATCCCACGGTTGTTCACCATCCAGCGGTGTGAATTCGACGTGGTGGTTGTGGTAACCCGTCACCATATCGTGTTCAGCGAGTTTATCGGCGATGTCATTGAACGTATTGGCTAACTTCAACCAATCCGCCCGTGACTGACGCAATTCACCCGGTATACCTGGGACGATGACGTAACGGTTCTCCAGTACCTTGTTGAATTCGATCGTTTCGGCGAGTTTGTCGTCTTGGACGAGATTGAACGGTGTGTGCCAACCACAACAAACCAGATCAAACTCGTCGAGATAACCCTTTAACTCTTCAGCTGGATGTTGTGGGGGACCGGCGAATTCAACGCCTTCATATCCCATCTCTGCAACGGCTTTTATTGTGCCGCGGGCATCCTCTGCCAACTCATTTCGGACAGAAAACAGTTCTAAACCAATTGGTACTCTTGACATAATATTCCTTTCATGTTTTTTGTCAGTGTGGAACGATGTTGTTCTAAATTCATGACAACATTATAGAATAGATGTATGTGCAATTCAACCCAAATTTAGGGGTATTCAGTTTTCTATTTTGGTTAATGTAATCTATGAGATGTTTGGAGGATTAAACAGGATATCCAATATTGCCAAGCAGATCATTAGTTTCCGGAAAAATTTACATGTATGGATAGAAAACAGTATCGTATCAACGCCACATTCCTGTGGCTGCTATCCTGAGCAGTTCCTTAAGTGTGTATAAAAAATCTGAATTTCTATACATATCCATAAATTCCTGTAGCTGCCATTCTGAGCAGCTCTTTAAGTTTATTTATTGCTGTTTTCGGATCAGGTTCAGTGAGAAAAATTACAATATCCGCTGATAGGCTTCCTTGAGACAACTGTACGGCATTGTCCCCATATAATGTACAAAAACCTTCGCGCGTCCGTTCCAATTCTTGGCATGTTGGTAGGTGTTTTCCACAAAGTCTGTCCAGCACCTCCTGCGGCTGTTGACCCGGTTCCCAGAGAGGTTCTGCCAGCCATCTCAGGTGATAAGACATTTCCGATTCCGACATCATGGGCAATGTGTCATACAGTTTTTCCCAGTCATACAGTTTTTCCGACCCGGCATCTGTTTCTGGTGTCCAGAGAATACGTAACTCGTTTTCCAAATGGATCGGGCGGTATGTTTCCGCCCACTCCAGAAGTATAATTACGTCTAATCCCCACCAGGGTGATATACCGTAATCCGCGTTCGTTTCCCTCTCACTTTCTATGATTTTGTCCCGCAATGCTTGGTTCACCTCGTAATATGTCGGTGCCAATTCTTCCAATATTTCTCTTGCACGTTGGTTTATCGGATGCTCATTTAGTTTTTCTATCTGTTTGGTAAAGTTCAGCTTCTGTACCTCCTCATCGTTTTCATGAGTCCATCCACTTTCTCGTAGCAGTTCATTGAGTTCATCTCTTGTGATTTGGCAATGGTTACACTCACACACCCTGCTTTCTGGTAGCAGTTCATTGAGTTCCCTATCGTCTTTTCGTTGCCAGGTATTTTCTAGTCGTGTCCTTTCCTCTAATCGGTGGAGTGCCTCGAAAAACTTATCTATTTCCTGACGATAATCGTACATTACATTTTCAAATGAATGAGTGTCAGTAGACTCGCCAGAGAGAAGTTCACGCTCCAAGTAATCTATTATTTTCCTGTCCGATATTTTTCTACTCAATGCCTTTTTATCCCATTTATCGCTATCAAGTTCAAGTTCATCACGCCAAAGTTTTATCTCCTCACTCCAAAGTCCAGCATGAAGCTCCATAAGTTCGAGGCGAGCCTCACGAAATACCTTCTCTGCCAGGTAAAGTTTTTCTTCGACGCGGGCACGGACTGTAGGAGCGTTCACGAAAACATCCGCTTTAATGCTAGCTAGAAATGCTCTGAGCGTGGGAATATCCGCTTGGGTTAAGAAAACCTCGCCGTTCAATTGGCTATCTGCTTCTGATAGAGTTGATTGTGTTTCCAGTTCTAATTTTTCCTCAAAGATCATACTTAAAGGTGCTGAGAAACCTAAGGATCCTGACAAGGGCTCCCCGGAGGCCCTGTCTATATCTAACAACGTAAATCTATCGTCCTTAATTTCAATCCTCACATCGTAAGTTTCAATTGTGGATAAGCATAAACTTATGCCTGTTAAAGAGAGTCTTTGAAAAAAACTTTGACGCGTTAAGGGTGTTTCTTGTAAAGCATCTTCATCTTTTTTCTCAGTGTCCCTACGCTTCGCATAAATCCGCTCAAGTCGAGTATGGGCATCCCTATTTCCTTGTTGTACGGCTTTTAGATACCATTTGATAGCTGCTTTAGTGTCTTTGGAAACGCCTCTGCCTTCCTCGTAAATCATGCCTAAATAGTACTGAGATTCAGCATGTCCACTCTCGGCAAGTGGTTCAAATTTCTCCAATGCTGTGGTATAGTCACCTTGCAAATATGCCCTCTTACCATCTTGATAATTCCACGAAGTTTCATATTTGCTAAGAATCTCTGATGCCATCTTGTTTGAGTGATTTTTAAGAGCCTCAATCGCTATCTGTCTGGCAAGCCGATCCTCAAATCCTTTCTCACTACTCAAGATATATTCAATAAGGTGTAGAAATTGGTCGAGTGAATCTGGGTAGGTTTGGAGGTGAACAAACATTTTATGAACAGCATTGTTCACAGCATCCCGATCTTCCGATTTTAAAATGTCCTCCAAGTAGACAGAAAACTTACCGTTAAGCCGCTTTAACTGTTCAGCGGTTCGCATATCCTGTTGCCCTGTAAATGCTTCAGTAATTGTCTGGAGGTTGGTGTTTTCTTCTTTCCCACTCAAAAAAGCGTGGCAGTTCCCACACAGCGTTATGCCATTGTCAAGGTCGGTGGCGAATTCAGGATACTTCTCTAAAGGTTTTATATGGTGTACGTGGAGGTTTCGCTGCACGCCACATATACGACATGTATTTTCATCACGATGTCTGACTTCTCTTCGCCATCGCTGATATTTTGGTGATATACGTATATCTTGCATAATACCCTCGTTTGATGCCAACTTACCCGTGACGAGACAGTTTTGATAACTTTTCAAATCTGTTGATGCGAACAATAATGTCAATAATTATGTGCTTTATTGGTAGGTTCGTCAAATTTCTTACTAAAGTTTAGACAATTTTTAAGCGATAGACATGTCGCCCCTACGGGGCTTGGCTTCGCGCGGGACACCGTTTCTATAAACATGTCGCCCCTACGGGGCTGTGCATTGAGGCATCGGAGTTTATTTTTTCTGAGTTGCGTTTGTTTGTGTCTACACCAATAAAAAATAAAAAAAGCCGTGGAAACAGATCGTGCTCTGGACAGAACTATCCAAACTTTAGAAATTTCCTAATAGCAATGCGTGAATATTCTGTTCATGTTTTTCGTCGTTTCAGGGCATCTATCGTGCGGTATAATTAGGCGCGAGGGGACAGGTTCGGTGAATTGCCAACAATGCAACTCGTGTCAAGCCGTGAATCAAGAAAGCGGGTCCCATCTGTGATTCATACCAATTGATCGCAGAGGCACCGTACGGCAGTGTTTCAGGAAAATAGACTTCCAACACCGTTTCCGCCAGTTCAATGCTGCCTTCTAACCACACCGATTCACCGGTGATGTCGTAGAGATCTGCAAACAATTCAAGCGTAAGACCTGCATCTGATGCTGGAATCTTGAATCCCTCCGCGTGAACTTGGTCAACCGGAAATTTCTCATCAAGGTAGGTACTGCCAACAGCGAGTGCGTACGCCATCAATTTTTCATTCTGCGTCAATCGCCATCCACCGAGGCAGAGCACCGCTGCACCGCACGCTGTTCCAGCACCGTAAACGCTTCCCCACACCGACATACGTTCAACAATCCGATCCGTCTTACATTCGCATAAACTGATAAACTCGCGAGTTTCGAGGTTATGCGGGACAGCGAGGAACCCGTCAATATAAACTGAGCCGTATCGCCGCATCTGGTCTGCCAATTCCGGTAAGCGCGATTCTATCAACGTTGCAGATTCAAGGAGACTAACGCCTAACGAGAACGTTTGCGTCGGCGCATTCATCTCAAAAAATCGTTCATCGTCCTTCGGTGAACGGCTTTCGATACGCAAAAGTCCACGATCATCTCGTTTTTCCCACCAGTAGTTGGTATAGTTTTGAATCTGTTGAAGGGTTTCAGGACGTCGGTTTTGCGTCCACGCAAACGCCAAATCCAAGATATAAAAGCCTGAGTGGCGCGGAAAATCACACGAGCGACCCCCGCGAGCGAGGTGTGCTTCTGTCTCAATATTCGCGTGGCGGATGTATTCGAGTCCCTCACCCTCTGTCCAATGGTAATCCAACCCATCGGCGAAACTTTGTACGCACGCAGGGTTAAACATATTCAGTTTTTGCCAGAGCCACAACGGAACTTGACGAAGATGGTCGTGAATTGCGGTACCACCTGCTGGATTCCGCGAACATCCAACCCGCTCTTCAATCAGCTGCCAAAACGAATGCTCGCCCCAAGGAAACAAGCCAGTCGTCGTATCCGTGCAATTCTGGGCAAAGTGTTCCAAATAGCGATCTACGGCTTCAATGTATTCCGGTTTAGATTCGGTTTCAGCAAGCACGTTCATCGTGGCGAGCAAAGGTTCATCGTGAATAAGATTACAACCGAGATGCGCCCTGTCCCCATCCCGTTGACCCGGAATCTTCGGTGGTTTCTCCATTAGCATCTCACCCGTTTTCGGATGTAGAATAGATGGGAACAGCCCTTTGTATGGCTCGCTACTTTCGATCATCAGATCAATGGCGTTGCATATTTTAGTGATAATCAATTCGGGGTTCACCGTAAACGATACCTCCGCACTACCGATTGAAAATATGCTATCACAAACACATTAAAAGGTCAAGTGCAGTCCCTTCAACAATTTTTGAAGGAAACCGAACGGATTTGCAACACATCAAAAAGAGGCTCAACTTCAATCTCATAACAGTGGAGGGTGTTGAAACGAATGCGTGTGTTTTTCTCATTTTTTTTGTCAGTCCTTCTGATCAGTAGCGTCGGCTGTTCACGCGATGAACCTACACTTGATGAAGTTGGTATTGAAGGCTTTATCGTTAGAGAACTGTCCATCAACGACATTGGTCTAAACATCTCAGAAAACACACACGTCACCACGGTTTGGGTTTATGGGTCCATCCCCAACGATTGTCAATCGCTCCACGAGACACATCACTGGATCGACTGGGACGAAGGAAATACTATCAACATCAGGATAACAACGAAAGAATCGGTAACCCCTCACGAATGTACATCTGAAGCAGTAAATCTTCTCATCCCAGTTCACATCCGCGCTTTTTTTTACTCTAACACGGGTGAGTATAAAGTAATTGTCAATGGGGTCGAAAAGGAATTCCGTATCGACTCATAGATACAGGAATCAACATTCGCGTTTACACGCGGGCGCGTCTCGCGTCTTTACAACATTTTTTCTCCAGTTATCAGGAAGAGGTTGAAAATCATGCGACTGTTTTTCTCCAGTATTGTGTTGATAACGTTTCTGATCGGCACCATGGGTTGTTCACGCCATGTTACCGGGCACTTGGCTATTGGCCGCATCGATATCTTTATTTCAGAAAACAAACCTGACTACCTCATCGTTATGGTTTATGGTGACCCCGACGGTTGTGAATCCGTCCGCGAGACACAGTACTGGGTCGAAGGAAATACTATCAACATCAGAATAACTGTATCAGAAGAGATCATGTATGGAGCACATTGTGACCTGGTTGCAGACAACTTCCGAATCCCAGTTTATATCGGACAATGGGACGCTATTGGTGCGTATGATACCTATAAAGTAAATGTTAATGGTGTCACAGAGGTATTTCGTATTGAGAATAATGAGATTTCGATTATTAGAGAGTTGGACGTTCGCAGTGTTGATATAGATATCTCAGAAAGCAGACCTGCTCAAGTTACGGTTCAGGTTAACGGATACTTTTGGAAGGAATGTGTAGAATTCATTGAGACACATCACAAGCGAGTCGGAAGAAATACCATCAATATCGAAATTGAAGCTAAAATTCCGAATGATGTTAACTGTCCGATTTCCACCCGGGATGGATTGACAGAATATCAAGGAGTTGTTGATATAGGGACATTCACCACCGGTGCATATAAAGTGGTTGTCAACGGTCATGAACAAATATTTCGTATTAATTAGGAGTTGTTGTTCCATAGACAAGGAGTTAAAAACCGTGCGCTCGCTTTTTGTGCTTTTTTCAAGTGTTGTGTTATTGGCATGCCTAATTAGTTTTGCCGGTTGTTCGCGCGATGAAGATGCTACGATGGATGTGTCCATCAACGACAATAAAGATGAATATGTTAGCATGGATTTGACCGTTGACGACATTGAAATCTTTATCTCAAGAGACGACTACTACCAAATTGCCCCTTATATCATCATCGTTCTGGTTCACGGTTCTGTCCCGAACAGTTGTGAATATCCCAACGAGACGAGACATTATTGGCAAGATAACAATACGGTTATTATTGAGATAAAAACTAAACGGGTGATAGACGATTCTTTTGATTGTTCAACTGACGTAGCAGCGTTCCAAATTCCTATTTATCTCGGTGAATTTCCGCGTTACCCTCTCTTTGACTTTGAATATGGGAAGTATGAGGGGGGTAAGTATGAGGTGATTGTCAACGGTGTTAAAAAGGAGTTCCATATTGATTAGGTGTTTCCTGCGATTTTTCTTGCTACATGGCTTTTTCCGTTGTATAATCGCCCTATAGTTTTCAGTTATCGGTTGTCAGTCGTCAGTAAGAAAAAGTATAAAATTCCCTTATGGAGACACTTATGCACGTTGGACTCATGGAAGGCACAATCCGCCGAGAAACACTCACCGAGAACCTTGATACCGTTGTGGAACACGGTGTCCACCACTTACAGTATCATGTACCCGCATCGGGACCGTCGGTTGCCGACATCCGCAAAGAGATGGATGCCCGACAGATGACGATCTCCGCACTTTCGGGGACCTATAATATGATTGATCCTGATGTTGAGAAACGTCACGCCGGGTTGCGGATGCTGCGTTCTGTCGCAGAGAGCTGCGCGCCGCTCGGTACATCCGTAATTACGCTATGCACCGGTTCTCGCGACCCGCAGAGCATGTGGCGTGCACACCCCGATAACAACACGGCAGAGGCTTGGATCGATCTCGTTGAATCTATGGAACAGGCATTGGAAGTCGCGGAGGAATACGACGTAGTGCTTGCACTTGAACCCGAAGTCGCAAACGTGATTGATTCTGCGCAGAAAGCGCGCCGCTTGCTTGACGAGATGCAATCGCCCTACCTGAAAGTCTGTATGGACGGCGCGAATATCTTCCACAAAGGCGAACTGCCAAAGATGCGTGAAATTCTTGATGAGGCGTTCGCACTGCTCGGCGACGACATCGCACTCGCACACGCGAAAGACTTGGATAGAGACGGTCAAGCCGGGCATCTCGCCGCAGGCACAGGACTACTCGACTACGACCAATATCTCGGCTTACTGAAAGAAAATGGCTATGACGGCGCAGTCGTGCTGCACGGACTTTCCGAAGCGCAGGTGCCTTTTTGTACGAACTTTTTACGTGAGAAAATCACGGCACTGTAAAAATGTAGCACGTAATGAAATGGAGTGCGGTTTTCAAAAAGGAACCCTTGAAATGTACAATGCTGCTGACCTTCCGCAAGGTAAATTTAAAAATTCCGACATCTTTAAACGGTTCCAGACATCCGTTCTGCCAACCGAGCAAGTGCCGGTGATGTATCCAATTTGTCGAGTTCCGCCTCAATGAGTGTAAAATGTTGCGTCTCGGCGATTGCTGTTTTGATGGCTTCCTCAAATTCGCCTTCGGTTCGGACATGGAACCCGCGTCCTGCGCCAAAAAGTGTTGGCATACCGCTATAATTCCAACATCCGATATCATTAAATGCCCCTTCAAGGAGGTGCCGCTCGGTGCCGTAGCCGTGGTTGTTTAGAACGACGACAATCGGATTGAGTCCGTAGCGTACAATCGTTGAGAGTTCGGTACCGGTCATCTGGAAAGCGCCATCTCCGACGATAACAAGCGGACGTTTGTTAGGCATGCTGAGTTGCGCCCCAACCGATG
This sequence comes from Candidatus Poribacteria bacterium, assembly GCA_022827225.1. Lineage (GTDB taxonomy): Bacteria > Poribacteria > WGA-4E > WGA-4E > WGA-3G > WGA-3G. The sequence goes on along the minus strand of JAJDTJ010000109.1, from coordinate 16,684 downwards.
CTGGCACCGCAAACCCCATTGAGGTATAGTAGGCGGGACTGATAAAATCGGTGTTTTGAGACATTCGCAGTTCCACGGCACCGAAGAGGCTATCGCCGACATCAGCGATAACTATGAGCCCATCACTAATAAATTCGTTGAGGTGTCTGAACAACCGCCGAACGGTTAAAGGTGCGTTAGGGTCAAAAACGAACGGTTTCGGGTCCGGGAGTACCCACTCCAAGTTCGGTTTCCTTCGTTTTCGGAGTTTCGACGAATTGATGCCATCAATAAAATCATCAAACATCACCTCTTCGTAAGAATGATAGCGAACTGTAATCTTTTCCGACGTGGCATAGATCGAGCGAGCCCTGTCAAGGTTTGCGGTGTAAATCCCAAGATTCACGTCCGTCATGAAAGCACCGAGGATGATAACACAATCCGAATCTTCAACGAATCGTCTGACCTCCTCTCGTCCCATAGCACCTTCATAGATACCCAAGTAGAGCGGGTGTGACTCTGGGATTACCGATTTTCCGAGCAGCGTCGCTACAACCGGAATCCGTTTTTCTTCCATAAGGCGGATCAACTTATTTTTATAGCCGAACCTGTGGATCTCCACGCCCGCGAGGATCACCGGTTTTTTACTCTGATTAATGAAATCGGTCGCATCCTCAACAGCGGCATCTAATGTGTCCGGATCACTGAGATGCCCACCCGTTGAGGGGCGTTGGTAAAGCGTGCCACGAACATCGACCATATCGCGCGGGAGTTCTAAATAGCCAGGACGTTTATAGCGATGGACAGCATCAAGCACCCGATCAATTTCGTTGAAAGCTGTAAAGGGTTCATCAAGTAGCGCAGTTGCGACGGTGATCTCGTCATAAATATGTTGCTGTGTATGGAAATCCCTGACTTTATGATGTAAGAGTGCATCTTTCCCGCGTTCTTTGATACCCGGTGCACCGCTAATGACAACGACAGGGGATTTCTCGGCATAAGCACCCGCGACGGCATTCACCATCGACAATCCACCGACGCAATAGGTGACACAAGCAGCACCCATCCCTCTCGTCCGTGCGTAGGCATCCGCGGCGTAGCCCGCAGCATCCTCACGAGTCATACCGATGTGTTGAATAGAACTCTGTTCGATCAGGTTATAGAAACGGAGCACATAATCGCCGGGAATACCGAAGATATGTTCGATGTCATAATTTTGTAATTTTCGGAGTAGGTATTCGCCGATCGCCGGCGGTCTGTGGTACATGGTCCTACCTTGTTGTATGTATTCATTTTATTTTTTATAACTTGCCCGCACGACTGTTTTGATGCCGCCGCGAATGTTGAAATCTCCGACAACTTCCGCTTTTCGGGGTTGACACGCTTTAACGAAGTCCTCCAACACCTTGTTTACGACATGCTCATGAAAAATGCCGACATCTCGGTAGAAAAGGAAATACTCCTTCAATGATTTCAGTTCGACGCAATGCTGGTCCGGGACGTAAGTGATGCAGAGCGTCGCGAAATCCGGCAATCCCGTTTTAGGGCATACGGCGGTAAATTCTATATTCGTAATCTCAATCGTGTAATCTCGGTGGCTATACTGATTCTCCCATGTCTCAATAGCCGGTGTCTCTAATTCTGGGATATGCGTTTGTAGATCGTCATAACCGGTGTTTTGGCCCATTCAATGTCTCCATTCTGATAGGTTTGATTGTAGGGACATGGTTACCTCGCCCCTACTTCAGGATCACCATTCGGCGGGTGCTTTCAAAATCCCCAGCGGTAAATGTATAGAAATAGATACCGCTTGCGACCCTAGTGCCGGATGCGTCTCTACCATCCCAGTGTGCAGCGTTCTCTCGGTTTTGGTAGTTACCCGGCTCCTGTAGCCCGATATTCAATTGACGGACAAGTCTACCGCTGACATCGTAGATTTTAACGGTAACCTCGGTTCGCTCGGCGAGATTGTAGGGGAACCATGTTTCCGGGTTAAAAGGGTTCGGATAATTTTGGAAGATCATCGTGTGTTTGATGTGTCCAAGCGTTGTGAGTGTCTGCGATGCGGGATCAACAGGGAACGGAACATCCGCAGAACGGAAGCCGAGGTCAATGGGATTATAGATAAATGCGGAACCTGCATTATCACCGGCGTTATCATTGCCGGCGGCACCGACAATGGCGAACGAGCCTCTGATACCGACCGATGCACCGAAGCGGTCAAATCGATTTGTGCCGCTTGCAACGATTCTGCGCTTCTCGACCCAACTCAACCCATCTCGTAGAAAAGTGTAGGCGGAGCCTTTGTCGATCTGATCGGTAGGATCGTCACCCGAAAGGACGGGGTGGTCATCTTTCCAAGCACCGACAATTGCCGTGTCTTCATGAATGGCGACTGCTGACCCGAATTCATCACCCGCCACAGTACTGGCAGAGGTCAGTTTTGCCTGTTGTATCCAGGCTTCGCTCGTCTCTACAAAAATATAGGCGGTACCCATATCTGTTTCATTCCGATCTTCCTTAGGCGCACCGATGATTGCGATCCCATTGGTTAGATCAACCGCGTAACCGAATTCATCCCCGAGTCCACTATCGTTTGGAATGAGTTGAGTGTTTTGGGTCCATGTGCCGCCGTTACGCGTAAAAATGTATGCTGTGCCTGAATCCGGTCCTGTTGCGTCACTCCCGTGTGCGCCGATAAGCGCATTGTTGCCGTAGACAGCCACAGCGAAGCCGAATAGGTCCCCTGGTACAGCGTTTTGGTGCGTTAATTTTGCCTGCTGTATCCAGGAAGTCCCGCTTCGTCCGAAGACATAAGCGGCACCGGTATCTACACCGCCTTCATCCTTTCCATAGGCACCGACGATAACGGTATTTTCATGGATCGCGATGGCTGCTCCGAACTGGTCAAACGTGCCGATGTCATTACCGATCAATTTCGCTTGCTGGATCCAGTTGTCTCCGGAACGTCCGAAGACATAAGCGGCACCCGCTTCCGGTCCGGCATCATCAACGCCGGGTGCCCCGATAACGGCTGTTTCTCCACTGATTGCGACGGTATTTCCGAATAGGTCGCCTGCTTTTGCATCGTTGGCAATAATCTTCGCGCGTTCTAACCAGATGGCGTTGCTCCGCTCGAAGATGTATGCGGCACCGGCGTTGGGTGCGATGTCATCGTTTTGTTGGGCACCGGAGATAGCGAGGTTCCCGTGGATCGCTACCGAAATTCCGAACTGATCTTCCGAGGCTGTTTCACCATCACTGAGTTTGATGTTTTCAACCCACGCGCCACTCTCCTTTTGCTCGAATATATAAGCGGCACCAGAATTGGGACCACCGGCACTGTGCCTCGGGGCACCCGTGATAACTTCGTTGCCGCTAATTGCAACAGCGAATCCGAATTGGTCACCCTCGTTTCTGTCGCTTGCGACGAGTTTCGTGTGCTGGTTCCAGAATGGCGGTTCATTTTCTGTGAAGATGTAAGCAGCACCGACAGCATCCTCACCGACGATACCGCCTCTGGCACCGATGACAGCAGTTTCGCCGCTAATATCGACTGAGACACCGAAAGACGTTGCACCGTCTGGATCAATTGGGATCATACGGATACGGGTGCGGTTCCTTTTTTGCAACCAGAACCTGCCCTCCTCGCGTTTATAGATATAAGCGGCACCGGTGCCTTTGTTGCGGGGTGAAGTCACAATAGCAAAATCGCCGTCAACATCAACTGCGTATCCGAAATTGTCCTTGGCTTCGGTGTTGTTGCCCATGAGTTTCTTTTGGAATATCCAGCCGGATGGGTCCCGTACAAATATATAAGCCGCACCAGCATCTTCATCGGCTTCGTCATCACGGATTGCACCGATGATGGCTGTATTGCCGTCAGTGCCGACAGAAAAACCGAAGTTTGCGAATCTACTGGCATCAGGGGCAGTAAGCACGGTTGTCTGAATCCAAGTGTTGCCTCTCCGCTCGAAAATGTATGCGGCTCCTGCGTCTGCAACAGGGTCATTGGTGCGATGTGCCCCAATGAGCGCTGTGTTTCCGGCAATCGCGACGGAGATGCCAAAATAGTCGCCTGCCTTTGCGTCAAGCGCGACCAGTTTCATCTGTTCAACCCATTGTGTGCCTTGCCGTGCAAAAATATAAGCAGCACCTGCGTTCTTGCCTGCATCGTCTTTCCTCGGGACCCCGACGATGGCATAGTCGCCACTCATTGCGAGTGTTGTTCCGAATTCGTCATCAGCTGCTGCGTCGCTGAGGTTCAGCTTTTGATGTTGTACCCATCCGGTTTCACTGCGAAAAAATACCTGGATTGAACCGGCGTTTCTGCCGTCGTCGGTATCGTCGTTCGGGACCCCAACCATCGCGTAGTCGCCGCTTATACCGACACTCGTGCCGAGATTATCGTTAACGACAGCGGCACTCGTATTCAATTGCACCCTGTCGGCACTGCTTTGTAGTGTTAAGCCGATTCCGAAAAATAGGGTCAGCATGGCAATCTGTAATCTCTTCAATCCTTTTTCCTCACTATTTTCTTCATGGTTATCAGTACGGAATCGAGTACGATTCCTTTTGGTTATTGGTTATTGGTTAAAAGAGGGATGCGATAATTCTAACACCTCTTAACTAACAACTAAAAGGCGTACTCGCCGTACTAATAACTAATAACTGCGTACTCGCTACGTGAAATGGTGCTATTCTGATATGCTGAGACGATAGATTTTTTGGGCTTTATCTTCGCCATACCACAACGCTGTGCCGTCCCAAGTCAATCCATGCGGTTCGTTTGGACATGAAACGGAATCGATCACCTCGCCGGTCTCCGGATGAATTCGGTAAATAACGTGGTCGTTTGTGTCGGCGTTCCAGAGTGCTTCGCCATCCCACGCGAGTCCGTGTGCCCGCCCGCCTGGTGTTTTCAATTCGGCAAGGATTTCACCGGTTTCTGGGCACTGTTTGATAAACCGGCTCGTGTTCATATCAACGCTCCAGAGGTGCTCGCCGTCCCACGCCAACCCGTGTGGTCCCTCTGCTGGCGACGAAAAAGTCGTAACGATTTCCAATTCAGGGATCGTGAGTTTATAGAACGTCTGTTGCCAGATGCTGTTATACCAGAGATGTTCGCCGTCCCACTCTATACCGGCACCACCCGGAAATTCGGGGGTGAGTGTTCGTTCAACCTCGCCAGTTTCAGGATTGATTTTGTGGATCGGACCAACGCCTTCGACGCTCCAAAGTGATGTTCCGTCCCATGCGAGCCCATTCGTACCGGCACCTGGTGCTGTAAGTTGGCGTTCATTTGCTGCTTCACGCATTTTTGTTGTTTCTCCGTGATGGATGCGCTATCTCTAAGAGCGCATCCTGAATTTCAGTGATAACTTCTTGTTCCGTTTCAACAGTGAGTTGTGCCTGTAGGGTATGTTCGGCAGTCGTGCCGCCTATCTGTCCGAGTGCCCACGCTGCATGGCTCCGGACCAGCGGTTCGTCATCGGTTAACGCTTTTTTAAGTGCAGGAACGGCGCGCTGTTCGCCCCAGTTGCCGATAGCGACAAGAACATTCCGCAAGAACCCGCGCCGTTTGGCACGTTTGATCGGGCTTCCCTTGAATCTACGACTGAACTCCTGCTGCGTCATACCGATAAGGGATAACAAAGTCGGTGCGAAGTTTCCGTTACGCGGTTGGAACGCCGGATCGTCTGTCGGAACTGCTTTGCTGTTCCATGGACAGACCTCTTGACAGATATCACAGCCATAGATTAAGTTCCCTATTTTGGAGCGGAGTGCCTTCGGAATACGTTCCTTAAGTTCGATTGTCAGGTAGGAGATACAGCGTCGGGAGTCTAAGAGGTTCGGCTCAACAATTGCGTCCGTAGGACACGCCTCAATACAAAGGGTGCAAGTCCCACAACTCCCGCGGAGTGCCGGTGTTTCTGATTCTAAGGCGATACTGACGAGTACCTCTGCGAGGAAGTACCAAGACCCGGAACGCCAATGAATTAGGTTGGTGTTTTTTCCGATCCAACCGATCCCTGCTTTTTGGGCGTATTCTCTTTCGATAATCGGGGCGGTATCGACGCAGACGCGTGTCTGTAATTCGATTTCAGCGGTCTGTTTAATGAAATCGACGAGTTCAGAGAGCCGTTGTCGGATGATGTCGTGGTAATCGTCGCCCCAGGCGTATCTCGAAATCTGTCCACGCGCAGGGTTTTCGGCGAGTGCTTTCGGTGGGTCAAGCGTATAGTAGTTCATCGCGAGACTGATAACAGATTTCGCCTCTGATAGCAGTTGACGGACATCCGTCTTGAGCGGAAGGTGTCTTTCGAGATACGCCATCTTTCCGGCGTACCCGTTTTCTATCCACTGCCGGTAACGCGCAATCGTTTCGCTCTGCGCTGCAGGAACAATTCCGACGAGTTCAAATCCGAGTTTGTGCGCATGCGCTTGAATTTGTTGCGTTAGTGTTGACATTAGGAAGTCCCGCGCGGATAGGAGCCGATAACATTGACATTCCGACACAATTCTTCAAGCTGCTCAAGTGCCACAATGACGCGTTCATCAGCGATATGGCCTTTCATTTCAGCAAAAAAGACATACTCCCAAGGTTTAGTTCTTGAGGGCAGAGACTCCAGATAACTCAGGCTCAACTTAGCTTTGTCTAAGATAGAGAGGGCTCGGTGGAGTGCGCCGACCTTGTCTTGAACAGAGAAAAAGAGCGAAGTCCGATCATGTCCACTGGGGTCCGCCATCTGACTTCCGATGACGAAGAATCGGGTTGTGTTATTCGGTTCATCCATAATCGCGTTTGCGACAATTGGAATCTGATAAATCTCGCTTGCAAGTTCGCTGGCGATGGCAGCTGCGAACGGTTCTTCGGCGGCTCTTTGCGCGGCTTCGGATGTACTCACAACCTCGACCTGTTCAACATTACCGAGATGCTGGCTTAACCAGGTCCGGCATTGTGCGAAAGGTTGCCGATGTGAGTAGATACGCCGGATCTCTGCTATGGGCGACTTTGACAACAAGTGCTGTTTTATCGGTTGAACCGTTTCCGCGCAAATCCACAACGGCGTGTGTTGGAAGCGTTCTAAAACGTCCCGTACTGTACCCTGCACCGAATTTTCGATAGCGACGACACCGTAATCTGCTCTACCGGATTCGACTTCAGTAAAGATTTCGACCTGCGGGTGGATAGGGATCAACTCCGTTGACGCACCAAAGTGGCGTCGCGCCGCCAAATGTCCAAAACTGCCAACGGGTCCGAGAAAAGCGACCCGCTCCGGTTCCTGCAAAGAACGAGAGGCAGATAATATCTCGGTCCAGATCGCTTCGAGTGCAGCTTCGGGAAATTCACCCTCATTCTGTGCCATCAAGCGTGCAATGACTTGCTTCTGACGGTGCGGGACATAAACCTGGGCAATGCCTGTCTCTGATTTCACCGTACCGACCTTCTTGGAAATCTCCGCCCGTTTCTGCAGCAGTGCCAAAATCTGGTCGTCAATCTCGTTGATCTGGTCACGATACTCACTTAATTCCAATTTTTTTAATTTCCCTTGCGGTTCGTTTAGGGTTTTCGCGGTGGGTGCGTCGTTCTCCGTTTATCCGCCTCCACTTCGTTTCGGCTAATCGTCCTGGTTAAAAAAAGAGAGATTCGTTTTCCACAATATACCTCTTAACTTATAACTTATAACTTATAACTATTCAATAGTTGTTGGTTAAGAGTGGCACGTAACGCAATCAAAACCTCTTAACTTATAACTTATAACCAACAACCATTGAACAAGTTTACCGCTAAGAATTCAATTTCTTCATAGCGGCGATCATCTCATCATCTGAGGGGTTCGCTTTCACCATCTCAACGAATTCTTCAGCACCTAATTTGTGTTCCTCCAGGAACAACTTGTCCTGCGGTCAGGGATAGATATACTCACCGATGATACCCTGCAATTTCGCGCTGGCTTTATCGCTGATTCTGGCTAACCACGGGATTCCGCCAATAATCATATCCCTATGGCGCGGTTTCCAATCAAGAGCCATCTGTTTCACCTCCTTTAATGGTTATCCGTACGGTTTGCTACGCAAACCTTTCAGTTATCAGTTGTCAGTCGTCTTTAACTGATAACCGATAACCGTTTTATTCTACAGTTCCCTCAAGTTGTTGCAAGGTTTCCCCTAAAAGTTGTTGCAAGCGTCCATATTCTGCCCAATCGCCGGCGCGTTGTGCATCTTGCGCCTGATTGAAATAGCGGTTTGCTTGCCTAAAGAGTTCGGGGTATGAGGTCTGACCTGTGTCGGGATCGGTTGCCGTTTCAGGGGTTGCCGCAATCGTTGCTGCGGTTTGACGGCGTGTTCCCTGTCCGAACATCTTCAGGAGTGCCTCGTCAAGACTCGCACCCCAAACGACCTTGTTTTCATACCCGATGACGACTCGCCGCAATTCCGGAATAGCGGTTTTCTCATCTTCAGATTGGATGTAGATCGGTTCGACATAGAGCAGTGAGTTATTCATCGGAAGAATCAACAAGTTGCCACGTAAAACACGGGAGCCCTCGGTATTCCAGAGACTAATCTGCTGTGAAATCTCCGGTTCTTGGCTAATAAAGTTTTCTACCTGCATCGGTCCAGCGATCTGTTTCCGTTTCGGGAATCGATAGACAAGGAGTTGTCCGTATTGCGGGAGATCACATCGTGCAGCGATCCATGCCGTGAGGTTCAGTTTATTGAGCGGTGTGTAGGGCAACATCAACATGAATTCAGGTTTTTGTTTACCCGGTAACCGGATAACGACATAGTAAGGTTCAACGGTTTGGCCTTCCGCTGCTGAACGTTGGACGGTCTGCTGTTGTGGGGCAAACGGACTTCTCGGCTGTTGCGACACCTGCTGGGTCTGGGCATCCGTATTGTCATAGAGTTCTCTACCGATTTCCCACTTATCTTCTCCGGCATAGAAAGTTACCGGGTCTTTCATGTGATAATCCCGATAGACTTGAGCTTGGATGAGAAACATCGCTATCGGGTACCGAATATGCGCTTTGAGGGACTCCGGCATCTCTTGAAACGGTTTGAAGAGGTCGGGGAAGATTCTTCTGTAGCACTCCGCGATTGGGTCCTGTTCTCGTTCCATGATGTAAAAATCGATGGTGCCGTCGTAGGCATCGACGATAACTTTCACAGAATTTCGGATGTAGTTGCCCCAGGGTTCACCGTCCTGCTGTGTGTTTCGGAACTGTCGTCTCCGTTCATCAGCAAATTCCCGCATTGAGACAGAATATGGGTACCTGTGTGTAATGGTGTATGCATCAATCATCCAGACGAGTCTGCCGTTGTGGATAATGATGTACGGGTCCCCATCATAACGCAAGAACGGTGCGATCTTATGAATCCGTCTTTTGATATTTCGTTCATATAGGATTCGGCTTGTCGATGAAATTTCGCCCGGTAGGACGAAATTGATTTCGTTGCCGAACTTGAGCATATACACGATTTTCCGCCAAAAAGAGCTAAGTGCAACGCCGCCTTCCCCTTGATAGGCGTATTCGGCGTATTGCTGTCCCTCTTGCGGATAATCAAACTCGAGTGCCTGCGGACGGTCAGGATGTACGATAACATAGCGATTCGTGCGTTCGCCGTAGTAGATACGCGGGCCCGGTGTTTCGTTAAACCGATGTTCCCACTCGTCCTTATATTCAATAGGCGGTAATTCTTGTACATACATATTCGGTTTGCCGTTGTCGATCTCATTCACGGGACTCACGACGGCACCGTATCCGTGGGTGTAGGTATAGGTCTGCTTATACCAATCATTCCTGATCTCTATCGGAAGTTCGTTGATATTAAGTTCGCGTCCGGACAGCATCACCTGTCGGATTTCGCCATCAACGACATAGCGGTCAATATCAACATCGTTGAAGTCATACTGTGAGCGCAATTCTTGGAGCTGTCGAAAGATTCTGCGCAGCGGTCGCCAATCCCAGAGCCGAATGCTATTAAAGACGGGAGCATTTTCGCGGCTGGTTATATCGTTGTAACTGAGTTCCTCTGTCAAAGGATACTCTTCTTCGGTTACCGTGTTTTCAGCTAAGCCGTAAGCCTGAAGTGTCGCTTTGATGTTATAATTGATATAGTCTGCTTCTAAAACCTGCTTATTCGGCTCAACCCGCCAACTCTGTATTGCGGCGGGGTAGGCTTGCCCGAGGAAACCGGCGATTAGGAAGACAACGAATCCACCGAAAGCATAAACGTTACGTTTCAAGAAGATACTGATGATGAAAATCAGTGCGCAAATGATAGTGAGCCAGAGCATAACGTTCAAAACTGGGAGGCGTGCTTGTATCGCTGCATAGCCTCCCCCACCGCGTACAACATCGTTTGACGCATACAGTAGGTCATACATAACGAATTTGTAATTCCATGCTCTGCAAAGGAGCGTCAAACCGACAAGCGTAAACAGATGCGCTTTGACGTTGAAAGGCGGACGGAACCGGAACTGGCTAGTATCACCCGTGACTAACCCATGAAAAAAATAGATGACCGTTGCGAATATTGTCACCAACATAAAGATACCGAAAAGAGTTCCGCAGATGTAGCGTTCCAACGGCATCTTGAAGATATAGAAGGTGACATCTTTTTTGAAGATCGGGTCGCGTGCCGGTGACGTGAAGAACGCTTTTTGCCCGGGTTCTATCTGGACTGCTGTGTTTAATCGAATGGCATTCTCTAACACCGCTTCAACGCGTGCTTCCTGATTCGTACCGTCTATCTGAACGTTGACAGGATCCCCAACTTTAATCTCTTTTGCCTGAAGTTCCAATTGTGAAACAGGTATTTCGTTTCCGTCAACGGTTTCTTCTACGGTAATAGGTGTCGCAGCTGGGAAAACGAGTTCATTTGCGTTGAAGTAGCGTAGATAAATCTCCCACCGATCGCTCGCTGTGTAGCCCATCAAAACGCTGAAAAGTATGGCGACGAGTGTCAGACCGCCGTAAATCATCTTTCGGGTGTCACCAGGGTTGCTTGTGGCACCATCTGTGAAGTCCGCACCTCCCATAAAAGCGGGACTCAGGTGTGCCGGTGTGAACCGATAGATTAAAGCGAGGTTGACCAACAGGATCGTTAAGTAGCAGACCCCGACAATTACGCCAACGAGGATTTTTGTTCCCAGAATTTTAGTGAAGACCGGTTTATAGTCCACCATCTCAAACCACAGAAAATCGGGGAAGAGGTTAACCCAGAGGGCACCCAGTCCGCCGATAACACCGAGGATGACGATAGAGATAATAAAACGTTTGGTTCGTGATTCCATATTTCTCCTTTAGTAGTCGTCAGCAGTCGGGGCGGTTTTTCTACGAAAAACCTTTCAGCCATCAGTTAAGAGGTTTATGAAAGTTCCAAAGTCTCTTGGTCCTGACTGCTGCCTATCGATTGCTGACGGCTATTCGTGCTGACTGCTGATTGCCGATTGCCGACGGCTGTTAAAAAGATTGTCCGAGTCCAAAGTGATATTTGAAGCCGGGTTCTAATCGGGTGAGGTCTGTATGTCTCGCTGCGGCGAAGTCTATTGAAAACAGACCGAGTTGGAGTCGCATCCCGATTCCGACTGCAGCTTTGGCATCGTCGAGTCGAATACGATTTTCTTCTCGGACGAAAATGTTGAATCGGTTCTCCGGTCCGTACTGCCAGTCTGACCACGCGGCGCCGAGATCGGCAAAGATAATACCACGGATACCGCCAAGTGTCCATCTAATTGGCCATCCGAAGTGGAGGACATCTATCAAAGGGATACGGACTTCTAAGTTGATGAGTCCGATGCGGGTGCCGACTAACGCCTCATAATCGTAGCCGCGTAAGGTATCAATACCACCGAGATAGAAATAGGATTTGTCAGCCCCGAAGCTGCCGCCGAACAGCAACCGCGCCGCGAGGGTAGAACGTCTACCGAGACCGAAGTAGCGTCGTGCATCAAAGATGACGTTTGTGAGCGATAATTCGCTACCGAATGTTGGAAAAGATCGTTCAAGTTCAATCCGGTATCGTGAACCGGTATACGGTGCCCATTCGCGCCACATCGTCGTATCGCCAACAAACGCGATAGAACCTATAGTGAGCAGACCTCGATCGTCAAACGGGTCCAACGGACGGCTTGTTTGGAAGTTAAAGGAGAACGGCTGCGAATACATTGAGAGGTTAAGATCGAGTCGATGGTACCTATCAAACGGGTAATTGAGATACGTGCCGAGTCCTGTAATCCGTTGTAAGATACCGCGCCTGCTCTGGATACCGCCTAAGATATGGTATTCGTGGTAATTATAAACCATCGCGCCGATGTCGGTTCGGTGCGTCAAGAACCCGTATTGGGCGATGAAATCCGGGGCGAGGTAACTGGATTGGCTCATCACACTGACACCGATCCGATGGTTACCCAACATATCGCTACCGATAATCTGCACAGCGCTTCTCAGGATACCGTCGGCACCCAGCGTGAAATCTGGGAAGATCGCATCTAAGGCGAAAGAGGATTTTGTACTATACTTGCGTCTGGCGATCCTGTAGGTCGCCGGTTTTTCTGTTGTTAGAACAGCCGTGGGTTCCGCGATGTCTATAACCTCAACTTTTTCTTCGATGGTTTTAGCGATCTCCATCGTATGGACATCGTATTTCCCGTTCTGATAGGCACTAAACAGCAACTGCTTTCCGTCTGGTGATAAACTCGGATTGAAACACCCGGTCATCATACTGGTCAGACGCGTCAGTTCAACTTGTAGCGTTCTGTCTGTAAGTTCCAGACGGTTCGCTCCAGAGAACAGTGACGTTCCTCTGACCGTATCATTATCCAACTGTTCAACTTGCGTTTCATCTTCTGCATCTGTAACTGCGTCCTCTTGTGCCTCATTCTTCTCCACAATCTCGAGTCTGTATATATCATAAATGCCTTGCCCGTCTGCGCAGAAAAGAATTGATTCTCCGTCCGGTGTCCATGATGGACTAATAGCGTTATAGGTGCCGTTAGTTAGTACACGTTCTGTACCGTTGTCGAGGTCAATCAATACAAGCCTGTTTTTACGTCCGCGCTCGGAGGTGTAGACGATTTTGTCGGTTGTCGGATGCCATGACGGGTGTGTGTCATTGAATGCGTCGAAAGTCAGTCTATTGATTTCACCCGTCAGGAGTTCAATACTGTAGAGGTCAGTCTGTCCCTCTTTGAGTGCTGAAAATACGATCTGTTCACCGCTGCCGTCATAGTCGGGAGAGGAGATGTTATCATAATCGAGCCTGAAGTACTGTGTGAGTTCTTCTGTTAGGATGTTCACTTCGAGGAGATAGTTAGCGTCGTGATGCTTAGCGACGAATGCGATTCTGTCGCCATCGGGTGCCCATGCGAGACTTCTGCCGAATCCGCTGAAATCGGTTCGTATTTCTTCGTATTTCTCTCGGAAAAATCGTTTGGTAACTCGATCAATGCGCTCACCGGTTTTTGCGGACATCAGAATGACCTCAAGGAATCCGTCGTTTCCTGTGACGTAAGCGATAATGTCGCCGCTCGGTGACCAGATCGGTTTGATATTATGAGAGTATCGCGATTTCTCGGTAAGATTTTTCGCGACGAGATCGGGCAATTCCCGATCTTCGATGAGGGGCCAGTAGCGTCTCCGGACGGTCTGTCGCCACGCTTTATCGAATTCTTCGAGTTCCACGCCGAGTACTTCCCTGAAAACTCGGTCAAGGTCTTTCGTGCGACTCTGTCGTAACCCGCGTAGGATCTCAGCGATCTTCTCACGTCCATAAGTCTCCGTGAGATACGCCACCGCCAATTGTCCTAACTTATATCCGACATAAGGTGAACTGAGTCGGTTGAAATTCTGGAGTTGCGGCAACGGCACGATGTTGTTATTCATGCTCGCATCGCGGATGACCATCTCCCCGATCGCATCGTTATCTTCGGCGAAATAATCTGCCATCCCTTCTATGAACCAGAGCGGGGGTGAGTAGAGGAACTCGCCGCTGTAGATGCGTGCGTGCGGTTTTTGATAGATGATGTCGTACTGAAAGATGTGGATGAGTTCATGAAAAATCACCTCTCGAAACGCTTCAAGGGAACCTGTGAACGGAATAACAATGCGATGCTTAAAGAGTTCCGCAAAGCCACCGATACCTTCGTGAAGCTCTTGTAAGATAATGTTGGTTTCCTGAAAATCCTTGTGGGATTTGTAGAGGATAAGCGGCGTTCTATCTTGCAGTTCGTGTTCAAAATCCTCGCTGTGTTGTTCGTAAGCCTCTTCCGCAATCGCAGCCATAATAGGCACAAGTTTCGCCTCGCTCGAATAGTAGTGTATATCGAAATGCTCTGTCCGATGGATGTGCCAATCGAAGCGTTGTGCCGTGATCTTGTTTTTACCGAAAGCTTGTGCCCATCCGACACGAGGCATCAATAAACCGACGAGCAGGAGGGTACAAAAGAGATATCTACCGAATATCTGTCGTGTGTGATCGGCGTATTTTTCAGATATGTTTTTGGCTATTAGCGATTTGGTTTTATTGTTTTTCACGCCTCTAACTCCTATTTTTTCGTCAATTGACCAGATACCGATCTTCGCGTTCGTAGTGTGGAGAGATTTCACGAGTGAATTCCATTGCGGCACGCTTACCGAGTTCTCTCATCGTGTTTGCCTGTGGACCCGCTTGAGAGAAAATAAAGGAACCGATCGTATGTGCCTCCGCAGTGTTACGCCGGTAATCTTCATCCCAGATAATCTTTTCAGTTTCGACATCGAAAATCATGACTCTCAGTGAGAGGAGATAGGTTTTTTCCATGTAGTCCTGATAGTCCATAACGTAGCGTTGGCGTTGTATGGAGTAGCGTTCTCCGTAATACCGTCTCGGGCGGCTATCTGAATAGAAACGAAAACTTCCGATGATAACCCCTTTCACCTCAAAGTATTCTCCGAGTCGGCTCAATTGTTCCGGATCGGAGAGCCACGCCTGCTCGACGGTTTCACCTGTCAGCATCCGGGCGGTCTCTTGTGCACTGACAACCTCAAAGTGTTTTTGGCGTGATAGACTGCTACGGAGTATTGATGCAATCTCCTCACCGATGCCTTCAGGCAGCTTTTCATTACGTCCCGTCTCTTTTTCGGGAACAAATGGCAGAACAGCGAAGTTAGAATACCGACTAATATCAATTTCGGATTCGACTTTCACTGGAATCGAGACACGCGTCACGGCACTACCGCATCCGTAAAGCATTAGCACTACCAGTAGGATTCCGATGTTTCTCACGATCTGCATAGGGGGCTCCTCATTCTTCTGTCGGCGAGAATTCGTTTTCTTCTGCTTCTATGTGTGGTGTGTCTTCGTTATCACCACCACTTCGTCGAAGATGGATACGGCAGCGTCGATAGTTGAGTCTGTAGTATCTGTTGTCGGGTTCTAATTCCGCAGCGCGCTGGTAAGCAGTGAGAGCCGCGTCCATGTTCCCGATGGCTTCGTAAGCGACACCGAGGTTGTTATGTGCCTTGGAGTCGTCCGGATCGATATTGATGACCTGCTTCCATCGAAAGATGGCTTCGTTCCAGAGTTGCGCTCGTGCAGCTCGTATCGCGAATTGATTGTACGCCTCGGTCTGCGATGTGTCGCGGAACACGGCGCATCCAGGCAGCGTTAAAGAGACCACAATAGTGATAGCGGCAAGACATCTGTATTTTAACACATCTCTCTCCATAATATGTTGTGATATTGTTCTACTTTACATCAATATATATTACACGGAATTGACCTTTTACGTCAAGGAAAAATTGGGTATTGAACGACACTGATGCTCTGAAGGAAAAACTTGTCAAAGCGTCCAAGGCGTGATAGACTATATAATGTTTCAAAATCTACGATTAGTCCAAGACATCTATTATCGCAAACAAAACATGTTAAACCAAAAGATCTATCATCGCAGTGAACTCGCGTCCCGTCTTCAACAGGCAAAAGCAGACGGTAAGACTGTTGTCACTACCAACGGTTGTTTTGATGTACTACACTTGGGACATCTCCGGTATCTACAAGCGGCACGCCAGCTCGGGGATCTGCTCGTAGTCGGCGTTAACAGTGATGGTTCGGTACGGCAGCTTAAGGGTGAAAACCGTCCACTTGTACCTGAAGCGGAACGCGCAGAGATGCTCGCCGGGTTGGAATGCGTCAATTACGTCGTTATTTTCCCAGAATTGACACCGATTGAACTGCTCTCCGAACTCAAGCCGAGTATCCACGTTAAAGGTGGCGACTATGAACTCGAACAACTCATTGAGCGGGAGGTCGTCGAAGCAAACGGCGGCAAGGTTGTCGTAGGTCTAAACGTCCCAGGTAAATCCACAACCAACCTTATCCAAGTAATATGCGAGCGATATAAAAACGCTGGTAGTAAAAACGCGTCGTGAGGCAATTTTAAAATGATAGGACTTAGGCAGGTTGCTCTTTTGTAGCAAGTGGTTGTTGGTTATTAGTTGTTGGTTGTTGGAGGAATGGTTGTTAGTTATTGGAGGGATGGTTATAAGTTATTGGTACGCTTCGCTTTTAGTTATTGGTTAACCCAAGTTGCCACTTGTAAATCCATGGGATATCCTTTATAGTGTTTTTAACGCAAAAACAAAAGGAGAACCCCATGGACTTGACTATTGTAGCACTTTATACGATTTGTGACGATCTTTTAATCTCAATCGGGCAT
>JAJDTJ010000020.1 GCA_022827225.1 Candidatus Poribacteria bacterium | reverse complement strand
ACAATCAGTCTCATTGAACAACTTTTCCCCAAGTCGATTCATGCGGTGTCAGCAGCCGGTTTTGAGTTGAAAGTGCTTTTGTTTGTTATCGCAACGAGTATAAAGCAGCTATTTGGATAAAGGTAGCAACTTGGGTTAACTATAGGAGAAATGCCGGCCCTCCAAGCTGGAAGACCGGTTGAAACCGACTCGGTGGCGTGGCGGAGACTTGGATTATCAGTGCGGAAGTTAGAAAAGGGTGATTACGAAAGGTATACCTATCTGGCCGATGAGGATCGCGGCGTTATTGTTGATATGGTTCGAGTAAACAGCCGGATTCCGAGAGGTACACTTATTACTGCTGTCAATGGACAGCCTATCACGAGTGTCGAAGAGTTGGAAGCGGCTCTCCAAAAGGGGGGAGATCTTGAGCAGTTTATCCTCGATGTCAAGAGCAGTCACGGCATAGAAAAGATACCGGTGCCGCTAAAACGTTAGGAATCCAGGAAAGGAGATGCGCGAACCGAAGCAGACTATTTCACGCAACCGACTTTACTTCACATTTAAAATAAAGTGTGCGTAATGCTGCTCCGTGAGATGTAAATATATGGCAACCTCAACATCCTTAACGCTCAGGGAAATTTTTAGTCCAGGCGGTCTCATTGCGCAACATCTTGACGGGTATGAGTTTCGTGAAGAGCAATTGCAGATGGCACATGAGGTATCCCGAGCCTTAACATCCTCTGACCACCTAATCGTTGAAGCTGGGACAGGTGTCGGTAAAAGTTTCGCTTATCTCATTCCTGCGATTTCCCACGCGCTTAGATCGGAGCAAAAGGTCGTTATTTCGACGAATACCATCAGTCTACAGGAACAACTCGTCACAAAAGATATCCCGTTTCTGCAGCGCGTTCTCCCGCGCGATTTCAACATCCTGCTCGCAAAAGGACGGCGCAATTACCTTTCACGGAGACGGCTTAAAAACCTGCTCAACTATGAACGCGGGCTATTTGACACTTATGAAGAGGTTGAGCAGCTCGCTGCCATTGAAGAGTGGGCAGAGCAGAGCGTAGACGGTAGTCGAGCAGACCTACCGTTACAACCGCATGCGCAGGTTTGGGATAAGGTCGCCTCTGATAGAGATAACTGTCTTGGTCGTAACTGCGAGACCTATGATACGTGCTTCTATTTCAAGGTTCGGCGGGAGATGCACAACGCGGATCTGCTCATCATTAACCATCACCTCCTCTTTAGCGATCTCGCTATCCGTCAAGCGAGCGACTCAACCATGGGTATCCTACCCGATTACGACTATCTCATCATTGATGAAGCCCACCATCTGGAAGCGACAGCGACCAGCCACGCAAGTATCAACTTCAACAACACCCGCGTTAAATGGCTACTCGATTCTCTCTACAATGAGCGGAGCGACGATGGGTTGGCGAGACGTTTCAATTCGTCAGAACTTGAAGCTCAGACCATAGAGGCACGCGAACAGACCAATAAACTGTTCAACAGTATCCTTGAAGAAATAAAAGAACTCGACGAAGGCGGATACGGCACCACGCTAACGCATCGTATTCACGAAGGCGATTTTATTGAAAATGTATTAGATGCCCCGCTTGCGGCGATTGAGAAAACGCTGAAAGGACTACAAGACCAGGCGCCGACAGAAGATGACGAACAGGAAATTATCGCGCATCAACGCCATTGCGAAAGGCTTCGCGACGAATTGGATATGCTCATTCGGCAAAACGATCCAAATTACGTGTATTGGATAGAAATATCAACACGAAATCATCCACCTCGTATTGTCCTAAATGCGACACCCGCAAACGTAAACCAGATGCTGCAAGAGTATCTGTTTAGAGAGAAAAGTAGCGTCATCATGACGAGTGCTACACTCTCCACAAATCGTAATTTTGCTTATTTCAAAGCGCGTGTTGGGATAAACGACTGTCGCGAACTCCTTGTCCATTCGCCGTTCAACTTCAAAGAGCAGGTCCAACTCCACATTCCGAAAGATATGCCGGATCCGAGGAGTCGAGAATTCACGTCCTCAGTGATCGATAAAATTCGCCATTACCTCAGACTGACGCATGGCAAAGCGTTTGTTCTTTTTACGAGTTACAAAATGATGGATGAAGTCTATGATGCGATTGCTCCTGATTTAGAAGAAATAGGGATCACTGCGTTCAAACAGGGGGGTGACCTCTCACGGACCGACATGCTTGAGGCGTTTCGTGAGGATACCGACTCGGTCTTATTTGGGACTGCGAGTTTCTGGGAGGGTGTTGATGTGCGTGGTGCGGCGTTGAGTAACGTTATCATAACACGGCTTCCGTTTGAAGTGCCGACACATCCGGTGATGGAGGCGCGCGTGAAACAGATTAAGGAGAGCGGTGGCGATGAGTTTTCGGAGTTTAGTTTACCGGAAGCGATCCTTCGCCTCAAGCAGGGATTTGGGCGGCTCATCCGTACAAAGAACGACCGAGGGATTGTCGTCATTCTTGATCCACGGATCCAAACCCGTAGTTATGGGCGGGCGTTCTTGCGCTCGTTACCGACCTGCGAAATTGTAGAAAAATAAAAAAGATGCTCGCCGTGTGTGTCCAGCGAGCATCTAACAAAAATCGGACAGATCGATTTAATAACGCTGGGGTGAAGGTTGCGCGATACGAATCCCTCTATCGTGTGTGAAAGGGAACACAAATTCTACCATTTGATAGCGTTGTGCGCCGCCTGGGGGCGGTGCCTTTTCAATGGGTAGGATGACCTTCAATGCCTCAGCATTTGACTTCGTTTGTACAAAAGGTAAAAACCCTTCCATACTTTCACCTGGCGGGACCCCTGTGCGATGTGTGCCGACCTGTTTTTCAACAACAGGCATCCGCTTTTCGATTAAAATTTCGCGTGCGATTTCCAATCCATTTTTGACATAGAGGCCCGATGCGCGAGCATTGTATGTCAATCGTTCCTCCAAATCATCATAATCCATCCCGCCATAGATGTTCTCATTTTGGTCAATGATTGTACAGTCTTTGACCTTAAAGATGATATTTTCGCTCCGATTGTTAGTAATCTTCACATAAAACACATCTGTTTTTTCACCTTGGTGAAGTGCCTCGGTTTCATAAAAGGGTGAGAATGCGCTTCCGACATTGTATTTCCGGTCTAAGTCTGTGCGTCGCCAATAAGCGATAGAAACGGTGATTCCATCTTTTGTTTTTGTCAAGATCGGTTGTCTCGAGGGCACCTGAAATAACTCTGGGTAATCGGACAGCATGACGACATCAACCATTTTTCGATCTTCACCGGTTCCTATTTCGATCTGGTTTTTGACTTCGATCCAATCGTTAAGAAATTCACCCCATTTGTCGGTAGCGTGGGCGTATTCACTGAACGCGAAGATGTAAGTGAGTTCTTCCATATTGGCATCGCGCGCTTTTCCGATCCGGAATCCGATAGAATCCATCCCGTGTTTGTCGAGCACCGGCTTAGCGATTGTCTCAGCCGGGAGGGCTGGGACAATTATATTCTCTTCCGGTTTTTCAACCTGTTCTATCTTTGCTTTCGCTATATTATTCACAGGTTGAATCGGTGACATACTCCTGAGAGAGGTGCCGCAACCTGTGAGGTAAACAGCAAGTGCAAATAACAAGACAAAATTGAGTGCTGTGAATTTATTCAACAATTTCATTGATAACATTGCCTCCTTGGTTACCATTCTACAAATGGGGTTTCGTTTTCGATTTGCCTTCCGGCTACTCAACGGAGCAGCATACTAACGTTATAACTGATTTTGAGAACACTGGTATCCAATCCAATTGGCGCGTCTAAAATTGTTCTCTGTGTTATTAAAATTAGCATAACTCCAATTTTTAGTCAAGAAATATGTTCGGAAGCATCTATAATCTTTATTTCAGAATAGCCAACCTGCCTATTTCCTGAACAAGGCGTCCGGCTTGTTCCGCGGAGATGCGATAGATATAGACCCCAGGAGCGACAGCTCTTCCGTTAAGATTTGTGCCGGGCCACTCAAATTCCCCTTGCGTAAATACATTTTGATGTGTATCCGTATAGACGAGTGCTCCTGCTGGCGTGAATATTTCAAGTTTAATGGTGTCTACGATTTGGGAGGCAGAGAATCGATAGGCAAACACCATAGTTTCGTCTGATAAACGCAACGGATTCGGATACACTCGTGTATCCTCAAGTACAAACGCCTCGGATTGAAGTTGTTCTACACGCAACCGGTAAGAATCAACGCTGCTGAACCCACTTTCCGATTCCACAACAAGATAGAGTGTTTCAGTCGTTTGGGGCTGATATATGAGTTTCAATCCATTAATCTCTGTTGCGTTTTCGCCGGTTGCGTAAGTTTCGCCGGCTGCGCTGTGGAGAGAGAGACGATAATTTTTGTCTGGTGGAATGTCAGCTAAGGTTGCTAAAATAGTAATGCCGCGTACGGCTTCTAACTCATAAACATCGCGAACATCTGTCGAATCGAAAATGAAAGATTCGTAAGTTTCACCATATTGGATAGGAAATGCTGTCAGAATTGTATCATTGGGTTCGTACGTGTCCCCGAAGGATACGAGAATCGGTATGGTTACCCCCTCTGGGCCGATGTTCGTAATTGAGATGCCTGTAACGGTGCCATCGTTTGCGTTGCTATTCGGCAGCGATCCGGGTGTAAAGGCTGTATGTCCATCATCCAAAGAATAAGCTGCACCGTCGGTTATCCTAAAGACATCTATAAAGTCAGCGTCCTCTTGTTGATAAATGCCGAGATGTTCTGGGTCCGTTGGATCCTCAAGCCAAACTTGTTGGGAGGCATCATAAGTGCCGATCGGATACGGATGCGTCTCATCGATGTGCCAGATCAGGATGCCCGATTCCGGTAGATAGGTATCAAAGGTCGCTCCAGAATTTTTGTTTCGGTTTTCTATCAGGAAAAATTCCGTTGTTTCTCCGTTAGCCAGTTTCCTTGATGGATGGACATCAATTTTGAAAAGTATATTGTTTTTGGGACCGAGTTCAAAGCTCGGGACCTCAATTTTCTGGTTTTCCGTTATCTGAACGGGTTGAATCCAACCGAGCCGCCCATTTTGAGGTCTTGCGTCGAAATCCCACTTTAGGTACCCCATAATATGGCTCGGTTCTAACCCGTTGCCGACACCAAATTCCACGGGTCCCTGATAAGGTCCGAAAGTGCCCATAAGTCCCCACTTATGGTCGTGTGGACCTCTGAAAAACCCATAAAGATCGGGTGCTCCGAAATCGTGAAAGAATTCGTGGAAATAGATGCCGAGGTGCGGATGCTCAAAATCGGGCTCCTCAGCGACCACTGCAGCAGTATCAACGCGAACGGCATCGTGAATGGCATTTACCCCTGGGATGAGGAGAGATTGTATGTCATAATCTATAATTCCTGTAGAGGCTTGATCGTTCCCAGCATGGATGAGAAAAACATGGTCTACGACCCCGTCTTTATCTCGGTCATATTGTGAGAAGTCAACAGTTGCATCCGCTGCCTCACAGGCTTCACGAACCAATTCGCGATAGCGTTCCAAGATTCTGACGCCTTCGCCGTAATATGTCATCGGTTTCTTAGCACGGAACCAGGCGTTCCCGGCGGGTACAACGCCTCCCATTGGACCGGGTTGGATATCCATCTGTCCATAAGAATTTTCGAGATAATAGGTTTTGAGAGAGACCCCTTCTGTAGCGAATAGATATTTATCAAATGCTGCGCCTTCTCTGCGTCCTGGCATATCAGAGAAATCTATTTTCAGAGCGAGAACATATTCAATACCATCGGATTGTAAGACGCCTTGTTCTCTGATGAGACAGCACCCGTCGAGTGCCTCAAGAAATTCAGCGTTGCTCTGTGGGGCTTTGGGGACAAATTCACCAGTGGTAGGATCCTGATTGAAAAAGCGATATGGATTCGGAGGTGCTGCGACACACACCGTTGCAAGAACGAGGAGACTGAAGAGTTCGATAGCCAATTTAAATAGGGTTTTTCGCTGGCTCAAATGAGAGACACAGCCCAGACGTGAAAGACGTTTAATCGAATTCACCGCCGCATTTTCGGCATAAAATATAGAACTGAATATCATCGGATTGGGCATGTTGTATAATGAGGTCAACTGCTTGTTGCGGCAGGTCTGCTGCGCATTTAGGACATTTGTAGAGTGAACCTTCCGTTTCGGGAAACTTGGTAATATCGCCCCACATATCTTGTATCCAATATTTGAATTCCCAGGGTATTTCAGTTTCGACGACAGTTGCGATCTGAACGGCACGTCGTATCAGTTTTCGGCATTCATTAATTGAGGCGGGTTCATAGAGATGTGGCGAATACCTTTGTGGCAGAGGTTTCCCTTCCGTCTCGGTTTCGACGTTAAAATCACGTGCGCGGGTAAGAAGGAGCTGATCCAAACGTGATCCGGATTCTCTGGCCTTGGACCAGAGTCGGTAATAACCGGGTCGTTTAATGTGAAAAAAGGCGGGTCGTTTGCCTGGTTTGTTGCCTTCCGTATCGCTTGGTGCGGTATCCCAGAGCCAACGCCCCCATTTAGTGGTATCATCGGGTTCTGACCAAATTTTTATTGCGCCGGGCCCGCCTTCGCGATCCCAGGGGTGTGGTGATGCGTCATCGACCCCGATCCAGTAAGAATCTTTCCCTCTTTCAAAGAAGACGCGAGCCCAGAGGTACCATCTCCCTGTTTTAGGGATGTAAATTTCATGTATAGCGCGTGCGCCTCTCGCGCCTTCAACGGCTTTACCGCGAGAAGCCTCTTCGTGGTCAACGATATTCACGCCTTTATCAAGATGAATGGCGTTATCCGCTTCGATAACGAGTGTATCTTTAGGTATCCGAACGACTTCTTCGGGTTCCTGGGGGTCGTGCAGTTCAACAGGTTCGCTGAGGTTGTAGCTCTTTGCTATTCTTTGTGAAACTCTCTCAAACTCTTTTTCGGAAAGGTTTGCGTCAAAGAAACAGTCTCGAATCCCTTTTTTCCACACATCCAATAAGAGAAACATCGCTTTCAGGTTTCCGTCTGGGCGTTTTCGAGTGCCAACCACGATTAGCATTCCTGTATCTTTGGAACGACTGATTAGGCATCGATGGACCGGAAAATCTGATGATTTTTTTCTGTGAATTCTGCCCGAAACAACGAGCGGTGCATAGTAGCGACACTTCGCGTCACAACCGGGTATCTTTGCGCGTTTCGCTCTACAGCATTCCGTGCAGATTAATATACCGCTGAGTGCTGGACAGCTACGTTTTCCGTTATTAGAACGGCAGGTTCGGCACCGTTGGCTTGTGCGCCGTTTTGCTGATGTTTGCCGTCTCTCACGTCGCATGTTCTCTCCTACAAAGAGTTGTGTCCGAAAAAGCTATGAAATACTCACACTGTTGCGAAGATAGCAAATCAACTTGGACGATTGACGAGGTCCGCGAGATATTCAGCAATCTTGTCGGTTATCTGTTGTGCATCTACATCTGCGAAGTTGAAGAGTTCTTTAAGCATTGGAGAAATGGCGCCGGTATCAAGCAAGGCGTTCGCGAGTCTCCCCATACTGCTACGGTTGATCCCGCCTTGTCCATCATTGTTTCCCATATCCAAAATCTTGATGCTATCAATTTTCTCAACCGGCTTCATAAGTTGCTCAATAATATCATCTGCATCATTAATGAGTTCTAAGATCGCCTCTTGGACGAGGACGCGTTGTTCAGCGACATTGCGTGCTTCGTATTCAGCCATCTCACCTTGTGCTTTCGCGCGGGCTTCAGCAAGGATTGCGTCAGCGAGGCGTTCAATCGGTTGTGCTTGTGCTTCGGCACTGATGACTGCTACTTCACGCTGCCATTCGGCTTCCATCACCTGTTCTGTGGCAGTCACATTGACTTCTGCGCCCATCCGTTCGGCTTCCGCGACTAATTGCTCTTTCTCAGCAAGTGCGGTAACCTGTTGTTTATTAGCGACTTCGATCTTCCGGTCTTCATCCGTTAAGGCAACACGCAATTCCTGTCCGATACGCGACTGTTCCACTGACAACATTTTAGCGATTTCAGCAAGTTCTACGAGCCTCATCTGATCAATTTGAGCGGTTTCGACGACGAGGTTCTTCTCAATCTCACGTTCTTGAACCTGTTGTTCTTGTGCCAACTTTTCTGTCTGTACCAACAGTTCACGTTCAATGTCTCGCAAAGACACACCCTCTTCTTGTGCGATCTGTGCCTTCTCTACCATGAGCTGTTTTTCTATCTCTCGCGTCTCTACCTGCTGTTCTTGTCCTACACGTGCAAGTTCGACAGTCAACATTTTGGCGATTTCAGCGAGTTCTACCTGCCGCAATTGGTCAATCTGAGCGGTTTCGACGACGAGGTTCTTCTCAATCTCACGTTCTTGAACCTGCTGTTCTTGTGCAAACTTTTCCGTCTGTACCAACAGTTCACGTTCAATGTCTCGCAAAGACACACCCTCTTCTTGTGCGATCTGTGCCTTCTCTACCATGAGCTGCTTTTCTATGTCTCGAACAGCAATCGCCTGCTCCTGTTCGATCTTCTGAAGTTGGACAACGAGGAACTGCTCAATTTCAGCGAGTTGGACGACCTTGGACTGTTCGATCTGTTGCGTTTCAACGATTAGGTTTTTCTCGATTTCACGTTCTTGTACGACCTGTTCCTGTTGGACGCGAGCGACTTCAACATCGCGTACCATCTCGATTTCACGTTCTTCTACGACCTGTTCCTGTGCGATACGGGCGCGCTCGACTTCCTGTTTCATCTCATATTCGCGCTCTTGGACACTCTGTTCCATTTCAAATTGGAATTTGAGGGTTTCCGCTTCTCGTTCAGCGGCATAGATTGCGATATTTTTCTGCTGATCAGACTCTCCCCACGCCACTTCCTGTTCAATTTCGAGTTTCTCTATACGGGCACTGGCTTCGATCTGAGCAACAGCGACCTCTTTCCGCTGCTCTATGTCTACCTTTTCCCGATATTGATCAGCGGTAATTTCAGTGATTTCACGAATACCGACAGCATCAAATCGGTTTTCAGCATCAAGTGTTGCAACAGGTGTTTGGTCTACTCGTATAATTGAGACGGTTTCAAGCATCAATCCGTTTTGTATTTGTAAATCTTCACCACAGGCCACTTGGACTTTATCTGCGAATTCTTGACGTTTCTGTAAGAGGTCTTGGATTTCACTTTCGGCTGCGACACTCCGCAATGCGCCTTCAAGTTTAGGTTCAATGAGTTCGCGTACAGTCTCGGGTGTCATGGATTTATCACCGAGTGCTTGTGCAGCCCGTAGTACATCATCTTCGTCAGGTTCAACTTTAAGATAGAAGACGACTTCAACATCAGCGCGGTTAAAGTCGAAAGTAATTAAAGCCTCTTGCCCCTCTCGGATGGCCTCAATCCGCATGGTATTGAGAGAGATCTCTTTGATCTCATGGATGATGGTGTTAACCCAAAGTCCTTTGTTGACGTTAATTTTTGCTTTTGAACCACCTGTTCGGACGAGTGCGACATCAGCTTTCGGTATTCTGTAGCGGATGATTGCGACACAGGTAGCCGCTAAAAGAGCAAGTAGGCCGACGAGAAACACCGTCAACCATCGCATCACGCCAGTCTGTCCAAAACCGTCAAGGTTTTGGTAGACGAACCAGCCGACGGCGACTGCTACAACAATTAGAAAGACGATAACAGCAATGAAACGCATTCAATTCTCCTATAGGCAATAATCTGGATGCACGGAGGTATATATTTGATGTTCCCTAAATATTTTTTATCGGAAGATTTCTCCATCGCTCAGGTGCGTTCGATATCGTCCCTTGAGCGGTTGACGCGGAGAAGTCTGCCATGCGAGGTTAGCTAAGTAACAGAGTGCATTTTCAATAAGAGGTTTAGCTATCGAGGTGCGATGCGGGTCTCGGGTATCAACAGCAAAAGCGACATAATACCCTTCACCCCATTGGAGTTGTACACTGACAGCATCGCCGTTATCCTCTCTGACAGCCAATTTTCGGTAGCTTCGATCGTCTGTAACCCAGTGATCATCAGTTATCAAAGAATCTACGTTAATTTTGTGGGGCCAGGTAAACATACCTGTTTTTTGTCCATCTTCAGTGACAGTGACATTTCCATCCTCGGAATTAATCACACGAATTGGATGTCTATTGACAGGCAGCCAATCGCCGCGCCACTGCGGCTCAGAAGCATGTACACCATCAGGCGGTACGATGTTGTTATCCATTGCCGAAGCCCAGACGACCCCACCCTTTCGGACAAAATCCTGAATCTCTTCATCAGCATCCTCAATAAAATATTCACCGTCATGCCCTGTAGCAAACCACGTGAACCAGATGATGTCGTAGTTTGAGAGTACTATGCTTGAGAGTTTGACTGCATTGTTAGGGTCCCCGCGATTTTCAGGGTTGTCGTTGACATGCACAGTTGTAAATTGGAATTCCAAGCCTTCAATTGTTGTCAACGACTCCAACACAGCTGGTTCATGCGTCATATTGTCCCCGACAACAACCAAAACCCGGAATACACCTAACGGTACAATCTTTATAGAAGAGATAATATCCGAAAATGATTGTGAGGGTGCCGAAAATGATTGTGAGTGTGGCAGCGATCTGAGATTTCGAAGCCCTAATTGAAATTCGCGCGAGTTCAAACTTAGATTTAACCGTCTGCCTTCAAAATTCACGTGTTCATAGAAGATGACATGGCACCCACTGAAGGGGAAGCTCGGCCCTCGTTGGATGCGGAGCGAAGATATTGTGTCATTCATGCCGATCTCAAACACAGAACTGACATCACGCATAATGACGCTTCGTTGTCCACTATAATCCACATCGCGAAACACTTCAATGATAACTGGAACAGCCCCGTACTCTGGCGGGGTCGGGTGTGCTGAAGGACTAAAGCTGATAGCCGTAATGGCATCACCAAAGTTATAAGGGATGTCATGAATATTTGGGTAAAACCCAGGAGCAAGGACCAACCGCCGTCCCCTATAGTTCTCATGCTCGTGGAAAATAGCCTTGTAGTTCGGCGAGGCGTTGAACCCTGGACCTTTGTAAATTTTGATTGAAGATATAATATCCTGTGCGCCGATTTCCGAGGTGTTCGGCACGGATTCAATCAAGGTCAGTTTACGTCCATGAAAATTGACATGTTCAAAGACTTCAACGACGAGCCTCGGCATGTTCGTCATATACCGCTCCTTATTCTCAGGCTTAACACGCCCGCTGAAATTGCGAGTTAAAATATAATAGCATCAGTAATGACAGTTTGTCAAGGAAAACAGAAAAAAAATCTGCTGGGCATTTTTTCTTGATTCACTGAAGCGAATATGATAAAGTACAGATAGTCCGTTGTCGCCCAAGCCTAAGAATAAAATATGGTGATCCTGATGTCCTACAAAAGAGTGCTTCTCGTTATTTTGATTATTGGTATCAGCGGGATTCTTGTCTATTCGTTGGTCCGGATGGAGCAATCTGGAACAAAACAGACGGCGGAATTGCGCCCGATAGCCCTTCCTTATAATTGGATCGGGGATATTACAAAAGAACATATAGCGGAACCCTCCGGTATTACATATCACGCGATCCGGAAGAGCCTCTTTATCGCGGATGATTCAGGCATCGTCTATGAAATCCACACAAACGGGACACGTATCCAAGCCAAGGGCGTAAACGAATTCGACATCGAAGGCATCACGGTGGATCCGACGACAGGTTTATTGTATGCCGCGGTTGAGGACGCTGAGGCGATCATCGAAATTGCCCCAGAAACGCTCACGATTCAAAGAGAATTCGAGATTATCAGAGATTTTAAAGGCGAACAACTCCTGAAGAAAGGCGGTATGGGGATCGAGGCGATCACTTTTGTGCCAGATGCTTCACACCCAGAGGGCGGTACTTTTTGGGTCGGCAACCAGTCCTTCAGTCTGAAAGAAAAAGATGAACCGTCAGTTGTCTGTGAAGTCGTTGTACCGCTTCGTACTGCGACTGACCGGAAATCAGAAGGCACCATTATTAACGCTTACAAAATGGATTTCATTGATATTTCGGGACTCGCCTACGACGCGCAAGGCGATATCTTGATTTTAATCAGCGATACAACGAACCTCGTGGTCGAGATGAATCGGCAAGGTACAATTTTAAGTAGATACCTCTTGCCTGGTGATGAGCAAGAGGGTGTAGCATTAGACGGACTCGGCTATATGTATGTCGCTCAGGAGAGCGGAGAAATTATCAAATTAGGAGATCGGCGGCTCCGTTAGAAACGCAGAACTCCCATTTGATGCTCATCAAGTTACTGTTCCTATGCCTCGGTTCTCTTGTGCCATTCGGTGGTATCTTCAAGTCGGAATACCGTAACCCCTGGTATCAGATCTAATACAAGGTTAACAGAGGCGTACTGTTCCGCTGTATAACCGCGATCTATTCGCCACAACACTTGTACGTTTCCCTCATCGTAGAGGATCCCGTTTGCGAGTTCCTTCCCGTTAGCGTTTTCTAAATGGAAAAATCTACGGCGTTTGGTATCCATAGTTTCCGATCTCAACCTGAAAGAGAAACGTAGTGTTTTGATGTATTAGAACAGTGCGGGTGGTCTATTCGATTGTAACGAAATCCGCCTCTACACGATGCGGGATTATGCCTGCCTCGTTGCCGCGACGGAGCAATTCTCTGACCCCTGCTCTGCCTTTATCACCATAATCGAGTGTATAGTCATTGACGTACATTCCGACAAATTTGTCGGCGAGTGCGGTCTCCATGTCGCGAGCGTAGGTCATCGCGTATTCTAATCCGCGTGCCCGATGGTCGAGTGAATATTGAATGCTCTGCTTCAAGAGTGCGGTTATCTTACGTATTTTCTCGGTGCCGAGATCCCGGCGAATGACGTTGGCTCCGAGTGGCAAAGGGAGTCCAGTCTCTTCGTACCACCATTCCCCCAAATCGATAACTTTGTGAAGTCCTTCGCGTGCGTAGGTTAACTGTCCTTCATGAATAATGAGTCCAGCGTCCACCTCGTCCTGTTGGACAGCGTCCAATATTTTGTCAAAGGACCGCGTTTCTGCTTCAAAATTGGGTTGGAAGAGGCTGAGTGTAAGATAAGCGGTTGTCATTTTTCCCGGAATAGCGATGCGCTTACCCTCAAGGTTCTCAATCGGTGCTTTCGAGACGACAAGCGGTCCGTACCGATCACCGATACTTGCGCCACAAGGCATGAACGCGTAATCCTCCGCGACGTACGCGTAAGCGTGAACCGAGATCGCTGTAACCTCAAGTTCTGCCGCGAGTGCTCGTTGATTTAAAGTTTCAATGTCTTCAATCACATGAACGATCTCGAACGAATTGGTAGGAATCAACCCTTTAGCGAGCGCGTAGAACATAAACGCGTCATCGGAGTCCGGGCTGTGTCCAATCCGTATTTTTTCTGTCTGTGCCATAAAATTCCTTTTTGGTATCTGATTGCAGTTCTTGTCTTGATCGTGTTATAATAAATTATTTGAACGGGTTTTGACTCAATTTAGATTGGTATTGGAGTAACATCGATTGATGGCGTTGCAAGCAAAACCGATATACCTTTATCTAACAGCGATTCCAGATCGTCTCACCGAATTGGTCGCTGCCGAATGTACCACACTGACAGGATCTGTCCCGAATATGCACGGAATAGCGATCTCAGAGCAATGTGTTGACGTGCGCCGCGGTGCGTATCTGAAGAGCTGCAGCGAGCTCCTTTTTGAAGCATCAAGCCTCAGCGAACTTTGTGCGGACCTCCGTTCTGTCGGTTTACACGCCGACGAATTTCGGGTGTCTGTCGTGAAAAAGCCGCGCAGTTTAAAGGTGAACTCTATGGAACTCGCACGAGATATCGGTGGCGCTATCGGTGGTCGTGCGAATCTTAGCGAGCCACAAGTTACCTTTTTAGCGGTTGTCACAGCCGAACAGATATGGTTTGGACGATGTCTCTCCGAATCCGATAATATGTGGCTTGCACACGACCGCCGCCCATACGTGACTTCAAGTTCACTGCCATCACGACTGGCGCGTGTGCTGGTTAATTTAATGGCGGGTCCGGGGGATCGGCTCCTCGATCCGTGCTGCGGAACAGGGACAATCGTGATGTCGGCTGCACGTAGCGGCATCCGGGCAGTCGGTTACGACAACAACCCGCGGATGGTAGGCGCGACAACGAAAAACCTACAGCATTTCGGACTCACAGCAGATGTAGCGTTAGGTGATGCGCGACAGGTTAACGGACAGTTCGATGCAGTTGCCACAGACCTGCCTTATGGCATCAATCTTAGCAAGGATAAATCACAAGACGTAGAAATTTTAGCGAATTTACGGACGTGTGCGCCAAAAGCAGCGTTCATAGACCTTCGTGATCTCACGCATCCGTTAAATGACTTGGGTTACCAGATAGAGACTGTCATTCCAGTCCCGAAACTGAGCATCGTGAGGCGTATCTTCATCGCTTCTGTCATAGAAGGATAGCGTTTCAGGTTCCTGTCTAAATACCTCAATTAGACGCTGTAAGCAGAGCTACAAAACGCGCTTGCCAACGGGTTGTGCAATTTTATATCAATAATCCTCAACATTCTCATAAAAGTCAGTTTCTGGTAAGTATTCCTCCTCGTCAAGTTCGTCCTCCTCATGTCTCTCGTACTCGCGTAGGCTGAGGAGTGCTTCTATTTCGCTCGGATTTTCCATGTAGAATTTACAAATCCACCCATCACCTTCCGGAAAACGGTTAAGAAGTTCAATATCATCTTCGAGCGCGGTATTAATTTCATAAACTTCGCCGCTTATAGGTGCGTAGATGTAGTGGTTCTGTCCATCCGATGTCTCAATACGCCCGATTATCTCTCCCTGTTCGTATTCATCAAGCTGCGGTAAATCGACAAAAACAATGTCGCCGTAAATGTCCTGAATCCGTTCGGTGATTCCGACATTACATTCCCGTGAACCCAAATCGAAAATTTCAATCCATTCGTGCGTTGTCGTGTATTTTATCTCCAAATTTTTCACCACGATATTCCTCCAATGAAACATGATGAATCCTGTCAAGTTCCGATTCCATAACCTTGAAGCTGCGACTGGAAGGTATCAAGCGTACTCCGTCGGATCCGCATTTCCACAACAGGATCCGGGTCGTACTTAATATCGACGACCTTCCCACCGAAACGTTTGCAAAGGTTAACAACATTTCCGATATCTGGATAATTGACCTTTAAATACAATTTTTCATAAAGTATTCTGGTTTCAATAGTGGCATTACGGAGACAATCTCTCGCGCATTGTCCGTAAGCACGAATTAATCCGCCGACACCGAGGTTGATACCGCCATAATACCGAGCAACTACACAGACAACATTAGACAAATCGCAAGCATGAATCGCGGAAAGGATAGGCGGACCCGCTGAATGTGTAGGTTCTCCTGCATCTGTTGCGTATTCACGTCGTGTGTTGCCGCTACCGATGCTGTAAGCATAACAGTAGTGTGAGGCGCGTGGATTTCGTTCCGCCACTTCGGTAAGAAATTTTTTCACTGAGGCTTGCGTCTGAACACACGTCGCCTCCGCAAAAAAGCGAGATTTCTTTACAACGTGATGTGATAGAGCGATCCGTGCTACCGTTCTGTACTGGTCAAGATGTGCCACAATTCAGCCTCTTGTACGTCTGGTCTACCTTTAGAAGGTTTGTCCGATTGAAAAGGTATAGATATTTTCGCCTTGGGCGGTATAGATACGTTCTTCGGTCATTGTAGTGGGTATAAACTGC
Organism: Candidatus Poribacteria bacterium; assembly: GCA_022827225.1. Lineage (GTDB taxonomy): Bacteria > Poribacteria > WGA-4E > WGA-4E > WGA-3G > WGA-3G. The sequence continues at coordinate 4,556 of JAJDTJ010000020.1, read as the reverse complement.
GGTGTATATGCAGCATCCAATGTTATACTCCCAAATCGGACACCGAATCCAAAGCAGAAACCTTCAGCCTTCCAGAGGCGTTCTTCCGTTTCAAACGAAGTATCTTCCAAAATCAACACCGAAGCGTAACGGATTTCGGTATGTCGGAGGTAACCGATTCTAGCACCGATTCGATGATGGTACCACACCTCAGCTCCAACATTTGTACGGATACCGTCTTGGAACGGTGGATGTACATCAAAACCGATCCGCAAATTGACATCCGATATTTCACGTTGATAAGCGACACCCATAGCAATTGTCTGCGTTATCATATCAGGGATAGAGACATCCGAAAAGGAGAGCCCGTTACTCAGGTTTCTCGCGACGATACCGACCTGAACGGCATCGCTGAGTTGTTGGATAACACCGATATTGTAAGCGTAACCGTGTCCCAAATGTTCGACACCTTCGGCATCCGTCACCTTAGAACGCAGCCATTTTGTATCGACACCAATAAGGGTGTTCTCTAATATACTTAATCCGTAACTGAATCCGAGTGCAAGATTATTCTCAGGAAAGCTGTTAAGAGCCTTTCCGAGATGGTTAACGCGTCGAAAACGTCCCTCCTGTAGAAACGAGAATGCCACTGCGACTGTGCCGAACCGGCCCATTGGAAAGGCACAGTTTAGCGTTTGAATACCGTAAGCGCGTTGTTCATACTGGCTATATTCTTCATAATTTGCGTTGAGGTTGGGTTTAGATACGAGTGCGATTGTCCGTGGAAAGCGGGTTGTGTGAATAGCCAATTGGTTCATCTCTGCAACGGCGATCCCGGCTGGATTGTTACTGACAGCGTTTGCGCCGCGGGTCGTGCCAGCAAAACTGCCGCCCATCCCATAATGTTCAGCACCGAGCAGTTGTTTAAGGAACCCATCCGCTGCAGCGGCTGTATTCTCTGCTGAGACACTACTGCTGAAAATAGTAAAAGAGACAACGAGATAACATAGGACGGTTAAAACCCAATTGTGGATGTATTTCACTTGTAACCTCAAACAAAAGAGATACCGGCGACACACCGTCCTTTTAAGAGTTACGGTGGTCGGATGGAAACAGTGTTTCAGTGCGGACGGTGCAAAGCGTTACCTGCGCGATGGCATACACGTTTGTATGGGACATTGAGACGAACACGGAACTGATATTGCGTTCGTCAGCACAACGGCGCACCTCACCGTATAGGACGATTTCAGGTTTGCCGGATACATCGGTCTGAATTTCTACATCTTGCCAGCGCATCCCGGTGGTTAGTCCGGTGCCGAGTGCCTTCAGCGTTGCTTCTTTAGCAGCAAAACGGGCGGCAAGCCGCCAGTATCGAGAAGGTGCGTCCCCACAATATGTGAGTTCCTGATGTGTGTAGATTCGGTGCTCAAATCGTGTGCCCCATCGCTGAGACGCTTCCTGAATCCGTTTAACCTCAACAATATCAATACCGATTCCGTATATTTTTTCTTGGTGCATCGATTTATCTGTAAAGGGCATCGGTCATCAGAGCGGCCCGGACATTCGCCTTGACATCGTGTACGCGTACAATGTCTGCGCCCTGTGCGATTGCCCAGCACACGGTCGCGACAGTCCCTTCAACGCGTTCCGTTACCGGTAGTTGTAAAATATTCCCGATAAACGACTTACGTGAGGTGCCGATGAGCATTGGTTTATTCAATGATCGAAATTCCGCGAGGCGTTTTAAGAGTTCAATATTATGTTCGGCTGTTTTACCGAACCCGATGCCTGGATCAATGATGATCCGCTCAGCAGCGACCCCTTGTGCTTCAGCACATCGGACGCTTTCACGCAGCGAATCGTGAACATCGCGTACGACATCTTCATATTGCGGTGCTTGTTGCATTGTGCGCGGCGTGCCTTTCATGTGCATCAAGATAAGTCCGGCATCCATTTCGGTTACAACAGAGACCATCTCGGCATCACCGCGCAGGGCAGTGATGTCGTTGACGATATGCGCGCCAGCCTCCAACGCTTTCCGAGCGACTTCCGCTTTAGACGTATCAATAGAGATCACGACATCAAGTGCGTCAGTAACGGCACGAATAACAGGTAATACGCGATCCAATTCCTCGGTAGTTGATACCGGCGATGCCCCCGGACGTGATGACTCACCACCTATATCAACGAGCGTTGCGCCGTCCTGTACCATCAACTTCGCGTGATCAACTGCTTGTTGGACATCAAGATATTGTCCGCCATCGGAGAAGGAATCCGGTGTGACGTTCAATATCGCCATTACATGTGTGCGTTCACCTAACGTGAGTATTTTGCCACGGCAGTTCATACAATTGGACTTGGAGGCAGTTGTGGTCGGGGTCCAAGGATTTCATCAATTTCTTCAGTAACAAGCGTTTCTCGCTCTAAGAGTGCATCCGCTAACAACTTTAACCCTTCAAGGTTCGTCTCCAAAATATTACGTGCCTTTTTGTAGCAATCCGTAACGATGTCGTGAACCGCCTTATCAATTGCGATGGCAGTTTCTTCGCTATAATCTTGATGGACACCGAGTTCTTTACCGAGGAAGACCTGTTCATCCCGTCTACCGAAAGTGAGGGGTCCGAGATGGCTCATTCCCCACTGTGTGACCATCCGGCGTGCGAGGCTTGTCGCCTGCTCAAAATCGTTCTGTGCGCCGGTTGTCTGTTCCCCAAAGATAATTTCCTCGGCGACGCGCCCGCCGAGTGCGAAAATGATATGTGCAAGGAGCCGTTTTTTACTCATGTTATGGCGTTCTTCAAGCGGTAGCATGGCGGTGACCCCGAGGGCTCTGCCGCGTGGAACGATCGTACACTTATAGTTCGGGTCGCTCTCTGGTACGAAGTGTAACATGAGAGCGTGTCCGGCTTCATGATAGGCAGTGATCCGTCTTTCTTCGTCGCTAATAACGAGGCTTCGCCGTTCGGGTCCCATAATCACGCGGTCCTTTGCTTCATCAAAGCATGCCATGTCGATTTCTGATTTGTCGGATCTTGCGGCGAGTAGTGCGGCTTCGTTTGTCATATTTTCGAGATCAGCCCCTGAGAAGCCGGGGGTCGCCTTCGCCAAGATTTCTAAATCAACATTTTCGGCGAGTTTATAGGGTACCTTTGTGTGTACTTTGAGTATCGCTTCCCTGCCGCGGACATCTGGGAGATCGACAACGATTTGTCGGTCAAATCGTCCGGGTCGCAGGAGTGCGGGGTCTAAAACATCGGGTCGGTTCGTTGCTGCGATGAGAATCACGCCGGGGACATCTTCAAACCCTTGCATTTCAACAAGGAGTTGATTTAAGGTCTGTTCGCGTTCATCATGCCCACCGCCGATCCCTGCCCCTCGGTGTCTACCGACAGCATCTAACTCGTCAATAAAGATGATACAAGGCGCGTTCTTTTTCCCGAGTTCAAACAGGTCGCGTACACGTGATGCGCCGACACCGACGAACATCTCAACGAAATCGGAGCCGCTGATACTATAGAACGGGACATCTGCTTCACCGGCGACGGCTTTTGCGAGCATTGTCTTACCGGTTCCTGGGGGCCCCATGAGGAGTACGCCCTTCGGGATTCGACCGCCGAGTCGTTCAAATTTTTTCGGTGTCTTCAGAAATTGGATAACTTCTTCAAGTGCCTCTTTGGCTTCATCAACACCGGCGACATCTTCAAACGTTATTTTCGTTTGCGTTTCAGAATGGAGTTTTGCTCGGCTTTTTCCGAAAGAGAGTGCTCTATTGCCGCTGCCCTGCATCTGACGTGATAGGAAAATTATTAAACCTAAGAAAATCAGAAGCGGGACGATTGTTGTTCCAAAGATAAGCAGTCCCTGTGGGAATTTAGAGGGCGGCTCAACATTATAATTCGGATAAGCTGCATCAAGTTTCTCTTGAATGTTATAGTCATCAATTGGGTCCCGGCTTGCTCTAAATTCGCCTTTCCAATTCGGTGGAAAATGTGTTTCCCATTCCTGACGCGGTACGTTCTGCAAAATTTCGTTTTCGACCTTAGGGATGTCCTTCTCGTGAAATCGCCCCTCAATCCATTCCTCATCTAACGTTAGGAATCCGTCAAAGACCGGTGGATCGTTCGTTATATATTTATGAAAGTCAGAGGTTGCCAGTTGATACACTGGATCTCTGCGGTTGAATAGTTGGTAGATACCGAGTACAACGATACCCGCGATAACCACCCACCATATCACCATACTTCTTGTACTTTTATTCACAACCAATTGCCTCTCTATTAGGATCTGCGCTCAGACCAAAAATGCAATTTTAGAACCTGTTTAAAAGTATAACAAATTTTTTTTACAATTTCAACTGAATTTTCAAAAAAGATTTTCTCGGCATCGTCAGACTTGAAATTGCTCATTTTAATTGGATAAAAGCATCAGTTTTAATGTATACTTAACCCAAGTTGCTACCTTTATCCAAATAGCTGCTTTATACTCGTTGCGATAACAAACAAAAGCACTTTCAACTCAAAACCGGCTGCTGACACCGCATGAATCGACTTGGGGAAAAGTTGTTCAATGAGACTGAT
>JAJDTJ010000120.1 GCA_022827225.1 Candidatus Poribacteria bacterium | reverse complement strand
TGCCTTGAGTGGTAAGGATTACGGACCGATGCGCACTGCCGAGGCGCGTGCGCGGGAGACGGGAGACATCGCTGCTCCAGATGCGCAGGCTCTCGGACACGCCGCATCCTTTACGAGTTTACCGACTGCCGTTGTCCAACCCTTTTCAGCGGTTTTACCGCTTTTAGCACTTTTTGGATTGCTATTGGGTGGTTTCTGGATAGACGGTAATGGCACCGGGTCTATTTTCTCGCTAACCTCCTGGCGGAATGCGCTTTCGGAAGCGAATAATGTTATGGTGCTTGCCTGTGCGGCGGCAAGTGCGTTTGTCGTTGCGATTATCTGCGCACACTGGCTCTCCAAACTACGATTCTCAGAGATTGCACCGGTCATCTGGAACGGTATCAAGGGTAGCCTGACACCTTTGAGTATTTTGTTATTGGCATGGGGTCTAAAAGCGAGTTGTGATAGACTGCTGACAGGCGATTTTCTTGCGATGATGCTCAGTGATATTGTTTCACCCCTCTGGTTCCCGATCTTCGTTTTTATCTGTGCCTCCGTGACCTCTTTTGCGACGGGTACGAGTTGGGGGACGATGGCGATCCTGATTCCGACTGCGATTCCGGTGGCGTTTTCGCTTGACGGCGATAGTTATGGACTCACAACGATCATCTGTCTCGGTGCGGTGCTTGATGGTGCGATCTTCGGGGATCACTGCTCGCCGCTTTCGGATACAACGATTCTCAGCTCCATCGCCAGTAGTTGTGACGCGCTGCACCACGTGAGAACGCAGCTGCCTTACAGTCTGACTGTTGCGAGTATCGCACTATTTTGTGGTTATCTTCCGGCTGCGCTCGGTCTCTCCTCAGCAATCGGGATTGCGTCTGGGACTGTTGTAATTGTTTTGCTATTTTTTATCGTAGCTCGCAAGCCAAAGCTTGCTATGTAAACGGACGGAATTGCTGTCTTTTACAAGGTTCAAGAAAGGAAAACGGTATGAAAGTTGCACTTGAGGGACAGGTCGCGATTGTCACAGGCGGTGCCCAAGGCATCGGTCGCGCTATCGTGGACGCGCTGATTGAGAACGGTGCACACGTGGCGATTGTTGATATTGACGCACAGGCAGGTATCGAAACTGCTGAAGAAGTTAGGCAAAGTGGTGGGAGATGCCTATTTGTAGAAGGCGATGTGTCAGACGCTGCACGGATGGAAGCGGTTGCGGCTGAGATTGCAGGACACTTCGGCAAAATTGAGATTCTGGTGAACAATGCTGGGATCAATACCCGAAGCGATAGAGTGCCGATTCACGAGTATACTTTAGCGGATTGGCACCGCATTTTGCAGGTAGACCTCACGGGTGTTTTCACGACGAGCCGTGCTGTTATCCCGTATATCCTGAAATCTCATAGCAGGTCTGGCGCTGAAGACGCTACTGGACGTATTGTTAACATTAGTTCTATTGCTGGGTTGGTGCCGCTGCGTCTGCAAAGTGCTTTTGTAGCGGCGAAAGCTGGGGTTGCGAATCTGACGCGTTCCATGGCGTTGGAACTGGGACCGGAAGGGATCCTTGTAAACGCTGTTGCTCCGGGTTCGACGTTGACGCGCGGTACCCAAGCCCTCTTTTACGGCGAAGATGGTGCGTATACAGAAAATGCCACGAGTCTGCTATCGCACATTCCGCTTGGGAGACCGGGAAGAACGACGGAGATCGCCGCAGCGGTGCTGTTTCTTGTTTCACCGGATGCGAGTTATATTAACGGTAGTGTGCTTGCGGTAGATGGTGGTTGGACAGCCGGTTATACGCGAGATTGGTAGATGGAACGCCTATAGTTGGTATCGGGCGAGGGGACCTCGCCCCTACGTTCTATTTTTCGATTGTAGTACTTGGTGTTGGGCGAGGGGACCTCGCCCCTACGGATAAGGGAGATGAAAATGGCAAAGATTACTATGTTTAAAGGGTATCAAGGTGAGCCTCCGATTCCGAAACCTGCGCATCAGGTTCAGGCGAATGTTGTCACGGTTCAAGATGGTGTACCTGTGAAGTATCCGGGCTGTGAAGGTATCGGTGTACGTGTTGTGCATCCTGCGAATCCGAAAGCACCTGCGCAAAATTTGGGACTCGTCGTATTTTTTGTGCCGCCGCATGTGGTTCTTGAACCGGGGAGCCACCATACCGAGGAGTGCTATCTGATTCTTAAAGGGAAGGGAGTGATGACGCTTGCGGATGAGAAGGTGCCTGTAGAAGCGGGTACGTTCATTCATCTTCCGCCGTGGTGTGAGCATGGGATTGAGAACACAGGCGATGAGTCGATGGAGGTGCTAATCTGTACGTCGCCCCCGAATCCGTAAATCAGTTCGGCAAAGGTTGTTCTTTGGGATCAGATGCCTGATTTGCGGGTGACACGTGCCTGCTTTCAGGCATTTTCGATTTTTAATTCAACTTTTTCGCCACATTTTCGTTAAATAAAGTATCCTAAGTGTTTATGAGACCACACGTTTAACCTGTGGGAGATTGATTTATGCGCGATTCAATGGGCGGTTTTGACGGAGGAAGGTCATCTCGGAGACGGTCGAGTTCTTATAGTAATGGCGGCGGCCGGCTACGGAAGTTAGACCATGAACCCTTGTCAACAACGGAAGAGGTGCCAGAACTTCTAAAAGAGCAGGCAAAGGCACGATTTGAAGCGGGTGAAGAGATCAAGGTTTCCGTTTCGACGGATCTGCGCTTTGATGGCACTTACGGCAAGGATTGGTTGTTAATTACGAATAAGCGGATCATCGCTTTTAATCAGGATGGTGTTCTCGGACACAACATGCGAGAGGTACCGCTCTCAGCCGTCGAAGATGTTGAAATCCTTGAGATGTATGGGAACAACATTCTGAAGGTGAGTACTGCGGACAACGCTTTTGAACTATCGCGCTACTCAAAACGGTTAGCTCCGAAGTTTGGTCGTGCTGTTTCAGAGTTGGAACAATTGATTTCAGGAACCGAGTCGAATTCAGACGGTAGGCCTCGCGGTGGACGCGGACGTGGACGCGGACGTGGACGCGGTAGGCGTGGGCGGGGCCCAGGTGGCATGCTCGCTGGTGGAGATAAAAGTCGGTGTGAGAAGTGCGGTCATCCTATACCGAGTTGGTCAGGTGTTTGTGTCAATTGCGTTCAAAAAGGGAGGCTCATTTTTCGTCTCCTGAAGTATGCTGTTCCACTTTTGCATGTGATTGTGCCTGCGTTTCTGATGATGATGGTCATCCGATTTGTTGCAGTCTACCCGCCGATTCTTAGTAAGGAATTGATTGACACGATTCTGAAACCGGTAGAAATTGCTGTTGATTCGGAGCAGCCGCTTCCAGAAACGACGTGGGGTCACCTTCAAGCGACCGTTAATTTTTTGAGCGGGTGGTTTGACAACATACCTGTTGCGGGTAGCTTTGGTCATCTCATTGCCATTATTTTACTCATGGCAGGCGTTAGGGTTTTTACGATGGTTGCTTCATCTATACGCGGTTATATGATGGCATGGGCGGGTCAGAATATCACGAGACGGCTCCAAAATGAGACCTATGAACACCTGAACGCACTCTCCATTGATTTTTTTCATGATCGGGATACAGGGAATTTGATGTCAAGGATCACACATGATGTATCGCGGCTCCGTGATTTCATCGCGAATGGGTTGCAAGATATTGTTGGTGATTCTTTCACGCTCATTTTTATGTGTGTGATTATGTTCTCTTTTAATTGGAAGCTTGCGCTTTGGACGTTGATCCCGATTCCGTGTCTAATCTTTTTTACGATTTTCTTTGGAAAAATGATGAGCAAGGTGTACCATGTCTTATGGAAACGGTATGCGAACATTAGTACGATTCTTGCGAGTACAATTCCGGGTGTCCGCGTTGTTAAGGCATTTGCGCGCGAACGCTACGAAATAAGCCGATTTAACGAGTCGACGTATCAGGTATTTACGGGTGAGATGAACGCTGCGCGCTTGGGGAGTCTTTACCGTCCGATTATGGAATTCATCACCTATTCGGGTTCTATCCTTATCTGGCTTGTGGGCGGATGGCAAATTTTTCAAGGTGATTTAACCATTGGCACCCTATTTATGTTCCAAGGATACATGATGCAGTTCTTTGGTCCGGTGCGTACGCTCTGTCAGATGAATGAACGGTTTATCCGGGCGGGGACCTCCGCTGAACGTGTATTTGAAATTATGGATACCCCTCCGAGCGTTGCGGATAAGGACGATGCGGTGGCACTTAGAGATATTCGTGGTGCTGTTGAATTTAGAGATGTCTATTTCTCTTATGATAATGAGAAAAATGCGCTCGACGGTGTTAGTTTTACAGTGGAACCGGGTGAAATGATAGGATTGGTCGGACACAGTGGTGCCGGGAAAAGCACGCTCATCAACCTGATTACCCGCTTTTATGACCCGAATGATGGGAAGATCGTCATTGATGGCTACGACAGTCGCGATATCCAGGTTAAGGCACTGCGTCAACAGATCGGGGTGGTCTTACAGGATCCGTTCCTGTTCCAAGGTACAATAGCGGAAAATATCGGGTACTCAAAACCGGGAGCGTCTCGGAAGGAGATCATCGCTGCTGCGAGAGCGGCGAATGCCCACGATTTTATTGTCAAGTTCCCAGACGGTTACGACACGATGGTAGGCGAAAGAGGTGCCCGGGTTTCTGGTGGTGAACGGCAACGTATCTCTATTGCCCGCGCGATTTTGAAAGACCCGCGTATCCTTATTTTAGATGAAGCGACTTCCTCAGTTGATACCGAAACGGAATCCAAAATCCAAGAGGCATTGGAACGGCTCATCCAAGGGCGAACTGTATTTGCCATTGCGCATAGGCTGTCAACCCTTAAGTACGCCAATCGGCTTGTGGTGTTGAAAGAGGGTGAGGTTGACGAAATCGGGACACATGAGGAACTTATTGCCAAAGACGGGACCTATGCGAATTTGTGTGAAAAACAGACTGAATTGTCGAAGATTCGTGCGTGGTAATCTGCGTCTGAAGGATGGGCATATTCATGAAGGAAGCGATTAAGGTTGCGGACGAATTAGAATTTCTTGATGCGAGCCTTATCAGGATTGAGCGGAACGCATTTGAAGAGTTGGTCGTCCAACTGCCAGACGGGACGGTTCAGACCAGAGTTCAACCGGTCTACGCTTTTCCAGTAAGCGAAACCAGCCGATACATTTCTCTCATGGATGAGGAATCTAATGAGATCGGTATTATTGAGGATATAAAGCATCTACCACATGAGTCGCGCAAAGTGCTCGTTGAGGAGTTGCAGAAACGCTACTTTATGCCGAAGATTACCAAAATCAATGCGATTGAGGGACAGTTCGGTGTTACGCAGTGGGTGGTTGAAACCTCACAGGGAGATGTGCAGTTCGGTTTACGCACTCGATATGATATTGACTCGCTTGAGAATGGACGCGTCCTGATTAAGGATGCAGATGGCAATCGTTATGAAATTGAGAACTATAATAAGTTGGATCCGAAAAGTATAGCTTTACTTGAGACCCAATTATAAATTTTTAAATATTGGGTTTCTGCTCCGCTTGCGCCGTTGTTGCAAGCGGGCACTTGATGTGTTCAACTTTTCTAATTCTAACAGAATGGACGTAATAAAGAAAAACAAAAACGCAGCTTGGAACGAAGTGGAAAGCGGAAAAACGGAAACGCAGCTGGAACGACAAACGCTGCTAACCGAACCGCAAGGAAAATTTAAAATATGGTAGAAGATGTAAAAATTGAACGTATTGAATGGGCGCGTTTAACAGGTGAGCGTCCGCGCAAAGCGGGTTGCAATTCGCGGCTCGGTGAACACGGTCTCCATGTCCGTCCTCCGATCGCTCGTCTAACAACAACAGATGGTGTGAGCGGTTTCGGGTTTTCGTCGATTTCACGTGAGCGAGCGGAAGCTATCGTCGGGTTTCAACTCAGCGATGCGTTTGATCCGGAAAGTGGCGTCGCCGAAGCGTTCAGGATGCTGGAGTATCCGCTCTGGGATTTGGTCGGGCAGTTAACAGAGCAACCGGTCTATGCGATGCTTTCTGGCGAGAACGGTGCGTTTCGTGCCCCGTGTTACGACACCTCGCTCTATATCGATGATTTACACCTTGATGACAATGCTGAAGCGGCGGCACTCATCGCTTCGGAGGCGTTAGAGGGGAAGGCACGCGGGCATAATGCTTACAAAATCAAGGTCGGACGCGGTGCTATGCACATGCCGCTTGATAAAGGAACACAACGCGATATCGATGTTATCCGCGCCGTCCGCGAGGCTGTTGGTGCTGATGCTACGATTTTGATAGATGCGAATAACGGTTATAATCTGAACCTTACGAAGCAGGTATTGGGTGGGGCTGCCGATGCTAAAGTGTATTGGATGGAGGAGGCATTCCACGAAGATGCCCGGGTCTATAGTCTGTTGAAAGAATGGTTAAATGCTGAGGGATTGGAAACCCGTATTGCGGATGGCGAGGGTGGTGCATCGCCGCACCTTGTGAATTGGGCAAAAGATGGACTTATTGACATCGTTCAATACGATATTTTTCATCCCGGTTTTTCACGTTGGCTTGAGTTGGGACCCGAATTGGATGCCGCCGGCGTTGGTACGGCACCGCATCACTATGGTGGTTACTACGGTAATTTTGTCACCTGTCATCTCGCGGGGAAGGTCGAACGGTTTGAGTTCACGGAGTGGGATCACGCGACGACACCGGGTATAGATGATTCCGGTTATTCCGTATCCAACGGTTATGTGAATGTGCCGCAGCGTCCTGGTTTCGGATTGAATATAGAGGAAGGACCTTACCAAACAGCGCGTGAAGAGAACGGATTTGATGTTCGTGCGTAATGTGATAAATTTTCTCTAAACGTGGTAGATTCCAAAAACTGCAAGGGAAACAAAATTATGGCGTATTTAACAGAAGCAGACAAAACATTTTTCAAAGAAAACGGGTATCTGGTTGTGCGCGGTGCGCTGGAACAGGAAGCGATCGATGCCGCGCTTGATACGGTTTGGGGAGCACTTGACGAAGATAGGGACGATCCGGAATCCTGGATTCGTAAAGGGTATCGTACGGTTCCTGTCGGTGGCGAAGCAGTTATCCGCGGGACACTATACGGCAATCGGGTCTTTGAGATGGGTGAAGAGTTGGTTGGCAAGGATAGACTCAATACGGGTGGTGGTGCGGGCCCGCACATCAACTTCCCGGACCCGGACAGAGAATGGCGCGAACCGGGAGGACACCTTGACGGCTATCACACACCTACAAACGGAGTCCCGAAAGGTGTTGTCGGGTCCTTCACGCTCGGTGCGACTGTCTATCTCGACAAAGTTGAAAAACAGGGTGGCGGATTTACAATTTGGCCCGGGAGCCATCGGATTTGGGCGGAATATTTCAGGCACCACGATTTGGATAGCCTTCCTGGGGGTGTTGCGCCGTTCGATCTGGGACCGAGTTATGAATTTACAGGCGAGGCGGGTGATGTCTGCTTCTGGCATCATCAGATGAGCCATACCGCGGGTCCGAATTGTGGTCGCAGGGTCAGAATCGCTCTCATCGGTAGATACCGTCGCAAAGATTTAGATCAGATTAAGTTTGAGACCCCTGAGGATATGTGGAAGTATTGGGACGGAATTTCGTAATTATCTACTGGCTTTCGGCAAATGGTTAATTGTTGATTGCCAATTTCAGGAAAATTTGGCATGGACCTCTATGTGAACCCCTCGGAAATATCAGAAATTATAGGTGTGGAAGAAGGGACCATCAGTCGAACATTAGAACAGCGAGATGCGGTTATTGAACCGTATTTACGGGTTGTCTCTGCGCGGTCTGAGGAGCCTGGTGGCTCCACGAAACCACAGATTCAACTGCGGATTGACGGTCTCGCGCCGCTGATAAAAAGACTCTCTTATAATATTCCGACGGATGATATTATTGAAAATCTCAGTTGTCAAGTTATTGATATTACATATCTGCGGGAAACTTGTGCCAAATTGGAAGCGGATAAAAAAGCGCTTGCTGCCGAAAATGCTGAACTTCGAGAGACGGTTGAATCTTTCGATGTCGAGAAAGCGAAATGGTCTTCACAAATTGAAGATTTAAAGCGTAAACTGATAGCAGAACAGTCTAAAGGTTGGATGGATCGTCTGTTTAAACGAAAGGGTTAAAGAAGTTTAGTCGGGGCGGCTATAAGTCATTCAGAAATCGCTATGACGAAAAGAAAACGGAATCAACTGCTTGCAATTGTTTTTTTTATTCTTGGTATTGTTCTCCTCTATATCGGTGGTATCTCACTGCTACCGCCGATTGTCACGCAAAATGCTGTTCTGCTCAAAGGTATCGCGTTCGTGTTGTTGAGCATTGCTGCGATTCTCGGTGGGACCGCTTTTGAGAACAGACAGCGGATAGCCGTTATATCGGGTGTTGGCTTAATAATTGGATTCGTATTTCTCTATCTTCCTATTCCGACGATTCTGCGCGGTTCAGCGTTTCATCTTCTGTTTTCCGGTGCGATTGCGTTTGGCATGACGACAGCAGCAAAGCGGGTTGCGACGCTTGGTTCAGCACTTTTAGCATGTCTTGGCATTATTTTTCTCTACCAACCTTTTTTCCCGTCGCTTGGCGGTACGTCTCTGCACCTTCTCCTTCCTGGTATAATTATTTTTTCGATTGTGTTTTCACACAAAACGGTGTGTGAACGTCTTTCTGTCGGTTTAATCGCCCTGAGTTTGATTGGGCTCTGCCAACCGTTTTTCATAGTGTTTTATGAAACCGGCTTTCAGTTGTTGCTTGTTGGCTTAACAGGATTTATTGTCGCAGTGCATCGTTAGATAATCGGACTTTCCGCTCGGTTTCGCAGAGGACACCTTGTCAAATAGAAGTTATAATTCCCAAACGAAAAGCGTTGTGATCGTGGGTGCGGGTATCATCGGTGCCACGCTTGGCTACCATTTATCCCGCCGAAACGGTATTGCTGTGACACTTCTGGAACGCGATGTCCCTGGTAGGGGTGCCTCTGGTCACTCTTTTGCGTGGGCAAATGGATTCGGCAAAGATCCGCGTGCGTACCATACCCTCAATCGGCGTGCGTTGGATATGTGGTATCGGTTGGCGCATGCGTTAGATGCAGATGTCGGCATCCGTTACGGGGGTGAAATGCGGTGGGAAAATGCCCCGCAGCGCGCAACGCAGCTCCGGCAACGTGTCCGGCAAATCCAGACGTGGGGGTATCCGTGCCGTCTCATCACGCGTGCGGAGATGTTGGCACTTGAACCGCATCTGCACCCGGGGGTCGTATTAGCCGCGTCTCTCTCCGAAGCCGACATCCACGTTGAAACCGATATTTTTATCAACACCTGTCTCCAACGGGCGTGCGAAGCCGGGGCAATCGTGCATTCGCAAACAGCGGTTACGGGATTTGTTGTTCGCGATGGCAGCGTCGTGGCAGTCAAAACCGCTGATGCCGAGTTTCCGTGCGATGTTGTCGTCTTGGCGAGCGGCGTTCAGACGACCGAACTGGCATCTTTGGCTCAGGTATACATTCCGCAACAACGGAGTCCCGGCATCGTTATTCAGACAACGCCGTGTGCTGAGGTTTTACAGAACGTGGCGGTTATCCATGCCCCGGCTATAGATGAGCACCATCAACATCTTCACCTCCGGCAACTCTCTGATGGGAGTCTCAGAATCGGGCAAGGGACGCAAGAAGGGATAAATCGTGACGACTCACAACGGCATGCGGATGCGCTCCTCGATCGTGCCAGAATCTATCTACCAGCGATAGCAGACGCGCAGGCGATTCCGACACCTGTCGGTTATCGCCCGATGCCGCTTGATGGGTTTCCGGTACTTGGGTTTACTGAATCTGTTCCAAATCTATATATTGCGTTAATGCACAGCGGTGTGACGTTAGCCCCTTTGGTGGGCGAGATGGCGACGTTGGAGATCGCGGACGGTGTTCGGGTGGATTGGTTCGCTCCTTATCGTCCGGAGCGGTTTAACGTGTGTTCCAGTGGTTATTAACAGCGCGAAAAAGGTATACTTGCCGAGTTTATCGCCCTGAGCATATTCACCTATTTCCCTAACTAAAATATGAAGATAAAAACGCCTGAAAATCCAGTAAATATAGGGGTTTATGAACTTTTTTATTACTCCCAATTTTAGACGAAACCTATTGAGTCTATTATCCTTGCTTTTTTTTTCAACTTAGTGTATACTTAGAGTTATATCTTGATACTGTTTGGATTTATTTTCACAATATTATTGAAGGAATATAGGAAATTGAAATTATTAGGCTCACATTTAGATAATTGTCCTCCAGAAGATGCTGAACCCGCGTCTGGAATAGTATATTATCTTGTTCGGAACAATCCGCCTCAAGAAGAAGATTTTATCCCTGGAATAGAAAAACACCCAAGTGTTTATAAACGCAGACCAAAGGATCAGATATGCCAAGCGCATGGATTTTCAGTATTTACAGATATCGAAGATGCTTTGAAAACTAAAAGAAGGCGTAAAGGTCTTAAAGACACAGAACCCGCCATAGGTGAATTAACTCCAGAATGTGGATTGATTAAGAGTACGCCTTCTCGAACTTGCTATTCACATCACACATAGTGGCCTCCTGATGACATGGAAATATGGTCTTTGTTTAAGATAGTAACGCAGTAAGGAAAGTATTATGTCTGATATACTTAACGTCCCAGAATTAGGCGAACTTGAGATTGTGGAAATATATGACTACTTCAATGTACCTATCCTTTTCTCATGTCGGAATGCCGTATCTCATCTATATATAGTTCTCTTTGCAGATTACTCGCCTGAATATGAAACGTGGCTCTATGCAGAAGTGTCGCTCACGCGCCTTAATCTTATACGATCTGGTAAAGTTAATCTTCATGATGCTTTTTCCAAGCCAGAAATGGGACGCTTACTTAAAGCGATGATCCCACATAATAATTCTGGGGAACTTAATTCTGAATATATTACTCCTGATCAACTTCATAGCGATGTATTTCCGCCTGTTGATGAATACCTTAATCTTGGAGATATGCCTCCTGTTGCCCAGACAAATTTAGTAGAAATAGCAAAATCATCAGGTAGAGGAATAGTAGGTCTTAACTTTAACTCTATTGAGGAATATAGTTCAGAAGCTCCAATCCTACCATTAGGCAAGATTCTTACCAGTCTTCAAAGTGTCATTAACACAATTAGAATGATGAGATCAGAATCAAAACAGATAAATAAAGAAATTAGGAATAGTATGGAGTTGTCGATACTGGCAATTCAACCTGGATCATTTGATATTACACTTGCTTTTAAAAAGGAAAATACACCACCAATCAAAGATATTCCATCTATACAGGGAGATACAGTATCGGAATTCTTTAATCTTCTTAGAGCAAAAGATAGCGAGTCTGATCTAAAAGGTATATTAAAAAGGTTGCAGTCAAGAGTGACAGAAGAATATAAAAAACTTCTTACATCACTTAGCGAGTCAGGGGCAGATACAACATTCTCATGGGCATCACCAAAGTCAGATGAACAAGAGACAGTATCTTTATCAAAAAATGAAATACCTAAACTCATAGGAATTCTTCAGAAGACATTTCAAGAAGAACAAGAAACGCCTTTAACAGTTGCTGGAGAATTAATTGGCATATCTCTTAGCAGTAAAAGGTTTGAGATAAAGACAGAAACTAAACCTTACAAAAGATTTATTTTAAAAGATGCTGATAACAGTATAAAAAATGCAACTGTGAGTCATAGGTATAAAGCACAAATTAAAGAAATATTAAACAAAAGCGAGGCAACAGATGAAGTTGTCAAAACGGAATATTTACTACTAAAACTTGAGGCGATAGATTATTAGTGTTCTTTCTAACCAAGGTATTAAGTCTTAAAATTTTTCAAACTCAAAACTACTTATTGCGTTCATATTTTTCCACATATTCTTTTACCAAATCTCCTTTCCGAAAACCTGGGACAGCTGTAGCACATTCTTGTGCTAAGCGTTCGTAATCAATCTCCATTAAACGTGCTAAAACAGTAGAATTTTTCGCCTTTAGAAGTATCCACTGCTTATTGCGTTCACACTGCTTTTCATCTGTCTCTCTACGGGAATAGTCTTGCCAGCCTTGGCACGGTACGGCAAAATCGAAAGCGTTCTGAAAGACTTTCAAAGCATCAGGTGTGTTGTTGTACTGCCACATCTGGAAGTCTTGATGTTGAATCGGTAAGGGTTTATATTGTCGCATATCTTGATGTGGGGTTGGTAAACGTGTCCATATCTGAAATTCGGTGTTTACGGCATAAGTCCTGCCTGTGCTGAGGTGGAAGGCATCTCTTGGGAGTGTCAATTTACTGATAAAGTGCATGCTCGGGTCCAGCTGCTTGTGGGTGGTAAATTTGCGGAAATTGACGGGGACAATAAACGCGATGATGTCTGCTAACTGGGCTGCGTGATTAAAGAAGGCTATTGCTAATTTACCGCGTTTGCCGAAGGGTGGGTTCCCGATGACTGCGGTTTCTGTGGGTGTGGACCGGAGATCTGTGAGTTGAAAAAAATCTTGGGGTTTCACATCATCACATTTGGGTACGAGATCGATACCGAGTCGCCTCTGCTGGGGTAGGAGTTTGTAAAACACGCCATTGCCGGCAGCGGGTTCGAGAAAAAAGAGGTCATTGAGGCTTCGGTTTAGGGTTGAAAGTGTTTTCGTAAAATGTTGCCAACACGCGATTGCGACTTCTGGTTTTGTATAAAACTGGTCCAGTAAGTTCTCCACAGTCTTTTACCTTCGATAAATTAAAGAGGCGCGCTGTGCAAATTCATCGTTAAAAGTGCTTGCGCGCCCAGATGTATTTGGCTTACTCAAAGCGTACGAGTTCGCCGTCCTTGACGATTAGAACCTTCGCATCGTAGATTGCGTCGCCGTCAGTATTAAACGAGAACGGACCAAAAATTGTGTCGAGATCCTTGATATTCGCCAATGCGTCTCGGATTGAAGCCGGATCGGTTGATTGTGCATTGGCGACTGCCTCTGCGAGGATATGGAGGGTCGCATACGCGCGCGCGGAGAAGTTATGCGGTTTCACCCCGAATTTGGTATTATAACTTTCTATAAAGGCTTGGTTGCCCGGTGTGTCAACAACACTACCCCACCCTACAAAAGTCATCGCACCCTCGGCCGCTGCTGCTCCTGCTGCCTGCACATCCGCAGCAGTCAATGTCCGCACTACGAAAGTTGCAGTTATACCGAGTTGGTGTGCTTGCTTGAGTATCCCAGGTTTTTCTGGTGGTAAAGAAGAGACGAAGATAACATCAGGATTCAGTGCTTTTATTTTCGTTAATTGTTCAGAAAAGTCAGTGTCGCCGCCTTGGAAGGTTTCGGTGGCTACCACTTCAATACCTTTCGTAGTCAGTACTTCCCGTACTGCTGCGTCCCCATCGGTGGAGAAAAGGTCTGTCTCATCATATATCGTTGCGGCTTTTTGATAACCGAGTTTTGGTTGTGTTGCTTCAATACCGCTGGGGGTAAGTACGTCTGTGGTAAGCGCGACACGAAAAACATAATCACCAATCGCGCTGAGATCTCGTGCAGCAGAAGTCGGACTTATCGCCACAACCTGGTTTTCCTGCGCTATCGGGAAAACCATTTCAGTTTGAGTTGATGTCACAGGTCCGAGGATAATAGACACGCCCTCTTGAATCAATGCATTGAAAGCCTCAACTGCTCCTTCTACAGTACCCTGATCGTCCTTAACGATTAACTTGAACTTCGTACCGTCGGGTTGTGCCTCGTTGATTTCGTCGAGTGCTAATTCAAAACCTTGCTGTACCGGTCTACCAGATGAGTCAGCGAGTCGCCCTGTTAGAGGTAAGACAACACCGATGGAAATTTCTTCGCTGGGTTCTGCCATCTGATGTGTGGTAGGTTGGACAATTTGGGAAACTCGATCACAAGCGGAAAATCCTGCTATCAGGACGATAACTACGGATAGAAATGTGAATGTTATGATTTTTTTCGTGTTCATAAAGCTCCTTTAATGACACATAATGTGTGCTAATGATTCTGTTATGAAATGGATAGCACATAGTGTGTGCTTCCTATTTTGTGTTTCTATTATACCATTTTCACTGTCAACTACCCAAGCCTAAAGACTTGGGCTTGTAACAGCGTCAAACAGAAATAACTGCTCGGCGTGTTTAAAGCCTAGGTCTCGTGCTTCGTTCTTGTTTCTCGCTTCATAGAGGGTGGCAACCCACCGCTCTCCACGAAAGGCAGCAGCTGCCTTAAAAAGGATGTTCAGCGCAGCGTTGTGGTCCCGGTCTAAAGACGTGCCACAAGACTGACAATCAAAAGTCCGTATCGCCAGCGAAAGTTTCTTTGGCGACTTCTGACCACAACTTGAGCAGGTTTGCGAAGTGTTCTTCGGATCGACTTGGTGGAAGTGGAAACCGTCTCTTTCGGCTATGTTTCCACACCACTGAAAGAACTTTGCCCAAGACACATCGGATATGCTCTTGCTGAGGTATTTGTTCTGAACCATATTGGAGGTATTTAGATTTTCCGCTACCAATACATTGTTGTCTTTATGGTGGTAGAGTTTATAGACGAGTTTACCGATAAAGTCTTTGCGTCTGTTAGCAGTTCTCTCATGGTGCAAAGCGAGTTTGTGTTGTTGTTTCTTTCGACGGTTAGACCCTAACGTTTTACGCGATAAGTCTTTAGCGTGTTTTCGGAGCAACCCTTCGGCTTGGCGATACCATTTTGGGTTATCTTCCTTTTCGCCTTCGGAAGTCGTCAGGTAGTCTGTCGTGCCAACGTCAACAGCGATAGCAGCCGTCGGCTCAACTTTCGGCGTATCGGGGAGTTCACAGGTAATATGAGCATACCAACCAGACGCTTTCTTCACGAGTGTGACTTCTTTCGGATCGCCTTGAAGCGGGCGGTGCATGTAGATTTTCACTTCACCAAGTTTCGGCACTTTCAAACGGTTGTGTTTCCAAGACGTTTCGCGGATAGGATGCTCGCGAACGCGTTCATATTCACCCGTAGATTTATTCTTGACCCTGTGTTTACGGAGTTTCCACGTCATAGACTTAATGCGTTTGCGATGTCTTGGATACCCTTTTTTCGCAGCACCCTTTTTACAACGTCTATAAAAACCGTCAAAGGCTTTATCGGTACGTTCCAAAGCACACACTTGCATATCTTGTGGCACTTCGCGAAAGTCGGCGTATTTTTTACGGGCAACTGTCAACTTCTTTTGTTGCTCGTTACAAGAAACGCGTTCACCTTCCGTTTCCCAAGCAACTTTGCGGTCATGGCGCGCAGAGTTCTGAAGTTCACAAAGGTGGTCAAGCCACTGAAACAATGTTATTTCCTGTGCTTTGGTTGGATACACAGGGTATCTAAAAGTACGTCTCATGGGATATCTCGCATCTCGCTTTTATCCGTTGAACAGTGGGAGGCAAGCACGTTACCGGGGTCCCCACCCGTTATTGGGAAGGGGGCGGTAACGCTGTTCATGCTTGCCAACGAGATACTAATACTATACCATAATTTTAGACAGATGTCAAGTTTTTTTCTTAACACAAGGGCTTAGCGGGCTTTCCTTCCACAGCTAAAGCAGTGGGTTTCGCGCCCGAATGCCCGTGAAAATCAAATTAAAACGGTTCTCGCTTTAATGTCTATGTGCAGGACGGTTTAGTTTTAAGGAATTATTGGGTTTTAGGTCTCTTTTTAAAGATCCGGTTCGGTTAGGAAACCGCGAAAAAACACCCTATCAAAAACCCTACCGGGCCCGGGGTCCGAAAATTTGGTAAGAAATGGAAAACTAAATGATCCTGTGTCTATGTGCTTGACCAATTTCCTATTATCAGATATATTATAAGGAAACCGAAGTGTTAGAATATGGGACGGAGTCGTACTATTTCTAAAATTATATTCGGCATTCACAACGTCTATTGAAGTGATACAATACAGAAACACAAACTAAAAGTTTGTGCTACAACTCGTCCTTTTTGACGAAATCTCATTGAAAGATGGACGATCAGACTTGGTATAATATGACAACAGAAGCAAAACCACGTGTCCGCTGGGGGATTCTCAGCACGGCGAATATTGCTACGAAGGTTGCCCACGCGATCCGTCTCGCCGAAAATTCGGATTTGATTGCGGTGGCAAGTCGTACAGCGGAACGCGCTGCAACATGGGCAGAGAAACACAACGTTCCTACGGCTTACGGCACCTACGATGCCCTCCTTGCCGACGATTCACTTGATGCCATTTATATTCCATTACCGCCGTCCCTCCATGCTGAATGGACGATCAAGGCAGCCGAACACGGTAAACATGTGCTATGTGAAAAGCCGCTCGCTGCGAATGCTACCGAAGCTGCCGCGATGGCAGATGCGTGTCGTCAAAACGGTGTGCAACTGATGGACGGTGTTATGTGGGTGCATCACGAACGTACGAAGGCGATGAAACAGAAATTGACGGATGGTACGCTCGGTAAACTTCGCCGAGTGACGGCGGCGTTTACTTTCAATTGGGATACGATTCCTGTCGGGAATATCCGTGCGATGAAGGAATTCGCAGGTGGAAGTCTCGGTGATTTAGGTTACTATTGTGTCTGTGCGATTCTTTGGGCATTTGAGCAGATGCCGACACAGGTTTTCGCGACAGCACGCTATAAGGTGGGTGTCGATTTCAATCTTGCTGGTATCCTCTGGTTCGACGATGAACGCATTGCGACTTTGGATTGTGGGTTCGACACCGGACTCCGTAAGTGGTTTGAGGTAGCAGGCACGCGTGCCTCAATTGTGTGTGATGATTTCACGGTCCCGACATCTGAGGATACAGCGCGGTTTTGGGTTCATGGTCCCGATGGGAATGAGCAGAATACCGTTGAAGGGTGCATCCAAGAGGTCAAGATGATTGAGCGTTTTTCACAGATTGTGCGCTCTGGAAACCTTGAGGAAGAATGGCCCGATGTTGCCTTTAACACGATGCGTATTTGTGATGCCCTGCTTGCGTCACATCAGCGAAAAGAGGTTGTTAAACTGTAGGGGGTTATATGAAAATTACCAGTATTGAGACGTTTGTTGTGGATGCGGGGTGGCGACCTTGGACGTTTGTGAAGGTTGAAACAGATGAAGGTGTCACTGGTTACGGTGAATGTAGCGATGGCAGGAATCCTAACGGCGTAGTGGGGACTATCAAGGACCTTACGCCTTTGCTTATCGGACGGGATCCGCGTGCGTATGAGATGCGGTTTTGGGACATGATTCGCGGCTCTCGACAAAGCTCTGGCGGTATCGCGGCAAAAGCGATTGCGGGTATTGAGTGTGCCCTAGTGGATATAAAAGCGAAAGCGTTGGGAATTTCTGTTGTGGAGTTGTTCGGTGGGCCGACGCGTGACGATGTGCGCGTCTATTGGTCACACTGTGGGACTTCCCGTGTCCGTAATTATGAACTCATCGGAGTTCCACCTTTAATAACGATGGATGACATCGCTGCATTGGGGCGCGAAGTGGTTGAGAAAGGGTACACTGCACTCAAAACGAACATTGTTATTCCGGGGGACCCTGCGTCCGTCTATTTTAGTGGTTTCGGTGGCGGATCCGGTACGACTGATGGAAATGTAACGCCTCAACTTCTACGGCATATTGAAACTTTAATCGGCACTTTCAGGGAGGCTGTCGGACCGGATATTGGTATCAACCTGGATCTGAACTTCAATTTCAAGCCGGAGGCGTGCATGCGTATCGCTAAAGTCCTTGAGCCGTTCGATATGCTGTGGTTGGAGATTGATATGTACGATCACGAAGCGATCCGCCAAATCAAGGATTCCACGACGACGAAGATATGTACGGGTGAGAACCTGTATTATATGCGCGAATATTTACCTTATTTTCACTGTCGTGCTGCGGATGTTTTCATGATAGATGTGCCGTGGAACGGGTTCGCGCCGTCTAAGAAGATAGGCGATCTTGCGGATGTATTCCAACTCAATGTGGCACCGCATAACTATTACAGTCATCTCGCCACTTATATGAGCGCAAGTCTTTGTGCTGTGCTACCGAACGTACGCATTATGGAAATTGATATTGATGATGTTCCGTGGAAGGATGACTTGACGACGCACGTCCCAGAAATTGTGGACGGCTCTATGAAGATTCCGACGCGTCCGGGGTGGGGAACTGAACTCAACGAGGAGGCTGTCAAGGCGCATCTTTGGGATGACCGGAGAGGTGATTGGTAAGTACAACAGAAACTAAAAGTTTGTACTACGACTCGTCTTTTTTGTCACAATCTGGTTGGAAGACTTCCAGTCAAAATTGGTGTTATATCCCTAATCCTTCGTCAATCTCGCGTTGGTAGGTGTTAATTGATTCGTCTAACATCCGATCCATTTGGACGATTTGTCCTGTAGCACCCGATTCAAGGATGGCGTAAGAGACGGCGACGGAGCGTGTGCCCTGGTAGGCATCGACTTCGATTTCTCTGTTTCCAGCGATGGCTTCAGCAAATTCGCCATATTCGATAGCGATATTCTTCGCGTCCCCTTGTGTAAACTTGTAGTTCCAGAGTCGATCTCCGCCGAAAAGGTCTGCTGTGACAGCGTCTAAGCAGAAGTCAGGAACGAGGTCCAGGATCCGTTGGTCGTTGATTGTTTCCTGTCCGTCAATATTGAGGGTGATATTCCCGCCGCTTCGGTCACCGGGGAGTGTCATGGAGCCTCGGGCTCCGTGAATTCGTCGGAGCCATGTGCCTTGTCCCCACGCTGCGTGATCCTCGATGTATTGTGCGACGGCGCCGTTTTTGAAGGTCAATGTTGCGTAAGCGGCATCCTCAGCGGTTGCCTCAAATTCGGCGGGCATTTCACGCTGCCATTTCGTGTAGACACCAGCAGGATTGGATCCAGATTGACCGGTCACTGCAGCAGAATTATGTCGGATGGGTTCATGGAGTCGTGTTTGGGCGTAGACGGTATCGATTTCGCCGAGGAGGTACTCCATCATATCGGCATAGTGAACGCCGACATCGAGTAGTACGCCGCTCTGGTCTTTCTGATGTCGCCAGACGGAGATAAGCATCCGGTTTCCACCACCGATTGCGTGATGCATGAGGAAGCGTGGTGTGCCGATAACTTCTGCGTTAAGTAGTGCTTTGGCAAGTCTATTGATAGGATCGCGGCGGTAGTTCTCAGCGACGCTGAGGATAGCATCAGATGCGTCAGCGGCACGGCGGATGAGGTTACACGCGCGAACGGTTAACCCCATCGGTTTTTCTACCATGGTATGCCAGCCACGTTCAAGCGTTTCAACCGCCACAGTATGATGATACGGTGGCGTAGTCGTTACATCAACAGCATCCACACCGACTTTGGCAAGTTCTTCGAGGTTTCCCACAACGGCAGGTTTTTCACCGAAACGTTCTTCAGCTTGTGTAGCAAGTGATTCAGCGTTCGTGCGGACAGGATCGCATGCCCCAACGAGCTGAAACCGTTGCCAGCCTGCTCGATGGAGTTCTGCTAACCCATACATGTGGCGGTGTCCCATTCCACCGCATCCAACGATTGCCACCCTAATTTTATCCATGTTACTTCCTCTCCCTGGCGGCTGCGTTATACAAGCGCACCCTCTCCTCAGTCTAGTAATATTTCTAACCGCTTAAGGTCATTTTCCATCTGTTTCTCATTGTTCCGGTAGTATTGGACAAGGTTAAGTACTTTATTGGCATAATTTCTCCCTCTGCTGTTAAGGGGTCCAGCTACTTTCACCTTACCGGGTCCGATGTTATAAGCACCGAGTGCCAAAGTCAGGTTACCTTTATATTTCTCTAAAAGCATCTTGAAATAAGCGAGCCCAGCGTGCAAGTTTTTGTGTGGGTTAAATCGTTCATCTATATTCGGATTAAGTTTCGGTTTCCGTTTATCTTCGTACTGTGGTACTTTAAGTCCGAGGTCGCGTGCGGTAGCTGGCATGACCTGCATCAATCCTGCGGCTCCATTCTTAGATACAGCAAGCGGGTTAAAGTTAGATTCCGCGTGAATAATGGCGAGCATAAGCGGTAAGTCGATATGGTATTCAGCCGCGATTTGGACGCTCAGATACGCCGTGTCTGTTTTTTCCGGTTTCTGTGTCTCAACTTCTGGTTTCTGTGTCTTAACTTCTGGTTTCGATGTTGGTGTGCTTGATTCATTTTTTGCCCCCGGTTGTTGTGTGATAACCACGGGTTTAGGTATTGATGTTGTTCCGGTCCTTGAGACTGTGGCGTTAGATTTTTGTTTTTGTTTGTTAGTTTGAGAAGTATATTCGGTATTTCGTGTTCCGTTGAAAGACATCCCTATTGAGATAAGGTGTCTGTGTTCGAGATTTTCCTGATTAAGGTAGGTGTAGTGGAATTCTTTTCCTAATTGGTTGAGTGAAAATCCGACCCGCCATGACTGGAATGGGAGTTTATCATTAGGGGTAAATGTAGAGCCGACGTGTGCGGCGATTGTTTTGTTTCCGATTTCTATGCTTGTGCCGAAGTGTGCAGGTGCGATGTCGAACCGGTTGTGCCATCGGATGATTGGATGGGGTGCAAAGACTGCCCCGATAGCGACCTGCTGGTTGAAGGTTTGTAAGACGTGTCCATCTGCGTGTCGGATGGTTACGCCTGCAATATCGCGTAGTCGCACGCCAATAGCGAGATGAGAGTTAATTTCTGTGAGTAGGCCGACATCGTAGTTTGGTGCCCAGAGGCTTCCGTAGTAAGAGGCGCGGCTGAATCCTGTGCTGCCCCCGATTTGCAGGGTTCCGAGTTTTCTGGCGTAGGAGAAGAGTGCCTGATTATTTCCGATTTCAAAGCTGCCGATCGGGTTTGCGGCGTGATTGAGGAGGAACCGGTCTCTGGCGTTTAGGTCAAGGAAATTGACACCGAATGTGCCGATAGGTTGGATAGGATAAGCGAATGAGACCGCCCCTTGAGATAGGTCGTATATGAGGTTCCCGCGTTTGAGCGCGGCGAGCCCCGCTGGGTTCCAGAGGGGACTCGTTGCGTCGTCTGCACTGCCTATAAATGCGCCGCCTAACCCGATTCCGCGTGTGCCGACTTCTGGTCTCAGGTCGATCGGATCTGATAGTGTGTTTTTTTGCCCGAGAAAATACGCGAATAAAAGAAAAACAGTCGCTATGAGTAGCAGGCACCATTTACGGTATGGTAATGTACTTCGTTGGTTTTTCACTTCTGCCTTTGTACCTAATTTCAAAATGTAAGTGGGGCCCGGTTGATACTCCAGTGTTTCCGGACAAGCCGATGACTTTCCCTCGGCTTACAATTTGTCCGACTTTTACCCTGATGCGCGACAAATGTCCATACCATGTGGTAAAGTTGTCTTCGTGTTCTATACCGACGAGTTTTCCATAGCCGCCTTTCCGTCCTGCGAAGATAACTCTCCCACCTTTTGAAGCGTAAACGCGTGTGCCGACAGCGGCACGTAAGTCTATCCCTTCATGGAGTTGGTAGCGTCCTGTGACAGGATGCGGTCGATAGCCATATTTCGAGGTAAGGACTAACGGGACCCGGAGCGGATTACTGAACCCGAGCCCCCCGTCGGAGTGGATCAGAATCTCTGTGCCGATCTGTAGACTACGAGGCGAAGAAATTCTGTTGAGTCTTTGTAGCTCTTTCCAGTCAACGTTATAGCGTTTGGCTATAGCGATCAAGGTATCACCACGTTTAACCTCATAAACGGTCTTCTTAAGAGCGAAGGCTTCTCTTGGTATACGCAGCGTCTTTCCCGTCTGTATACGGTGTGCTGACTTAATACTGTTTGCTTGGATAAGCGATTTGAGCGGTACCTTGTACTTCTGTGCGATTTCCGACAACGTTTCACCTTTCTGAACCATGTGTTGCTGGAAACCGGCGGCAAACACTATTCCAGAGAGTGTTTCGATAAGCAAAACAGTTATAAATGTAAAAGTGTAAATTAACCTTCTCTTCATCAATTTTCGGACTGGTCCCTGTCTTTAACAAGGGAGGAAAGCCCGTTCCTTTGACAATAATACAATAGCGTCAAATTCTGTAGCGTTTAAGTGGATCGGATGTTGCTTGCCCGAACAGAATTTACTACTATTAACCCAAGTTGCTACCTTTATCCAAATAGCTGCTTTATACTCGTTGCGATAACAAACAAAAGCACTTTCAACTCAAAACCGGCTGCTGACACCGCATGAATCGACTTGGGGAAAAGTTGTTCAATGAGACTGATTGT
>JAJDTJ010000141.1 GCA_022827225.1 Candidatus Poribacteria bacterium | reverse complement strand
GCCCGATTGAGATTAAAAGATCGTCACAAATCGTATAAAGTGCTACAATAGTCAAGTCCATGGGGTTCTCCTTTTGTTTTTGCGTTAAAAACACTATAAAGGATATCCCATGGATTTACAAGTGGCAACTTGGGTTATAGTACGTCAAATTGTCGGCTGTGAGGATGATTGGAAACTGTTCATCGGGGCGGTAAGCCTTGTTTTCATAGTTTTTTCTGCATGGCTTATCTTCGTTAGAACAGTTGGCACAACCCCAACCTCCTGTGTGATGCGGGAGGGGTTGATAGTCACCTATTTTTAATTGTGTTGAGCCTGGGATGCGAATCTGAAGCGATGATCTCTTACCGGTATTCCCAAAAATCTCTCCTTCTTTCTCACGAAGGTCATCTGAATTGGTTATCGCCCGGGTTGCTCTCCACCAATAGCGGAACAATGCTTTAAATGGGGGCGGACGTAGCTCGGGAGTCCTATTGTCATGACCACGCAGAAACATCGGGGTTACGGTTTCGAGTTCTAACTCAGTTGTATGCATCGTGCTTTCCTTGATCGGGCTCTGTCCATCCAAAGTAATAAGATTATGTGAGATCAATCTAACACATTCAAAAGTTTTTGTCAAAAGAATTGAAGTTGAGCAAAGTTGATATACTAACACAAGTTGCTACCTAAACGACTCGTGCCAATTAATTCCTGAGGGTGTTTCATAAATCATTAATATTCTATCGAAAGGCAGTTTTGATGTGTGTGATGTTTCGCGTAGGTAATCCGCAGCGAACATTCATTAACATTGCGAGTTGCAACACGAGGATGCCAAACCCCAAAAAGGTGGCAACATAAGGCAAGCCTCTCATCGGTAAAGGTTTGTGTGCACCTGTGATTGACAAGAGTCTGCTGAGCAAATCAAAGACGGGTTCAATAGCAACTTTTCGTGCTGCCTGCCATGTCGCAACTTCTGTTGCGGTATACAACGGGTCTGTCCCTAAAAGTGGGTTTGCCTCTGCGAGAGTCGTCTTCGGTGTAAGCAAAAGCACGTCGTCTTTAGCAAAAGCGACTTGACGTTTCTTATCAACATATCCGTTATCCGTAACAATACACCGCACGCGTTTTTCAATGAGTCGGTCTTTTTTCGTATCCAAGACCTTCCGCTCGTTGACGTTGGCGGGTAGCACCTGAAACATCACTGGGAATCCGTTGCGGATGCAGGTGAGATGGAGTCCGTATCCATAGACCCATCCGTGATATCCACTCTTTGACCACGTGGCGGTTTCATCAACGCCTCGTAAGCCTTCCGGGAGATAGTTGTTGATGCGGTCTTTCTGATGCCAGACGGGACCTGCAGCTTTGAAGAGGAAACCTTTATCTTCATAAACGATTTCTTGAAGAAACCCGGCTTCAGTGGCGAAACTTGAGGTTGCGACATATTCGGTGAACGCTTGGAGTTTAGGGGTCAACGCTTTATATCTCCGACCGAGCGTCACGTGAGACGGACACGCAGGCAACCGGCATCTTTGAAGGTAGAGTGGGTGATGAAATAAGTAATCGTGTTGTGCACGCATCGCGGGGATTCCTTTGAGTGCCATAACGGCGTAAAAGACGATGAGTGAAGCATCCGGATACGTCTGGGGTCTGCCTCTTTTTGACACGTCTTCTTGGGATATTAAGAACTCGTCTAACATTGAAAACAAAAATGTGATATACTCACTTATGTCAGGATATTGCATGGGTGTCTCCTTCAATTTATAGGGTATAAAATGAAAGGATACCCAGTATCCTGACTTTTGGCAACTATTATTTATGAAACACCCTCAATTAATTCCTAAAGTTTAGATAATTTTCAGAAGTTAAAGTTTTACGATGCCATCGACAGCAAGAACTTTAACACACAGATGAACGCTTAAATCTAAACATTCATCCAACGCTCTCTTATATAGACCATTTTTTTACGTACTTTTCGTGCATAAAATGCAAAAAATGTCATAATTTGCCGCCAAAAAAATAAAAAAAGACTAAATTTTTCCCAAAAATCAACAAGTGTTGAGGCAATTACGGACAAATTTATATGGAAAACTCAACACGTGTGAAATTTAGGAAAACATGTAGTCCACTAACACAAGTCGTAATTATACGGAAATATGTTTGAGACTAAAGTTTGGGCAATCACGGTCATGAGCGCGTTGATTTTTCAAAGGTCTGTGTTCTTTTTTTAGTTTGGCACACCAGCGGCGTGCGAAAGTGCTTGAAAAACTACATTCAAGCGTGTAGAGGTTGTTAGGTAGCAACTTGGGGTAAAATACACCGCAAGCTGCTACCTTTATCCACAGAGCTGCTTTATACTTGTTGCGATGTGAAACAAAAGTGCTTTCTGCAAGGTATTCAAAAACCACTTGAAAGCGTTGAGGTATCTGATGGAGATGACGATTGAATCATGAGTGTCCTAATATATTCGGGAGGTATCCGAGCGTCTTCAAGATGGCACAGGGGGTTTGCTGATTGCCACCAAAATATCTTGCAGCAACAAGTGCTGTAGTCATGAATTCAGCATCCGACATCTCTGATTGTCAGTGTTTTCGATGTCCGATTGGGATTAAAAGGTCGTCACAGATCGTATAAATTGCTACAGTCGTTAGGTCCCCGGGGCTCTCCATTTGCTTTTCGATAAAATACAATATGGGAAATCCGATGGATTTATAAACGGTAACTTGGATTATAATAAGTCAATTTTTAAAATTATTCAAATTAAAAAAATTAAGCCTATGTCTGACTTCAAATTATACAATATTTTAAGAAAAAAATCAAATTATATCGGGTGTGTAAAGTTTTTGGAGAACGAGGCATTGATTTTTGGGTTGGCAATTTGGGTTGAATCTGTTATCATTTTTGTTGTGTGCGTAGGATGCGCGGTTTCGAGAGCATAGAACTCGACCGCTAAGAACTGATAATGCCATAATTAGAACGGTATTATAGTGGATCCCGTAATTATTTGCATACGTTTCAAAAAGACGGGCAATGAATTGCCCTACTACGAATGATGCTCTTGTAAGGGACAGGTGTGTAGGTAATTCCAAAATACACCAAGACGGACGCTTTTTTGACGATATGATGCTCCGTTGGCGGGTAAACTCTAAAAAAATAGAGGCGTTCTCAGGGCACAGGAGACAAACGATCTCCTATGGTACAAAAGAACCCACAGGCTAACAGCCTATGGTACAAAAGAACCTACAGGAAACCAACAGTCTCTTATGGTACAAAAGAGAAACCCGCGTAAGTCCTATATACTATAAAAATAAAAAGGAACTCGATGAGAAATTGTGAAATATACTTGCTTGTGATTTTATTGTGTTGTGTGTGTATATTCGGTTGTGATAGGGTACAGAAAGTCGTTAAACCGCCTGTAGCAGTTGACTTGATACCGGATCCGAATTTAGCGGCTGCGGTGCGTGAGGAGCTCGGTTTGACGACAGATGTCCCACTAACGATGGAAGTGTTGCAGAATCTGAGAACACTTGAGGCTCAGGACCGCAAGATTGTAGATATCACGGGTTTAGAATACGCCGTGAATCTGACAGAGTTGTACTTGGACAAGAACGAGTTATCCGATATTTTACCGCTGGCAAGTCTCATGCATCTGACAGGGTTGTACTTGTCGGATAACGAGTTATCGGATATTTCACCACTCGAAAATCTCACAAACTTGGCACAACTGTGGCTGGACAAGAACAAGTTATCCGATATTTCACCATTGGAAAATCTCACAAATCTACGAGGACTGGGGCTGGGTTTAAACCAGTTATCGGATATTTCACCACTCGAAAATCTCACAAATCTGAGATATCTGTACCTGCCGACTAGCGAGTTATCAGACATCACACTCCTTGCAGAACTCACGAATCTACGAGACCTGGGTCTGACAGGGAGCGAGTTATCGGATATTTCACCACTCGAAAATCTCACGAATCTACAAGGACTGTATCTGACTGGGAACGAGGTGTCCGATATTTCACCACTCGAAAATCTCACAAATCTACAAGGACTGAATCTTATCGGGAACCAGATATCCGATATTTCACCACTCGAAAATCTCACAAACCTAAGAGAATTGTTGCTGGTCAATAACGAGTTATCAGACATCACACCCCTTGCAGAACTCACGAATCTGATAAATCTGTACCTGAGTGGGAACGAGTTATCTGATATTTCACCACTCGAAAATCTTACGAATCTGAGATATCTGTACCTGTCCGAGAACCAGATATCGGATATCGCCCCCCTCGCAGCGAATAGAGGCTTGGGCGATAGTGACCTCCTCATTTTACAAGGCAACCCTTTGGATGAGGCTGCCATTCGCACACATATTCCGGCACTGCGAAAGAGGGGGGTTAGGGTAATACAATAACGCAAGTTGCCAAAATATACCAGGACGGACGCACTTTTGATGATATGATGCTCCGTTAGCGGGTAAAATCTGAAAAAATAGAGGCGTTCTCAGGGCACAGGAGACAAACGGTTTCCTATGGTACAAAAGAACCCACAGGCTAACAAGCCTATGGTACAAAAGAGCAACCTGTGTAAGTCCTAATATACTATAAAAATAAAGAGGAACTCCAATGAAAAATTGTGAAATACGCTTGCTTGTGATTTTATTGTGTTGTGTGTGTATATTCGGTTGTGAGAGGGCGCGGAAAGTCATTAAACCGCCTGTAGCAGTTGACTTGATACCGGATCCGAATTTAGCGGCTGCGGTGCGTGAGGAGCTCGGTTTGACGACAGATGACCTACTGACTGCGGAGGTGTTGCAGAACCTGAGAACACTTATAGCTCAGGACCGTCAAATTGTAGATCTCACGGGTTTGGAATACGCCGTGAATCTGACAAGACTGCCTTTGGTCGGGAACCAGATATCTGATGTTTCACCACTGAAAAATCTTACAAACTTGACAGAACTGTGGTTAGGCGGGAACCAAATATCTGATGTTTCACCACTGGCGAATCTCACAAATCTGAAAGAGTTATACCTGTCCAATAACGGGTTATCGGATATTTCATCGTTGGCAAATCTCACAAACTTGGTAGAACTGTGGCTCGGCAATAACGAGTTATCGGATATTTCACCGCTGGCAAATCTCACGAATCTACGAGGACTGGGGCTGGGTGGAAATCAGTTATCCGATATTTCACTGTTGACCAATTTCACGAACCTAAGACAACTGTGGCTAGGCAATAGCGAGTTATCAGATATCACACTCCTGGCAGAACTCACGAATCTACGAGAACTGCATCTGACAGGGAACGAGGTGTCCGATATTTCACCACTGGAAAATCTTACGAATCTTACAAATCTGTACCTAAGTGGGAACGAGGTGTCCGATATTTCATCGTTGGCAAATCTCACAAATTTGGCAGAGCTATCGCTGAGCGAAAACGAGGTATCGGATATTTCACCACTGGAAAATCTTACGAATCTGAGAACTCTGTACCTGTCCGAGAATCAGATATCGGACATCGCCCCCCTCGCGGCGAATAGTGGCTTGGGCGACAGTGATTTCCTCAGTTTGGAAGGTAACCCTTTGGACGAGGCTGCCATTCGCACACATATTCCTACACTCCAAAAGAGAGGGGTTAGGGTAATACAATAACGCAAGTTGCCACAATATACCAGGACGGACGCACTTTTGACGGTATGATGCTCCGTTAGCGAGTAAACTCTGAAAAAACAGAGGCGTTCTCAGGGCACAGGAGACAAACGGTTTCCTATGGTACAAAAGAACCCACAGGCTAACAGCCTATGGTACATAAAGAGAAACAGGCGTAAGTCCGATATACTATAAAAATAAAAAGGAACTCCAATGAGAAATTGTGAAATATGCTTGCTTGTGATTTTATTGTGTTGTGTGTGTATCTTCGGTTGCGATAGGGCGCAGCAAGTCGTTAAACCGCCTGTAGCAGTTGACTTGATACCGGATCCGAATTTAGCGGCTGCGGTGCGTGAGGAACTCGGTTTGACGACAGATGTCCCACTAACGATGGAAGTGTTGCAGAACCTGAGAATACTTATAGCTCAGGACCGTCAAATTGTAGATATTACAGGTTTAGAATATGCAGTGAACCTGGCAGAACTGAATCTGTCCAGCAATTGGATAACCGAAGTTGATGCTTCACCCGTCAAAAATCTGACACGACTGATGGATGATAACCATATAACCGATGTCTCACCGCTGAAAAATCTGACACGGCTAACATGGCTGCATCTGGGGGGTAACCATATATCTGATGTTTCACCCCTGAAAAATCTGACGCAGCTAACAGAACTGCGTCTGTCCGGCAACCAGATAGTCGATGTTTCACCCCTCGGAAATCTGACACAACTGACAGTACTGGGTTTGGATGACAATCTGATCTCGGATGTTTCACCCCTGAAAAATCTGACACAGCTAACAGAACTGTATCTGTTTGACAATCAGATCGCCGATATTTCACCGCTGAAAAACCTGACACGGCTAACATGGCTGTATCTGCTCGATAATCAGATATCTGATGTTTCACCCCTGAAAAATCTGATGCAGCTAACATGGCTGTTGCTGGATGATAACCGTATCGCGGATGTCTCATCTCTGAAAAATTTGACACGGCTGACAGGACTGGGTCTCTCCGACAATCAGATCTCGGATGTCTCACCCCTCGGAAATCTGACACGGCTGACAGTGCTGCGTCTGTCCGACAACTGGATATCTGATGTCTCGCCTCTGAAAAATCTGACACAACTGACACAGCTGCCGCTACTTAATAACCATATATCTGATGTCTCACCGCTCGAAAATCTGACACAATTAACAGAACTGTTTCTGTCCAATAACTATATATCTGATGTCTCGTCTCTGAAAAATATGACACAGTTAGCAAGACTGGGTCTGGCCGACAACTATATTGCCGATGTCTCACCTTTAGCGGAGAATACGGGCTTGGGCGAAGGTGACATCGTTGGGTTGCAACGCAACCCTTTGGACGCAGCTGCCGTTCACACACATATTCCTACACTCCAAAAGAGAGGGGTTAGGGTAGACCTGTAAAAAATATAGAAGGTGAACATTTAGGGTTGGAAGTGAAGGGAGAGAATGATGGTATCAGGGTTATAGACCGCTCTACAAGAGCGTCAAAATAGTTACATTTATAGAGGTTATTTTAAAATGGGAATTTTGACGACAGAACAGCGTAAACAGTGGAAAAAGGATGGGTATCTCGTTCTGAAAGGGGTGCTCTCCGCTGATGAGGTGCAGGCACTGTTGGTAACAGTTGATGAAATGGATGCGGAATTTCGGAAAGGTGAGAATGTTACTGCGGATTCTGTTTTCGATAAACGGAATGTGATGGAGGATAACGATATTTTCGTTGATCTGATGGATCATCCGGTGACGTTTCCGATTGTGCGTGAACTGATGGGAGATTTCATCCAATTGAGTATGTCTGAGGTGATTGTCCGTCCACCGAACCCGAAGGATCAAGGGTATCTGCATACGGACGGTGGGCAGGCGATGCGGACGATTCGGGTCAGCAGATCGAGTTCACCGCTGCAAGTGAAAATCCACTATTTCTTGACGGATCTTGAGCGTCCGGACAGTGGTAATTTCACGATTGTGCCGGGGAGCCATAATCGGACTTTTCCAGAGACTGGTGTCAAAGACGGTCCTTATATCCCTGAAGCGGTGCAGCTGCGCGTGAAGGCGGGTGATGCTGCGGTTTTTCCGCATGCGTTGTGGCACGGTGTTGTTGCGAATCGTTCCGAACAGCCGCGGAAGACTTTAATTTACTGTTATAGTCATCAGTGTTTTCGTCCGTTTGACTATGAAAAGGCGACGTCTGAACTTATGGAACGTTGTACGCCGCGGCAACGGCGATTGCTTGGGGATATCGGGGATTGGAAGCCGGGGTCGTATTTTTATTCGCCGGGGGATCAGGAGAAGTTAATCGGTGGAGAAGCGGAAGATTAAGGATGGAAGGGTGGAAGATTGGAAGGGGGAAGATTGGAAGATTGGGAAGGGTGGAAGGGTGGAGGATTGGAAGGAGAGATGGAAGATCGCGAGCGACAAGAAATACGCAGAAATACGCAGAAACACCCTATCAATACGCAGAAATACCCAAGCAAATACCCCAAGCAAAAACACTCGCTCCTACCTTAATCAATTTCGATGACGACGTACTGCTGTTCGACGGTGACTGGGAAGGTGTCAGCGACGTAGGGTCCTTTTTCGCGTTCGGCGTTGGATGCGTCGATGTCTTCGCCGCTTTCGACTTGGACTTCGTATTTTCTGACACGGCGTTGTGTCGGGTTCCACCAAGATTGTCCGGTTTTGATGTCGAATTCCCAGCTGTGCCAGGGGCATCGGAGGATCTCGCCTTTGCGGGTGTAGTAATAGGTGCCTGGCGTTGGCGACTCTAAGAAACCGGTGACGATGCCTTTGCACAACGGGCCGCCTTGGTGTGGGCAGCTGTTACGGATGGCGAAGAATTCACCGTCAATGTTAAAGATACCGATGGAGCGTCCGCCGATTTCGACGACCTTACGTTCACCGGGGGGTATTTCGTCTGGTGTTGCTACGATGTATTTAGGCATTTATGGTTGTTGGTTGTTGGTTGTTGGTACGATTTTTTCTGCGAAAAAATCTTTCAGTACTTAGTTTTCGGTTGTCATTTATTTATGTTGGGTTTCGCTGTGCTCAACCCAACCTACGAGGAAGTCAATTTTTCAAAGGCGTAGAGGTTTCGGGCGTTTTCTGATAGGATTTTCTGCCGCAGTTC
Organism: Candidatus Poribacteria bacterium; assembly: GCA_022827225.1. Lineage (GTDB taxonomy): Bacteria > Poribacteria > WGA-4E > WGA-4E > WGA-3G > WGA-3G. The sequence continues at coordinate 23,258 of JAJDTJ010000141.1, read as the reverse complement.
CGGTTTCAGGAAACTTGGTAGTGCGCGGTCTGGGGCATCAAAATCCCAGTGCGGGTAATCTGTGGCGAACATGAGTTTGTCGTTCATGTCCATCTGCTCCAAGAGCTGCTCGAAATATTCTCGTTTTGGTGGCTCTTCCATCGGTTGTGTGCTGAGATAGAAGTGGTCGCGGATGTATTCCGAGGGTTTGCGTTTGAGGTTCGGGACTTCACACCGAAGTTTTTCCCATGTGGCATCGAGTCGCCATATCAGTGGTGGTAGCCATGCGAATCCGCCTTCAATGAGTACAACCTTGAGTGTCGGGAATCGGTCAAAGACCCCTTCGCAGACATAACTAATAACTTGGGTGTGGAAGGCTTGCGGCATACCGCCGTGGTCTTCTATGTAATAGGAGGGCCAGCCTGCTCCTGTGATGGGACCTTGATTGCCGCCGAAGTGGATACCGATAGGTAAATCGTATTCAACGGCTGCTTCGTAGATTTTCCAGTATTTTCGGTTTCCGAGCGGTTCTCGCGTCCGGGCGAGGAGCAAGATTTGAACGAATGCTGGATTTGGACCGCATCGATGGATTTCCGCAGCGGCGAGGTCTCCGTTCTCATAAGGGAGGACGATAGAGGCACGTAGACGTGGTTCCAGTTCCACCCAATCGTTGGCTTGCCAATCGTTGACAGCGCTTGCGAGTGCGGCACTGTATTCGAGGTTCAGCTGCTCGCCGACAGGTATCAACGGATTAAGCACCCCGTATTGAATCTCCCATGCATCGAGGAGTTGCTCCTGCATGAACCCTAAATCGGCGCCCGGTGAGAGTCCTGAGGGTGGCCATGCGTCGTGGCGTGCAGCGTTTAGGAGTGCCCGCGGATAGTATCCACCGATTTGACCGCGGAGACCGAATGTTTTGTGGTGATCTTGCCACCGTTGGGATAGGTAGGGAGACAATCCGCCGGGTGGCACAGAGTTATGGATATCGCAATCAATCACTGGATATTTCAAACGTTTCGTTGTTGTATTTTTCATGGCGTTTGTTTCCAAGGGTTATCAGTTAAGAGGTTATAAGTTATAAGTTGTTAGTTAACGCCTTTGAAAAGATTTTTTTGTAGGTTATAGTGCCACAGGAGACTAACAGCCTATGCTACAAAAGAGCAACCCGTGTAAGACCTAATTTTTAGTAAACTTCATAAAAAACAAACTGATAAAGATTATAGTGCCACAGGAGACCAACAGCCTATGCTACAAAAGAGCAACCCGCGTAAGTCCTAATTTTAGTAAACTTCATAAAAAACAAACTGATAACTGCTAAAAGCGTTGATAGAAGTTCCTTGCGTTCTCGTGCAAAATTTTACGGGCGAGCGAATTCGGCAATTCTGATGGCAGCGCCTCGTTTGGTGTATTGAACTGCCAATGTGGATAATCGGTTGAAAACATCAACATTTCATCGGACTCCAATTGACCGATGATCTGAAGCAGTTTCTCCGGTGTTGGTGGTGCGTCGATCGGTTGTAAAGTAAACCGGATATGTTCTTGCATGTACGCCGAGGGTGGACGTTTGACCCAGGGTGTATTGTTTCGGAGTCCGCGCCACTCTTTGTCAATCCGCCACATCATTGCGGGGAGCCATGTGAATCCGCTCTCAATGAGGACGACACGGAGTTCTGGGAACTGGTTGAAAACGCCTTCAGCGACGAGGCTAATCACTTGTGCTTGGAAGACCTGTGTCATCCCAGCATATTCCTCTAAAAATGTTGATGGCCATCCTGTTGGTGAAGGTTGGGTTCCGGGTGCTCCTCCGTACTGGATACCTATAGCGAGATTATGACGGACTGCTGCCTCATAGATCGGGTGGTAGAGTCGGTTTCCATAAGGGATCCGCGAACGGACAGGCAGTATTACCTGGACGAATCCTGGGTGCTCACCGACACGCTCAATTTCCTTTGCGGCGAGTTCAGGGATTTGGCTTGGGATGACAAGCGACGCGCGAAGTCGCGGCTCTGGATCGAGCCAGTGTTCTATCTGCCAGTCATTTATTGCGTGTGCGATGGCTGCGGCGAGGTCGGGGTTATGAATGCTTTGTACACGGTAGCCACAATTGAGGATACCGTATTCAAGATTCCACCCATCGAGTAGCCGCTGTTGGACATGTTCGAGGTCAATATCGGATGGCGAGGGTGCGTCAGGGTGTGTCGTTAGTGGTGCGTTGCGGGGGTAATCGTTTGCATCGGGTCCCCTAAATCCGGAGTTTTGACAATAGTCGCACCAGAAATCAGACATGTAGGGGTAGAGTGTCTGCAAGGTTGGGACTTCGTTATGGATGTCAGCGTCGATTGCTTTCCCGGCTGCTTCTACGAAATTCGGGGTTTCCCAACTTCCCATCTGCTTCTCCTCGATTCGACAAACGATGGGGCGTACTGGATTTGAACCAGTGACTTCTACCGTGTGAAGGTAGCGCTCGTACCCCTGAGCTAACGCCCCACGTGGGGATATGGGCCCACTAGGACTCGAACCTAGGACCAACCGGTTATGAGCCGGTGGCTCTGACCACTGAGCTATGGGCCCTTGATTTTTTCAGTATAAGAATTATACTATATTCCGCGTTTAAAATCAAATTTTTATAGCAAATTGGGTGTGTAAATATTTTAGGACTTACGCACTTTTGACGACAGTCGGTTCTGTTAGGTAAGATTTTTCGGTAAACACAGCGTTATAGTGCCACAGGAGACTAACAGCCTATGCTACAAAAGAGCAACCCGCGTAAGTCCTATATTTTGTTAGCGGACGAAATCTCGTAGTTTACGGCTGCGTCTGGGATGCCGTAATTTTCGGAGTGCTTTGGCTTCGATTTGGCGGATTCGTTCGCGTGTTACATTGAAAATTTTACCGACTTCTTCAAGAGTTCTGGGGTAGCCGTCGGTAATCCCGAACCGGAGGGAGATGACATCTCTTTCTCGGTCGTTCAATTCGGCGAGGATATCTTGAATCTGTTCTTTGAGGATATTCAATTCAGCTTCTTCGACAGGGGAGGGTGAATCAATATCCATAACAAAAGCGCCGAGTGGGTTTTCGTCTTCTTCACCGATAGGTGTATCAAGGGATGCGGTTTCTGGTGCGACAGCGAGAGCTTCCATGACTTTACTTGTCGAGATATTGAGATCTTCAGCGATCTGTTCAGCCGAGGGTTCACATCCTAATTCCTGTAGGAGTGAGCGTTGTACGCGCCTGATTTTGTTGATGCGTTCATGCATGTGGACTGGGATCCGGATGGTGCGTCCTTGGTCAGCGATTGCGCGTGTGATGCCCTGTCGGATCCACCATGTGGCATAGGTGCTAAACTTATAGCCGCGCTGGTAATCGAATTTATCAACGGCTCGCATGAGCCCGATATTGCCTTCTTGAATGAGGTCAAGGAATTCGAGTCCTGATGCGCGGTGTCTGTGCTTCTTAGCGATACTCACGACGAGTCGGAGATTGGCTTCAACGATTGCCATTTTTGCGTCTTGCGCTTCGGATTCTCCCTTATCGATTTGTTGTGTGAGTCGCTTGAGTTGTTCGCGCGGGGTCCCGATTTCGTTCATAAGTTGTCGGATACTCCGTTTCAAGCGGACGATATCGATGTAAGCCGTTCTAATTGCGTCGGTTTTAAATTTCCGTTCAGCATCGCTACCGCCATTGAGCCATTCATCAGGGATTTTATGCTTCTTCTGGAGTTTCTGAATCTCGTTTTCCCATGTGCTGATCTGATACTCTGCTTGCTTAACAAGGTCAGAGATTTTACCAATTTCTTCGCGATCAATCTTCAACGCCTGAAGCGTTTTAACGAGATTCTTCCGGTTCTTCGATATGTCCTTCGCTTTTTTGGCGTTTCCAGGGGCGGCTGGTTCGACCTCAACGGTTTCAAGTACGTTGAGTGCCTTCAGTACCTGATCTCTTAATTTCTTCTCTTTATTCTGGGTTGAGGTGCTGGAAACGTGCATATCAATAATATCGGAAGCCCGTTTTTTAGCGGTGACAATTTTGTACAGGAGTTTCCGAATTTCGGTAATTGCGAGTACTGTGCTGAAGGTAGCCTCATGGACGGTGTGGTGTCCTGCCTCGATCCGTTTTGCGAGTTCGACCTCTTGTGCTTTATCGATGAGTCGAAATTTCCCCATCTCACGCATATAGACTTTTACTGAATCGTCGGTGTAGCCTCCGTTATCAGCGGCGATTTCAGCGATTTCATCGTCATATTCGAAATCGTCGTTTACCTCGGTATCAAGGTAATCCAGGGTGTGATGTCGCTTAAAATTCATCATCAGCTCCTTCCATCATTAATATTTCGGCTCGGTGCGTCCTGAGCGTCGCGATTGCTTAAGGCGCGCCTCTCGTTTGAAAGTTTGACCAACTGTTGAAGGGTTTCGATCTCATCTGCGCCTTCAGCGAGTGCGCTTGATCGGACGCGGTGCTCAAGGTCGCGCATAAGGAAATTGCGCAATTTCTTGAGGCATCCATCTACCCTTGCTTGTAGATTTGGTGGCGGTGTTTTCCGTAGCAAGACGCCCGAAACGAAGGCACTTAGACTTTCATCAGAACAGTTGTTGATGAACGTTTGGATATCTACAGGTGCGCCGTCTGTATCCGCTTCCCAGAGCAGTTGTGCTATCCTTGTGTAGCGCGGTTCCGTAAAATCTTGGCAGTCAAATTGAGATTTGACGTACGGAATTAACGCTGGATTTTGAAGTAATGCTTCAATAAGTTGATGCTCAATTTGGGAGCGGGCGGATAATTTCTGGGGTGCGCCTTTGGCTTGCCTTGTGCGCTGCGGTGCCGAAGTTTCGTTTTTTAGCCCTGCGTCTTGCAATTCCTGCCACAGTATACTTTCATCTATTCGGAGTTCCCTTACGGCATATTTGACGTATTCGCTTAATTCGACCCGGTTCTCGACGTTGATGAGCGTTTCGGTCAACTCTGTAACGATTTGCGTCTTGACATCAATACGATGAATGTCGCGGCTTTGAATAGCGGCTTGAATCTGAAATTCGATAAGATTTATGGCTTTGTTTATAAGTTGTGTGAACGCTTCAACACCGTGTTGTCGTGTAAATGAGTCTGGGTCTTCACCTGTTGGTAGTCGTGCGATGCGTACGCGTAGCCCTTCAGCGAGTAGACGGAGTAGCCCTCGCTGTGCGGCTTGAAACCCGGATGCGTCACCGTCGTAGACGATAACGACTTCCGGGACAAACCGTTTTAAGAGACGTGCGTGATCTTCACTTAAGGAAGTTCCGGACGATGCGACGACGTTGTTGATTCCGGACTGACAGAGCATTATAACATCCATATACCCTTCGACAAGAAGGAGACGCTGCTCTTTATAGATGGCTTGGCGCGCTTTATGGAGGTTGTAAAGGATATTACTTTTATCGTAGAGTACTGTTGCCGGTGAGTTTAAGTATTTCGGTTGATGCTCTTCCGAGAGTGCTCGTCCGCCGAACCCGACGGGTGCGCCGCGTGCGTTGTGAATCGGAAAAAGTATTCTGTTCCAAAATCGATCTTGGGGTCCATGATCATCGTCTTTAATGAGCCCGACATCAACGAGTTGTTGAATGGTAAAGCCTTTGTCCGTTGCCGCTTTGACGAGTTCGCGTCGTCCGGACTTGGCGAATCCGAGTTGAAACGCTCGGACGGTTGATGGTTGGACCCCGCGTTTATTGAGGTACTGCTTCGCAGGGACACCTGCTCGGTCATTAAGCAGTTGATGGTGATAATACTCGACAGCGAAACGGTTGAGGTCTTCTAAGGTTGCATAGCGTTTTCGGTTTGCTATCGCTCGGGGGTCCTGATTCGGGAGTTCAATATTCAATCTGTCTGCTAACCACTCTATTGCCTCTATAAATGACTTCCCCTCATGTTTCTGTAGGAATGAGATAACATTCCCGCCGGTTTGGCATCCGAAACAGTAGAAAATCTGTTTCTGTACCGAGACAGAAAACGAGGGTGTTTTCTCCGTGTGAAAGGGACAGAGTGCTTTGAAATCGCGTCCTGCAGCGCGCAGTGAGACGCCACATTCGGAGATGACTTCAACGATATCGCTGCGACTCCGAATTTCGTCAATCGTTTCCTGTGGAACGAAGTTTTTTGTAGAAGCACGGTTCACGGTGGATGCACTCCTTCGATTGATTTTAGGTTATACCGATTCCGAAATTATATTTAGCATTTACGATTTATATCAAAGATCGCGAGTAAAACTCGCTCCTACCAAGCCCGAGCTCCTACCAATCGCGAGTAAAACTCGCTCCTACCAATCGCGAGTAAAACTCGCTCCTACCATCAGAACGTGTTATTCTTTGAAGGTGGCGACGGTTACGCCTTCACCGCCTTCGTTAAACGGTGCATATTGATAGTTAGCGATATAAGGATACTCTTGCAACGCTTCATGTACGATTTGACGCAATGCCCCGGTTCCTCTGCCGTGCAGGATACGAACCGACGGTAGTCCGGCAAGGACGGCGTTATCGAGGTACTTCCTTACTTCGTCTGCTGCCTCTGCTGCCCGCATTCCATGTATATCAAGTTCACCGGAAACTGTGTTGGCTTTACTATACTGAATATCAAGGACAGAAGTCGAGAGATTCGCGTTCTTCTGTTTCGGGTGAACCGAGTCAATTTCGTGGTAATCGACGTGCATTCGCATCGTCCCCATCAGTATTTGGATAGGTTTTTTCCCGCGCGGTTTAACGGAGATGACTTCCACGAATTTGTTGAGTCGTTTGATTCGCACCTTATCGCCGGCGTTAACTTTAACCTTCGGTTTCTTTAGTTGTTTTTCGGGTTGTTGTTCCTGTTGCGTCTGTTTTTTTGCAGTCTCTGTTTTTGCGAGTGCTTTTTTGACACTCTCTTTAGAGGCTTGTTCCCGACGTATCTCAGCGATGAGGTTTTCAACTGTGCGGCGTGCTTCAACAACGATTTGATGTGCCTCATTTTCTGCCTGCTGTTTCAGTGTCTCGCGATCAGTTTCGAGCGTCTGAAGGAGTCTGGTATATTTCTCGTATTTGGCATCAGCGTCGCTTAATTTATCTTGTAGGTGGCGTTCCTCCGCTTCTATTTTATCTCTTTTGTCTTGTAGTTCGATCAGGAGGTCTTCGACGGCGACGATGTTCTTGCCCATAAAGTTCTGCGCTTCATCAAGTATCTCGGTTGGAATTCCTAACTGCGCTGCGATGTTTATGGCGTTACTACTCCCTGGTATCCCTATCTGTAGTCGGTATGTCGGTCGCAGCGTTGTGGCGTCAAATTCCATTGAGGCGTTCTCCATAGTTCGCTGCGTATGTGCGTAGGCTTTCAGTGCCCCGTAGTGCGTCGTAACGATTGTATTGACATTTCTCTCACCGAGCCAATCGAGGATTGCCATACCGAGTGCGGTTCCTTCGGTGGGGTCTGTCCCTGCCCCGATCTCATCTAAGAGTACCAGCGAATAGCCGGTAGTCTCCACGGTTTCGAGCATCCTTGCGATCTTAGTAATATGAGAGGAGAAGGTGCTTAGGCTCTGTTCAATCCCTTGATCATCGCCGATGTCAGCGAATACGTGGTCGAAGATAGCGACTTCGCTGCCGTGTTCTGCGGGGATATGTAAACCGGATTGCGCCATCAGCACGGACAACCCGACTGTTTTAAGGACGACTGTTTTACCTCCTGTATTCGGTCCTGTGATGACCAGTGTTTTAAATGTTTTTCCAATATGAACGTTCGTTGGGACGACACGTTCTGGGAGCATTGCGTTTTGTTCGGAGTCAGTGTCAGTTTTATGAACGTTTTGCAGATGGGATTCCAATACTGGATGCCGCGCCTGAATAAGTTTAACGATGCCGCGTGTGTTTAATTTCGGTTCAACGGCATTCAAGTTCAGGCTGAACCGTGCTTTTGCGTTTAAGAAATCGAGATCTGCTAATATGTCAATTGATACACCGAGTTCGTATAGACACTCTCGGACGCAATCTGTGAGGTCAAGTAGGATGCGTCGAATTTCGCGTTGTTCAGCTTCTGCGGCTTCGTGCAGATCGTTGTTCATTTGGACGATGCCCAAAGGTTCAACAAAAAAGGTTGCCCCGCTCGTGGATTGCCCTTGAACTATCCCTTTGAAAGATGCTCGTGCCTCCTGTTTGATTGGAATAACGTACCGATTGTTTCGCGAGGTGATGACAGGTTCTTGAATCGCTTTCTGGTATTCCGGTGCGCGCAATGTAGCTTCAAGTTTCCGTTGTATATTTTCTCGGAGCCTTGCCAATTTACGACGGACGGCTCGCAACTCCGGACTCGCTCGGTCAAGTAGAACGCCCTCGGGGTTAATACAATAGTCGATTGCCTCAACCAGCTCAGGAAACACAGGTAGCGTGTCCACAATGGCAAAGAGATTCGGGAAATCTTCTCTATCGCGTTTTTCAAACAGCCGGTGAATGTTTCCGGGGATCTGTGCGACTTTTCGGACATCAAGGAGTTCCTCGGCATCTAAGATTGAGCCGGTTTTGTCAGCCCGACTTAGCGATGCTCGGATGTCCGTGATTCCGTCTAACGGAATTCCACCGTAGAGTTGCTGAAAGACTTTGGCTTCACTGCATAGCACTTGCAGGTAATGCACCTGCTCAAGGTCAGTCGATGGTGTAAGGCTATCGACCCGTGCAGTCCCGAGTTGAGAAGCGGTATACTTTTTCAAAAGTGCTTTAATTTTATCGTATTCTAAGGCGTTTTCAACACTCGGTAACACGGGTTTGCCTCTTTAGATGTGCGTAGCGTTTCTTAGAACTGCGACCGAACCGATAGCGTGCGGTGCTACGGTTGATCCGTATTTTGCTTTATATCACCCCATGTTGTGACTAATTTTTTCCGCGGTTCAACAGGTAATATTTCGCCGTCGCGTAGCCATGCGATGACGAATACGCTTCCATCAATTTCGACGAGTTCCTCGGTTTCGCCGCTCTCGAATTCGTATAGATAGACGGTGCCCCATCGGGAATAGATTATATAATCTCCTTCAGGTGACCAATCGCCCCAATAGCCGGTAGCTTTATCAACATCAAAGAGTGGATCAATGATGCGTGTTTCAATATCAATTGTGCAGAAGGTATCAAATTCTCTATTCCACCTCATGAATAGGATGCGCTGTCCATCGGGTGACCATACGGGGTAAAAATCTTTATTGAGTTCTGTTAAGATTTCTATCTCCAAGGTTTCAACATCTAAAATGTAGAGGTGTTCCAACCATCCGGGTCTGGCGAGTGAAAAAGCGAGTTGCTTTCCACTGGGTGACCATGTAATTCCCCAGAACGAATAGGGCCATCCGAAATGTGGGATTTGTGTCACGGTTTCCATTTCACCACTTTCGACGTCTAAAATCCAGATCTGATTGTCTTGTGGCAGTTGATCTTCAGTCCAACCGTTGAATGCGAGTTGCCTCCCGTTTGGAGAAACTGCGAGAAAGCGATATGTGCCCGATATGGATGTGACGCGTGTTTTATTTTTCGGACTCTCCGGGTTGATGGAATAGATATCGGATTTTCCGCCATGCCACTGTATGAAATAGAGCAATTCGCCTTCTGGCCCCCATGCGGGGTACATACCTTTGTGGTTGAGAGGGGTTGCCTTTAATTCATTTGTACCCTTAATAGCACTTGTGTAGAGGTTCCAGTCAAAACGTCCCAAATTATCGTCGAACCCGTTGACTGCATAGGCGAGGTGCCCAGTCGGTACGGCTTCACTGATTCCGGTCAGTAAAAAGGCTGCTAAGATCATGAGTGTGCAAACAAGGGTCGTTTTGCCTTTTGCGGTATGAAAAAATTTAATATTACGTTTAGGTATCATCACAACTCCTTTCAATGTTTATTGTTCTGGGTTTATTGTTCTGGCTGAAGCCTTTTATAGTGGAACAGTGCGTTCTCATAGAGTCGGCGGCTGAGTCCTAAAGTTTCAAATTCAACGACCACATTGTAGTTGTAGAGTGCGGAGCTTTCTCTGCCTTCAGCATCGGCGCGTCGAGCACTTCGGACGTTGTTTATGATGAGCGTCGCATCTTTTTCAAAGTTGCCGATCTGTTTACGGAGTTCCGAAGAGAGTCCGCCGTGAATATCTTTATTGACTTTATATCCCCGAATTGCATCGGTATAAGCACTGTAGGCTTGAAAATATTTCTGTTCATCTTCGAGTTTTTTTGCATTTGAGACATCTATAGGATCATCAATAGCGGCGATAACCTCTTTTGCCTCTTCAAGGCGTTCAAGGCTTTTCCGTTCGAGCCCTGCTTCAAGAGCGCTTCGGAATTCGTCTATGATCTCTTTATATGTGTCGCGGGCGGCAACGGTATTACCAGATTTTTCATAAACCAATGCTTGAGTAGATTTGGCTTCAGTTAGCACGAACTTTCGGATTTCTGGTGAGAGTTCGGGCGTGGCGTGGAAAGATTTCGCTTGATATGCTTCTATGGCATTTTCATAATCCGCTTCTTGTTCATAAGTGTTGCCGATAGCTTTCTGTGCGTACAAACTTTCCATCTGACTTTCGGGTTGATGATTCTCGATGATCTGTTTAAATTGTGCGCGTGCTTCCGCATAGTTCCCTTGATAATAGAAGGTACTCGCGTACTGATATCGTGCTTTGTCTGCGAAAGTTGTATTTGGGTACTTCTCAAAGACCGCTTTAAGTTGGGTCTGTGCTGTTTTAAGGAGTTCTTCACTTTCCGCCAATTTTTCAGCATCAAAGAGGCTATTTTCTGCGGTCTGATATGCCTCGGTCGCTTGGCGGAGTGCGAGGGAGGCATTGGTTCGGCGCGTCTCCTGATTCTGGTAATACGCTGCATAACCTGCGACGGCGACAAGGACTACGCCGCTGATGATGATAATCGTTCGGAGATTATCCTTCAAAAATGCGTAGGTTTGCATCACCACTTCAATAAATTTATCTTCTTGGATTTCTTCTTTTGTTAGCCGTTGGTTTCGTGCCATTTTGTTCCTCAGTTCACACGCTTGTTAGTCTGTTAACAAGTGGGCTGTTGACAAGTGGGCTGTTGACAAGCGGGTGACGGGAATTGAACCCGTGACCCTCAGCTTGGGAAGCTGACGCTCTACCGCTGAGCTACACCCGCGTTTATATTAACGGTGGTAAGTTATAAGTTATAAGTTAAGAGATTGTGTACCGGTATAATAAACCTCTTAACCTACCACTTACTAATTCCAAAGTGTCCAAAAAACCGTGTTACAATACCCAGAAATACCCGAAGCAAAACATCAAAATTCGTTGGTAGCAACTTAGGTTACATTATTATAACGTACCGAATCCGACGTTGTCAATGCAAAGTTAAAACAAGGAGCAGGCATCGGCTTGAAACATATTTAGGGATGGAAATTTCGCCTGATGCCCGCCTTGCCACTTAGGGTGCTACGTGGTGCTAATGTCCTACAGTTTATCCAATTCAGCCAAGACCTGCTCTGCACTCAGTGTATTGTCTGGTGGTGCTTCTTCGACGTGTTTAAAGGCGATTTTTCCGCTTTTATCAACGATAAATACACCGCGTGTAGTAATCCCGACTTCTTCGAGTGCCATGCCGAATTCTTTAGAGACTGCGAGGTTCATATCAGCGAGGAGTGGAAAATCCACACCGCCGAGGTCTTTACTCCACGCCTTGTGTGCGAAGGCTGAGTCGCGGCTGATAGCGATGACTTCGGCACCTTTCGCCTGAATCGCGCTTAATTGTTCGTTGAAATCCGGGACCTGCTCGGAACAGACCGGCGAGAAATCGAGTGGGTAGAAAAGGACGACCAAATTTTTACCCGCGTAGTCGCTCAAGGAAATTTCAACATCTTCTTCGTTGACTGCACCTGTTAAGGTGAATTCTGGTGCAGTACTTCCTACATCTGCCATTAAAATCCTCCTATGCACGCCTGAAAAAGCGTGTTTGGATAATGAAAGTTTCGAGTTAAAATGTTACACCTGTGTAACATTGGGTTCCCAGGTTATCGGTATGAAACTCAATACCTGTAAGGGTTTATAGGCTATACTATATAATTTTCTGTGGTGCAAAAAACTCAGAAAGTGTAACATTCTGTAGAAATAATAGTAGGCGAGGCGCGGTCGCCTCGCTCTCCAGTTAAAGACTTATTTCGCTTTAAGTTTTGCCCATTGGGTCGTCAGTTTACCTTGCGGTTCAACAGAAAGCGTTCCGATTTCGAGGCTCTGAATTTCTTTTTGCGTCAACGGCACGCCGTAAATTCGAGATTCTTCTATATGTGCGTTGAGGTGTCCGGGTCCATTAATTCCTGCCCCTGTGTGCCGCTTGCCCCAAAGTATCTCGGCATCGCCCTTTGGCCAGGTTTTGAGTACGCCCTTTGTATAACTACCGAGGCTTTCACCATTCCGGTAGCCTGTGACTTTATAGTTTCCGCCATCATCCTCGTATGTGATAGCTAAGAAGACCATTTCGCCCTCTTTCTTCTCTTCAACGCCATCAGGAAAATCGTCTGTGCGTCTGAAGTGACTGCTCCCGTTCATCCAGCGATTTGCTAACCGTTCACTATAGATGATACCGTTGAACTGGTCTATGGAGACTTTATCAAGCGTGATCGCGGAACCGTTCTGATTGATATCAAGGCTGTCTAAACTGATCCATGACATCAATGTCTTCTCTTCGATTTCGGGTCCGGTGTATTCGAGGGCGTGTGCCCATTTTGTCGTTTCAACGATTAACTGCCCACCTTTAAGTTCGGCATCGTGGAGGGTTATATCTGCCCAGTTGCCCATCTCGTCTTTTCCACTATCAAATAGCCACCAGCCGATCAGATGTTCTGCTTGTGCGTCTTGTGCAAGCACTGCGGGGACTGACAGGCTTAACATCAGCAAAACAGCACAGATATAATAAATTTTCATTTTCATGACCGATTGCTCCTCTTTGGTTCGCATTTCGATCCGAACGAATTGTCCACTCTTCTCTTCAGACCGAATCTTCAGACCGAATCTTCAGACCGAAACCGGATTGTGTTGCGACTTGGACGTGTGTTACGACTTGGACGAGAGAAATTTTAAATATTATATCATATCTTTGGCGTGAAAGTCAAATGTTTTATGAATCATCAGTTGTGTTCCGTTTTTCGCGCCGTATCCGTATTTTGCAGTAATTCTTTACTTGCAAATTATTCGGTGTTTGTGTTACTATAATATTGGCATCGGCAAGACTGGTTATCTTGCCACAGGTAGATGCCATTTGGTATTGCAAGGGTCACCGATGGGATTTAGTTTGGCACCTTTGAAAGGACGCTTCGGTCCTCACGGAGTTGACGTAGCAGTCCCCGATAGGGTATAGCGTTTGCTGTGGCCCATCGGTGGTCCCCAAACAATATAATCGACTACATATACAATAGTTTGGACAATCCGTATCCCATTTGGGTTGAATTTTGAAAAGTTTCGGGATTTTTCTATGAGTTTTACAGGAAAACACAGAACTTCAAAAAAAATAACGAAATATCTCTGATGATCGAAAAATCGAACGAAAGTTCTACGCTATAGTGCCACAGGAAACCAACAGTCTCCTATTCTACAAAAGACTGAACAGGCTAACAGTTTCCTATTCCACAAAAGATTGAACAGGCTAACAGCCTATTCTACAAAAGATTGAACAGGCTAACGGTCTCCTATTCTACAAAAATTGTCCAAACTTTAGTACATATAATAGTATGTACTTAAATAACGAAAACAATACAGACAAAATACGGACAAAGGAATCAAACATGAAACGGTTGATGCTGCTATTTCTCGTCCTCGGTATTGGACTTGTAAGCGAGATATTCCGACAAGAGCTTCCGGCGCAGGAGAATGTGGACGAAAGACGACTGACAGCGACAATAACAGGACGGATTCTTTGGGACGGTCACGACTTGTCGCATGCGAATGTCTCTGTCTACCGAGATGAGAGACTGCGAGAGTTGTATATCAGCGGGATCCCACAAGTTGGGGACGGTAGATTTACACTCCGTGTTGAACCGGGTCGATATTACCTCGTCGCCTCTATTGATGTCGATAAGTCAGGGAATTTTAATGTGGGTGACGGTTTCGGTGTGTTCGGGATCACGGCGTGGAATGACAAAACACAAAAATACCAGATTATTGAAATAGGTAGCAGAGAAACGGTTCGGGACATAGAGATTCCGATAACAGCGCGTGCGACAGATGCGGGTGGAAAGTTTAATATCGTCCCGGAATCCGAATATCGACCGAGTACGCTCCAACGGTTTGAATCCGATTTGCGGACGGCGACATCTGGTTGTATGGGGACGGTCACATTGGCAGGGGACAACGGCGTGCCAAAACCGTCTGCTGCCACGGATCAAAAAACCTTGATTCTCGCCTATACAGATTTATCTTGGAAATATCGTGCTGGGATTACGACGGTATCGGCGTCTGGTGCATGGACGCTCAATTTGCCGCCGGGTAAATACTATTTTATGGCGATAGTTGATAACAACGGGACAAATAGGTTGGATGCAGGCGATAGTTTCGGGTTCTATGGTGTCGAAAACATGCGAAAGCGTGGTGAATTTCCGGAACCTGTCTTGGTATCACCTAACAAGTTCACCGGAAACATCGGCATAACGATCGGTGCTATGTATCAGCAGTCCAACCGGATGAATGAAGAAAATTCGAGTATATTAACAGGCAAAGTATCTCTGCCTGGACGGACGTCGGCGCGTGTAGAGGTATATGCCGATGCTGCTTTAGTGAACCCGATTGCGAGTGGTGAAACCGCCCCGGATGGTACATTCAATATAGCACTTCCGCCGGGTGAATACTATGTCCTCGTTAACTTAGATGCGGACAAAAATGGTCGGTATAGCGAAGGGGACGGCTTAGGTGGATACGGAACGTTGGACATAACGACGACTCCCCCGACACCTGTTACGCTGAGTGCTGGCGAAAATCTGAATATCGAACTCCTTTTAAGTGCCCGCTACGATGCTAACGGGCACCTCCACGCCACGCCTCCGGGGATTGAAGCACACATAGACCAGGGGAGCATTACTGGGCGTATCACTTGGGATGGTCATAAAATTCAACACGGTATTTTAACGCTTTCGTATACCGCAGAGTTCACTGAACCGATTGCGATGCCGATTTCAGTTGACGAAGCCGGTCGTTATCAGGTCAATGTGCTGCCCGGTATTTACTACGTCATGGCGATTATGGATGCGAATGAAGATGGAAAAACAGGGATAACAGATGGTGTCGGTATCTACGGTACACGGTATCCGGCACGTGGTACGCCTGCGGCCATCAGCGTTTTTCCTGGAGAGACGACATCTCATATTAATATCGAAATTCTTGCCAGCTACATCGATGAAGATGGGAACATGGCGGAGATTGATGACGGTGGACGTTGGGAGATTAAGAGACGTTTCGGTGAACCTGAAGATGTCTTCAGCGTCACCCGCAACGGTCGTGTAAATGAAGAGTGGAAATATTGGAGTAAAGGGATCGGTTATCTCTGGCAAGCGAACGGTGCGGGATGGGAACTCGGAGATATGGAGCAATTCGTGCCGAAACAGAACATCGCCGAAATTGATAACGGCATCCGTGAAGGGTCAGGAGCTGGATTCGATACAGGTACAGGGACGGAACAAAACGGTGTGGCACTTCTTGATAAATTGCCCGGATTCATCTATTTCGATTATGACAATATCATTTGGGGGATGGCGCCCGATGGCAGCAGTCTCCCCTTTGGTGTTGGACACACGCCAACGGTCGCAAATAACGGCACGCTTGTTTATCAAGATATAGACGGGGATGTTATGATTCTGGGTCCTGAGGCACCGGATGGTGCAGTCCTCCTTGATAGACGTACATTGGCGCGTGATGTCTCAATTTCACCGGATGCGGCGTATATTGCCTACGTCCGTTCGGCGTACGGGAATCGGAGTCGTGTCGTGATGCAGCACATTTCGAGCGGTTCGGAACACGTTGTCCCGTCAACGGCATTGCAGAGTTTTACACCGGCGTGGAACAGCGATAGTTCGATGCTGGCGTATGTCACAGCCGGAACGGTCGAGAGCTCGGACGCGGAAACGCCATCAGCTGCGGGGATAATGAGACGAAACATTTATGCCTTTGACCAGGTGGCAACGAGTGTAGAGCCGATTGTTGTATCATCTGCAGATGATGCGGAACCGGCGTGGTCGCCTGCGAATCCGAACCAATTAGCGTTCACACGTACGGTGGATAATCGCTCACAGATTTGGATGATCACCTACTCAGATACGGGTGTGCCGCGAGAACGCCAGTTAACGCAAAGAGGTGGTACACATCCGGTTTGGGTACCGCCTGATGGACGCTGGATCCTGTATGAAAACAACGGACAACTCTGGAAAATTGACACGCAAAGTCCTGAGACTTCCGAAACACCGCTGATGTATAACGATCAGGTCGTATTTGGACATAAACCAGCTGTGGTAAGTGGGGATGGAGGCGTAAAATGATGGAAGGAAGGAAGGATGGAAGGATGGAAGGAAGAATGGAAGAATGGAAGGATGGAAGAATGGAAGAATGGAAAGGCAGGCACTTTTGCGGTGTGTGCTCTTTTCGTCACTTCGTTCTTGCGGTCTTTTTCTTTTTGCTTATCGGAAATATCGCTACGGCGCAGTGGCTTTTAATCCCTATGGAGCACGGGAAACAGACGAATCATCTGAAGGCGTACGGTTTAACGTACTGGGCATTGGAAGTTCCGCGTGAGTATCGGTGCTATTGGTGGTTGAACTATCGTGGGGGTGCGTTCGTTTTGCCGGATTCTCAAGATGTTCGTGTCCGTGCTGCGTTGATGGGTGTGAGTTTTGAGCCGATGAGCGACGCTGCGTATCGTGATATCAAGGCCTCCGTGCTTGAAGGTAGCAATATGGACGAGATTCTGTTGGAGAAGGCGCCGAAGATCGCTGTCTATGCGCCGCCGGAGGCATCGGCGTATCGCGATCCGTGGGACGATGCTGTTAAAATAGCGCTCGACTATGCCCAGATCCCTTATGACGAGATATGGGATAAAGAGGTGCAGAGCGGTATCTTAGAGACAGCCGAATATGACTGGCTCCATCTGCACCACGAAGACTTCACCGGTCAGCACGGTAAGTTTCATGCCTCTTTTTCGACGCAGGTCTGGTATCAACAACGGATGTTGATGTTTGAGGAAGCCGCTGCGGAGGCGGGGTTTCAAAGGGTTGCGCAGCACAAAGGACAGACCGCCCAGATGATAGCTGACTATATCGTTAACGGCGGGTTTATCTTTGCGATGTGTTCCGCGCCGGAGACCTTGGATATTGCGTTGGCGACCCGCGCCGGAGCCGTTGACATCGTCGCTCCTGAACTCGATGGCACCCCGATTGCGGCAGATGCCGAAGCGCGGCTCGACTTCGAGCGTACGCTGGCATTCGTGAACTTTAGCCTCCATACGAGTCCGTACCGATACGAATTTTCCGATATAGATAATCCGAACCCGGATAGAGATGCGCAGAGCGGTGTTGAAGATTTTAAGTTGTTTGAATTTGCTGCGAAACATGATCCGATTCCAACGATGCTCACGCAAAACCACGTCAGCGTTGTGCCCGGGTACCTCGGTCAGACGACATCGTTTAATATGGACAAGATTCGGGGTTCCATCACGATTTTGGGGCAGGTGGAGGGTACGAACTATGCGAAATATATCCATGGCAAATTAGGGAAAGGTACCTTTACGTTTCTCGGTGGTCACGATCCTGAAGACTATCGGCACCTTGTGGGTGAGGGAACGATACCGACGAACCTCGATTTACATAAGCATTCACCGGGGTATAGGTTAATCCTGAACAATATTTTGTTTCCAGCGGCTCGTAAGAAACCTCAGAAAACGTGAGTTAACAGTATCTATAAACATATCGCCCTTACAGGGAAACCAAAGAGGGAAATGTAGCGACACAAGTCGAAATTTAAAAACTAAGAATCATCTCTTAAAAGCGAAAATATGAAATCAATCCTTGCGACGTGCAATTTGAACCAGTGGAGTCTCGATTTTGAGGGGAACACGGCGCGTATCATCAAATCTATTGAGGTTGCGAAGGGGCGTGGGGCGCGGTATCGGTTGGGACCCGAGCTGGAGATTAGTGGTTACTCTTGTGAAGACCACTTTCTGGAGCTTGACACGTTGTATCACAGTTGGGAATCGCTGGCGTGTATTCTCAAAGGCGGTCATACGGACGGTATTTTGTGCGACATCGGTATGCCGGTCATGCACAAAAACGTCCGTTATAATTGTCGAGTTTTCGTGTTAGATGGCGAGATTCTGTTAATCCGTCCGAAGATGATCCTTGCGAGCGACGGTAACTATCGGGAGCATCGTTGGTTCATGGCGTGGACACACGGTTGGACGACTGAACCCTACACACTCCCCCGCGAAATTCGTGAACTCACGGGGAAAAGTAAGGTGCCGATCGGTATTGCAGCGATTGCGACTCCAGATACACTTCTCGCAGCAGAGACGTGTGAGGAACTCTTTGTGCCGATGAGCCCGCACATCCGGTTCGGAAACGCTGGTGTCGAAATCATTGGTAACGGGTCGGGTTCACATCACGAGTTACGCAAATTGGACACTCGGATTGCGCTGATTCGGAACGCGAGTGCTAAAAACGGTGGTGTCTATCTCTACGCCAACCAACAAGGATGTGACGGCGGTAGACTCTATTTTGACGGCTGTGCGCTGATTGCTCAGAATGGCGACATCTTGGCACAAGGTTCTCAATTTTCACTCAAAGATGTAGAGGTAGTGACTGCGACGGTGGATCTTCATGCTGTTCGGAGTTACCGGGGTGCGAAAGCGAGTCGTGCTGTGCAGGCGAGCCAAACGGAGCCGCTTCCTCAAATAGATGTAGATTTTGATATAGGGATAGAAGAAGGTAAGACAAGGATGGAAGAGTGGAAGAATGGAAGCGTGGGTACCGATCCTTCCTCGGTTCCACTCTTCCATCCAAGCTCCCTCCGATCTTCCGTTCCAATCGAGCCGCGTACGCACATACCGGAAGAAGAGATCGCTTACGGTCCTGCTTGCTGGCTCTGGGACTATCTGCGTAGATCGGGTGCGGCGGGTTACTTCATCCCGCTTTCGGGGGGTGCGGACAGCGGTGCGGTTGCGACGTTGGTCGGTTCGATGTGCCAATTGGTCGCAAAAGCGATCCGTGAAAAGGATGCGGCGGTCACTCGCGATGTCGGTCAATGGCTTGCGGCTAACGAAACACCTGATATTTTCTCTGATCCGTGTGTCCTTGCCAACCGCCTGTTGTACACCTGTTATATCGGGACTGCGAATAGCTCGCGTGAGACTCGGAAACGTGCGAAACAGCTCGCTGAGCAGATCGGATCGTACCATCTGGACATCAATATGGACGGACTTGTGAACGCTTTGCAATCGCTTTTTACTCGAATTACAGCCAAGAAGCCGAAATTCAAGGTTGAAGGTGGCAGTTATCAAGAGAATCAGTCCCTCCAAAATATACAGGCGCGGCTGCGTATGGTGCTGAGTTACCTATTTGCGCAGATGATGCCGTGGGTACGGAACCGTGAAGGTACGCTCCTTGTGTTAGGCACCGGCAATGTTGACGAGGCGTTGCGGGGTTACCTCACAAAATACGATTGTAGCAGCGGTGACATCAACCCGATCGGTGGTATCAGCAAACTTGATCTACGACGGTTTTTGAAATGGGCGGAAGATCATCTCGGCTATCCTGCGCTTGGTGAGATTGTCAAAGCGCCGCCGACAGCGGAGTTGGAACCGATCACCGAAACCTATACGCAAACGGATGAAGACGATATGGGGATGACTTACGCCGAATTGAGCCGGTTCGGGCAGCTTCGGAAAATGGAGCAGTGCGGTCCGGTGAGCATGTTTGAAAAGTTGGTGCGGGAGTGGGATCACCTTCCGCCGCGTGAGGTTGCCGAAAAGGTAAAACACTTCTTTAGATGTTATGCGATAAATCGACACAAAATGACGACGTTAACGCCTTCGTATCACGCTGAATCTTATTCTCCGGACGACAACCGATTTGATCTTCGGCAGTTCCTCTATAACACGCGCTGGACGTGGCAGTTCCGGCATATTGATGCCTGCGTCAAGAAGCTGGAGGCGCGGGCGCGATGAAGTTGACTAGACAAAATGCGCATGGAAGGGTGGAAGGGTGGAAGGGTGGAAGGAAGGCATCCTCAATCTTCCAATTTTCCAATTTTCCAATCCTTATCTGTGTTCTTCTATCTATTCTCAACACTGCGTCCGGTGCCCCGAATGTCCCGCTGAATTTTGATGGATGGGTGACTGATACCCTCACGAAGTTAGAAACGGGCGGCATCACCGGTGGGTTTCACCGACAGACTGCGCCGCTCTCAAGGGCGGAAGTTGCAGCCATCATCCGCCAGGCGGAATCTCGAATACGGACAGGACGTGTTATCCCGTCTGAGATTGATCGGAAACTCCTCGAAAAATTGAAACGTGCGTTTCGCAGGGAACTTGCGGGTAACACCGGAGAAGCGATGCGTTTCCTCCCCCAACTCCGAGCGACGGAGCAGAAGGTTGCCCCAGCACTTGCGGCAGCCTTCCACTATACGGCGGGGAATCTTGAAGATCGGATCGCACCCCGTTTAACGCTTTATTCGGAACTTGAAACACATAACTTTGAGAGTCGTCCACTTGACGGGAAATCGGCGGAGCAGCGGCTTGAGCGGTGGCGCGGCGGGTACACATTCGATTTTAAGAGGAGTTATTTGCAGGTTAACAGTTCACATCTTAACCTACTTGTCGGGAGAGATTGGACTTTCTGGGGTGGGAGTCGGCACCAGACAGTCGGCATTTCGGATAATTCGCCGCCGTTTGATCAAATCCGGCTCACTGCGATGCTTGGGAAGCGGTTCAAAGCGACGGCTTTCACGACCCAGTTGGATTCAACATGGTACGACGACGGCGAAAAACGTTATTTGGCGAAACGTTATATGAGCGCTCACCGTCTCGATTACCAGCACAATGATCGTTTGGAAATCGGTGTTGCGGAATGGGTGCTTTACGGTGGCGATGCTCAGACGTTGGATTGGAAATACGCGAACCCGTTCACCTTTTATTACGCTTTACAATACAATGCGAAAGCTGACGATAATGTTATGTTTGCCTTCGATGCAGCGGTGCGTCCGGTTGACGGCTTACGTCTCTACGGTGAATGGGTTATTGATGACGTACAATATGAATCCGATTCTAACGATCCGCATGCAGTTGCTTGGCTTTTGGGATTGACGTGGTATCCGGAACGGTTTGGTCGGCACCTCGAAGTTCATAGCGAATACGCGCGCGTCAACCGGTGGGCATATACGCATCTTGTGCCGGATAACCAATGGACGCATTTCGGGTATGCGATTGGGCATCCTATCAGTACTGATTCCGATACGGTTCGGTTATCGGCATCTTATCAGTTTACTGTCTCTACTGAAGCGGGGGTACACGCAGTGCTGACCCGTCAGGGTGAGGGGACAATTGCGGATCGGTTTTACGGTGAAGATTACAAGGTGCTTCCGTTTCCTACGGGAATCGTTGCACGTACAATGGAGCTGGGCGGACGGTTCTCGTATCGTCCGTTGGATGGATGGAACCTTTTGCTTTCATATATGTTATACCAGACGCGCAATAGTGAGCACCGTAGCGGGGAGACACGTCGCGGTCACCGACTCGCGTTTCAGATAGGGTATCTAAGGTAGTAGGTTATAAGTTAAGAGGTTATAAGTAATAGACTTCGGAACTTTCCCAAACGCTCTTTCTTAAGCAAGTTTAAATATTAGATATGCACATTGTATGTTAATGACGGGCTGGGGAACCCTGGCGGAAACACCCAAGCAAAAACCCCTTACGAGGTCGGTATCAGCATTCGCCGAAAAAAATCAGAAGATTATTATTTAATATTGCTTTGTAACTTATAACTTACTAAAGTTTGGACAATTTACAACTTATAACCAATGTTCCGTAAGCGTACGTTTCTCTTTATTCTCATAGTATCCACTGTAATCCTCGTGTTGGGTAGTATCATCAATCTCCACTTGGATTTGCGACTGCTCGCGCTTACGCCGAAGATTTTCAAATATAGAGGATTGATCCAGAAATATGCGGTTAAAGAGAATTTGGATCCCCGGCTTGTCTGTGCGCTGATCGTGCAGGAATCCGGGTTCAAGGAAAACGCACAAAGTCGCGTCGGTGCGCAAGGTTTGACGCAACTGATGCCGGCGACAGCAAAGGAGCTCGGTGTCGAGGATCCGTTGGATGCGGAGCAGAATATTGCGGGTGCAGCGCGTTATCTACACACCTTATATCATGCGTTCCGTGAAAGCGAAGGTGCGCATCAGCATCGCTTGGTGTTAGCGAGTTACAACGGTGGTATCGGACGTGTCCGAGATGCGCAGTCACTCGTCCGGCACCAAAAAAACGCCGATCCATTTCTATGGGAACCGGTGCGTGGTGCTCTCGGTCAATTGACGCGGCGGCATGCCGATATGCATCGCGAAGTGTGGGGAATCGGTGCGCCTCCGCACGGTTATTTTGAGGGTTCTGATGAAACGTTAGACTATGTCGCGCGCGTGATGCATTACTATGGACGGATCCGTTTCTATAGAAACGTCCTGTTCTTTCTTTGACGGAAGATTTCATCCAACTGCTTGGAGCGGTATGCGAAAATTTTCTCGATGTCCGGGCGCACGAAAAATTTGTTAACGAGTCCACCTCCCCAGACAGCATACTCCACTGAATCATCTATAACCACCCCGTTTTCGGTTTCACTGAAGGTATGTGTATGCCGCCAGTGGCGGTAGGGACCGCGGCGCTGCTCGTCCGCAAAACCGTGCGGAGGATTCCATTCGGTAATCTCGCTCTGCCAGCGGAGTGGGATACCGTGGAGTCTGAGCTGATAGTCGATGCGGGTTCCGGGGAGCATCTCAATCGGTGCGGGGGTCAGGACTTCAAGCCGAATCCACGGAGGTGTTATCATAGCGAGGTTATGCGCGTCAGAGAAGAATTCAAAGACTTCTGTGATGGGTCGTTCAAGCGTTTGTTGTGTTTTAAAAAGGAAGGTTCTCATTTTTAATAGTTATAACCCAAGTTGCTACCTTTATCCAAATAGCTGCTTTATACTCGTTGCGATAACAAACAAAAGCACTTTCAACTCAAAACCGGCTGCTGACACCGCATGAATCGACTTGGGGAAAAGTTGTTCAATGAGACTGATTGT
>JAJDTJ010000012.1 GCA_022827225.1 Candidatus Poribacteria bacterium | reverse complement strand
ACAATCAGTCTCATTGAACAACTTTTCCCCAAGTCGATTCATGCGGTGTCAGCAGCCGGTTTTGAGTTGAAAGTGCTTTTGTTTGTTATCGCAACGAGTATAAAGCAGCTATTTGGATAAAGGTAGCAACTTGGGTTATATATAGCATAATTCCATAATTTAAAATAAAATAAAGAAAAGCGAAGAGACAAATAATAATTTGAATCATACATATTTTGTTGTTACAGTGGCAGTAGCAAGATTTGTGCCAAACCCAATTTTACCCCTTTAGGCAGAATAAATGGGTATTTAAACATGACTTGTGAAAATCATCTGATATTATCTTATTTCCTTGAAAAGTTGTGTAGGGGCGGTTCGCGTGTCTCTGCGGAGCGATTTCAGTTGGAATATCCTGTGAATATGGATGGACGGAAATCTTGCTTTTCTAAGTAGACTATAGAGTAATGGACAAAAATTGAACATACAAAAATTGAACATACAAAAAAGCCAAAATTGCCTCCATCCTATTTTTTATAGTAGGACCTACAATTAACGATGCACCTATAGATGGCGGGGGTTGCACCCCGCCATCATCCTGATTCTAAAAAATTAACCGCACGACAACAACTTCAAGCAGACTGGGGTCGGGACCTCTGCGACATGACCCGTCGCATTCAATTCACCCGTCTCCGCGTCAATAGCGAACGTAACAACTGTATTCGTCTGCTGGTTGGCAGCAAAAAGAAACGTGCCTTCCGGATTCAGACCGAAGTTCCGAGGGGTCTGCCCCTGTGTCGATTCATAACCGATCGGACTTAACATTCCTGTCTCCGCCTCAATCCCACAAATCGCAATGCTATCGTGCCCACGATTCGATCCATACAGGAATTTCCCTGAAGGGTGAACGTGAATATCTGCACAGTGACTGGTGCCATCGAAATCGTCTGGAAGCGTGGAGATCGTCTGGAATTCAGTCAATGTTCCGGTATTAGCATCGTATCGAAAAGCGGTGAAAGTGGAACCTATCTCGTTGATAACGTAGGCATACTGTCCATTTGGATGGAAATCGAAGTGCCGCGGGCCCGCACCCGGTTGTACCCGAACCCACGGTTGTGTGTTAGGCGTGAGCGTCCCTTTTTCAGCATCTAATTGATAGATCAGGATTTTATCGAGTCCGAGATCGGGAGAGAAGGCGTAACGGTTGCCTGGGTCAATCATGATTGCGTGAGCGTGCGGTCCCATCTGTCGTTGTGGGTTCACGCTGGACCCCTCGTGCTGCACAAAATCCGAGGCTGCACCGAGCCTGCCATCCGACCCTATCGGATAAGCCGTAACGCTGCCACCGCCGTAATTTGCCACGAGGAGGCATTTACCGGTAGCGTCAACACTCAGATGACACGGCGCACCACCACCCGTCGCGCGTTGGTTGAGGTAACTAATCTCACCCGTCTCTTTATGAATATAAAATGCCGTGACTGCACCGCTGGCTTTACCCTCGAACTCGTTAAGTTCGTTGACAGCATAGAGATATTGTCCACTCGGGTGTAACGCTACAAACGACGGATTTTCGACACCTGTTACCTTACTGTTATATTCCAAAGCACCCGTCGCACCGTCTAGGCGATAGACGTAAATCCCCTCGCTATCTCCCTGCGTGTAGGTGCCGACATAAACGAAATAGTCTTGGCTGTTCTGTTGCGCCATTATGAGTAATCTCCTTACGAAATATTGAGATGAATCGTTTTCTCTTCGCTTTCACGATAACCGATACGAATCGCTTTCGCTCGGACGCTTGTTTCGCCCTTTGGTAGACGCAGTGGTTCGGTATACAACCGCCAATGCGCATCCTCACCCTGCTCCGTTGTGTAGGCAATAGATGCCCCTTGCGTAGAGCAGTGGATTTGTAAAATAAGCGGAGCTGACCATTCACCAACCCTGTGAGCTACCTCTGTCCCAGGATGTTCGGCGTTAATCGGAATAAAGATTGGAGCCGCCGTTTGTGGCTGTTGACCATCCGGATACCACGTCGCAACCATCTGCTCTTCCGGGATATGGCCCATGTCTCCAAATTCGGACTGCCACTGTACCAGCGCACCGCGCATCCGTTCGAGCACATCCTGATGTTCGACATCTTTGGCTAAATTGTTGAGTTCATATCGGTCGTTTACGGTATCGTAGAGTTCTTCTGCTGGACGCGGTGAACGGAACATCACTGCTTGATCGCCTTCCAACTCACCGGCAGCATACAACCGCCACATTTCCTGCATGACGGGGTGCCGATTGCGATACGGAATCCAGAGCAGATACGGCTTTTCAGGGTAATAATTTTTGATGTATTTATACCGTTTATCCCGCACAGCACGCATCATATCGTAGGATTCATCGTACCGGTCGCGCGTCGCGAAGATATAATCACGCTCTACCGTCTCCGGTCCCAGGAAGGGTTGTCCTTGCATATGTGTCGGTGCCTGCACGCCACAAAGCGAAAGCACTGTTGGACCGAGGTCAATCAAACTCACCAACTGTTCGGTGACACTCCCCCGATCCAGCGTGCCGGGCCAACGCACAATTAACGGTATGCGAATGCCAGCATCGTAAGGCCACCGCTTTCCACGCGGGAGTCCTTCACCGTGGTCACTCCAGAGAAAGACAATCGTGTTCTCTGCAAGACCGTCTGCTTCGAGCTGATCTAACAGTTCACCGACACGGGTATCAGCAGTTGCTAAGTTATCGTATTGCCGTGCCAACGCCTGCCGCGCTTTCGGTGTATCTGGTAGATAGGGTGGTAACTGCACATCATCCGGGTTCGTTGTTGTTGTCAGTGGACGATTCTTGCGTTCCCACATACCGCTTTCATGCGTAACAGTCGGATTAAAGACCGAAAAGAACGGTTGGCCAGCATCCCGATTTCGCCAGTGGGCCTCGTTATCGGATTCGTCCCATGCTGTGATGGGCGGTGTGAACTGATAGTCGGTTTTGCTGTTATTTGTACAGTAGTAGCCTGCACCTCTGAGGTATTCGGTGAAGGTCTTAACATAAGGCGGAGGTACCGCGGAGTAAGGGGTCGGCATCTCAGGTGTATTTGCATTCGTATGCCGCGTCCGCATGTGATGTGTACCGATGGAGGTCTGGTACATACTGGTGATAATAGCGGAACGACTCGGTGCACAAACACCTGCAGTTGAAAAGGCGTTTGGAAACCGACATCCGCCTGCAGCGAGCCGATCGATGTTCGGCGTACGCGCCAGCGTGTCCCCATAGCAACCGAAGCGTGGGGTCGTATCCTCTAACGAAATCCAAAGAATGTTTGGACGATCTGCTGTGCTCATTGCCACTCCTTTTTTCTTATCATTGTACCCCAAACAGCCGTTTAAGTCAATAGGGTCGCTAAGCATTCAGGGGAATTTAGTCGTCTGAAACTGTGAATTTTAGAGATTTTTCATCGCTCTCCTTGTAACCGATCCGAATTGCTTTTGCTCTTATAACGGTTTCACCTTTCGGTAAACGCAAAGGTTCTGTATACAACTGCCATCGGACATCTTTACCTTGTTCGGTTGTATACGCAATTGAGGCACCTTGTGTTGAACAGTAGAGTTGCAGAAGCAACGGGGCGTCCCATTCTCCATCTTCATGAGCAGGCTCCCTGCCGGGGTTAGACGCGTTAATCGGAATGAAAAGTGGTGATGCCGTTTCGGGTTGTGTCCCATTAGGATACCACTGCGCCACCATTTGTTCTTCAGGTATATTCCCCATATCCCCGAATTCCGATTGCCATGCTGTCAACGCTTCTCGCATCCGTTTAAGCACATTTGCATGTGCTGCATTCTCTGCTAAGTTATTGAGTTCATACGTGTCATTTTCCACATCGTAGAGTTCTTCAGTGGGGCACGGTGATTGGAACATGACCAATTGATCTCCCTCTAATTTGCCTTCGGCATGAAGTCGCCACATCTCCTGCATCACCGGATGACTATTGCGGTAAGGATCCCAGAGGAGATACGGCTTTTCGGGATAATAATTTCGGATGTATTTATACTTTTTATCTCGCACAGCGCGCAACATGTGATACGATAAATCAAGGCGGTCGCGTGTCGCAAAAATATATTCACGTTCCACTTTTTCTGGTCCAAGGAAGGATTGTCCTTGGAGGTGCTGCGGTGCTTGAACACCACATAACGAAAGTACAGTCGGACCGAGGTCAATCAAACTCACCAACTGTTCGGTGACACTCCCCGGATCCAGCGTGCCGGGCCAACGCACAATCAACGGAATTCGGATCCCCGCATCATAGGGCCACCGTTTGCCGCGTGGCAGCCCTTCACCGTGATCGCTCCAGAGGAAAACGATGGTGTTCTCAGCAAGACCGTCCTCTTCCAACTGATCCAACAGTTCACCGACGCGTGCGTCGTTGGTCGCGAGGTTATCGTATTGGCGCGCCAACGCCTGCCGCGCTTTCGGTGTATCGGGTAGGTAGGGCGGTAACCGCACATCATCGGGGTTCGTGGTCGGTGGACGATCTTCTTTTTCCCACATACCGCTTTCGTGTGTAACGATTGGGTTAAAAACGGAAAAGAAAGGTTGCCCTTCCGCACGGTTTCGCCAGTGCCCTTGATTGCTATTGTCATCCCACGCTGTGATAGGCGGTGTAAACTGATAGTCTGTTTTACTATTGTTGGTGCAATAATAGCCTGCCCCTCTCAGGTATTCCGTGAAGGTTTTCACATAAGGTGGCGGAACAGCAGAATACGGCGTAGGTAGGTTAGGTGTACTTTCGTGTGTATGCGTTGTCCGATGGTGATGTGTTCCGATGGAAGTCTGATACATACCGGTGATAATCGCTGAACGACTGGGCGCACAGACACCGGCTGTTGAAAAGGCATTTGGAAACCGACATCCACCTGCAGCGAGACGGTCAATGTTTGGCGTACGCGCAAGCGTATCTCCATAACAACCGAAACGCGGCGTTGTATCCTCTAAAGATATCCAGAGGATATTCGGACGATCTGATGTGCTCATTCTGACTCCCTGTTGACAGTGATTTAATGTTTTAGGTCCAACACCCTTCTGTATACGCTTCACGATCAAATAACTTCTGGCGATGCGAGGTGGCACCCTCTATCCATTCCTCTGGGATTTCCTGCGTGTAACGGTGCGGCGGGCCCGCTTCCTTGAAAATATCAATATTGAAGATACGGTAGAGCTGTGGCGAATCTACAGGCTTTGCCTCCACCGCGTGGAAGATACGCGCGTCAATGTAGACCATGCTACCCGGCGGCAATTCAAGCCGTTTCTCTTCTAATTTGCGCCCCGCTTCTTCGTCGTAGTCCCCTGTGAGCATCCGTTCCGGTGTTGCCGCTCGCGTCGGCGCGACTTTATGGCTGCCCGGAATAACTTTGAGGTTTCGATCCCCGCGTGTGAAACCGTTCGGATAATACAGAATCTGCACGTAATAGTTATCACGCTCCGCAAGGTTAACCGGATTTTCATGTTTCCAGTGATGGTGGTCTTGGTGAAATCCGAGAGGACCCACCCCGCGGGGTGCTATGTTGAGGGCAGAGTGACAGAAGTGGTATGCGTCTCCGATAGTTGCACATATCAATGCCGTGATGAAAGGATCGTCAATAAGCCGATCGCTATATTCACGACGATCATTCCACGGACGAATAAAATACGCGCGTTCGGGTTTCTCACCGTTGTTCAATGCCTCAATGTACTGACGTGTCGGTTCAAAATGCTGGGTGATTTCTTCAATCAAACCTTCTCTGCCATCGTCCGTCAGCACATCTGGATAGGCAATGTAGCCATCGTTGTGAAAGCAATCTATATCCGCTTGCGACGGACCTGATAATCGGAAAAGGGAATCAAATTCGGGATCCATAAGTATCTCCTTTGGCTGTGTTCACCCTGCTTAAATCTCTCCAATAGTATTGTCAATTGATCTAAAATCTCAAGAATGATATTCCAATTGCTTAGCGACAATGGCTTTCAAAATCTGCACGATGCATTCGGCTTCAAACAGCTCATTGTATACTCGCGAAAATTCAACGGTGAACGTCGGCTTTTCTGTTTCAATGCCATCAACGGTGCCGTGAACGAAAGTCCAACTTTCAGAGACAGTGTAACACCCAAAAATTTCTTGACTGTCCATAGATGTTGTCTGCGATGGTTGCGAATTCGTCTCACCTGTCCAATTGAGCCATGCAGCGGCGAGCATTTCACCGTAGAGTTGAATCTGCGGATCGGAAGAATGAACCCCGCGTTTTGCTTCATGCACAATGAGATAGGGCTGTTGGGGCTTGCCTGCTGCCGCCGGTGCAAGAGCCCCATCTGCCTCACCTTCCAGTTGAAAAGTAGGATAGGTAGCTTTCAAAGGAACGCCTGCCCAAGCTTGGACGTAAGTCTGTTCTGCCAACACCAAAAGTGGGTAGATAGCACGTGCCCAGAGTGTAGCTTCGTTCATTACTACCAGGTCACGTTCGCGCAAAATTGATTTGAGATAGTCAATTTGAGCACGCTCTGCCGGGGTTAATTCGTCCTGCTGCATGTTCTCCCATTCGTCAGACACACCTATCTGTATGTGGAGCGTTACAAGTGCCTTGAGTGTTTCCTCAGACAGTTGTGACAAACTATAGGTTTCCATACGCTAAGCCTCCTATTTTCCCGAACCCTTTTACATCCGGCTGTGTCCATCCTCCTTAAACCGCTCCAACAACGCTGTCAAGCGTTCCACAATCTCTGGATACGTTTCCCATACGTTGTCTGTCTCACCCGGATCGTCATAAATATGGTACAGTTGGCCCGGTGTTCCCTGTTTCGGACGACCATCGCTCGGTGGGGGCCAACCGCCTGACCCTTGCGTGTCCAGAATCAGTTTCCAATCGCCGTGCCGAATAGAAAAAGCACCCGTACTGGAATGATGGACGATAGCCTCCCGCAGCGGGCTATCTACCTCTTCACCTAAGAGTGCAGGCAAAATATTGCAGCTGTCCTGTCCAGCATTGTCTGGCACTTCCGTACCGACTATAGCGGCACAGGTCGCCATTAAGTCGGTCAGACAGGTTAACGTATCGGTTTCGGTATTCGGTGCGATAACACCAGGCCAGCGCGCGATTAACGGTTCACGGTGTCCACCTTCCCAAATATGCGCCTTATAGCCACGCCAGTCCCCGCATGATTTATGGTCGTAGAGATTATACGGCATCGGACCGCTGGCGCCTTGAATCCTATCGCCCGGTAAGGCACCGTTATCGCTCGTGACGAAAATCAACGTCTCATCAGTTTTATCAGTACGTTCTAACGCCTCCATGACTTCACCGACCATCCAGTCTACCAACCATACCAGATCACCGCGGGCACCAGCACTGCTCTGCCCACGCGCAAAGTCTGGAACGACCGCCTCTGTGCAGGGTTCGTGCGGGGCAGAAGGCGTCAGGTAGAGGAAAAACGGAGCCTCCGCATCGGCTTGACCCTCAATGTATTCAACCGCTTTCTGCGCAATAATAGGGTCCGCATCCTTATGTTCCCAACTCGGAGCCATCATCCCGGGACGGCTCGTAAATTCTGGCATTTCATGATAGATGCTCGGAATCTCAACAAAGGCATCGTTCTCAATAAAACCGTAAGGCGGTTGGCACGTTGGGCAACCAGAAGCACCGTAAAAATAGTCGAAACCGAGGTCGATCGGACCACCCGTTATCGGGGTGCTGAAGTCAATATGTTCTTCCAGTTCGCGTTTCGCGTTACCCCACGGCAGCGGGGCATCGAAATCGTAATCGTAGCCCGGCACCGTCGAAAATCCGAGTCCCAAGTGCCATTTCCCGACGCAGGCTGTATTATACCCCGCATCTTTCAGCAAACCCGCGACTGTCAACCGTTCAGATTCAATAAGCGGCGGTTCATAACCGTAAAGCACACCGTACTTGAGACGCGTACGCCAGCAATAACGTCCTGTCAAGACCCCGTAACGTGTCGGTGTACAGACAGCAGAGGGCGAATGTGCGTCAGTGAAGCGGATACCCTCTTCCGCAAGTTTATCCATATTCGGTGTCGGAATCTTTGAATCCGGGTTATAGCAGCCGACATCACCGTATCCCATATCGTCTGCCATGATAAAGACAATGTTTGGAGAAGTGCGTGTGTCCATGATAGCTCCTCAGTGGGTTTGGCGATGTAATATCGCGCCTATTGTAACCTCGACTTTAATTCAGCGAGGTCTTGGTCAATCGATGCGTCTTCTGCGTAACTGGCAAATTCACGATGTAATTTCAGATCCTTGAACTCTACATCTACCTCAGCTGCCGCTTTTGCTAACGCAGCAGCTTCGGTAACGTTCTCTTCCACTTTCCTAAGAATTTCAAAAGCTTTGCTATCTTGGAGTTCCGTCAACGCTTGGCGGAGATGTTCATGTGCATCAACGTTTGTGTTCTGCGCGATAACCTGGTCCCTTTTCCGTTCTGTCTCTTCGGTCTTCTGTTGAAGCGTTTCAAATAACGATGTGAGGTGTGCAACTGCCTGTTTCTGTTCCTCCCATTGGTTTTTGTAACTGTTGGCGAGTTGTCGGTACTCGTTACGCTGTGCTAAATCTTCACGGGCAAGGTCTTCACGTCCGGCTTGAATGGCAATGATTGCGCGTTCCTCACACCGTTCCGCTTGCACAATAGCACCTTCGTAGGCATCTTGAAACTGTTTTTCGACACCGATAGAGGCATCAACTTTCTGTCTCGCCTCTGAGAAGCGACTTGTAATTTCATGGATGACATCCCCTAAAATTTTTTCTAAATCAGTTGTTTGGGCACCAGTTTTAACCTCAAACTCAGTTTCGCCTTCTATTACAAATTCAACGGGTTTTGTATCTAATTTCACAACAACTGTCTTGGCAAGCTTATCGCCCATCCGCTGTTTCTCTTTTCCGGTTGCAAATAGCCAATCAACAGGTTGGAATATGCCTGCGAAACGCCGCACAAAGGCATCTTTAAAGTTCGCGGGTTCGCCATCCTCTAAACGAATTATCTGTAGTGATAACAGGTTCTTTCCAAACCCACCTCCCTTCTTGAATCCATCCATGAAAAACAGACCGAATGCCCACAAGATAAAACTGAGGGTCCCGATACTCACCGAGGTCATATTGGATGCTTCATGACCGCTGGTAAAATAACTAAAAATTTCGTCGAGTGGAAAACCGAGCAAAATTAGAAGGGCTTGACAGAAACCCAAGAGCCCTATATCAAGTAAGAACGCACCCAACCGAGCCCACCGGGATGCCAACTTGAATTTTTCCCCCGCAATCTTGATAATGGACATTCTCAGAACCTCCTACTGTATCAAGACTTACACATTCGACCTTGAAGGTAATACATGGGAAATTGCGTAAGTCCTATGATTAGGGTCAGCTCTCGGTAAAAATATAATGTATGAGTGCTACGGTTCGGTTTCAAAAGAAGAAATATGATTATGACGCTTCTTCATTTTCATCTGCTGACGGTTTTGATGGCGATCGCGGTGGGAAAACAAGCGTATCGGTTGTCGACAATTGTTTATGTGTTTTCAATATCTGTTTCAGTTCCTCGTAAAATTGTTCACACTCTTCCTTTGTGCCGAGCAACTCTATGCTCGGTGAGTTCGACAAATTGATGTGTAATTCATATTGGCGATGTCTGCCTCTGATTATTTTAATCTGATGAACAAACTCAATATTCACCATCCCATGGTGAGGGTTTTTATACCCATCATCTGGACTAATGATCTCAATAAACACTATAAAATCTCCTTCCGATATTTTATTATATCTTCGCCTTTAATTCGGCGAGATCCTTGTCAAGCGACGCTTCTTCCGCGTAACCCGCGAATTCACGTTCTAATTTCGTATCTTGGTATTCAACATCTACTTCAGCTGCGGCTTTCGCCAAAGTAGCCGCCTCCGTCGCGTCCTGCTCCATCTTTGACAGCGTTTCAAACGTCTTGCTACCCTGAATTTCTTTCAGCATCTCTCGGAGATGCGTTTCGGCATCAACGTTTCTGTGTTTCGCGACTACAGCTGTCTTTTTCCCTTCCGTTTCCGTCATCTTTTGCTGGAGGTGCTCAAGGAGGTCGCTAAGAGATCGGACGATCTGTTTCTGTTCTTCCCACTGTGTTTTATATTCGTTTGCCAATTGCCGATATTCGTTCCGTTTTTCCAAATCTTCGCGTGCCAAATCCTCGCGTTCCGCTTTCAGAGAAATAACGGCACGTTCTTGCCATCGCTCCGCTTGCGCTATAGCATCCTCGTAGGCATCTTGAAACTGTTTTTCAACACTGATGGAGGCATCGACCTTCTCGCGCGCCTCCGAAAGCCGATTTGCCATCTCAGCAATAGCACGTTCTAAGACCTTTTCCGGGTCTTCGGTTTCTGGTTCAACCTGTTCCGGTTCCGGCTCAAATTTTACGACCACTGTCTCCGCGAACTTATCGCCGAGGCGTTGCTGTTTTTTACCAAGGAACCAAAGTAAGTCAAGCGGTTGGAGGAGACCAGCGAATCGGCGAATAAACGCATCTTTGAAAGTACACGGCTTGCCGTCTTTCAAACGGAGTACTTGTAACGACAACAACTTCTTTCCTATTCCTTGCCCTTTTCTGAAGCCATCGATAAAAAACAGACCAAATATCCACAAGGCAGCGCTGAACAAAAAGGTAAAGATGCTAAGTCCACCGATGCCTAACAACAACTCAGGTAAGCCGAAGGACCCTATACCAAGAAAAACTACTACAATTGATAAAAGTATCCCTAAAACTGATTGCACGGCACCAATCAGGGCGACATCTATGAAGAAGGCGTATAATCGTGTCAGTCGGGATGCTAATTTGAATTTTTTCCCTGCAACTTCGATAAACTTCATCTTTGAATCCTAAAAATCTTTTGTGTTTGTCCGGTACCCGCCGGATGAACTTTTGTTGTTATAATTTGGCTTTCAATTCTGTGAGGTCTTTATCAAGTGATGCTTCTTCGGCATAACCCGAGAATTCACGTTCCAGTGCCGCATTTTGATATGCGCCATCGGCTTCAGCTGCCGCCTTTGCCAAAGTGGCTGCCTCCGTCGCTTTTTTCTCCATATTCGCAAGTGTCTCAAATGCTTGGTTGTTTTCTATCTCTTTCAGCATCTCGCGGAGA
The DNA here is from genome assembly GCA_022827225.1 of Candidatus Poribacteria bacterium. Lineage (GTDB taxonomy): Bacteria > Poribacteria > WGA-4E > WGA-4E > WGA-3G > WGA-3G. The sequence continues at coordinate 46,517 of JAJDTJ010000012.1, read as the reverse complement.
TGCACTTCGGCATCAATATTTCTGTGTTGTGCGACGACAGTCGCCTTTTTCCCTTCCGCTTCCATGGTTTGCTGTTGGAGATGCTCAAGAAGGTCGCTAAGAGTTTGGACAACCTGTTCCTGTTCCTCCCACTGCTTTTTGTACTGGTCTGCTAATCGCTGGTATTCGTTACGTTTTCCGAGGTCTTCCCTTGCCAAATCCTCTCGTCCTGCCCTGAGGCTAATAATAGCACGCTCTTGCCATTTTTCCGATTGTGCGACGGCACCTTCGTAAGCATTCTTAAACAGTTTTTCGACACCTACAGAGGCATCAACTTTCTGGCGTGCATCTGAAAGCCGGTTTGTCATCTCAACGATAGCATTCTCTAAAATTTTCTCAGGATCTTCGGTTTCGGTTTCCAACGCTTCTAATTCTGGGGCAAGCTTTACTACAACAGTCTCTGCGAACTTGTCTCCCATTCGCTGTCGTTGTTTTCCAAATACCCAGAAGGAATCCAGTGGTTGAAAAATGCTTGTCAGACGGCGAATAAAAGAATCTTTAAAGGAGCAGGGTTTGCCATTTTTCAATTGAAGTACTTGTAGAGACAGCAGCTTTTTGCCGGCACCTTGTCCGTCACCAAAGCCGTCCATAAAAAATAGAATGGCTGCCCCTATTGCTGTACCTCCCCATAGTAAAGTATCTAAACTATAGTTCAGCCACGGTCCGAAAAGACCAATTATAGACACTTGCGCGAGAGCGAGCGCTTGTTCATCTATTTCAGTTTTAGGACCCAGTGTCCACAGCAAGGCACTGAGCAACCCAATCCGAATAAGACTCGGACCAAAACCGGAGCCCATTGCATCAAATAGAAAAACTAAAATTGATAGCGCACCTGCTACGAGCATTCCATCTATGAGAAACGCGAACAACCGCGCAAATCGGGATGCCAATTTGAGTTTTTTCCCCGCAATTTCAATAAACTTCATCCTGAAACTCCTCTGCACTTTCTATGGGAACGCGTGTTACATTGAAAGGGAGAAACTCACAGTGCTCCGCGACGAAGCGTGGATCTCGGTTGAACACCGGTTTTGTAAATCCAACCGCGTTCTCTACATATTATATAGAGTCTACAAGCGTAAGAAAAGATAGTAAAACAAACACCAGAAGCGAAGGGCGAGGTATGGAGGCCTCGCCTTACAATATTACAAAGTCGGCACTTTCACCGCGACTTCACGCCCATCTGCGTTGGAGGAGTCGATGACCCCTTGAATGATAACATTCGTGAGCATCACGCCGTACGGATCAATCGGCGAAGGTTTCCCTTCACGGACAGCATCAATAAACGCCGAATCTTCTTCGTGGAAAACGCTTACCGATTCAAATTGAGTGAACTCTTGATCAAAAATTTCACCGTCTTTATCGCCATAAACGCGGACACCCTCTTGCGGTCCGCGGACTTCGCCAATACCGAGACGCAACCCCGCTTTTTTACCGAGGAAAATCGTGCCACCGAGCGAATCCATGTTCATGCACCAGCACGTCTTGAAGACCATACGTGCCCCATTCTCAAAGACCACCCAACCGACACCAAAATCTTCGACCTCGGTCTCTTTAAGTGCCGGGTTCCATGTATTGTGCAGGCTCAAATAGTTGGAAGTGATACCGGAGACCGCAACCGGTTTCGGGTGTCCCATCAGATAGAGGGCAGTGTCGAGGGCATAAACGCCGATGTCTGCAGATGCCCCTAAACCAGCTGTCGCTTTTCGGATAAAACTGCCACCCGGGTTTCCGCGCCGCCGATCCGCAACGGTCTCAACGTAGTAGATATCACCGAGCGTGCCAGCATCAACGATCTCTTTTGCCTTAATAACCTGTGGGGAATATCGGAGTTTTAAACCGACCATCAAAATCTTATCATTTTCCACTGCAGCGCGCCACATCGACGCAGCAGCGTCAAGCGTCGCCTCCATCGGCTTCTCGCAGAAAACGTGTTTACCGGCGTTCAGCGCAGCAACCGTCGGGGACGCATGCACACCGGTAGGTGTACAGACGTAGACCGCCTCGATCTCGTCCATTTTGAGCATTTCGTTGTAATCGGTGAATGTGCGTTTGATACCCCAGCGCTCTTTCGCGCGTTCGAGGTTTGCAGGAACAAGGTCAGCGGCGGCAATAATTTCAGCACCTTCAATATCAGCAAGTGTACCGCAGTGCGCCTGAGCAATACCACCCGCTCCAATCAAACCTAATTTAACTGTTCGCATTACCATCTCCTCGTTAGATATTGTATGCTTTTGATTTTAATCCATTTCTGCTTTGAAAGTCAAGAGAATTTTCTGATCGCCAATGCCTCAACAACTTCTTCTGGTAGAAGCACGTTCTGCTCGCGATCCTTAACTGACAACTGGAAACCATTCCTTAACCAATTGACACAATTCCGAACCTATGTTATATTTCAAACAGACTATATAACTTAGAAGGAGACTGTTGTGAAAGCGGCACAATTTTACGGTGGAAAAGATATAAGAGTTGAAGTCGTCCCCGACCCAACACCTGAAGAGGGACAAGTACTTGTTCAAGTAGAGGCGACAGGTATCTGCGGAAGCGATCTGCACGGGTACCACCATCAACCGGAAAAACCATTGGCACCACGCATCGGCGGACATGAATTAGCAGGTTTCGTTCTTGATACAGGCAAAGGTGTTACCGGATATGAAAAGGGCGCACGCGTGGCAGTCGAACCGATTATTCCTTGTAATAACTGCCCTGAGTGCTATAACGGGTACTACAATATCTGCGGAAATTTGCGACACGGCGGCGGCGGGTTCGCAGAATTTATGGTCACACAGAGCACGAATGTGTATTCACTGCCAGAAAATGTCTCCGTTGAGGGGGGCGTATTGGCAGAAGTCTACGCTGTGGCTGTCCATGCTGTCAATAGAGCAATGGTCTCACCAGGCGATCGTGTCGCTATTATCGGGAGCGGGCCCGTCGGATTGACAATCGCACAGGTAGCAGATGTCGCCGGGGCAACCTCTATCGCTATGTTAGGAAAACCGGATGGCCCTCTGCAGATTGCGCATGAAGCCGTAGGAGCCGCGCCTATCAATGTAGATAAAACAGATGCTGTCGCGACAATCATGGATTGGAGCGATGGACGCGGGGCGGATGTCGTCTTTGAGGCGGTCGGTGGCACAGCAAACACACTCGAACAAGCGACGGAGATCGCAGCGAAACGCGGACGCGTCTGTATGGTCGGCGGACATCGGACGCCCCTCACCTTTTCAGAACGCTTCGCACGCAGTCGAGAACTCACTGTCATCTGGTCCTTCTGTTACGGAAGACGTGGCGGGAGAACAGAATTTCAGGTCGCTATAGACCTACTCGCCGCTGCTAAACTCGATCCGAACCCGCTCATCACACACCGATTCGGCTTAGATGATATTGGCGAAGCATTCGCCGTCGCCGCGGGACGTGACGAACACGGATCCGTCAAAGTTCTCGTGATACCCAATTCATAGAATTTTTGTAGCGTAAACTGTTAGTTTGCGTCCTCGAAAGCCCGATCTAAGAGATGATGCTGCAAGGGGGCAACTTGCGTTATAACAATCAATAATAAGGAAAAAAATAAAGATGGAGACTCTTAAATTACTCATATTTGTCGGAACCGAAGGTATCTATCACGATCACGCCGGAAACGGACAGTTCCTGACATCCATGCTCAATGATGGCGATGACATTGAAGCCGATTTCTCGCAAGACTACAGTATCCTCGCAGACGGACTTGAAAAGTATGACACCGTACTCTTCTACACCGATATTGGGGAACTCACGGAGGGGCAGGAGACAGGTCTACTCGACTATATCCGAGCGGGTGGTGGGTTCTTCGGACTCCACACCGCCGCCGCTTCGTTCCGCGAGTCTGAAGGCTACCACGGCATGCTCAACGGGTTCTTCAACGGGCACAGTCCATATATGGACTTCACTGTTAATGTCAGCGACCCCAACCACCCTATCACCGAAGGGTTAGCCGATTTTCAAGCGACAGATGAACTCTACTACCTGAAGCACAACCCTGACGCATCGCACCATCTGATGCACGCCTACGATGAAACGAAAGATGAGACCCACGTCATGGCGTTCCACCACACCTACGGTAAGGGTAGAGTCTTCTACTTCGCGCTCGGACACGATATGGCAGTCCTCGAAAATCCAAGTTTTCAGACGGTCATCCGCCGCGGCGCACTATGGGCAGGCAATCGGCTTTAGATTCTATCTGACCCAACCCGTTTATAACATTGACAAATCCCGAAAAAGGGATTAAAATTATTAAAAATCGGTTCTATAGAGATGAGAAAAAAACAGGATCCTATGACTGAAGGAAAATCAGGTAGAAACTGGCGCGAGATTGTAACGCCGGAATGGTCGCTCGCCATTTTAATCCATGTAATTGTCTTGGAGATACTGTATGTATTTCTCATACTCAGACCTAACGGAGAAACCCTAAATACTATCATATTAAATACAAGCACGGCCTTACCCATTTTTACATTTATCGCCGTGATTCTCATGGAAATATGGGAAGTTGCCTGGGAGGTTATTATGTTAGTGAAGATACTGTTTGAAAAACTTGAGTATCGGAGGCTTGAAAAAGCGCGTTTAAAAGGTTTAGCTGAAGGTTTATCCGAAGCACAGAAAAAACATGCGGAGTGGGTGGAATGGGCTAAAAACGGCCAGGATAAACCGCAACCCGAACCCCCAAAAACCCCAGAGACGGATTAGTAGTCTGGCACATCTAAACTGATGGACGGTTCGTAGTAGGGCAATTCATTGCCCGTTCTTGACGTGCGATAATGCAGATCGCATTTGGGGTTTTTGCTTGGGGTATTTGATAGGGGTTTTTGCTTGGGTATTTCTGCGGATTTCTGCGGATTTCTTCAAGTACGCCGCAAAATCGCACTACTACGAACAGGGTTTACCTTTCATTTTAATGTTGACAGATAGATGGTTCGTAGTAGAGCAATTCATTAGGAGGGAACTCTATCCACCCATACATTGGCATTATACCATCTCACGCGCCGGATAATGTTGGTCCCCCGGCGACACATCCGTCGGATCATTGACCACAGCCGTCTCTGGCGGCACCATAATCTGGTTCTCACTCACCGGATCATCGGTCTCTAACCGCCACTGCTCCAAACGCTCGCGCATCTCTGCCAAGACCTCCGCATAATTGGGGTCCTCGGCGAGGTTATGTGCTTCCGATGAATCAAATACCACATCATATAACCGCTCCGATTCAACGGGTTGATCCGCCCAACCGTGTTCCAGCATGAAGGTTTTGCTGATGCTATCGTCGCAATTCGGCAATGCCCATTTCTCAGCATCGTCGTAGCGTCGGATATATTTCCACCGCTGCGTCCGTACGGCGCGCTGCGGTTCATAGCAGCAGTGATAGTTGACTTCCGCGAAAATAGCGTCGCGAACATCGTCCGCCTCGCCGCGAACCAACGGCAGAACAGAAGTACCTTGCAACCACGCTGGGGCTTCAATGCCTGCCAATTCACAGATCGTAGGGAACAGATCAACTTGGCTAACCAATCCGTCCACGACTTGTCCGCCACTAAAGCCACCAGGACCGCGGACGATCAGCATCACACCGATACCGTGATCACTCAGGTGGCATTTCATGCGTGGGAAGGCGAGTCCATGGTCGGTCGTGCATATCACAAGCGTGTTTTCAGCGATCCCGTTTTCTTCGAGGGCATCAAAAACCACACCCATCTTCTTATCGAGTGTCCGTGCTGAATCTGTGTATTCCGCCATATCCTGTCGCGTTACAGGTGTGTCGGGAAACGGTGCCGGTGGTTTCACATAGCGCGGATCCGTCTTCGGTTCACCCTCTGGTTGTGGTGCGAATCCTTTCGCGCGGCGATGTGTCTCACCGAAACCGACATCTAAGAAGAACGGCGCGTCGTGGTTCTCGGCAATGAAGTTGCGTGCGCGCTCTTCCGCACCGGCGCGTCCGCTATCTTGCGCTAAGAGCCGTTGGTAGCCTGTCTCTTGAACATCTCGCACAACGTGCTGGAACCCAGCCAATGCCGTGACATACCCATTACGATTTAGCGTATGCGGTATGAGGTGATCGGATACAGGCAGGCTCCAGCCGCGGTTCGCCAATCCGCCCATACCGCAGCTATGTGCCCACTGCCCTGTGAGGAGTGCAGCGCGCGACGGCGAACAAGTCGGGTTCGCACAAAACGCGTTTCGGAACACAACACCCTCTTCCGAAAGTTTTTGTATGTTCGGGGTCGGTATCGCGTGTCCGTAGGGTTGTACATACCGTCCCGTGTCGTGTGAATGAATATAGATTATATTTGGTTTGTTCATGTTTTTATATTTTTCATCTTCAATGTGTGCAAAGCGTATGAATGTGGTGGACAAAGACAACTAACATTATCGAATTGATAGATTGAGTATACAATACAGCTTTAAGAATGTCAACAACTTTTTTAACTTCTATTTGCAAATTTGTGAGTTTTCGATTAAACTTTTACTCTCCTTTTCGCCTGAGCAGCGTCTATATAATCAAACCAATTTGAAAGAAATGCCTTGGAGGAACACTCATGTTAAAAAAAATTCGTACCGTCTTTACATTTTTATGTGTCTTTGGTCTCAGCGCAGCACTAATGGGTGATGCATCGGAAATCATCCAATATTTTCCAGGGACGCTCGGAAGTTACTGGGTTTACGTAGACCAAGATGGAAACGAATTAACGCGCCGTTCCGTTGAAGGTGAAGAAATTGCAGAGAAGATGTACGGTGCCTTTAGTTATGAACCCGCCTTGGAGAACTCAATGGATCATGACTATCACATCCACCCGGATCTCTACCAAGTCGGTGAAGAGCGGATCGCGTTTTTGGTTGGCAAAAAAGCAGAGAAGGCACTGCAGGCACGTCTTGTCAAAGAGATGGGGACTCTCTACAAAATGCAGAAGGAAATGGCACCACCCGGGGCTGAGGCAGGTTTTAATTTGCTCTACGAGATTGAGGCAGAAGCACAAGAGCAGTTCTATATGTTGTCGACGTTTACTGCCTTCAACGAAGAGTGGAACGCAATGCGAATGAAAGCCAAAGTCACGATAACACTTGTTCTGCCGCAGGAAGATCCTGAAGAAATTATAGTTGATTTCACTATTACGGAAACGGGCAAGGTACTTGGCAAAGAAAACGTTGAAACAGCCGCAGGCACTTTTGAGAACTGTTTGAAGATTGAGTATCGGACACATACAGAGATGGTCGTATTTCCTGACGAAGCGAAAGACGAAGACGCAAATCCACCTGGCGAATCCACTACAACGCTATGGGTTACCCCCAAGGTCGGCATCGTCAAGTATCACCAAGAAGCGAAGGATATCTTTCTGAATGCCATCCCTGACCCTCAATTTAAGGCTTTATCCACAGTCAAAACCCTTGAACTAAAGAAATATGAAATCAAATCCGCTGAGTTAGGAAGAGGTGGAAGCGATTAATCCGGTGAGGGGTGTGTAATTGAAAATCGACCAAACTCAACCGTTAGGCGGAATATCAACTAACGCCGCGGTATAGGCGGGTTTGCCTTGTAAATCTCCGTCAGTAAATTCATGGCGTGTAGCGATTCTTCTTTATTATATTGTGGACACTGATGCAGCCCTGCAGCGAGGCAGCGGTGAATCGCTTCAGCTTGGTACAGGAAACCGTGCTGGTTTGGAGAGGCGTGTCGCATACTCACCGTCCTCGGTAACGGATACTCGAAAGCGTGTAACGGAGCAGGCGCGTTCCCCGTTCTGTACTGAGAAGGCACACCGTCCAGGGGCGGGATTCGGATAGAGAGACGCGTCGGGCAGTGCGCCGGACGCTCAAGCGTGATACGTCCTTTTGTGCCGACGAGTTCTGTCACTTCTGGCAACTCGGAGTTTCGGGGTGGGAATGTCAATATCGCGCACTTATCTTCACCAAATGCCACAATCGCACCGCGCGCATATCTACCTGTTGCCACAATTGATGTCGGTACGGCATCCGCGCCGAAGCCAAGCGGAACAGCTTGAATCGTATAAATCGGATCGAAAAAATCTGACTGGACAAGCACAACTTCACCAATAGTACCGTTCTCAATCTCAGTTCGCGCATGTTCCACCGCGGGAAAGAAACGAGTCCAGACACCATCCTGCAGCATTACACCTTTCGCTTCAGCAGCAGCGTACATTTCCCGCGCTTCAGAGATATTCTCAGCAAACGGTTTTTCACACAAAACGTGTTTGCCAGCTGCAATCGCGAGAAGCGTGTGTTCCTTGTGCAGCCGGTTAATCGTCCCAATGTATACAATATCCACGTTGTCGGCTGCGACCATCTCTTTGTAGCTGCCGTAGGCGGTAGCAACCCCGTATTGTCTTGCGAATTCTTTCGCTCGGTCAAGTTCGCGTGCTGCTACAGCCGTTACAGTCGCACCTTCGCAGGCATGTAAAGCCTCTACCCACATCCCCGATATTCTACCAGCACCGAGGATCCCCCAACGTAGCGGAAAAGCAACATCACTCGCATTTGTAAGACCGAGGCGAATGTCTAACGGTGTTGAGAGCGGTAGGGTGTTTGTCCCAGAATTCATAACAATTCCCTTTCAGCAAAGCAGAACAGATTTATTAGGTGTTATTTCCTATTCCCATGGCTCCAAAACAACTTTTCCGCAGTCATGTGTACATTGCAATGCCCATGCCTCCTGAATCTGGTGCATAGGGAAGGTATGTGTGATGAATGTATCCAGTTGATCCTTCACTTGTGTAATCATCCGCATCATAGTAGGCGTGTCTATAAGGTTATAATGCCGTGTGCCGTGTAGTGTCAAGCCGTGATTGATAAGTTCCCCCCAACTCTTAATCGCCACTTCACGAATGCCACCGATCAAGGAGATATGTCCTTTCGGACGCGATGCATCAATCAGTAATTGGACTGCTGCCGGAGCCGCTGAGCACTCTACACCTTTGTCGGTGCCTCTACCATCGGTCAAATCCAGAATCTGCTTGAGAACATCTGCGTCTTCCGGATTCACGACTTCCGCTGCACCGAGTTTTTTCGCAAGGGCTGCGCGGTAGGGGTGGCTTTCAACAGCGATAACGCGCGCCCCTCTATACACAGCATTAATCACACCACCGAGTCCAATAGGTCCCATCCCCGTGATGAGGACGGTATCAAGCGCGGTGACGTTCATTAACCGCATAGCGTTGAACGTCGATCCAAGTCCACAGCATGCCATTCCAGCGTGATGATAGGAGAGACCCTCTGGAATCGGCACCAGCTGCCAGTCCTGTTTAAGGATGTACTGCGCATAAGTCGCCGTCACACCCGTCTGTTCGGGAATGTTTGGGGGTTTATGATCGTTCTGACAGTGCGCATATTCACCCGCTAAGCAGAGGTAACATTTCCCACAAGGGTAGTGCGGCATCACGACAACGCGATCGCCTACTTTGACAGTGCTCTCCTGCGCGATTTCCACCACTTCACCCGCCGCTTCGTGTCCGAAATGGTCGCTCTCACCTTCATTTTTGAAGCTTTTGTATTCCGTACACATAGGTGCTGAATGAATTTTGACGACAGCGAATTTACCCTTGGCAACCGGGTCCGGTTTATCAATTAAGCCGGCACTTTCGGGTCCGAATTTTGCAACGACTTTCATCCAAATCTCCTCTAATACCTGTATTCCAACTGACAGATATTCCGCTGGTAGATCAAAATAATGGTGATCCGTGTTTATGGAAACCGTTGGCGACAGCCAACACAATCAAAGCAATCATCGCTAAACCGAAAAGCCCGATAGCGATGTAAAGATCGACGTTCCCTTGAAAGGCGAAACTCTTTTCTAAACGTTGGTTTCCCGATTGCTGCACCTTTTTTGCTAATACCTGCTTATCGTGAGCCGTCAGTTTCTGCGCACCCGGAGATGCAAGTCCTGACCGTTGAGCGAGAAACCGTTGAATCCGCCATAGTCGCCACTTCCGCAGTAAGAATCGGCACAGAATGATGGCACCAGTGACTGCAAATAAAACCGTTGCTCCGATACACCAATCTGTCAAAGGGAGGTGCCAAGGTAGATGCTTATCGTCCATCGTTTCCTCCTTTAAATGACTTATTATGCAATTATAGCAAATTTTGATGCATGAATCTAATTAAATTTTGGTCTTGTCTTTTCTGTTTTTTGCGATGCGTAAAGTTTTTGACACAAGTTCAGAAAACTGAAGGGTGCTGGAAAAATGCAAAAATTGACTTGACAGCTAACACAAATTGATGGAAAAATAAAATAAAATTTCTTCTGGAAACATCGGTCTCCTTGCTCCAGCGGAGCAACATATCTATAGAATATGTATTCAGGATCGGCAGCACTCCAGCGGAGTGCTATGTAAAGATACCTGCGTTGGGAAACCTAAATAGGCTTTTTCGCGCCTTAGGTTTCCCACACCCAAAACTCGTAAAAAAATAAAAACGTTGAAAAACGCAACGTCCAACCGATATAAATTGCCCAAACTACAGGATAACTTAAAAAAAGGAGCATTTTTATGAAACCTAAAACCAACCTTCTCGGAATCTGCTGCATCGCGATTGTTCTAATGATCGGACTAATAGGCTGCGGCGAAGACGCAGTAGAAGAGGACCCGGTCAACTTCGTGCAGGCGATCCCCGCCACCGGCAGCACCATCCAAACAAACGCAACGATTATTGCCACTTTTGATGGCACCCCTGACGGGATCAACGTGACAGGTGGAAAATTCTCAGTCTCCGGTGCGAATGTGACGATAACCGGTCCGTTTACGGCTGGTGCGTTGAACCTCACGATCACCTGGTCAGACGGTGCAACCGCACTGACCTACACGGTTGAGGCTCCTGAACCTGACGCATCTGATCCTGAAACCGATATATCTAATATGGAACTGATCCCCGCAGGTGAATTTCGGATGGGAAGCAATGAGGGGGGCGATGAAAAACCGGTGCATTCTGTCTATGTAGATGCGTTTTACATGGATAAGTATGAGGTAACGAACGCCGAATATGCCGAGTTTCTCAATGCCAAAGGCAAGCATACCGATGCTGGTCAGACGTGGTTAGCTGTTGGGCATGAGCGTGCGCGTATTGAGTATGTGAATAGTGCCTACCGTTCAAAAGCGGGATATGAGAAGCACCCGGTAGTGATGGTAAGTTGGTATGGTGCGATGGCTTATGCGGAATGGGTAGGCAAGCGTCTGCCGACGGAGGCGGAATGGGAAAAAGCGGCGCGCGGCGGCTTGTCAGGTCTAAAGTATCCGTGGGGCAACGGTATAGATTCTACCAAGGCGAATTACAATAACCATGTTGGGGATACGACAGTTGTGCGTAAGTATGCTGCGAATGGGTATGGTCTATATGACATGTCGGGTAATGTATGGGAGTGGTGCTTGGATGAGTATAATCCTGGCTTCTATGCGATTTCGCCGAGTCAGAATCCGTTATCGGGTGCGAACAGTATCAAGTGGGTATTAGATAACTATACAGGAGTTAACACTTCCCGCGTGCTGCGCGGCGGCGCCTGGATCAATGATGCAACTAACGTGCGCGTCGCCAACGGCAGCTCTGCGCCTACGTCTGCGGCCACCACGGGTTCCGTTGTGCGAGGGCTGTTCAGTAACTACTTAATACTTAAATACTTAACCCCTTGTTTCTCACCTGCGTAGCAGGTGGGCGACCCCAAAATTGGGTATTACTTAACTGATAATTACAAAATTTTATGTTAAAAAATGGCAGCATCAACCGTTCAAGCTGTTCCTAAACTCTACGATGTGATTATATGGCTTCTGGGACGTGTAGAGAAATTTCCACGCTCCCAGAAGTTCACACTTGGAGACAGAAACTGTGAACCTCGCACTGGGGACGCTCGAACTGCTTATTGAAGCCACGTATACCCGGGATCGGCTGCTTTTGCTACGGAAAACTAACGTCCAATTGGAAAAACTGCGTTACTTGATTCGGATCTGCCATGATTTCAAGTTGCTTTCACCCAAGCAGTGTTCCTGATATATTTGTAGGGGCGAGGTTCCCTCGCCCGATAGCTGCTTGGGTTCGGTGACCGAACCCCTACGGAGGCTTTTGATATATTTGTATCGGATTGCCAGAGTTGGTATGCCTCCGAGGTAGGCGAGTCATATCAAGCGTGCACCTATGAAGAGTCCAAGGCTTGGCACCTGTGTTTATCTCCCTGAGATGAGCCGAAGATACAAACCGAGGTGTGATGGTGAGTAGGCTTTCTGCTGAATATCATCAGACCTCTTCTTTTCCAGAAACCGGGCATCCAAGAAACGTTTCTAATCCTGAAAATCCTGATTCTGACAGATCCACTCCCCAAAATATTCACATACCCATAAATTCCGCTTGACAGTGCGCGTATCTTGAAATAAAATAGGGACAATTGATACCTCAACGTTCTGTTTAAGCAATCCAAGCGAATCGTATGCAACTATTCAAATATACCTTCACGCTTCTAATATGTCTCCACGCGCTGCTTGCGATTGGCGCGCCACGGTATCATCCCGACGCAGCACGACTGTACGATGTCGGGTTACGCGCACTCACGCATGGAGAACAAAAAAAGGCGCGAGCCGCTTTAGAGAAGGCTGTTGAACTCGATGGCGCGTTAGCGGACGCACACTACGTTCTCGGATTACTCTATAAAGGCGCAGAAGAATTCCACGCCGCGGCTGACGCATTTCAACGTGCTACAATCGTCGATGAAAACTATATTGACGCACATTATGAATTGGGTGATGTGCTATTGGTTTACTTAGCTGACCCTACACAAGCGGTGCAAGCCTTACAGAAAGCAGTCAGGATGGATGCCGACCACGCTCGGGCGCGAACGCAGTTAGGGGTCGCTTATTTCCGTGAAAATCTGATGGACGCTGCCATCACTGAACTCCAATATGCGCTTAAACTTGACCCGACTTCACGAGCGACGTATTACACGCTCGGTGCCGCGTATCTTCAGAAAGAGGCGTGGCAATCCGCTATTAATACTTTCAAAACATTGATTGAAATCGATCCTTTCCATGTGAAGGCACACTTTAGTTTAGGTACCGCCTATCGCCGCATCGGCGAAATAGCGACGGCACAGAAGAGTTTACAACGTTTTGAGATGCTAGCTATTGAGGAAGAGCAGTTGACACATCTCAAACGGTTTGTGCAACAAAACGCCGACGATCCCGAAGCGTGGTACCGACTCGGTAGAATCCAATTGAGGCGGCAGCTGTGGAACGATGCGACGCGATCTTTAGAGCGGTACGTCGCACTTGCACCGCAAGAGACGCGCGGCTATGAAGCACTCGGTTATGTTCACTTCCAACAACAAAACTATCAACAAGCAAAAATAATGTACGAAAAAGTGATTGCCCATAAACCGAATGTCGCGACTTACCGGAATAGCCTCGCTGGTGTTTATCTAATGTTAAAAGCGTATACTGAAGCGATCGCGCAGTACCAGACCGCTATCCGATTAAAACCGTCCGAACCGCGCTTCTATCTGAACCTTTCCAAGGCGTATGAACTTGCTGGAGAGCACGCAGAAGCCGCGAAAATTTATCAAGAATATGAACGTCTTACATCAAAGTCGAAATAGAAAAAAAACGGCTATGTGGGCTGAAACCTGCTCCTGTCTGTTTATAAAACTTCTAATCCTCCTTTCCACAATTGTCGGTCTTTTGCCTTATGCGTTCGCTGAACCCGACCTTTGTCTTATCCCTGCTGGCACCTTTACGATGGGCAGTGATGACGATCTTCCGAACGAAGCACCTGCGCATGAAATCCATCTTGATGCCTACTATATCGGTAAGACTGAGGTGACCAACGCCGAATATTATCCGTTTTGGGTTGAAAGCGGTGGCACCGGCGGTGAACATACCCCTATCAGTTATGGCGAGACGTTCGGCACCTGGCCCGAGATTGCTAAAACGAAGCCGGATTACCCCGTCGTTGGGGTCTCATGGGATTCTGCTGTTGCCTATGCAGCGTGGCACCGGATGCGGCTCCCTACCGAAGCCGAATGGGAAAAAGCCGCACGTGGAACCGCAGCTAAGCGGTGGCCCTGGGGAGATGCCTTCACACAACGCATTAGAGACGTAACCCGCCACGCGAACGTTTGGAAACAGTCGGGATCGCATTTGCAACCGGTCGGAACGCACCCGACTGGGGCAAGTCCATACGGCGCGCATGACATGGCAGGCAACGTCTGGGAGTGGGTCGCTGACCGGTATTCGGACACCTACTATCGCCGCAGCCCTGATCGAAACCCGAAGGGACCAGCAGTTGGAAGTCGGCGTGTTGTGAAAGGCGGTTCATGGTTAAATCCAGAAATGCTCGCCCGGTGTTCCACGCGGATCGGGCAATATCCAGCAATCGGTACCAGTTTCATCGGATTTCGTCTCGCTAAGGACGCAACACCCGCGCATGAAAAATAAAATAAGATTTCCCCTGATTGTATCTCTTATCTATGTTTTGCCTCTATTTTCCGTCGCAGCGATTCAATTCGTTGATGTAACCGAGGAGGCTGGCATCAGTTTTCGACACATTAACGGTGCTGAAGGCGCATTCCACATCCCTGAAACCCTCGGTGCTGGCGGCGCGTTCTTTGACGCAAATAATGACGGCTACCTCGACATCTACCTCGTCAACAGCGGTTACTGGGATACACCACCATCGACAAAACAGGCGACGAGCACACTCTATCAAAACAATCGGGATGGCACCTTTACTGACATCACTGCGACTGCGAAGGTCGAAAACCGAAATAACTATGGACAAGGCGTTGCATGCGCAGATTACGATAACGATGGCAACGTTGATCTATATGTAACCAATTTCGGAGCCAATGTCCTCTATCGCAACAACGGCAACGGCACCTTTACTGATGTCACAACATCCGCAGGGGTCGGGGACCCCGGATGGAGCAGTAGTGCCTGTTTCCTCGATTATAATTTGGATGGATACCTCGACCTGTTTGTTGTTAATTATCTCGTCTATTCAGTGGAGGTGCCATATCCACCCTGTGGTGAGGAGGGAGTCCACACCTATTGCCATCCATCCCTATTTGAAGGCGCACCCGACCGACTCTATCGCAACAACGGCAACGGCACCTTTACCGATGTCAGTCAAGAAACCGGTGTTGGTAACATCGGCGGTCCGTTTCACGGGAAGGGGTTAGGGGTCGTTTCAGCTGACTTCAACAACGACGGCGCGCCGGACCTTTACGTGGCAAACGACGACACCCGAAACGATTTCTTCTATAACAACGGCGATGGGACATTCAGTGAGATATCGCTCCTCGCAGGATGTGCTTACAGTTTCAACGGCGTCGCGCAAGCCGGTATGGGAGTTACCACCGGCGACTATAACGGCGATGGATGGTTCGATATTTTTGTCACCAATCTCTCTTATGAAACCAACGCACTCTATCGCAACAACGGCGACGGCACCTTTACGGACGTAATTTATGAGGCGCGGCTCGGTAAAGAGAGCTACCTTTACGTCGGGTTCGGCACAGGGTTCTTTGATGCCGATAGCGACGGATGGTTGGACCTTTTCATCGCTAATGGGCATATCCTCGACAACATTGAAGACACACACGATATCCTAACCTATCGTCAACCCGATCAACTGTTCCATAATAAACGAGATGGCACATTTCAGGAGGTCTCTGAGAGTGCTGGTGCCTATTTTCAGAACGTTGCGGTTAGCCGAGGCGCACTCTTTGGCGATTATGATAACGATGGAGATATTGATATGCTCGTTACACAATCTAACGGGCCCGCCACCTTGTTGCGAAATGAAGCGAAAACACAAAATAACTATGTGTCCATTAAAACCGTCGGTGTTATCAGTAATCGGGATGGAATAGGAACACACCTCACTTTAACAGCAGGTGAACGGACACAGATACGAGAAGTCAATCCAGCGTCAAGTTATCTATCCAGCCACGATGCGCGCTGCTATTTTGGGTTAGGTACTAAGACAACCGTCGATAGGCTTGAGGTCCGATGGCAGAGCGGCGTTAGGCAAGTCTTTGAAAACCTACCTGCAAATCAAGAACATATCATCTCCGAATTTGCCGATACACCAGAGGATATACTCTTCAAAGCAGTCTGGACAAGGGATGTCTCAACCCTTCGTGATATGAACATTGATGTAAATCTAAAAGATGCGGTAGGGCGGACACCGTTACGCATCGCAGCCGAGAAAGGAGACATCCGGACGGTGATGTTTCTCATCGAAAATGGGGCAGATGTGAACATAACAGATGCCAACGGCAATACACCTCTGATTTTCATTATCAATAAGACAGGAAATCTGGAGATAACCAAACACTTCATAGAAAAAGGCGCAGCGGTAAACACCCAAAACCGGACCGGTGAAACGGCGTTGATGTATGCGGCGTGGCGCGGATATACCGATATCGTCGCGTTTCTCCTCAAAAACCGCGCCGATCCCACCTTGAAAAATGGGAGCGGTGAAACAGCCTTGACACTCGCAGAATCAAAAGGGCACTCGGAAATTGTAAAGATGCTCAAAGCACCAAACGAAATACTGAGAAGACAGTAGGAGCTCCAAATGCCTTTGACCCGCGGTGTCACTCTGAAATCAATTACATTAGCACTTATTCTTATTCCGATCAACTGCTATTGGATTATGTACACGGAGATGGTCTGGTGGGGACTCTTTCCGACGACGATGTCGCTCTTTTTCAATGCTGTCTTCTTTGTGTTTGTTATTACACTGCTCAATTTGTTGCTACGACAGGTGAAACGGCAGTGGGCATTGACACACGGTGAATTGCTCGTTATCTACGTGATGCTTTGTATGGCGAGTGCTGTCGCATCACACGATCACACGCAAGTTCTTATCCCAATGATCGGGCACGTCTTCTGGTTTGATACGCCTGAGAACGAGTGGCGAGAACTTCTCCACCGCTACATGCCGACATGGGCAACAGTCGAAGATAAACAGGTTTTGGAGGGATTTTACGAAGGGCAGTCCACGCTTTACAATATAGAGGTTTTGAAGGCATGGTTAGGTCCAACGTTGTGGTGGACAAGTTTTATTCTTGCACTCCTCTTTGTGATGCTGTGTATCAACGTGGTCCTACGCAAGCAGTGGACAGAACGCGAGAAACTCGCCTATCCAATCATCCAACTCCCGTTAGAAATGACGCGCGACAGCGGGGCTAACTTCTTCCGAGGGAAGCCGTTTTGGACAGCATTTATCCTCGTTTCAATCCTGAACCTTATTAACGGATTTAGTTACCTCTTTCCGACGATCCCTATCGTCGGGGTTCGATTTCGGAATATCAGCCAATTTTTCACTGAAAAACCGTGGAACGCCATCGGTTGGACACCCTTCTCTATCTATCCGTTTGTAATTGGACTCGGATTCTTTATGCCTTTAGATTTGTCGTTTTCTTGTTGGTTCTTTTATCTATTCCGCAAGATGCAACGGGTCGGTGGCGCAATTGTCGGGGTTCGAGGACTCCCCGGATTTCCTTATGACAGACAGCAGTCTTTGGGGGCATATCTTGGGCTCGCAATTTTCGCAGTTTGGGCAAGCCGTAAATATCTCGCTGAAGTTTTTAAACAGGTCACTACGGGACGCTCAAGTCTTGACGAATCGGTTGAACCCATGCAGTACCGGACGGCTATCATCGGTATTGTATTGGGGTGTATCTATCTCATAGCATTTTCTGTGAAGATAGGCATCAGCATTTCACTCGGGATCACCTTTTTCGTCATGTATTTCGCATTGTCGACCGGAATCACGCGCATGCGCGTCGAATCCGGGGCACCCGCGCATGATCTACATTTCATGGGACCAGATTATGCTTTGCCGACGATCTTAGGAACACGCCGCATGGGAGGCTCTAACCTAACTGCACTCTCTTTTCTCTTCTTTTTTAATCGTGCACACCGTAGTCATCCGATGCCACATCAACTCGAAGGCTTCCAACTCGCTTCACGGGCGCGATTTAATCCGAAACCACTCGTTTGGGTGATGCTTTTAGCGGTGGTTGTCGGTTCAATCGGCTCTTTCTGGGCATATTTGCATGACGTGTATCGGTTCGGGTCCGCCGGAAGTTTCGCGCGCCACCCGTTCAATCGGCTCCAGCAACAACTCAATTTCCCGACAGGCACGAACATCCCCGAAGTAACCTTTATGGGGATCGGGATGGGGTTCACGTTTCTTCTGATGTTCCTACGGATGCGCTTCTTCTGGTGGCCCTTCCATGCTGTCGGTTACGCTGTTTCCGGGGCAGCGGATTGGTGTATGAACTGGCTCTGGATCTCGCTCGTGATTAGCACAATCGCAAAATGGTTGATTATTAAACAGGGCGGATTACAACTCCACCGGAAAGCAGCACCGTTCTTCCTCGGTTTGATCCTCGGCGAATTCGTTGCAGGCAGTTTATGGAGCTTCTATGGGATGGCGACGGAGACCCGAATCTTCCCATTTAAAGATTGGTAAATCCACTTCAACAACTTTTGCGTCCGAAAAATTAACCCTATCCAAATATTGCCCAATTTACAACTAACGATAATGAGACCCATTATCAAATATGTTTTTCCAAAGTAATGATATTTTGAAGAGAACCCGTGTAATACGTTGGTTTGAGGGCTGTAAATCTCGAAAATCTAACACCAAAGATTTAGCGGATCGGTTTTACATTTCAAGGATGGACGCATCTGATAATTTCGGCAGCATTGACCCAGAAAGGACATTGTTACTTCTTTACAATCCAGATTTGGCACTCGGAAGGTATTAACGAAAAGATAAAATTTGAGTAGAAATCGGCGCACCTCTGAAGGCATCTGAAGGCAGAGTGAGAAAGAATTTCCTTCCTTGTTTCGTGAGCATTGCGTTTCAAAGGCGTGGATATTCTTGCCCGAGTTTCACGCACGCAAGCAACCCGTAGAAAAATCCCTACTCCGTAGGAGTGTTATGTCTATAGAAAAAAATGGTCTATCCAAACTCTGACACTCTGTAGGAGTGCTATGTATCTTGCGTAGACAGTTGCTAATGTTTGTAGTAAAGAGGGAATGGGGGACAAAAAAAATGGCGAGGTGTTTTGCTGGGGTATTTTCCCCAGAAAACCTCGCCAAAAATACGTGAGAAACTGTGATCTTAAGAGAGATCTCGCAAACTGCCAGTACTATCGCCTAATTTTGCCAAATCTACATCCATACGGTTCAGCATTGACAACCAGAGATTGTTAAGCGGTGTCTCTTTCGGATAGCGGATATGGCGACCCGTTTTGAGTGTGCCGCAACCAGAACCCGCAAGCAGAATCGGGAGATCGTGGTGGCTGTGTCGATTGCCATCTGCGTTTCCGCTCCCATACGCAATCATGGAATGGTCTAACAACGAACCATCGCCTTCAGGAATGGCGTCCAGTTTTTCCAAGAAGTATGCCAACTGTTGCGTATGGTAGATATCGATTTTACGGATTTTTTCTATTTTCTCCTCGTCACCACGGTGATGCGACAGGTAATGATGCCCATCAGTGACATTGACATCCGGATACGACTTATTGCTCCCTTCATTTGCTAACGTAAAAGTCACGACACGGGTCACATCTGTCTGGAAGGCAAGAACAATCAGGTCCATCATGAGTCGGACGTGCTCTTGGAAGTCTTTAGGAATTTCTTCAGGTGCGATGTAATCGGGTCTTTCGAGTGCTGGGAACTTCTCGGCTGCGTCAATTCGCAGTTCTATGTCCCGAATAGCGGAGAAGTACTCATCAAGTTTACGCACATCGTTTCCGCTGACTTGACGGATCAAATCCTTGGAGTCCTGCATGACAAAATCGAGGATACTTTTTCGCTGTTGATCGCGTTGGACCCGTTCGGTATCCGGCATAGTCGAAAATAGGCGTTCAAACGCAAGTTTCGGATTAACCTCTTTCGGGAGCGGTTGCGTTGCGGAACGCCACGACATCGTTGCTGAGTAGACGCAGCTGTAACCGGAATCGCAATTCCCTGATCTATACCCGGGATCGATGCCGAGTTCTAACGAGGGGAGACGGGTCTGTTTCCCGATATGTGATGCTGCGGCTTGGTCAACGGAGATTCCAGCGTGAATATCGGAACCGTCGGTTTTACGGGGTTGGGCGCCTGTCAGAAAGGCTGCCATCGCTCGCGCGTGATCGCCGCCACCGTCGCCGTTGGCGCGTGCCTTATCAGCTGTTAAACCGCTGAGCACAAGCGTTTTATCTTTCACATTCGCTAACGGTTTCAGAATCTCTGTAAGTTCATAATCAGCACC
The DNA here is from genome assembly GCA_022827225.1 of Candidatus Poribacteria bacterium. GTDB lineage: Bacteria > Poribacteria > WGA-4E > WGA-4E > WGA-3G > WGA-3G. Next base: position 26,186 of record JAJDTJ010000012.1, on the reverse strand, counting down.
TACCTGCGTCGGAGTCCAATCCTCCATAATCTTCCCGTTCGGTACATAAAGAAATGCCATCCGATTCGGGACTATCTGTGTTGCGTTTGCAGGCGCGGCTGCCCATGAGGTAACAGGTCCCATCGCTTCCAACCACGGTAGCGCGACAGTAACCCCTAAGCCACGTAGAAATGTTCGACGTGAAAGCTGTTTTGATGTGTTCATAATTTACCACCTACTGCCTAAAGGGCAGGCGATTGCGTCTATTTACAAAAGTTACAATATCTTATTCGTTGCTCCACTTGTAGACTATTATTCCGTATCGAAACGGTTTACTATGTTTCACGTGGACCCTAAAAAGCGAACTGAAATCATGTACCTTTAATCGTAACACATTTTTATGTAAATGTCAAGTTTATTCTTAACTTTGTTAAAACATTGATGCCCCTTGGGCTTCAACATAAACCGAGTAGAGGGATTGGCTGCCCGTCATGAACAGCCTGTTCCGTTTCACACCACCGAAGCAGATGTTGGAACAGATTTCGGGGAGATGAATCTTGCCGATAAGCGTTCCGTCCGGTGCGAAGATGTGCACCCCATCGTAACCCTCACCTACCCAACCGGTACCTGTCCAGACATTGCCATCGGTATCGCATCGGAGACCGTCAGCAGCACCCGGTGCCATATCAGCGAATACCTGTTTATTGCTCAACCGTTCACCGTCTACGACATCGAAGACAATGATATTTTTAGGGGTTCCTGTGTCGGCGACATAGAGTTTTTCGTAGTCAGGTGAAAAACAGATGCCATTAGGTTTTTCGAGTTCATCCGTTACAACGGTTGCCTTACCGGTAACCGGATTAAGACGATAGACAGATGTCGGAAGCTCAAACGGTGCTTTATGTCCCTCGTAATTGAACATGATACCGTATCCCGGATCGGTGAACCAGATATGTTCGTCAGGGTGGACGACCACATCGTTGGGAGCGTTGAACCGTTTCCCTTCAAAGTTGTCAATCAAGACGGTGATTGTTCCATCGTATTCGGTGCGTGTGACGCGTCGGGTACCGTGTTCGCAGCTGATGAGTCTACCTTGCCGATCGCGCGTGTGACCGTTGGTATAGTTAGACGGTTTGCGATAGACGCTCACCTTACCGGTCGCTTCCTGCCATTTCAGGATGCGGTTATTCGGAATATCGCTCCAGAGGAGGTATCCACCATCGCCGAACCAGACAGGCCCCTCAGACCAGCGTGCGCCAGTCCAGAGCCGTTCCACAACGGCGTTCCCGATTTTATATTGCGCAAAACGCGGGTCGATAACTTCAACCGCTGGATCGGGATAGCGGGTGATCGGTCCCTCTTTTGAAGGAATATCTGCCAAAGCCGTCAGAGGATTTAGCATTGGCAAAGCAACGCTTACACCCAGACCGCGTAAGAATGTTCGACGTGAAAACTGTTTTGATGTGTTCATAAGTATTTTCCATCGTTGCGGCAGCAAGGTTGAAACTCACTGCCTTGAGCGTTTGCTACATCTTTGACTGCAAGCAGAAACGCCTCAATGTTACCATTTTCCTCGTATTCCTCAAGTGCTACGGTAAGATATTCCTTCGCATACGCCGAATCTGCCAATCGCACCTTGAGGCCCTCTTTGTAGTTCTTGTATTTTCTCATCTTGGTAAATCCGTATATCCATGAATTATACACCGAAATCTAAAAATTCTCAAGGGTGTTGCCGTTGTTTCAGTAAACTCAATGTCTCTATCTATTTCCGATATTGAACGCACGTTATTTCACTACTAACATTTTACGAGTAGCCTTGAAATCGCCAGCGGAAAACGTGTAAAAATAGACACCACTTGCCACTGACTCACCGATTTCATTCGTCCCATCCCAATACCCTGCGCGATCTCGACTCCGATAGATACCAGCAGGTTGATATCCTAATAGTAATGTACGAATCAAAGTGCTGTCCGCAGAATAAATGGATATAGTGACCTCCGCCGACTTCTCCAATTGATACGGTATCCACGTCTCAGGATTGAACGGATTCGGATAATTGGGTAAAAGAGCAGTGTCTTTGGGGGTTAGCACGATTAGAAGTTGTTCGAGCGTCAGCACACCGCGTTGGAACGTGGAATCTGTCAAATTAACTTTATACGCCTCACTTAGCCAGTGTCGCACGTTGGATGCAGAGAGCATCTCTTGTGTATCTGCATAGACTGCTGGCGCAGCCGCCGTATCTCCAAAAGCACCAGCGACTAACACAAGGTCTATGATATCCACGCTTCCATCAAAATTAACATCCGCTACATTTTCTGCGCGGCTTCCAAAATTAGTGGCAACAAGCACTAAATCTTGGATATTAACAACACAATCCTTATTTATGTCTTTGGTATTAGTGGTTGCACAAGTGATACTTTCGCCATCCTCTGTAACAACACTTTTTAATATTTCTGCCCCTTCAATCCATGCATAAGATTTATTTCCTTCATTATCAGATAAGATAACATCTCGTAAAGTCAGTTTTGAACTTCCAATTGCGTTTACTTTAAATTTCAGAGTCGCGAGTGTTCCATCACCGTTACTGCCGGTGCCTGATAAGGAAAGTGCCGCGAGTTGAACTGTGCTTGGACGTTGATACACAATAGGCTGAACAGGTACGCCTTCAGATAGATAATTCCCGTATTCAGTTTCTTGGTACGCAAGGGCATCAGGATCAAATTCTATTGTTGCTTGGTAGCCTGATACGCCTTTACCATTTGTAATTTTTAGATCGAATGTCAATTCTTCTCCAGGTAAAGGTGTAATTGAATCTGGTGAAATACTAACAATTGGGTAGGAGGTAAAATCCCATAATAAAATAGTTTTATCTGAACCAGTACTGGCAATAGTATTTCCGTCTGGAGAAAAAATTACGGAAACTACATTTCCACTATGTCCTTGTAGTGTATATTTATATTCGCCAGTTGTTACATCCCATAAATACATTTGATCGCCATTACCTCTGTGACTACCACTCACAATTGTATTGCTATCTGGAGAAAATTGTAAAGATGGGATTTGACTCAAAAATTGACCCAAAATTTTCGGTTTAGAAAGTATAAGTTTATGTTTTCTTGATTTAGCGTCCCATAAATGAATTTCATGACCATTATCACCGCTTGCAATAGTGTTCCCATCAGGGGAGTATGCTACCGATAAGACTATACCTTTATGGCCACCATGGTTTTGTGTAAATAACGTTATTTCAGTATTTAATTCAGCGTTATATATCCAAACACCAAGATTGCAAGCTATAGCTAGTTCTTTCCCGTCTGGAGAATAACTTAATCCTTGAATCCCAGGCACTGTTGTAGATGAGGTGGCAATAGGGATTGATGTGGGATTTGCTTCAGTTGTATTTATAGCTATCGCCGGATCTGTAGGCAGGACATTTATGGGCGGTTCACCTGCAGGCAACGTATCTGTGGTTGATTTCCAAAAACGAATTCCTTTTGGACCTGCACCCGCTAAAGTTTCACCATCTGGTGAATAAATTACATAATCTCTATATCCGTCGCCATCAAAAAGCAACAATTTGGGTTGTCCTGTTGTTGCATCATATAAAACATCGCCACATACAAGTGTCTTACCATCTGGTGAATATCTAACGTATCGTCCATTAACGTCATTAATAGTTAGTTTTACCGTCTTATTTTCAACATCCCACAGAACTACTTGACTGGGCCAAAGCACGCTTGCTAACGTCTTACCATCTGGTGAATAATCTAAATCTACCGGAACACCTCCATCAGGTCTACATAAACGCGCAATAGCATTTTCAGGCAAGCTTAATTGACTACAACTCTGACCTAAAGTATCTAATGAAGATAGATAAAATCCGAGAAGGACCGTTAAAAAAATCAAAACGTATTGTTTTTTCATTATGATGGTTTCTTTTTTAGCCGATTTGATGTTAATTTACTTAAGATTGGATGGCGCATAACGTTTACCATACATCAGCATAATCCGATCATGGATAAATTCATATTTCTCAGGGCAACAGGAACGGAGTCTATCGGGATAAACAAAATAGAATCCGATACTTTCCGCCATATCCTCATTTGGATTCTCTGTATAAGCGTAATCTGTTACAAATGCTGATTGATCTTTCGTCGTTGACCACCCCGATTCACTGTTTGAATCCTGATACCATCCGCCAAGTCGCATCCAATCCGCTTTGAGTTGGTCATTAAAAATGTATGCCCATAAAAAATGTGACTTTTCGTGGGCAATTACACGACGTGTATCATTAAAACTATGAGGACCGCGAAGGAAAATAGATTCTGCAAACGCAATATAACCCGGAGCTGCGCTTCGCATCCATGCTTTACTCATTCCGTCTTTATCCGTATCGATTCTACGGACTATATATTGTAATTGTGGTGTTTTACGTAATGCTTTCGGGAATGCTTCGAGGACAGAGATAATAAGCATCAGATCTTCATTCTCAAAATCCGAATAATGTTCTGCTGTTTCGTTTGTAGTGCCGTCGGTTAATGAAGCATAGGACGGAACATCTACACTAATGCCGTATCTTTCTCTCAATATCAATTTGATTATAGGTCTATTTGTCCCACTTTCCGTGATAAATTGAACCACAGCATAATATAGGTCCTTGCTCGGTGACAAGACCTCTTGAGCGTCTTCAACTGGCAAGATATTTCTACTTATCGTAACGGATTTTAACTTGTCCTTCGTTTCAATCTTGATGCCGTTTTCTAACGCATCATCGCTTAGATGCCATGTAGAAAAGTGCAGATTCAGACCTAACGGCATCGATTCAAAGACCTTTAAAAGCGCGTGTGCATCTTTCGTTGTCCATGTAGCATCTAAGTAAACAGAATACTTTTCCTCCAACGCCAAGTGGAAAGCGTATTTTTTCTCCGATTGTGAAGTAGGATTTTTATTTCCTGTAGTATACTGAGATATATAACAACTCGGTTGTAGAATTATGATAGCAAGAAGAACGAAATTGCTGATAATTCGCGTCATTTTGTTATTCCACGCTGGCATTAATCTGAAGAACCGCGTCGCAGGCGGAACGGATCGCTTTTAACGATTTCAGTAATCAGTACGGAGCTCCGGTAACCTTCGGCTTCAAGCTGCCCAACGATTCGGTCAACGGTTGGACGGTCATAATATTCCAAGCCTCTACCCAAAGCATAGGTCAACATCTTCTCTGTTAGGCATCGCACAAATTCCTGTTTTCTGTCTTTAAGAATCTCTTTCAAACCTGCTATTCCCTGAAGCGTTGTGCCATCTGGAAGTTCTGCAGTTGTATCAATTTCCAAGCCACCATCTTTTTTCCGAAATGCACCGATAGCATTATAGTTTTCGAGCGCGAATCCGATCGGGTCCATTTTCGCGTGACAGTTGGCACACGCCGGGTCTTCTCGGTGCTGTTCGAGCAGTTCTCGCAAACTTGTTCCCGTAGTCGCTGCCTGCTCTTCTTCCAATTCTGGGACATCCGGTGGTGGTGGTGGCGGCGGTGTACCGAGTATCTGTTCTAAAACCCAACGTCCGCGTTTGACAGGCGAGGTGCGGGTCGGGTTAGATGTCACTGTTAGCACGCTGGCGTGGGTAAGTATACCGCCGCGTGAAGTACCTTGCAACGCAACGCGCCGAAACGCACTGCCCTTAATCGGTTCACCACCCGGTACAGTTTTCTCTTGATACTTCCAGTTTCCTTTAGTGTCAGCAATGCCGTAGTGATTCGCCAATTCCTGATTGAGGAACGTGTAATCTGCGTCAAGTAAATCAATGACGCTCCGATCCTCACGAAAGATGGATTCAAGAAAGAGTTCTGTCTCCTTTAGCATCGCGGCTAGCCACCTACGACGGAAGTGCGGAAATCGTTCACGATCAGGCGTAACTGTTGCCAACCGTTGAATTTGTAGCCATTGCGTGCCAAAATCGCGCGCCAATTCTGTCGCTTTCGGGTCTGCCAACATCCGTTTAACTTGTGCTTCAAGATTCGCAGTCAACTGGTTTTGCGATGCGAGTTCAAAGAGTTCATCGTCCGGCATACTCCGCCACAAGAAGTAGGAGAGTCGCGATGCGAGTTGGAATTCATCAATCGCGTATGGATCTAGACCTTGCGGACGGTCATCTAACTCCAATCGGAATAGGAACTTAGGCGAACAGAGGATAATCTTGATCGCTTCTTGGATTGCCGCTTCCCACTTTGTACCATCCGCCTGAACTGATGTTACGAATTGTACAAGTTGCTCCACTTCGGTTTCAGTCGGCGGGCGACGGTAGCCACGACGAAGCAGACGGGTCAACACTTCACGCGTCTGCTCTATTTGTGGGATATTGGGTGTGCATGCCAAAATTTCGAGTTGCGAATCGGGACGTGTATCCAACGGACCTTCTGCCCAGAGCGTCCGAATCTGAAGTTTCGCGGACGGCTCACCCTCTGCAGGTTTAACCATCGCAATTCCGGCTCTTTCGATGTTCGGGATGCCGGTAACGAGTACCTTAACCGTCTGATTTTTTTTCGGGTCGCGAGAGGTAATCTCAAAAGTCTCTAAAATCTTGATTCTGTTATCCGCTGCTGGGTCCACGCCGACCAATCGTGCAAGTTCTTCTGGCGGAGAAACCTCCGCTAATGCTTCGCCCTGAATAAATAAGGCGATTTCAACCGGCATTTGACTGTCAGACTCGGCAACAGAAGTTTCCTTATCAGTCTCAACCGTTGAGGTGTCGGTTTCAGTCTCAGTGGCAGGCGTTTCATCATCAGGTTTGATGTAAAGTGTCGCTCGATAGATGATTTCTTCATCAGGGGACATTTTGAAGAAGGCTGCGCCTGTCGTAAAGGGACCAGATTTCCACGCCTCTGTCGCCGTTGGGTCGAGGAGCCGGAAGCGCGTATCAGGGACATCATCGTGGCGTGGATCGAGACGCGAACCTCTTTGGTAGCGTTTCGATGGTGGTGGCGGCTCTACCAGAATAACACGCGTCACGATGGCTTCCGCCGCTTCAAGATAGCGTTCCATCAGAAGCGGCGACATCGCCAGCACGTCACCGATGTTATCAAATCCGTGTCCGACATCATCTGATGGGAAATTTTCGGTAGGATCGAAATCGACACCGAGCATATCCCGGACCGTGTTTTTGTATTCAACCCTGTTGAGTCGGCGCACCGTGATACGACCGGGGTCCGGCTTAGCCGTGCGATCGGCGTGTTCAAAAATCGATTCAATATGTGCAACAAACGCCTCAGATGCTTCTAACGACGGTTGAACGTCACTCTCGGATGGCGGCATATAGCCTGTCGCTACCATGTCTAAGACACGATCCCATACATCACGGTTCTCAATCAAAGAACGGTCATCTGAAAAGACATCAAGAGAGATTTCAGCGGCAGGTTGATCGCCAGTGTGGCAACTGAAGCAGTATTTTTCCATGAAGGGGAGTCCCTCTTGTGCAAATTTAGAGGTCTCCTCTTCACCCGGATTAGCAGAAACGGCAATGAGCACGAATACCAACGTCAAACAGAGGCATCGTGGGATATAATTAAGCGAAATCATCGATAGACTCCACCAAGCTGTAGAATTGGGGTGTGCTTGTTTATTTGTGATTGCTTATGTCTGTTTATGATCTTGTTGTTGTATGTAGTAATAATACCACAACTTTTTACGTAAAGTCAAACGAAAAGTGAAGAAGCGTCTCGGTCAAATGATTCTGAAATTTGCTTTTTTAAGACGGGTTTGCTAAAATGGTAGCACTCTCAAATCGTGATAGGAGGTCTATAGCCATGAATCTACACGAACAGGAAGTAATTGTCAACGCGACTGCCTTACAAAACGTCTGTAGTCAACTCTACCAAAAAGTCGGCGTTGCCGAATCCGATGCAGATAGAGTCGCGGAGATGCAGGTACTAATGGACTTGCGTGGGGTTCATTCGCACGCAACACGTGCCGTACCAGGTTATGTCCGCGGTGTTATCAGCGGAAATATCAATCCGAATCCAGTCCTTCAAACGCTTGAGGATAATCCTGCCTCTGTCTTGTTGGATGGCGACCGCGGGTTAGGACATCTCGTCGGTATCCGCGCAATGAACATCGCTATCGAAAAAGCGGAGTCCGCTTCGATAGGGGTGGCGATTGTTCGGAACAGCAATCACTTCGGGGCTGCCTCAAGCCATGCGATGCGCGCACTCCCACACGATATGATCGGTTTCGCAACGACCAATGGACTCGGTGTGAATACCGCCGTTTTCGGTGCAAGAAGTGCTTCAATCGGAAATAATGCCTTTTCGTTTGCGATCCCTGCTGGTGAGGAACCTCCAATTGTGTTGGACATGGCGTGCGGTGCCGCTGCTGCTGGACGGATTGGCACTGCAAGGCTATACCAAGAGAAAATCCCGTTCGGATGGGCACTTGACGCGGATGGCAACGAAACCGATGATCCAACGAAAGTCGCCGTTATCCTACCCGCTGCAGGTCCGAAAGGTTCCGCGCTCGCGATTGTGATGGATGTCTTATGCGGTCCCTTGAGCGGTGGGTTAATGGGCATTAACAAACGGTTTCAGCCGGGGGACGCGCCACTTGAAAAACGCGTATCGGCACACTTTTTCTTCGCAATTAACATCGCCAGTTTTACCGATGTTACGGAGTTTAAAGCAGAGATTGACCGTCAGATTCGGATGACGCGTCAGGCGACACCCCGCAGCGGTTTCGATCGTGTCACTTTACCCGGTGAGATTGAATCGGAGTTGACGCAAGAACGGCTCGCAAACGGGATTCCGCTACACAAGCAGCCGGTGCAAGAAATTGAGAACCTCGCCGACGAGTTAGGAGTCAAAATCCCATGGAGCCAACAGTGAGTTTTCTCCTTGCAATCGCGCCCTATATCCGTGTATAATTGGCGTTGTTTTAAATCCGATTGCCAACGCTACACGGAGAAAGGCTATGCCGATACTTAATATCAAACCGACACATAAACCCATCAAAAACTACTACGCAGAACTTGAAGCATACACGAAAATCGGCGCGGAACACGAAGGCGCTGTCCGAACCGCCTTCCAAACGCTCCTTCAACATTATTGCCGACAAGCAGACCTTATCCTTGTCTGCGAAAAGACACGCTACACAAAAACGAACAGGCGCATCCAAGTAGATGGTGAAGTCGTTGATGCTTTCGACTTACCCCATGGACACTGGGAAGCAAAGGATACACACGACGATCTGCCTACTGAAGCGCGGCGAAAATCGGAAGCAGGGTATCCTTTTAAAAATATCATAATTCAATCCCCGACCCGCGCACTCCTCTATCAGGACGGACACCTCCGCCTTGACAACGACCTGACGGATCCAAAGAATCTTATTGATCTGCTGAACACCTTCTTTGCGTATCAAGAGGAAAACATCATCGATTGGTATGCAGCAGTGGAAGAGTTTCGGGAGAAGGTGCCGGTGTTGGGACGTGGTGTCGCGCAGCGCGTTGAGACCGAGATGCGGGACAACCCTTTGTTTCGGCAAGCATTTGCGAATTTTCACCAGCAGTGCCGAGCCGCTATTGACCCAAACCTCACCGAGGCACAAGTGGAGGAGATGCTCATCCAACATCTCCTCACCGAGCGGATTTTCCGCACAGTATTTGACAATCCCGATTTTACCAACAGAAATATCATCGCCCAAGAAATTGAGAAGGTGATCCACGTCCTTACGCAGCGTTCCCCAAGCCGTTCCGAGTTCCTGCGTCCCTTAAATCCGTTCTATATTGCGATTGAGAAGACCGCCGCGACTATCACCGATTTCTCACAAAAACAGTCATTTTTGAATACCGTCTACGAGCAATTCTTTCAAGGTTTTTCGGTGAAAGTTGCTGATACACACGGTATCGTCTACACGCCGCAGCCAATCGTGGATTTCATGGTGAAAAGCGTTGAACACGTTCTTAAAACCGGGTTCGGACGGTCGCTTTCGGATATGGGGGTTCATATCATCGATCCCTTCGTCGGCACCGGGAACTTTATCGTACGCCTCATGCAAGAAATTCAGGGGAGGCGGCTGCCACAGAAGTACCGAGAAGAACTGCACTGTAACGAGGTGATGTTGCTTCCCTATTACATCGCCAGCCTCAACATTGAACACGCCTATTTTGAGAAAACAGGCGATTATGAGCCGTTTCCGCATATCTGCTTCGTGGATACGTTTGATACGGTTGATTTAATGGACGCGCCACATCAAACGGGACAGTTTGCCTTTTTTACACCAGAGAATACGCTTCGGGTTGAGGAGCAGAGAGAGACACCGATGTTCATTGTTATAGGCAATCCGCCCTACAATGCAAGACAGGACAACGAGAACGATAACAATAGGAATCGTGAGCATGTGGCGGTTGACACACGGGTGCGTAACACGTTTGCCGCTGATTCTAAAGCACAGTCGAAAAATAAACTCTATGATCCGTACGTCAAGGCATTCCGATGGGCAATGGACAAACTTGGCGATGAGGGGATCGTCGCCTTCGTGACGAACAACAGTTTTATTGACGCGCAAATGTTTGATGGTATGCGAAAACACCTCGCTGAAGAGTTTGACACGCTCTATATTTTAGATTTAGGGGGAAACGTCCGTAAGGGACAGCCGGGGGACGCTAACGTATTCGGCATTCAGGTCGGCGTGAGTATCAATATCCTCGTCAAAAGTAGTAGGCACAATCCGCGTGCTGTAACTGATAAAGGTGTCTCGCGTATTTTTTACAACGACGAAACTGTCGAACTGAATAAAGCACGTACATTTGCGTTTCTGGACGAAAGCCAGCATATCGGTAATATAAAGTGGCAGGAGTTGACACCCGATAAACGGCATACATGGCTCACAGCAGATCTCCACGCCGATTTTGATACCTTCATCCCGATCGGAAGTAAAATAGCAAAGGCGAGCAAGGGGCAGGCAGAGGGGACGCTTTTTAAAACCTACAGTCTTGGTGTATCAACAAACCGAGATGCCTGGGTTTACAACTTTGACAGAGACACTCTCACTGAAAACATTCAGCGGATGATAAAATTCTACAATGCTCAGACGCTTGAATGGATCGGAACAAAAAGTAAATCCGGAATGAATCTCGATGATTTCGTCGACTCTGATCCGGAAAAAGTAAGCTGGAGTGAAGGCTTAAAACGTAAACTGAAAGCGGGACAACTCGCAGAATTTACCGAATCAAAATTACGTCAATCTCTCTACCGGCCATTCACAAAAACAAACCTATTTTTTGATAGGATGGTGAATGAGCGTGTGTATGTGTTTCCTTCCATTTTTCCGACACTTGAAGCGGAGACGGAAAATCTAATTCTCTGTGTCAACATGACTCCGGAGAGGCCTTTTGCTTGTTTGATGAGCAATTGTATTCCTGTAAATGTTATGGCTGGTGGTTTTGGATCGCCGACACAGTGCTTTCCGTTCTATACCTACGATGAGGATGGCACAAATCGTCGAGAGAATATCACCGATTGGGCATTGACGCAGTTTCAAAAACACTACGCAGATGAAACCATCACCAAGTGGGACATCTTCCACTATACCTACGGACTCCTGCATCATTCCGATTATCGCGATCGGTATCAAGAAAACCTCAAACGAGACCTACCGCATATCCCCTTCACCGAAGACTTCTGGGCGTTTACCAAAGCAGGCGCGCAGCTGGCAAACCTCCACATCACCTACGAATCCCAACCCGAATACGATAAACTTGAGATGATTGAGACACCAGATATGCAAGTGGATCTGCGTGTGGAGCGAATGAAATTTTCTAAAGACAAGACGCAGTTGACATACAACGATTTTTTGATGTTAGAGGGCATCCCGCCTAAAGTGTTTGAGTATCGGTTAGGGAACCGGTCTGCATTGGAGTGGGTTGTGGATCAATATCGTGTCAAGGTAGACAAACGGAGTGATATCAAGAACGATCCGAATCGCGAGGAAGACCCCGAGTATATCCTCCGTCTGATTGGACAGATCATCACGGTCAGTTTAGAGACGATAGACGTTGTTAATGAATTACCTGCATTAAAGTCATAGGAAAACTACGCCGTGTATAAAAAATAAATTTACATTTCTACATTATATATGTTATTATATACATAATAATTTAATTATACTAAGCAATCAAAAACATAAAAATAACCCTTCAGTCCGACAAAAGGAGGTGGGGTTAAAACTAAACTCCGTTTTCCTAATTACTGAGAGTTGCCGCGAATGCAAATGTTACACTTTTTGCCAAATTATTTTTTTTCGCAAAACGAAAAACAACAGAAAAATTGCCTCTAAACCCTTACAACGACTAAGTTTATACCGATAAGCAATCTACATCTAATGTTACACAGGTGTAACATTTTAAGGGCTTACGGACTTCCTCTGAAAGTCCATTCTCGCCCGCCAGAAGTGTATGAAATATACTGAGTTGCTGAAGCACGATCTTTTGAGCAAATCCGAAGAATATCAACTCCTGAAAGAGGCGCAGTCGGGCAATAAGATGTCTCGCGAACGTCTGATTCTGTTGAATCTGCGTTTAGTGAATAAGGTTGCCCTCGGGTATGCGCGCCCCGATAAAGGTGTTTCTGCCGAAGACTTGATCGCCGATGGCGTGCAAGGGCTGATGTATGCGATTGACAACTTTGATGTCGAACGGGACCTTCGTTTTTCGACGTATGCGTACCTTGCGATACACACGGCGATTGGACGTAGTGAGCTGCTCAACGAAATCATTCGACTCCCTGTGCAGGTCCGTCAAAGACAATGGAGAATCCGAAAAGCCAAAGCCGTCTTAGCTGCATCGGGGAATCCTACTCCGACTTTTGAGCAGATTGCCGAGGCATCAGGTGTTTCGTTGCGGCACGTTGAACTCCACGCCCTTTTAGATCAGACGGTGGTCCATGTTAAGTCCTTGGATGCACCGGTCGGTGAAGATGGCACTATGACGCTCGCTGACATTCTACCGACACAGGATACCGACATCAACCTTGAAGAGATCAAATCGGATTTGAATTGGTTCCTATCTCTGCTGCCAGATGTGGAACGTTTCATCCTCACACGTTCGTTTGGAATTCCAGTGAAACTGACTAACGCTGAGATGGGAGCGCGTTTTGGGCGAACGCAGGGATGGGTGATATACGTCCGCGACAAGGCGTTAGCGGCGTTGCAACGGCTCGGGCGCGCCTTGATGGGGAGCGTCGCACAAGCCTTAGAAGCTGTTAACAATCCGCATAGGATCATGAACCTGCGTCCGATTCCCGTCCCCGAAGGCATCGCGTTTGTTGACGACGAGGTGGTCCAAGAAGAGCCCGCTAACCAACCTGTGCAACTTTACTTCGCTCTCTAAAAGTGCCGGATACCTTGAGAGCAAGCGTCTCCCTAAAATTGAATGACCCTGCCTAACAGATAAAAAATATTTGACATATCTTAAAAAGTTCGGTATAATTGTAGTTTCTAATTTGGCAGACCCGCTTGTGGAGGTAGTTATGCACCTAATTACACTGAACCCTTGGTCAGAAACAGACATCCTTGAAACCGTTGAAGACAGCCTAAATATGAAAAGATACCCCGAAAAATATAGGCACGCTGTCGGTGGCAAGAGCCTCTGTCTACTCTTCCAGAAGACCTCTACGCGAACACGCTGCGCCGGTGAAATCGGTATGACGCAACTCGGCGGACACGCACACTACCTCGATTGGCGCACGACAAACTTCGCATTAGCCGACCTTGGCGATGAGATGCGCGTCCTTTCGGCGTACGTTGATATTATCTTGGCGCGGTTCTTGAAACACGATGAACTCGTTGCAGCTGCCGCCGCCGCAACGGTCCCCATCATCAACGGCTGCTGTGATAGATACCACCCGACGCAGGCACTCGGCGATCTAATGACGATACAGGAATGCTTCGGTAGACTGGAAGGCGTTAAATTATGCTTCATCGGTGTACATAATAACGTCTGTAACTCGCTGATTGCCGCCGGTATGAAGGTCGGAATTGAGGTCACTGTCGTCGCACCGGAGGTGAACCCCGCGGCTGTTGATAAAGAATTATGGGATGCAGCCGCTCAAAAAGGATGCTATAAGACACTTGATACAGATACCACAGACCTCGGAGATTCTCTTGAAGAGATTATCGCTGAAAGCGATGTCGTCTATACGGACACATGGGTGGATATGGAGTTCTTCGAGGATCCGACTTTTGCCGAAGAACGGGAGCGGCGGTTAAAAAAGATGATACCCTATCAGTTGAATTCCGAACTATTGAAAGGGCACAATTGCAAGATTATGCACTGCCTCCCCGCGCATCACGGCTACGAAATCGCAGGTGAACTCGTCAACGATGAACGTTCAATTATTTTCGACCAGTCCGAAAACCGTCTCCATAGCATGAAAGCCATCCTTCTCAGATTGCTTGTGCACGCCTAAGCAAGGCAATAGGCATATCCGTTATGAAAAGCTATCTCCAACACCTTGAATGTAGCAGATGTAATGAAACCTATCCGCACACAATACCTCAAAATGTTTGTAATTCCTGTGGGAAGCCCCTACTTGCCCGCTACGCGCTTGAACAACTGTCAGGAAAATGGACCCGCGACACCCTTCTATCAAGACCTGCATCACTCTGGCGTTATTCGGAACTTTTGCCTATATCTAATCCAACGGACATTGTGACGCTTGGTGAGACGATGACACCGCTGATCCACACGAAAACATTAGGTGCAAGGTTTGGACTGCCAGAGGTATGGGTGAAGGACGAATCGCGGTTGCCTACTGGGAGTTTCAAAGCACGCGGCTTGGCGATGGCAGTATCGAAAGCGAAGTCTCTCGGATTAACGCAATTGGCGATCCCGTCCGCTGGCAACGCCGCTACGGCACTCGCAGCTTATGCCGCCGCAGCGGGCATCACCGCACACATCTTCATGCCGCAAGATACACCCGCTTTTAACAAAGAGACCTGTCAACTCTCAGGCGCAAATGTGACGTTGATTGACGGCTTAATCACAGATGCTGGCAGAATCGTTGCCGACCAAAAGACGCGTGAAGGGTGGTTTGACGTATCAACCCTTAAAGAACCGTATCGCGTTGAAGGCAAGAAAACAATGGGGTTTGAACTCGCCGAGCAATTCGAGTGGGAACTACCGGATGTTATCATCTATCCCACAGGTGGTGGGACCGGTATTGTCGGGATGTGGAAAGGTTTCGCGGAATTAGAAGCGATTGGGTGGATCGGGAAAAAGAGACCACGTTTTATTTCTGTACAATCGACGGGTTGCGCACCCATCGTTAAAGCGTGGAAGGAAGGGGCAACTGAAGCAACGCCATGGTCTGACGCACACACGGTAGCGAGCGGTCTACGGGTTCCACAGGCGATCGGTGATTTCCTTATCTTAGCAGCAATTCGTAAAAGTAACGGTGCCGCGGTTGCCGTCACCGATGATGCTATCCGTGAGGCAATGCAACTGCTGCCGACAACCGAGGGGCTCTTAACGTGTCCCGAAGGGGCAGCGACCGTTGCTGCACTCAAGCAACTCGTCTCGGAGGGGAGGATTGAATCTTCCGAACGCGTTGTGTTATTCAATACTGGCGGTTATCAGTCGTAGAAGACAATCACTCCCGGTTTTCAAGGTAGTCGTAAGTCGGTTTTTTCTCTGTTTCTGCGCCCTCGTCAGGTTTGGAGCCCTTATTCTTCAGGTGGTAGCCTACCGTATATTTCTTCACTGATATAATCGGATACACCCCGTCAAATCCGGCAACAACTCCCTGCACCTCAACCGGTTTCCCGTTATTTCCGACATCCGTCCGCATCTGATCGAATTCAGGGCTCGCGTCAAAGACGAAATTCTGACCTTGGTTCCGCGTAGTCATCGCATGCTGGATGTTGGAGGTTTCCGGTCGCCAGCGGCGCCACGACGGGACGTTTCGGATGTAACTCCGAGCGAAGCCGGGATGTGCAAACAGATTGCCCCGAATCGTCACATCGGTTTTCAGAACGCGGGCATTACCGAGTCCATGACGACCGCGAAAACGTGAATCGTTGAGTTGACGCGTGATGTTATATACGTCGAACGTATGCGTTTCGCTGTACTTAGAAACGCCTTGTCTCGGTTTAATTTCCACGACTGTGGTGAAATGCCGAGTTCTGCCGTGCTTGTCAACAGGAGTACTAAACGTAATATCCTCTGGATCCGCCCACGGTTCTAACAACCGCCGAATCTGCCGGGCATCGGCGTTGTTGACGACATCGGAAATCTCTATTTTCAGAACAACTGCCTCTTCAGCCATACTTACCATACTGATCCCAACAAGTAGGACTATCACGAGAAAAGTGAGCAAATAGAAGTGTGCGCTTTTCATTCTGATCTCCTTCGCTTAATTTTATAAGTTTCTCTTTCTTACCCTATTAGACACCCTTGAGCGTAAAAAGTTTCAAAAAAAGTCACAATTCCGAAACCAGATGACTTCCATTATGTAAAACACAACGAATGCCGTTCTAAATATTAATGACGCAATTCAGCACTGAAAAGGGTGCAGAATTTTTAAAAAAAAGTCGAATTCTGAGTCTTATACCATAACTTAAACATTTAAACGATCAGTGCCACAATGAGGTTTACAACGGAATCAGGTGAGGGACGATTGTGCTTGTTTGCGTTAGAAACTCGCTATCCAACGCAATTTAACGCCGATGAACAACGCACAAGGCTAACGCTGCACTGTTTCGTGCAACTTGAAACCAAAGTATGCCCCATTTTGTGCAAGGCTTTAGGGATATTTTGTAGAGAGTCTTATTTATTGCAGTATTCTCTAAATCGGCACGAAACTTGCTATATTTGCTACAAAGGGGTGATGCCAAGTTCGCAGGTGAGGTTTGAAACTTCTCCTATGGATTACTGACCACTGATGACGCAATGTTTCTGGGAAACGGACAAAATTTCTTGAAAATTACACCGAAGTATGCTAACATTTAAAACATGGACTCCATTCCATAAGCTCTAAGTCAGTTAAAATATAGGACGAAACAGGAGATATTTGTTGTCAGGTGCTACCTCACGATTCATCGTGATGTTTGCTACTCGGTCTTGGCTCGTAACTTTACATGCATGCCACCGAGGGGCTCCAGCAGCCCACAATACACAACCTCAGACACTTCCGACTTCGGAAGTTGTTCGAGCGAACAAACGTCTTTGAGCTACTTGGATACGGATATAGAATCAACGCATCCCATAAGGCAGACACTTCCGACTTGCCTCTATAAATATTTTAGCATTTCTGACATTTTATGTCACCAAAAAACGAAAAGGAGCGGGATTTCTTCCCCGCCTTAAAAGGCGAGGTTTCCATCCCGAAGATTTTGATGAAAAGAATGTTGTGTGTAGTGATACTGTTTCTGATGTGTGTCGCTACCAGTTACGGGCAATATAACGGTGAATGTTGGGTTATCAGTGGTGGGGATACAGTCTACAAATTACATGCGAATGGGAACGCCGATCCGACGGTTATCCCGAACCTGACGCAAGCGAGTGCTGCAGAGGTGAATCCTACCAATGGTGTTGCTTGGATCGCTATTTCTGCGTCAAATGCTGTCTACAGATTCGATCAGGCAGCCCAGCCTCCAGATGAACCATTCATACAAGCACCCCCAATTGAACGCCCAAATATGATCTCTGTTAATCCGGCAGATGGCACCGTCTGGGTAGCATGGCTAAACGGGGTGTCAAAACTGTCAAGCGACGGAAAACAAATTTTGACCCAAATTATCCCACCGGGTGGCAATCCGAATGTGGAAACAGGTAGATTCAATGTAGCTGTCAACCCGAAGGATGGCAGTGTCTGGGTAGCGGATGCACGCGGTCCTATTAATCGTTACGATGCAAACGGCGCGCAAATTGCAGTCGGTCCGACGATGCAAGAGCCGAAAGGTGGTGTGGCGGTTGATTATGAGGGAAACGCATGGGTTGCAGACAGTCAATTTAGTTCACTTATTCGGATTTCACCGACCGGTCAACAACTTCTAAAGCTTGAAATGCCGAGTCCGACTTCCCCGCGCGTTAACCCGAAGGATGGCAGCGTCTGGGTTGTTTCGTCACAGTCGATATTAGTAAATTTGTCAGCGGATGGGACGAAAATGAATGAATTCCCTGCTGGCATGGCTGTTGTCGGGATAAGTCTATCACCTTCGGATAACGGTATTTGGGTCGCAGACATGCTCGGGGCAACGTTCACAGGTGAAGTCAGTAAATACGCTACAAACGGAACGAAACTGTTCGCGAATCCTATTCCACAACCGTCCTCCGTTTCGGTCGGATATTGGGAAGATAATTAATCCAGGACCGCTTTAAGAGATAACACGTATCTGGTACCATGCGCGGGCAGGACTATAATCTTTCTCATAGATAAATTTGAGGTGAACTATGATTGGATATTCCTCATTGACACAACCTATAAGTTTTCGGAACTTCCTGTTAAAATTCGGGATCGGCATGTGTTTTGTCGCCTTATTTGCCACAACCGGATTCGCGCAGCTACCAGATTTTCGTGTTGATGCTAACAGTATTACCTTTTCTAACCCGACACCTGTTGAAGGTGAAGAGATCACTATCTCGGTTAAAGTGAAAAATATTGGGGACGCGACCCCAACAATGAATGAAGACCTTGTTGTTGAGCTTTATGAAGGGGATCCAGCAACACAGCCGCTTCAAATCGTCTGTAAGGATGTAATTTTGGAGTTGAAACACGGAGAGACGCAATCGGTAAAAACGCGTTGGCAACCCCCCCCCGGTGAGACAGAAATTTACGCTGTCGTTAACCCCAGGGATGTTAAATATATTGAAGAATCAGATGAAAGCAATAATATTGCCCATACAACGATTGTCGCACAAACCCAGACGTTCCCACCTGTCACGCCGGAGCAGATCCAGAATGCAGTAACGAAAGGTATCAATTGGATAAAAGCACAGCAGGGAAGACATAGCCGAACCTGTTTGCAATGTGGAACTGAAAATCAACTTATCCTAATCTGTATTACATGCCAAGCGAGCCTGAAAGGATTGGCTGAAAATTTTGAGCCGGATGCTGTCTGGAATTTCGGTGAAGATCAGACACAGGAGACAGCACTTGCCTTACAAGCCTTACTCGCAACCGGGCATACACCCGCACACCCATCTGTTAAAAACGGTTTGGAATTTCTATTAACACAGGATTGGAATGAGTTCGCTGTTTACCAATATGCAGTGATTGTCCCTGTTTTGGTAACGGTCCAAGACGAGGCATATAGGGAACGTGCGCAATTTGCGATAAACCGGTTAATCGAAAAGCAGCTGCCTGTTGAAGATGACGATTTCGCCGACCCAAGAGACGATGGCGGTTGGGGATACGGTTTCACTGCCGATGGCGCACACATGAACATGGTTATCTATGCACTTTATGCTGCAAAACAGTGGGGACTTAACATTCCAGCGGACACATGGGCACGTGCCGAGCAGTGGATTCGCCGAAACCAAACCGAAACGGGTGGATGGCTCTATAATTTAGTTGATGATGGCTCACCTTGGGCAATCGGTGTCTACGGCAGTATGACAGCAACCGGACTCTGGGCACTGCGCGCATGTGGGGTCCCGGCCGATGATCCGCAAATCCAAAAAGGCATGGCATGGGTAAAAAGGCATTGGACGTTAACCCGAAACCCCGGTTCTAACTCATGGCTCTACTATTACCTACTTTCGCTGCAACGGTTCTGTGACATTCCACCAACCTTAGACACGTTTGCTGGCTATAACTGGTACGATCAAATCTCACAAATGATGGTGGCACGACAGGAACCTGACGGAAGATGGCGTGGTTCGGAGAGCGATTTTTTGGCAACGTGTTTTGCGGTGATGACTTTAAGTCATGCACTTGCAGGGCCGACGGAACCAAATATCGGGATTGTTCCAAAAAGTCTTCGGTTTTCACCGCCTTCGCCACGTGTCGGTGAAGCGGTTCGACTCAGTGCAACCTTACGGAATACCGGAACGCCTTTTGATGGTATTCTCAATATAAGATTTTATGTGGCTGACGATGAAGTTGGTAAGACCGAAGTACTCTGGAACCCGGAACTCGGAGAGACTGTCGTCTCAGCAGATTGGGTGCCAGCGACTGACGGTGAGATAGAACTGGTCGCACGCATTGACATCACCGATACAGATGAAAGCGACAATACCGCCTCGGAAAAGATTACTGTTTATCCACAATCCACTGCAGCGACAGATCCGCAACTTGTAAAACCGGAGAAAATTAGTGAAAACGTTTATAAGTTCGGGAATGTTACTTTAGACACCAGTAAACGTGAAATAACAATACCGGGTGAGATGAATAAAAAAGTTCGCGCCGATAGCATTATTGAATTCTTGGCGTGTGGTAAACTCGGCAAAACCCATGAAAGTATTTTGGTTGTTGACGCGGAACCGATTCATATAATTACGGTGCTTGGTGCCTTGGAGTTGGATGCCGGTATGAACCTTTCGGTCGAAGGTGATCCGCGAACACCTACAGGTTCACCTGTAGAAATCTGGGTAGAGTGGAGCCAAGGCGATAAGATCATTTCACGCCGCGCCCGCGAACTCCTCTGGAATACTTTCAAAGAGCAACCGATGCAGGAAACATCTTGGGTTTTCACAGGCGGTAGACTGATAAACAACCAATGGACAGCTCAAAAATTCCATAATATTATCGCTGTCTACCGAGATCCAGATTCCATTTTCAATCACCCGCTACCGACCGGTACCGACGATAGAACCTATCGGGTCAATATCAATGTGATTCCACCAAAAGGAACAAAAATAAAGTTGATTATTCGACCCATCACGGCTTAGGAGAAAATGATGCCCATTTTTGAATATCACTGCAACGACTGCGGTGCTGAATTCGAAGTGCTTGAGCGCTCGCATAACGTCGATAAACCTGCGAAATGTCCAAGTTGTGGTACGCAGGACACAAAGAGACGCTTCTCCGCGTTCGTTACCGCTGGTACCCAGAAGGAGACCGTTAGCGAAAGCACTACTTGAGCGATTCCAACAAGCGGCAGTTTGCCGTAGCCAAACTCTTTTACGAAGACCCCTAAGTGATAGTGCCTACCTAATCAGGGTGTTTTTTTGTTTCCATACTCATAATCCCACTGCATATTCGCCCAACTATTTCATACCGAATTACATCTAAAGGGAACCGAATGAAACAGAAACCAGCAACTCCACCACCAAACATCCCCCGAGAAATCCAAGACAACAAAGTGTTTCCGGTATATCTGCTCTGTGGTGAGGAGAGTTTTCTTATTGAGGGAACCCTCAAACAGATGCTTGACCATCTACTTGTACCCGAAACGCGCGATTTCAATCTCACTTTTTTGGAGGATGCAAGTATAACAATTCGAGAAATTTTGACGCAAGTTGACCTCTATCCGGTCATGGCAGAACGACGGGTTGTCGTTGTCCGAGACGCGCCATTCTTTAAAGTTCAGCAACGTACAGCACCGATAACAATTGTCCGAAACGCATTTAAAATTGAAACTACGCATCCACAGAAATCTATCTCTACATTGGCAAAACTTTTAGAGGTCAGTCTGCATCAGATTGCCGAAAATCATTTCAATTACGTAAATGCCGTCAATTCGCTCATTGATGAGTTAAACACAAAACTCACCGATGAAGAACGCGGTTTCTTGGAACGTTTACCGCAGATTGTCCAGCAACTTGACACTTATGCCACTACGGAGCCTGATGATACCGGCGATGTCGCTGTACTCCTCAATTGGCTCCAAGGCGATCTACCTAAGCATAGTGTCCTAATATTTACAGTACAAGGCCCTCTGAACGAACGGAACCAAGTTGTTAAAGCTATTGAAACTGTCGGACGCTACCGGTCTTTCGATCCAGTGGAACCGGGCCCCTCGTTGAACCGAGACCCGCTCTATAAGAAGGTCTCAGACAAATTCGCTGAATACGGTAAACAGATAACACCGCGTGCCTTTTCTCTACTCCGGACGCGAACCGGCGGTGATATGCACACAATTGCTGAAGCGATCAATAAAATCGTCAGCTTTGTTGGCGATAAACGCCAAGTTGACGAGCAGGATGTCCGAAATATGGTGACACGGAATACGTTTGACAGCATTTTTGACCTCACGGATGCAATCGGGAAACGCTCGGTTGGACAGGCGGTAAAGAGTCTTCACGAAGTGTTAGCAAGTGATCAGGAACCAATTTGGGTTAATGCAGCAATCACACGTCATTTCCGATTTGCGCTCCAAGCCAAACTCATCGCTGACAGAAAGGGACTGCGACCGCTCCGAAGCCGTATGCCATTCGCTGAATTCACAAAAAATATCTTCCAACCGCTTGCTGGAGAAGTAGGGGACATCTTACCGAAGTCAGCCACACATAACATTCTGAAACAGAATCCCTATGTCGCGTATAAAATTTTTCAAACGCTCCATGCTTTTACGATGGATGAGTTGGTCGATGCAATCGAAAAGACCCTTGTCGTCGATACCGAGTTGAAGACAAGAGACGCAGATGATGCCTGTGTTTTGGAGCAATTAGTGTGTGAACTTTGTGCCAGTTCAACAGGAAGGAGATCCGCACCTGTCTAACGCGTACAGGGTAACCGATAAAGTTTTTATTCCGTTTTATTTACTATATGTAAGCACTTATACGAAGGAGTTTTTAGATGAAAGGCACAAGACCATTGGATAATGCTGAAATCCGAAAAGTTTCAGAGGCTTTTGAGGGCACATTTGCTATTCGGAATCGGAACCTATTTATGTTAGGGGTGTCCGTCGGCGGACGGATTAGCGAACTGCTTGCCTTGAAAGTAGGTGATGTATGGCAGAATAACAAGCCTGTCAAGGATTTACTGTTTGACCGGAGCATCGTGAAAGGCGGCGAGGTATCAAGAGCCGTGCCTGTCAATATGGATGGCAGAGAGGCAATTGAGGCACTTATTGCTTGGCATAGCGAATTATTTGGGGATGTTGATCCCAATCGCCCGCTGTTTCCATCACGGAAAGGCAAAGGACGGAAAGCGATGTCGCGTATCGCAGCACACGACGTGCTAAAGCCAGCGTTTGAGGCTGCTGGATTGAACGGAAAACTTGGCACGCATTCCTTACGGAAGTCTTATGCGCAGCGTCTCTATGAGCAGACGAGCGATATTTATGCTGTGCAAGAGATGTTAGGGCATAAAAGTGTTGTAACAACCCAGCGGTACTTAGGGGTGAACTATGCTGGTGTCCGCGAAGCGTCGGAGGCGATGTCGATCCATGCCGAATCTAACGTAAGTACGAAAACGTTAAGTTCGGTAAATGATGCCCCAGATGATGAACTTTTGATCGAATTGCTCCGGAGAGGGTATGACGTTGCGCGTCTACTTCAGAAAGACGAATCAGAACAACCTTTTCAACTATCAGATGAGGAAACATCATCAAGATTTGTCTAAAATTAATTGTGCACACCTTTTTTTACTCTCTTTTTCTCTTCTGCCGACTCTAATAAAATAAGACTACATTTTATTACAAAGTTGGAGGAACAGAAAATGGGACAAATCGTTTTGATGGTTGCTATTATATTTGCAAGTATCTCGGTAACAACGCTCGGGTGTGTCTATCTGGGTACATCCTATTACAAACAGAAAAACGGCTTAATGAAAGGAGTTTCGCAACGCGAGATAGACTTACTACAGCAAAAAGTGAAAGACGTTCAAGCAGAAATAGTTTCTCTTAAAGAGGAAGTGCAACGACTCATCCGAATCGCTAAAGGAACAGATGAGTGAAGGAGGGAACTGGCATGTTCATACTATTGCTGCTAATCTTTCTTGGGTTGGTGTTCTTCTTTGTTATGATGTTTGGTGCTATGATTACGGCTGTTGTAGCGATAATCGTCGGTGTCACGACAATCACTATACTTGCGTCCGTCTGGTTGGGAACGTCGTATTACCTGAAAGAGTCAGGGAACAAACCGAAAACCGCTCAAGAAACCTATCGTCAAGTTGACTCGGATTTAAAGCAGATCGTTAGAGATTTGCAGGAGATTCGTTCTGAACTGGATGATGCTGAGCCGCGTCTACGAAATATGGAGTTTTTAAAGTACGCCCGTCAGAATCGCAACGGAGAAAATGAATCATAGGCAGGACAACATATGTCCTGCCTATTTCGCGTACAATGTATTGTATAGCTAAAGGAACGTGAGTTCGGAAAAGGAGGTTTTATGAAAATCGTAGCAAAATATAAGTTCTACTTAATGACGTTACTCGCCGCTGTGTTATTTACAGTCGGTGTAGCTGCAAGCGATGACCAGACTAACCTATCTACAGAGAATGTTACGCAAATAACGAAAAAACCGACAGTCATGATTCTCGGCAGCGGACACTTAGCGAATCCGGGAATGGATGGTTTTAATTATAAAATGGATGATGTCCTTGCCCCCAAACGCCAACGCGAAATCAAGCAGTTGGTCGAACAACTCAAGGCGTTTAATCCTACCAAGATAGCACTTGAGGTAGATTTTTCACGGAATGCTGAAATCAATGCAGAGTATCAAGGTTATCTGAAAGGAACATATCAACTGACACGCGGTGAAGGGAACCAGATCGGTTATCGATTAGCAAAACAACTCGGGCATTCAAAGGTATTCTGCGTAGATTATTCCCGAAACTACTCTCAGGAACCTGACGGTTTTTTCCGAGAGGACTTTGATTGGGATCTGGTAGACTACAATAAATTCGCAAAAGCACACAATCAGGAACACCTCATGGGGCAACCTTCTACGGTTGGAGGGAAGGTTACACAGGATGCAGATGGCACAATCTGGATTGAACCTGAGAAGTACGAACCGATAACCGACATGTACAGACGATTCAATCAGCCTGAAGGTAGATTCGCTGAACATCAGCAGTACTTACGAATCGCGCGTGTTGGGCTCGGCGATCAGTACCCAGGAGCCAATTGGGTTGGGTATTTGTGGTATACTCGGAATCTCAAAATCTTTGTGAACTTGACGCGCATCACCGAGTCTACCGACGATCGCATTCTGTTGATTATCGGTGCTGGGCACGTCTTCCTCGTCCAACAGTTCCTTGAGGATTCAGGGGATTACATCGTCGAAAGTCCACTCAAATACTTGGATGGCGACGGGATGTAGACTCTTAACCTGTTATCCAGAGGAATTGTAATCACAAATCGTTTTACCGACAAAGGTGATGAGGCATATTAATGCGGACGCTTTGGCTTGTTATCCAGGCGGAAGATCAGAGTGATCCAGAAAGCCTTCATATCTATCCTGCGAAGGAGGGGTTATCTCAGAAACCGGTAGATCCAGACGCTGTGCCGGTTTTTGACGAGCAGATATCTTATCGGAGCGTGTTGACTCAAGTTATGTTGCTGGTCCTGTTTAATCTGCTATTCTTTATTATTGCCTTGGTTTCTTTTTTGAAAATAAAAAGAAATCTCCTTCTAACTCAAAATTCCTCCGAAAACTTTAAATTAAAAGAAGTGCAACTTTTTTGCGACTCGTTTGTAGTAACGATAACCTCATTTTTTAACAGCAAGTTTTGGCTTGCAAGCTGCGCCAAAAGAGCGGAGTTGCAGTATGACGGAAGATAAATTCCTTTTTCAACGCCATACGCCTCGTCTTTTGACAAGGCAGCATAAGTTTTATAATATTGTCTAAACTTTAGGAGATATATAAAAGGTGGAAACTGGTAATTTGTTAAGAGGAATACATGATGCTAACAACACTCATCCGCCGAGAACTACTTGACAACCTAATGACGTTCCGATTTGCAGCAGCGGTTTTCATTATGTTGCTGCTTGTTGTTGCAAATACCGTTGTGCTGATTAAGGATTATGACCGACGATTAGCAAGTTACGATGTTGCTGTTAAATCGAATCATGATCGATTGCTGGAAAGCAGAACCTATTCTAGTGGTAGTTTTGAAGTTGTCCGTCCACCTAATTTATTGAGTATATTCAATGCTGGCTTGGATAAACGGTTGAGTAACGAAATTTTTGTATCTTACGGTTTTGTGCCCACATTGTGGGATGGTCAGGTGCATGGATCAACGAATCCACTTCTGAATCTCTTCTCATCGATTGATATTGTCTTTATCTTTGAAGTAGTTCTGAGCCTAATGTCACTTATTTTTGCTTACGATGCACTTG
>JAJDTJ010000102.1 GCA_022827225.1 Candidatus Poribacteria bacterium | reverse complement strand
ACAATCAGTCTCATTGAACAACTTTTCCCCAAGTCGATTCATGCGGTGTCAGCAGCCGGTTTTGAGTTGAAAGTGCTTTTGTTTGTTATCGCAACGAGTATAAAGCAGCTATTTGGATAAAGGTAGCAACTTGGGTTATCTTTAGGGTACTATCTGAAATCTTGCTAAATTTAAAGCATAGAAAAGGCTACAGATACCAGATGATTAAGCAATTCCGGTATACCTTAAGCAAGTTTTGTGCCAACTTTTTTGGGATGTTGTACGGAGCGTTTCAACAGTGTATATTCACTTTAGGTAGGGGTTTAGGATAGCCTAAAGAAAATAAAAGCGTGTCTTTAAGTGACGTTATGTGTAAATATAAACACATAGGGACGGATGTGGAGGTCCGGCCCTATGTTCAGCAAACATTTTTCGTGTTATTGTCAACGGTTCTATGCGGGGCACTTTTTAAAACCAGAATCGTGACATCAAAATAATCTGGTTTGTACCTTGGAGTTGGCGCAGGGTGCCTTTGTTTCCGATGGTATCATCCTCGCTTCGGTCAGCGTTGGCAAGGTTTGCCCAGTAAAAGAGCGAGATTGCGCCATTTTCCATGAAATTGTATTGGGCACTCAAGGTCACCCGTTGACTTGCGTCCCCCTTTACTGTGCGATCTGGATCGAACAAGCCGTATCGACCCGCGAGTGTAAGTTGTGGCAGGACGCGATATTTTGCACCGACATAGTATCCCTTTGAGTCAACGTCATCCGATGTGACAGAGGCGATTTCTCCATTGTTCCCAAAATTAAATTCTCCTTCTACACTCAGTCCCGCATAAGAAGCAGTGAGAAACGCACCGATGAGGCGTTCCCACGCTTCGCCTGGTTTTTCAAAGATGCTGGAGATACCGGCGCGAACCGGTCCGAGTTGGGCACCGAGGGTGCCGAGTCCACCTTTCGCTGTCGCATTACCGGCGTTAAAGAACGCTGCGTTGTAAAAAAACTTACCCGTATTCCCACCGAGTTCAACGCCGACATCCCGTTTGTTAGAACCGAGTCCGTAGCCTTCTCGGACAAGGATGTTGTGGTCTTTCTGTTTAATAGCGAACGGTAGACGGAATTGTCCGACTTTGACGTATAGGTGTTTTGGGATAGCATCTACCGTTGCAAACGCGTTCATCGTTGTTCCAGCATTATTAGAAAGCGTTAAGCTGACGTGCTCAGAAGCTTGTGCGTTAAACGTTACCTCTGCTTGCATGAGCAAGAATCTGTCAACTGAAGAGTGGCACGAGTTACATCCTGCGATAGTGCCTTCTTTTTCATCAACATGTGTTGTTTTGATGAATGCGGTCTGAAAATCAAGCGATGTTGTAAGTTGTTTGACGACCTCCATGGCTTCTTCAGTCACGGCTTCCATGTCAAAGTCTTCAGGAAATTCAAAATAGTTCTCTTCAAAAATTTCGCCGATACGGTTTCGGGGGCCACCGCCTGCAGGGTCAAGATGACAAAAACTACACTCTTTCTCAAGTTCAGTTGCAAATTCAGGACGTGCTTCCACAAAAGTCGGAAACCAAAAGAGACTGAGCGCGATACTTACGACGAATCCGAGTCGTAGGAACGATAGTATTATGTTGGATATATGCCAGCGTTTTGTTTCTAAAGTGATGTGGTTGATATGCTTCATGTCGTTATTATAATATGCGTTCAAAAGAGTCTCCTTATTTTGTCGTAAAATTTAATCGCTGTAACCATGGCTGGCGCGGTATTAAACCGCGCCAGCAAAAAATCCTATTCAAGTTCTGTAAAAACGTAATCGATATCTTCGACTCGGGCGTGACATCCCCAACAGATGCCCCCTTGAAATTTGAGGCTGAACGCGGCATCTGGCGCGTCTCGGAGGTATTCAGTGAACTCCCAATCGTTGTGATCCGGGTCCACACCTGCTTTCTTCCGCATAATGGCGATGAGTCCAACGTAGTCCTTACCCGGACGGTATGCCTCCTTTATAACGATGCTACCGTCGGGATACGGAAACTGCTGTTCACCGTTCGGCGCGATGTCTTCCCGTGTTTTATTCACATAAACATTTTTGGTGCCGTTGTGCGGATCGCCGCCAGGGGCGGGTGGTATAGGTTCCGCGTTTAATTTCAGCCATTGTGTGTAGCCTGCTACGTCTGCTGGTAGACCGGGGAGAGCCGTGACCGGTTCCTCAGGTTGGGAGGGTTCTACTGTGTCCATAGTTTTTTCTTCGTCTTGCTGTTCAATGATTTCTTCTAATTGCTTTTCGACGCAGCTGGCGAAGAATAGACATGTTATCAGTATTATTGCAAGACTGGATAATAGGTTTCGTGTTTGTGTTTTCATGGTGAATACCTCAATTTTTTTAGGCTAAGTTTGATACTGCATACTGACAATTTAGTATAAGACAAATCGGCAAGTGTTTCAAGAAAATTCGCGTATGTGCTATTGTAATCAGTTGCTGAAACTAACGACGCGTTTTCGTTTGCTATTCTACTTGCTGTTACTGTATCATATCAAGGTAGCAGATACAATTTTTCTGCTGAGGTATAAACAGATAATCGTAAAAGGAGGGATAATGCTAAGAAATCTATTTAAGGGTCGTGATAGAAGCGATGTCGAGTCCGATGCTGCAGATGGAAAAGGTGCCGAGGATAAACAACAGAATTGGTTCGATCGTCTGAAGTCGGGGTTAACGAAAACTCGAAACCAGTTCATGTCTCAGTTATCGGGGTTATTGCGGATTGGCAGAAAAATTGACGAAGACCTGATGGAGGAAATTGAAGATATTTTGATCCAGGCAGATGTCGGTGTTGATACGACGTTGACGTTAATGGATAACGTGAGGGAACGCGTAAGAGCAGACGGTTTAAGTGATTCTTCGGAATTGGAGTCTGTCATAAAATCGGAAATCCTGAATCTCCTTGGTGAGAACGTGCCGATAGAAGTTAAAGATGAAAAACCGTATACGATTTTGGTGCTCGGTGTGAACGGTGCAGGCAAAACCACGACGATCGGCAAACTCGCCAATCGTTTTATTGCCGATGGGCATGGTGTCCTTGTCGCTGCGGGTGATACCTTCCGCGCGGCAGCGGAGGATCAGCTCGCGATTTGGTGTGAACGTGCGGGTGCCGAACTCATACGAGGCGGTGAAAACGCGGAACCTGCTTCTGTCGTCTTTGATGCGATTCAGGCAGCGAAACATCGCGATGCCGATGTGCTAATCGTTGACACCGCTGGAAGGCTACATACCAAAAAACCGTTGATGGACGAGTTGGCAAAAATCGGACGTGTAATGGGGCGAGGGCACGCTGGCGCGCCGCATGAGGTACTCCTCGTCGTTGATGGAACGGTAGGTCAAAATGCTTTGATACAGGCGAAGATTTTCAACGATGCTGTACCGATTACCGGTGTCGTTGTTACAAAACTTGATGGGACAGCGAAAGGTGGTATCGTGATTGCGGTGAACGTGGAGATCGGCGCGCCGGTCAAACTCATCGGAATCGGTGAGAAACTGGACGATTTGCGGGATTTCGTGGGGGAGGATTTCGTTGAAGCACTCTTCGCAGCAGAAGAAACCGCGGAAGCATAGGCAGCAAAAGTGCCCCGCTATTGGTGTGAAAAGTCGGACCTACACAGTCGGCGTATGCGCGCTTGAAAAGCGCGCATATTGTAATTCCTAAGAATCGATTTCTTGGAGATAAGGACGCAGGTGTTTGCGGAGATTGCGATGCGCGTGCAGCAGATGTGCCTTGACGGTTCCATCAGACCTGCCAACAGTCGCTGCAATATCCTTAAGCGACAATCCATTCCAATGGCGTAGGATGAAAATTTGACGCTGTTTTGGTGGAAGTCGGCGAACCGCTTTTCGGATGTGAGCTCTCAATTCCTTATTCTCAACCGCTTTCGCCGGGGACTCTGAACGCGGGTCGGGGATGTTTGCCATCGGCAGTTCACCCGATTCATCGGAATCGTAGAGCAGCACTTCAGATCTCGACTTTTTCCTTAAGAAATCGATACACAGATTGACCGTGATGCGGTAAAGCCAACTGTAAAACTGGCATTGACTCTTAAAATCGCCTAATCCTTGGTAGGCACGGATAAAGGCATCTTGTGTCAGATCTAAAGCATCTTCGCGGTTTGAGATGTAGCGTTGCACCAGACGATAGGTGCGTTTTTGGTAGCGGGTAAAGAGCGTGTCAAATGCGGCGGTATCGCCTTGTTGAAATCGCTCGATCAGTTCATTATCATCGTAACACTCTGGAGGGAGGCTTTCAGGGTTTTGAGACTGCATGTTCTCCTCTTAAGCGTCATCGGCCGGGAAACGACTTCTGGTTCTTGGGAGACGAGAAATCAGAAGTTTAGGTGGCCATTGACAAAAGGTAGTCACTGATTCGTTTGTTTGTGGACACTGTGAAACCAACGTTTATATCTCTGGTTATCTTGAACCATCTGTTGTAGAAGTGTTAATTCTTGAGTATCTTCGGCATGGGGAGCCGTTTCAAGTAAGTTGAGCAATTCCTCATAGACTACATTGTCTTCATGGATGAGTGCTGAGAGAAGCCTCTCAATGTTTTCGCCATGACCGAGTAAAGCCAACAGTTGGTTCGTGTGACGTATCTCCTCAGATGCAGCTTGGTTCAGATACGCTGCGAGTTCATGTTCATCTTGCTTTTCCGCGATTTGCGCCAGAATTAATCGCATCCCGACAAGTTTCAGTTTTGCCTGTGCGAGTTCCTCCAAATCGGTTTCAAACCGTTTTTGGAGATAATCTGTATCGCTGGGGTGTAACTGTGCGTAACTTGGCCAGACCGGTTTTGCCATCACCTGTTTCAGGCGTTTTAGGCTGCCGATCAGGGTTTCACGTTCTTGCGGCGATAGCTGCCCAAAAGTACTTTGCCAAAAATCCGCTGCGTGTTCTACACCTTTGCGGAAAAGTTCTTCAGACTGCGACGTGAGTTTGATCCGAGCACGTCTCCTATCTACATCGCATTTACGACGGACGACCCAACCGTGCCGTTCTAAACGACTGACTAACCCAGATGTCGTGTTGTGGGCGAGACCTAAATGCTCACCGAGTTCGCTCACCGACATGCCAGCCTCACGACCATACCAGTGAAGGTGTTGTAAGGCGTTAAACTGGACAATCGTCAGACGATTGGGAACAACCTCTTGGATAAACCGAGACCGGACAGCCGCTTGCGCATGACGCATCACACGCATGACAACATCAATTTCGTTATGGAATTCTGAGTCTTTAGACATTTCTGGCAACGATGCAAGTCAAAACTTGCTGTAAGGGTCAGTGTTGTTTGCTAATACGTATGCACAAAAACGGACGGTAAAAAGCAATATATCCTATATCGGACACATTTTCCGTCGTATACGATATAATAATTATACCCTTCTTTCACCTGAATGTCAAATTAAAGTGACAAAAACAGACGATTTTAGCGCATTTTTGTAATTTGGTCGTATTTTTTTAATTGCTACCGACGAGACGTTGTGCTTTTATTTTCCGTTTTCGCTTCGATTTCGATCTACTTTTCTGTGGAGATGGTGATTTCTGGTGTAGTGTCTGTTCCCTATCCGGAGGCGGTAGATCTTCTTGAGGCTCCTCTTGTGCGGCGACGTATTCAGCGTAATTACCGTCAAAAAGAGTCGCGGTTCCGCCCGGTGTTCCATCAAAAATCAGGAGTTTCGTCGCAAGGTTGTTCAAAAGGTAGCGATCGTGAGAAATAATAAAAAGTGTTGCTGGATATTCCGCGAGTGCTGTTTCTAAGGCTTCACGCGCCGGTATGTCGAGGTGGTTCGTTGGTTCATCGAGTAACAACACATTTGCGTTCGCTAATAGCAGCTTGGCGAGTTGCACACGGCTCTGCTCGCCCCCGCTCAGGTTCCCGATCGGTTTGAACACATCATCGCCAGAAAACAGGAATTTGCCTAAGAAGCTGCGTATCTCGCCTTGCGTGTGTCGTGGACGCAGTTCCCAGATTTCGTCAATAATTTCATTATCTGGATTGAGTCCTTCCAGTTCTTGCGTATAGTATCCAAACTTGAGCGTCGGGCCGACCCACATTTCGCCTTCTGTAGTGGATTCTTCCCCCAAAATCATACGGAAAAATGTCGTTTTTCCGGTACCGTTTGCACCGATAATGCCGACGACATCCCGACGGTACACCTCAAAATTTAGATTTGTGAATATCACCTTGTCGCCGAAGGCTTTTCCGAGGTTTTTGCATCGGAGGATATCGTTGCCGCCGCGGGTTGCAGGTGTAAAGTTGAGTTTAAGCGTTGGCGCGTCGGATTTCGGTTTTTCGATACGTTCTAATCGGTTTAATTTTTTCTGTCTACCTTGTGCTTCGCGTGTCCGCTGCCCTGCGATATTACGACGGATAAAATCTTCTTCATGCGCGATGTGTGCCTGCTGTTTTTTAAATTCCCGTTCTCTAACTAATTTTTCAAGGTTTTTATTTTCAACGTACTTGGCGTAGTTCCCGCGATAGATTTTTATTTTATGGTCTTCGAGTTCCCAAACTTTACGGACCACCTTGTCTAAAAAATATCGGTCGTGTGAGACAACCAAGACCGCCCCGTTGTATTCGATGTTGAGATAATTTTCGAGCCATTCGATCCCATTGATGTCGAGATGATTCGTCGGTTCGTCAAAAAGCAACAAGTCCGGTTTTTCGAGAAGCAGCTTTACGAGTGTTGCCCGACTTTTCTGACCGCCGCTAAGTACACGGATCGGCAGGTTGAATTCCGTTTCAGCGAAACCTAACCCGCTGAGGATGCGGTTAATTTGGTGTTCATAGTCATAGCCACCGAGTGATTCATGCTGTTCCTGAACCCGTGCGTATTCTGCTAAGTGTTGTGGTGATTCTTCTGTCTCCATCTCTTCTGCTAATAGGAGCATCTCGTCTTCAAGTGCTCGCCTTTTTTCAAAAACCTTTAGCATCTCTTGTCTTAATGTACAATCGCGTGCAAGGTCCGGTTCTTGGCTGAGATACCCGATGCGTAACCCCTTCGCAGACACAACTTTCCCTTTAAAGCTGGAGAGCGTACCGTTTAAAATTTTAATTAACGTTGTTTTTCCGGTTCCGTTACGGCCAATTAACCCGATTCTGTCGCCGTGCTCAATTGCGACCGAGATATTATCGAGAATCAGGTCGGGATCATATAATTTAGTGACGTTTTCTAATCGTATTAAAGACATTTTTTAATTTTACCTTGTGGAGGAACTTCACACGTTTAGACTTTGACGTGCGTTCCTTATATCTGAAGAAACACCCAAGCAAAAACACCCCTCCATTACATTACGGGCTACGTGTCTTTGGGGTATAATGCTTAAATTGAGCACTACGGGTGATCATTTCTTGATATGTGTTGGCGCGGTGAGCATCTGGACGGCGGATGTTAAATTGTCTAAATCGCCAAAACGCGATGGAGAGCGCGGCGTAGTGAACGAAGCAATCCAAATGCTTCCATTCGCTCTCTGTCAACGGACGCACCACGTTATAGGCATCCAGAAATCGCCGGACAGCCTCTAAATTTAGTCTGTGATCTGACGTATAACAACACCCGATGATGGTCATGCCGACATCAATGAGTAGTGTATCGTAACAGCCTTCCTCAAAATCGAGAATTGCCACCATCTTTTCACTGTCGAAGAGCGTATTGTCTAAAAAAAGGTCTCCGTGAAGAAGCCCCATCGGGAGTGATGCATTAAGGGACGGTCCTATTTCTTCCAATTGCGATTTTAGCGATGCGATAAACGGGTGGGTAGCAAATTCTGTGTTTTCCACTTCTTGGAGAAAAGGTTGCATCTGTGATATACCCATCGCAAATGGCGGGAGTCCAGCGATAGGCGGGATGCGGTGCAGTTTCGCCAACGCCTCACCGAGTTGTGCCAATATATTCGGTGAAGGTAGCGGTTCTTCTCCCTGTAGGAACGGATAAAGCATCACACTTCCAAACGTTTCATGAATCAACGGTTTCTGATCCTTCGTTAGGATCGGGTACGCTGTCGGGTACGCGTGTTGACGAAGATGCTCCAAGAGCGTGATTTGCATGTTGAGCTCTACAGAATCTTTCTCATCGCAAATTTTCAGGAGAAACTCGCCATTTGTGGTTGTTAGTTTAAAGTTACTGTTCCCGAACCCGCCCGGGATTTCTTCAAGTTTCAGTGAGGTGCCGATCGGGTATTGTGCGACGATGCGTGTGAGTTCTGTCGGTGAAAGCGTGGTATAACGTGCCATATCCTGCCATCTGCGGTATCAGTTTTGTTGGTGCTTCTCTTCAGCAGCGTGTTCCAGTGCTTGGAATTCTGCGGTGTTGCGAATGTGCTCAAATGCGGGGTCCGCTTTTGCGGTGGTCAATGCTGCTTTATCTATGCGAATCGCCTCACGTAGGGATGCAATGGATCGCGCGTTCTCTTCCTTGTGTGAATAGGCGACGGCGAGGTTATAATGCGCCTTCGCGAAGTTGGTGTCCAACTGCGTCGCACGTTCCCACGCTTGGATAGCTCTGTCGAGTTCGCCTTGGTTACCGTAGATAACACCTAACGTAAAGAACGGCATCACCCATCCCGGTTCGTTTTGGATCGCTAATTCGAGTTCGGTGATGGCTTGTGCAAAGTTGCCGTTCTCAGCAGATTGTATACCCCAGTTATAGTGTGCGACAGCGACTTCGTTGGGTTCAAGGGCATCCGTGTTTTGGGAATACGGTATCGCTTTCGGAGCACACCCCGTGAGATAGAGCATTAACCCTGTGATTAACAGTAGGGCATTCCATTTATATAGAGTCGTCATAATTTTCTCCTCCATCGTTCCGTTACATTTTAGCAGAAGATAGGTTTGAAATCAAGAGGTCTGTGCTTTTTTGAAATAAATAGCGTACACTAATTTTGATTTTCCGCTGATGGAATCTTCGCTGTAGGAGCGATCTCCCGGTCGCGACGCTTTTTCTAAAATGGCAAAACCTGAAGATGAACGGTTCTGGACAAGACAGTTTTGACTTGATTAACGAACGGTTTTTAGATAAAATTGAAGTTAATCTCACCTTCGTTTATGAGTAATTAGAACGGTTTTCTCCGGAGAATAGATGCGTGACTTCTTTTTTGCGCGGTGTTGGATTCTTGTATTCTTAAGTTTCTGCGTTACCGTCGCACACGCCCAAGATAGTGTGCCGACACATCCTGTTGACGGCGCGTTTATTAAAGAGTGGTTGGTACTGGGGCCTTTCTTTCCAGAGGATTTGGAGACCGATTTCCTCGCGTCAACTAACGGCGAGGCTCTCGCGAATCCCAAACCCGGCGATACAGTGACCACTGCTGAAGGCAAAACGTTGACCTGGACGGTATACCGTACCGAAGGAAACATCATCGACCTGCAGCGGGCAATTGGAAAACATGAAGCAGCCGTCTGCTATGCGTTCTGTCTATTGGAAAGTGAGCAAGACGGTGATGGTGAAATCCGCATCGGCAGTGATGATGGCATTGTGATGTTTCTCAACGGTCAAAGGGCACACGTACAACCGGTTGAGAGAACAATCCTCGTAGATGAAGATATGGTCACCGTTTCATTGCGTCGCGGTAAAAACCGCTGTCTGGTGAAAGTTGCAAACGAACTCCAGAAATGGGAACTTGCAGCGCGTGTTCTCCCGCCCACACGTGCAGTGATAACTGGGATTGTAACCGATGAGACACGGAATGCCTTATCTAACGCCACCGTAC
Source organism: Candidatus Poribacteria bacterium (assembly GCA_022827225.1). GTDB lineage: Bacteria > Poribacteria > WGA-4E > WGA-4E > WGA-3G > WGA-3G. The sequence goes on along the minus strand of JAJDTJ010000102.1, from coordinate 8,479 downwards.
ACTTGTGGCAGGGCAGCACCCTAATCGCAAAAGCAGAAACCGACACCAAAGGTAGCTACCAGTTTTCAGTCTACCCAGCAAATGGGGACTACGACATCGAAGCAAACCACGGAGATAAAGGTAAATGGGAAATCGGAATCCAACTTTCTGCAGGTGCTCGTGTGAAGGTGGACTTGACGTTACAGAACGCTGTTAGCATCTCTGGGTCCCTGTTGAAGTTTGATAATACGCCACATGTCGGTGTTGTTGTCGAAGCATTATTACTCGAAAAAAACAGTTACAATCAAAGACGGGCAACGACCCTCTCGGATAATAGAGGTCAATATAAATTCATCAATCTTAGAACTGGACAGTATCTATTACGTTGTCACACCTTGAAGACGCAGCGTGAAGATCCAAACAAAATTGTTTCTGTTGGCACACAAAATACGCTTGAGGATGTTGACTTCCGTTTTCCACCTTTCAAACATGGGACATGGAAGCACTATACTTACTTGGACGGGTTGGGAAATAACAACGTCCGACCAATCTATCAAGACCGAGAGGGTTACCTCTGGTTCGGTACCTACAACGGCGGCGTTTCTCGATATGATGGCGAAGCGTTCGTCAACTTTACGACCGATGATGGACTCGCAGCGAATTCCGTATGGTCGATTTTTCAAGACAGAGAAGGGGCCTTTTGGATTTCAAGCCCGAGTGAGGGACTTAGCCAATACGATAACACCGGATTCATTGACTTCACGACTGCTGATGGACTCGCGGGCAACACTGTTGCCACCATTTTTCAAGACCGAGACGGACTCTTATGGTTCGGAACAGACAACGGAATTAGTCAATATGATGGGAAGAAGTTTATCAACTTTACAACTGATGATGGACTCGTACATAATTTCGTACGTTCCGTTTATCAAGATCAGGAGGGTTCCCTCTGGTTTGGGACAGACGGCGGTGCCTCTCAATACGATGGCGATCAGTTTGTTAACTTCGACGCTCAGTTTTTTAACTTTATGACCAATGGTGAACTCTCGGTTAACGCCATAAGGGCATTCTATCAAGACCGAGATGGATTTCTCTGGGTTGGAACCAATCGGAGCGGTGTCTATCGATACGACGGTAATCAGTTCGTCAACTTTACGACCCATGACGGATTGACGCAAAACGGTGTGTCCTCAATTTATCAGGACCGGGACGGTTCCCTCTGGTTTGGAACCGATGGTGGGGGCATCTATCGATATGATGGTAATGCGTTCGTCAACTTTACTACCACTGAAGGACTCGCATCTAATTCTGTATGGGCGATTCATCAAGACCGAGATGGATTTTTCTGGTTTGGAACCACTCGGGGTGGGGCATCTCGATATGATGGTAATGAATTCGTCAACTTCACAACTAATGATGGACTCGCACAAAATGACGTGACCTCAATTTACCAAGATCGAGAAGGTTTTCTCTGGTTTGGGACGCAGAGCGGCGGCGTTTCTCGATACGATGGGACCTCATGGACATCTTTAGATACGCGAGATGGACTCATAAATAATCAGGTTTCAAAAATTACGCAGGATTCAGACGGGAGACTCTGGTTTGCAACGCTTGAAGGGGTCACCCAATATAATCCGAATCGAGTGCCACCGCGTGTGCGTATCGTTTCAGCTCAGAGCCACAAAATATCTGCACAAGCCGGTTCTCTTGAGACAATTAAAGATATTACGACCGATACGCGTGTAACTATCCGCTACAGCAGCATCGACTTCAAAACCGCGAAAGGGAAACGACAGTATCAGGTTCGTATTAAAGAGATTGATGCCGATTGGCGCGAACCGACTCGCTCGGATATGTTCAGTATCAGCTTTGACAAACCTGGAACTTATACTTTTCAGGTTATTGCCATTGACCGGGACCTAAACTACTCTGCCCCGGCAAGTCTAACATTGACCGTTGTGTTGCCGTGGCATCAAAGTGGATGGATTCTGTATTTATTAGGAGGCGCGATTGTCGTGTTACTGTCGCTTTGTGGTGTTTTTGCGTATCGCTACTACCACCAGCGTCAACAGGTTTTAGCCTATCAGCGAGAAGCGGTTTCCGAACTCGCCGATGCACAAGAGATGCAGATGGGGTTGATACCGCAAACAGCACCTGAAGTAACAGGATTTGAAATTGCCGGTGTTTGTAACTCCGCGCGCACCGTCAGTGGCGATTTCTTCGACTATGTTCCTCTCAGCAACGGTACGCTTGCCGTTGTGCTGGCAGATGTTACTGGCAAAGGTATGAAAGGCGCGATGAATGCTGTTTTATCTTCGGGGGCACTCCATTCTGTAGCGCAGTTGGAGGGGTCTCCATCTGAAATGTTACAGGCACTGAACCAGAATCTTTATCCTCGATTTCAACGGTATACCAATTGTGCAATGGCGATACTGACCATCGACCCAGAAAATAAGACGTTTAAATATGCCAACGCCGGAATCCCTTATCCTATTGTTAAGCGCGGTGAAGACGATATTGAAGAACTCTCAATAGATGGAACGCCGTTGGGTGCCTTTCGATCCCCTGAATACCAAGAAACACCATCAATTGAATTAAAATCTGGAAATTTAATAATCCTTTTCAGCGATGGCATTACGGAAGCATCTCGAAGTGACAATTCTGACCAACTTTACATGGAAGCTGACCGTTTAGCTGGCCTTATCAAGGGACTGGATAAAACAATAAACGCAGAAGCGGTGATTGCGGCAATTATTAACGATGTCCGTGATTTTTCTGGCGACACGCAACAGAACGATGATATGACCATCGTGGTTATCAAAGTCCTGTGAGAATTTAGCAAAGTCAAATTGCCAGAAGTATAGGAAAAAGCAAATGCCAATATTAACGCAAGCAGATCGTGACCATTTCGATGACCAGCGAAGGCGGGTTCATTGCTTATTTGGCATGTGGCACTCCCGCATAGGAACGGGCGCAACACACCCGATAAGCCGCGGTTGGCACAATACATGAGCTATTATCGTGCGCCTGACCCTTGTTATTTCGATTGTTATTTTCATGGAATGTCCCAAAGGAATATGGTCCCCTCATCACCACTCATGCTTGCTAAAGTTTTTCCATCAGACGAAAATGCCAATGTACGAATATAACCTTTATGTCCATCAAAGGTAGTGAGGTGCTGGTGTGTAGGCATCTCCCATAGGTGAATTTTGCCACCTTTATCTCCGCTGGCGAGTGTTTTCCCGTCAGGCGAAAATGCTAACTCACAGACGACGTATTTGTGGCCTTCAAGACTTCCGATATGTTGGTGGTCGGTCACATTCCACAATTGGATGTGCTTATCTTGGTTTCCAACTGCCAAGGTTCCTCCATCGTGTGTGAATGCCAAGGCATAGGTTCTAATATGACGGCGACCAAGCCAGACTAACAAGTCGTTGCTCCAGTTTCCGGGTGTTTTAAGCGTGGCAATCTGTTTGCCGGTCTGTGTGCTCCACAGGTCAGTAGTATCGTTCCAATTACTGCTGCTTGCCAATATACTTCCATCGGGTGTAAGTGCTATAGGGCCCTGCACCGTTACAAACTCTATAAGGTGGCGCGGCGGTTTATCAGTCGTTATATCCCAGATATCAATAGTCCTCTTAGGGGACTTAATCCGATTCTTCCATAAATCGTCGAGATTGTTAACAGCCAGTTTCTCGCTATTCGGTGTAAACACGAGTCCTTTGTGTGTTCCACTTGTAGAGATACTTGTATTCGGGAGCGTGTGAGCAGCGACCTGTTTACCTGTCGTTATGTCCCACTGCATGATGCCTTCTTGGTCGGTAATAAAGGCTTCTTGTTCGGTAACAGCGGTTAAGGTTACATTATCTGGGGCGAAGGCTAATCCCGCAATCTTGTAAGCGGCCGCTTTAAGCGTGTTCTGTTTGGTACCGGTGTGTGTATCCCAGAGTTGGATGTTACTGGTACCACTGGCAATGGTTTTTCCGTCGTGTGAGAACGCTAATGTTGTAAAAGGTTTCGTGTAACCTGTCGTGACGAGGCGCAGCTGCTTGGCGTTTTTCGTCTCTCTGACAGCAACGGCTCCGTGTGCGTCTGCGGTAACGAGGAGCGTCCCGTCCTGTGATAACATAAAGTGTTCTGGAGAAATTTCAAACCACTCTACAATTGGGTTTTGTGTGGCAATTTCACTACGCGTGGCGATATCCCATATTGCGTAACCGTCGTTGTTTATAATAGCGAGTGTTTTGCCATCACCAGAAAACCGGAAGTGCTTACCTTTCGGAAACTTAGCAATTTCACTGCGTGTTGCAACATCCCATATTGTAAATTCCCAGTGCTCTCTATCTATAATGGCGAGTGTTTTGCCATCGCCTAAAAACTCTACGCCTATACCGTGCGGAAGTACTGTAAGTTGTTCACCTGTTTCAACATCCCAAAGTTCTATTGGACCCCGGAGTTGCATTGGACCTTCAAACAGCCTTGAGGTACCGTCCCTTTCGACATCCCAGCGTTCTGTTTGACCTCCACGCCGGATTAAGGCATTGTACCAGCGCGCCTCTCGATAGTCTATTATGCTCACGAGGGTTTTGCCGTCTGGGGAGAAATTTAAGCCGTCCACCCACCTCATAAAGGGTAGCTCCTCTATAATTTTGTCTTTGTAGGTGTATGGTCTCGGGGGTTGAATTGGAAGGGTCGAGCTATCATCTGTTCGCACTCTCAGTTCCCTTATCTCGCGACCGGTGTGTCCATCGTGTATGCTAATTGTGCCGTCCTTCTTACCAACTGCGAAGGTAACACGCCCCGTGTGATCGACGAATGCATCCGCTGCAAGGGGCAAAACCGCGTCTTTTCCGAGTCTGATTTTGGGCCGTTTTGGACTCAGCCTGTTTAATTGTTTTCCGGTGGTAATATCCCAGAAATAGACTGTATCGTTCTGATTCTGATTGGTATCGTTCCAATTCTGACTGATGAGCGTTTTCCCATCGGCTGAGAATTTCAGGTGAATCGGGTGCGGGGAGGTACTGAGGGACAACAGAGATTCACCGGTCTCTGTGTTCCAGAGACGGATAGTTTCGTCGCGTGCACTGCTCGCAAGGATTTTGCCATCCGGTGAAAATGCGACATGCATCACGCTCCCTGTGTGCCCTGTAAGCAGAGCAGTTTCGGATCCCGTGTGAAGGTCGTATAGCCAGACACCAATAGAACTCGCAACAGCCAAACGGGTATTATCGGATGAGAGCTGTATATCATTTATTTCGCCTTTTCCGAGTCGGGCTTTGGCTCCTTCGGGCAAATTGTGTTGGGTAGAGTGCTGTGCGAAAGTATTCGTTAGAAATAGTGTTGAAAAGAATATCACTAAAAGGCTGGAAAAATATGTGGTTTTCATTGGCTAATTTTCCTTTTGTCGCGCGCCGAATCTATATAAATTCATCGGGTTTCTTCCATCGTTCCGTTACATTTTAGCAGAAGATAGGGTTAAAATCAAGGGCAGTTTTTCACAATATCGCGAGCATGAGGAAACACCCAAGCAAAAACACTCGCTCCTACAAGAGAAGTTCAAATTTAGGGTGGCGCATCTATCTATTTCGTTGGCACATTCCAGAGGAGAATGGTCCCCTCATCACGACTTATGCTTGCGAGCGTTTTCCCGTCAGGTGCGAACGCCAGCGTACGAATTTCACCGTTATGTCCATCAAAGGTAGTGAGGTGCTGGTATGTAGGCATCTCCCATAGGTGAATTTTGCCACCTTTATCTCCGCTGGCGAGTGTTTTCCCATCAGGCGAGAATGCTAACTCACAGACGACGTATTTGTGTCCTTCAAGGCTTCCGATATGCTGTTGGTCGGTCACATTCCACAATTGGATGTGCTTATCTTGGGTTCCAACTGCCAAGGTTTCTCCATCGTGTGTGAATGCCAAGGCGTAAATCCTTGTATGACGGTGACCAAACCGGACTAACAATTCGTTTGTCCAGTCTCCGGGCGTTTTAAGCGTTGCAATCCGTTTGCCGGTCTGTGTGCTCCACAGGTCAGTAGCAGCCAGGTCAGTAGCAGTGTGGGAATGACTGCTGCTTGCCAATATACTTCCATCGGGTGTAAGTGCTATAGGTCCCCAGGGAACTACAAATTCTATAAGGTGGTGCGGCGGTTTATCAGTCGTTATATCCCAGATATCAATAGCCCTCTCAGAGGACTTAATCCGACCCTTCCACCTATCGTCGAGATTGTTAACAGCCAGTTTCTCGCTATTCGGTGTAAACACCAGTCCTTTGGGTGATCCACTAGAGATACTTGTATTCGGGAGCGTGTGAGCAGCGACCTGTTTACTTGTCGTTATGTCCCACTGCATGATGCCTTCTTGTTCAGTAATAAAGGCTTCTTGTTCGGTAACAGCGGTTAAGGTTACATTATCGGTGGCGAAGGCTAATCCGGCAATCTCGTGAGCAGCTGCTTTAATCGTGTTCTGTTTGGTACCGGTGTGTGTATCCCAGAGTTGGATGTTACTGGTGTTATTACTGGTGCTATTACCACTGGCGACGGTTTTTCCGTCGTGTGAGAACGCTAATGCTGTAAAAGGTTTCGTGTAACCCGTCGTGACCAGGCGCAGCTGCTTGGCGTTTTTCGTTTCTCTGACAGCAACGGTTCCGTGTGCGTCTGCGGTAACGAGGAGCGTCCCGTCCTGTGATAACATAAAGCGTTCTGGATAAATAATTGGGTTGTGTGTGGCAATTTCACTACGCGTGGCGATATCCCATATTGCGTAACCGCTGTGGGCTATAATAGCGAGTGTTTTGCCATCACCAGAAAACCGGACATCCCTACCTTTCGGAAACTTGGCAATTTCACTGCGTGTTGCAACATCCCATATTGTAAATTCATCGGGCTCTCTATCATCTATAATAGCAAGTGTTTTGCCATCGCCTAAAAACTCTACGCCTATACCGTGCGGAAGTACTGTGAGTTGTTCACCTGTTTCGACATCCCAGAGTTCTATTGGACCCCAGAGTTCTATTGGACCTTCATACAGCCTTGAGCTACCGTCCCTTTCGACATCCCAGCGTTCTATTTCACCTCCACGCAGGCTTAAGGCATTGTACCAGCGCGCCTCTCGATAGTCTATTATGCTCACGAGGGTTTTGCCGTCTGGTGAGAAATTTAAGCCGCTCACCCACTTCATAATGGGTAGCCCCTCTATAGTTTTGTCTTTGTAGGTGTATGGTCTCGGGGGTTGAATTGGAAGGGACGAGCTATCGTCTGTTCGCACTATCAGTTCCTTTATCTCGCGACCGGTGTGTCCATCTTGTATGCTAATTGTGCCGTCCTTCTTACCAACTGCGAAGGTAACACTCCCCGTGTGATCGACGAATGCATCCGCTGCAAGGGGCAAAATCCCGTCTTTTCCGAGTCTGATTTTAGGCCGTTTTGGACTCAGCCTGTTTAATTGTTTTCCGGTAGTAATATCCCAGAACGAGACTGTATCGTTCCGACTCGCATCGGCTAAGGGATCGTTCCAAGTCTGACTGATGAGCGTTTTCCCATCGGCTGAGAATTTCAGGTGAATCGGGTAGGGGTGGGTGCTGAGTGACAACAGAGATTCACCGGTCTCTGTGTTCCAGAGACGGATAGTTTCGTCGCGTGCACTACTCGCGAGGATTTTGCCATCCGGTGAAAATGCGACATGCATCACAGCCCCTGTGTGCCCTGTAAGCAGAGCAGTTTCGGATCCCGTGTGAAGGTCGTATAGCCAGACGCCAATAGAGCTTGCAACAGCCAAACGGGTATTATCGGATGAGAGCTGTATATCATTTATTTCACCTTTTCCGAGTCGGGCTTTAGCACCGTCTGGCAAATTAAATTGGGTATAGTCTTCTGCGAAGATTTTTGTTAAAAATAGTGTTGAAAGGAGTATCACTAAAAGGCTGGAAAAATATGTGGTTTTCATTGGTTCAATTCTCCTTACGCCGTGAGGTAGAGTGTTAGACCAGCGATCAAAAATAGCGCGCCGAATCTATATAAATTCATAAGGTTTCCGTTACATTTTAGCAGAAGATAGGGGTAAAATCAACGGCAGTTTTCCGAAATACGTGTTTTCTTGAAAGAGTTTTCAAATTTAGGGTAGCGCATCTGTCTATTTCGTTGGCACATTCCAGAGGAGGATAGTTCCGACAGGACTTCGGAAGGTGCTGCCCCCATTCGTGCTTGCAAGTGTTTTTCCGTCAGGTGCGAACGCTAATTTGTTAATATAGCCTGCAGAGGATTTAAATGTAGTGAGGTGTTTGCCGATGGGCAGTTCCCACAAGCGAATTATACCACCTGCATCCCCGCTTGCCAGGATTGTGCCGTCTGGCGAAAATGCTAATTGATAACCCAAGTTGCTACCTTTATCCAAATAGCTGCTTTATACTCGTTGCGATAACAAACAAAAGCACTTTCAACTCAAAACCGGCTGCTGACACCGCATGAATCGACTTGGGGAAAAGTTGTTCAATGAGACTGATTGT
>JAJDTJ010000025.1 GCA_022827225.1 Candidatus Poribacteria bacterium | reverse complement strand
ACAATCAGTCTCATTGAACAACTTTTCCCCAAGTCGATTCATGCGGTGTCAGCAGCCGGTTTTGAGTTGAAAGTGCTTTTGTTTGTTATCGCAACGAGTATAAAGCAGCTATTTGGATAAAGGTAGCAACTTGGGTTATTTTTAAAAAAAAGTCAAATTTTTTGCGATAACAATTTTCACTCAACCCCTTCCAATCCCATCACTCCACGAATCAGCGTTGTTGCTGAAAACCTATTTTTTCAGAGCAAGATGCAAAATTTCATAGTACCCTTTCAGCAACCTCCAACAAAAACTGACAAAAACCCAGTGCCAGCAAAGCATCACGTCTTTATCCATCAGTGCTGTCCAATGGATTTTACTATGAAAACTATGAAACATGAAAACTATGAAACGCGTCCCCCCCAAAGAAGCATCTGTAATCCTACAAATCTTGATTCTGACAACCATAACATTTTTCTTGACAATTTCTGTTTACCCGTGTTATTCTGAATTACAACAATAGAGGTTTAACAACAAATCGATTTGAAACCACAAATTAGGAGGCACAGAAAATGCAAAGGTTATTTTGTTTCGCATCGGTTTTGGTGCTGATTTTCGCGGGCTACGTCCATGCGCAGGATGTCGCTGTTGTCTATGATGCAGCTATTGAAAACGGCGGTGGCTTGGCTGTACAGAACCCGTCGCAGTTAGCCGAAATGATTGTGGAGGAACTGGAGTCGAAAAAGCTAACTGCCGAAATCGTGGACGCTGACGAGTTAGTGAAGTACATGAACGCGAATCCAAAGGGGATCTATATCATCACGCAGGGGAACACCCCCGGCACAATATTTCAGAATAAAGGTAAAGATGACCTTGTGTATACTTGGTTAAGAGGTGGCGGGATCGGCGGATTTATCGGCGATTACGCATTTTACTATTATTGGCATAAAGGTGCACGTGTGACCGCCACTGGTGCCGGACAACGAAGTGTGTTTGGTGTCACAGTCACGAATGGCACCGTTTCGCAAGTTAGTCCGACGGATCTCGGCAAGGAGTACATACCTTCACTCAAAAAATGGACTTCAAATCGGGCGTCAGGTCTCGCTGTTTTGAAGGCGAACGATTTTGAGTATGAAAGTTATGCCGACGACGGTACAAACGCCGACCCGATTGCGTACCGCTCAGATGATATGGACGGCTGGTTCATCAACTTCCATACCTCGTGTTGTGGGACAGTGATACCACCAAACGATCAGATCGCTACGGAATACGCCGAACTGATTTCAAACCGTTTCGCGACGGCGCAAGCGGTAGATTCAACCGGCAAGCTCAGCGTTGTCTGGGGTAAACTGAAAAAATCGATACAGTAGTGCTTCGGCAGTGGAGCTCTTGTGAACCGGTAGCCTCAATACACGTATTGAGGCTACAATTAATTTGCTACAATCAAAATTGTTGGAAACTATAGTGACGTTTAAAAATAATAGGATGTGCTTTGAAAGATGGGTAACCCAATTTACAACGGAGACTACAGTGAAACGTTGCGTTATCTTATATTTCATAATAGGCTTGAGTGTTAGCCTTATTGCATGCGGTGGTGATGAGACATCAGAAGATTCTACGCTTGAACAAACACCACTGGCGGCACTCGGCACACCGATTGATGTTGAAGAGATGGTTTTGATTCCTGGAGGGGAAGTTGAACTCGGCACGGATGACAAAACCGATTTAACTTTCGGAACGGAAACCGATACACGGACGGTTTTTGTTGCGGCGTTCTATATCGATAAATATGAGGTTACAAACAGACAGTATGCAAAGTTTCTCTCGGAGACCGGGCATCGAAAACCGAAGTTCTGGGAGGATCCGAGATTGAGCGCGCCGAATCAACCGGTTGTTGGTGTTAATTGGGAAGACGCTGAAATGTACGCCGCGTGGGCTGGTAAACGACTCCCCACGGCGAGCGAATGGGAAAAAGCGGCACGTGGTACAGACGGTAGGCTCTATCCCTGGGGGAATGATTACGATGCGGGACGCGGCAATTTTGATGACGGCGGCAGTATGGACGGCAGTACCGACGGCTACGCGATGACATCCGCACCCGTCGGAAATTTTATAGACGGCCTGAGTCCTTACGGACTACACGATATGGCAGGAAATGTTTGGGAATGGGTAGCGGAACATTCGGAAACAGTGGATGGGGAAATATACTCGATCCGAGGCGGATCATGGACGAACGGTGCAGGAGACACACGGACAACAGTTGCTTATATTTATCCAGCACAATGTAGTGATCATAGCAGTTCGGTTGGATTCCGATGTGCAAAGAACCCTTAACACAACTATGTCAAACATACTAAAATACGCCATCTGTTGCTTGATGTTGTTAACAATGAGCCTACTCGGTTGTGGCAGCGACGAACAGGTGCTTGTTGAAGAAGAAGAAGAAGAAAATATTCAGATCGACGAGGTGCCGGTGGTAGAAGCAGTAGCACCTGAACCGATGCCGGCAGCGGTGCAGGTCCCCGAAGGCATGGTCCACGTCCCCGCGGGTGAGTTTATCATGGGCAGCGATCCTGATGTTGACCCGATGACGGATGCGCTTGATGAGCTTCCACAACATAAGGTGTTCTTGGATGCCTATTTTATTGATAAACACGAAGTCTCCAACGCGGATTATACCAAATTTGTCGAAGCCACCGGACACCGAAACTCAATCTTTTGGGACAATCCGAAGTTTAATCACCCGGATCAGCCGGTCGTAGGTGTGACGTGGGGTGACGCAGCTGCTTATGCGGAGTGGGTTGGGAAACGTTTGCCGACTGAAGCGGAATGGGAAAAAGCGGCACGCGGCACCGATGGACGTATCTGGCCCTGGGGAGATGACTTCGATCCGACGAAATGTAACTTTGATGACGAAGGGAAGTTCGATGGACACCTTGACGGCTTCGCTATGGCGGCACCTGTGAAGAGTTTCGAGCAAGGTGCGAGTCCTTATGGTGCCCTCAACATGGTAGGAAATGTTGCAGAATGGGTTTCCGATTGGTTTGATGCCGAGTACTATTTCGTCAGTCCTGCGGAAAATCCGAAAGGTCCCCCGACGAGCGGAATGGGGAAAAAGTCGTGGCGCGGTGCGAGTTGGTTCGCCGGTTCGGAACAGATGCGATGCGCGTTTCGGGAGTACGACGACATCGTGGCGAGTGGACAGATACTCGGATTCCGATGTGCGATGGATGCCCCGAAAGCGGAGTAAAGCCGTGCGTCTTCTAATCCTTTGCATAATATCCAGTTTCATGTTATTTTTCTACGGGTGCGGCGAAGAAAACGCACCAGAAATGGCGGCGGTCCCTGAGCAAGCGGATGATATATTCACAGATCGCGAATGGAGTGTAATTCGACGGTTATCGCCACTCCCTGAGATACCGCCGAATCCGACGAATCGGGTTGCCGATAATCCAGAAGCTGCGCGATTGGGTCAAATGTTTTTCTTTGACACACGCTTCTCAAAGGATGGAACGGTTGCTTGTGCAACGTGCCACTCACCGTTTCACGGGTTCGCGGATGTTGAAGCGACCTCATTAGGCGCAGGTAGAGGCACGAGAAACGCACCGACACTGCTCAATGCTGCCTATAACCAGTGGCAGTTTTGGGACGGTCGGACAGATACACTGTGGTCGCAAGCGTTGGCGGCACTCGAGGGTGAGGTGGAACAAGCCGGAACACGACTCCAATATGCACATCTTATCCGTCAACATTACGCGGCGGATTATGAAACAGTATTTGGAGAACTCCCGGACCTTGCAGATACAGCGCGCTTCCCCACTGACGGCAAACCTGGTGATTTGGCATTTGACCGTATGTCCGAGGTTGACCAGCACGCTGTTAACACTGTCTTTGCAAATATCGGTAAGGCGATCGAAGCGTATGAACGGCTCTTGATTAGCCGGAATGCGCCGTTTGACCGATTCGTTGCTGGTGATACGGCGGCGATATCATCTGAAGCGAAACGCGGGTTAAAGACGTTTATCGGTAAAGGGGTCTGTATCCTCTGTCACGATACGCCGACTTTTACAGACGATGAGTTCCATAACTTAGGGGTTCCGCAAGGCACGTTGCCGGAAGACACTGGACGCTACGCCGGAATCTCGCTGCTTCTGTCGGATCCGTTTAACGGCGGTGGTGTCTATAGCGACGATACGGCTGTTGCGACGCGGGTTCTAAATTTCTTGGAACCGATACCGCGGCATCAAGGCGAGTTCAAAACACCGACGCTTCGTAATGTGGCACTCACGGCACCCTATTTTCATACGGGCGAATTTGCGACACTCGAATCTGTGATCGAATTTAATAACGTCGGTGGCACGGGCGGCAATTTCGTCGGTCAACGAGAGAGAACGCTCGAACCGCTCAAACTCAGTGAACAGGAGAAGGCTGATTTGGTCGAATTTTTAGAGACATTGACAGGTGAATCACCGCCTGCACACCTGCTAACCAAACCGAATCTGCCATAAGCATAACCAAGAATGGCGTTCTGAAATTTAGAGCTGCCGAAAAGGGAAAAAAATTAACGTGAAAAAAAACAAGAAATCGGGTATGATAATTTCCACTATCGCGAATCCGAATAATGATATTTTTCAATTTTAAAAAAAGTTGACAATATTCTCATTTTCGCTTATAATTATTATCTGTTGGATAACACAACGCGGGAAATACCACCCGTATTTTTTGAAACCTAAAACGGAATAAAGGTATTAGGCATGCAAAGCAGATGTATCAATGTTAACATCGCCAAACCGGTTTCCCCTGCCCACTACATTTACGATGTACATGGTGCTGCTGCGCGCTGCTTTGTGTGTTCATTGGTAACTTGCAATGTTAACTCAGAGTTAATAAGGCAAATACCCCCCCCCTCCACTTTACTTCTGATAAGTATTTTATTTCACAATGTAGTATTAGCGTTTATCGCTGTACTGCTTTCGCGCCCACACGCGCTTTGTTTCACACAAAGTGTTCGTTGTGGGCTATTTTTGTTGTCGTATCAGGGCTCACACAACACTTTTCATCAAGTACTCGGAGGGTGCGCCCTGACTACCGATAATTATTCTTCCTGCGTAAGCAGATATAAGTTGCACAGAAGCATACGCTTGTATGCAAAAGTGTAGGTTAAAAGGAGCAAATAATATGCGAAAACTGATAATCTTTGCTGTCGTTACATTCTCGTATTTTGCTGCCATAGTTGCATTGCCGAGCATTGGTGTTGCCGCATCCATGGGAGAAGTGGCGATATTTACTGAGTTCTCGGGATGGATTGCACAAGGTACAGCGGCAGCAGAAGGTGAGGAGCTGAAAGACCTCCTCAAGTCACCTAAAGATGTCGTGATATTAACGGATAAAGAGATTGGCGAATGGGCAGAAGATCACACGGATAACGGGGTTGTTGATATTATTGTAACCTTCGGCTGGTTCCCGACATCGCTTTATACACCCGGTAACGCAGATCCTGATGATTCTGTTGCTGAACTGTTTCTTGAAGGCGGAAACGTTTTCCTGAACACAGCGGATTATATTTTTTATGTCACACAAGGCGGCGGTGCCAACGGCGAACAGGGGTTGAAGAATATGATGGATATCAACGCCGAGATGTGGTCAGGTGGCACGGCTATTAAACCTACCGATGATGGTAAGAAGCTGACGCCGAGCCTCAATAATTTTACTTCAGAACGGACTTTCAAGGAAGGCCAAATTGTGGATCCTTGGGAAGTTGAAATTGTTTTCGGTGATAATGGCGCAGGTTTCTTGGATCCCTGCTTTGTTCACGATACCGAGACGGGTGGTCGCATCGGGATCGCCTTTCAAGAACCGAATAATGGTGGGCTTCCCCGCGGTGAAGTCATGGCAGAGATGATTGATAACTACCTGGGTGAAGTACTTTCAGTTGATCCAGGTGAGAAAGCTACCACGACGTGGGGACATCTTAAGTCAACGTTCTAACCAAACGTTGTTAGAACTTTTTTATTAACTAACACTTATTGCCTCGGTAATAGAATCGGTATTATCGGGGCAAACTTAAAAAGAGAGGAAAAATTAATGGTACGCAACGTATTGGTAATATTCGTCGTTTTATTGATGGTTACATGTACCGTTTCGAGTTGGGCAGAATTAGGCGATGTCGCTATTTTCAGCGAAGCCAGTGGTTGGATCTCTAGAGACAACGCAGATATCCAACGCGCCATCGTCTTTGATAACCTCAAAAACGATGTCCCTGCTGTTGGTGATGTTGTTTATAAAACCGACGCAGAAATCGGTCCCTGGGCAGAGGAACGGATTGATGATGGCAAGGCAGATATCCTCATCATCTTCGGTTGGTTCCCAACGACCCTCTATACGCCTGGAAACGTGCAAGTAGATGACTCTATTGCAGAACGGTTCCTCTATGGCGGGAATATCATCCTTAACTGTGCCGACTACGCCTTCTATGTTACAGAAGGTGGCGGTGCCAATGGTGAAAACGGTCTAAAGACCATCATCAATATCAATGCCGATATGTGGGGTGGCGGCACAGCGATTACGCCGACAGCCGAGGGCGAAAAATATACGCCATCTCTTGAGGCATTCACTTCTGAAAGACCTTTCAAAAGTGAACAGATCGTTGATCCGTGGAGCGTTGAAGTCATTTTCGGTGATAACGGTGCCACCTTCTTTGATCCGGGTATTATCAAATTGAATGATAGTAGCGGACGCGTCGGTATCTGCATGCAAGAGCCTAACAATGGCGATCTCCCGCGCGGACAGGTCCTTATCGAAATGATTGATTTCATCTCGCTACAGCCGGATGTAGCTGCTGCAACAACGCCTGTTGAAGCGAAAGATAAAGTAGCTGTCACCTGGGGTGATCTCAAAGACTTGAAGTAATTGATCCGCAAAACCGAATTTTTTCCGCTCTTATGTCCTTGCTATTGTCGTACGGATATAAGAGCGGTTTTTTATTTTGGTGTTCAACTGAATGGCACTGCTGCGGGTTGTCAATTGTTTGACATCTATCTGCATAGTGTGCTATACTTTTTTCGGAAACAAAATTTATTAGGTGTCTCCACGACGCGCTTGACAGTGTTCCACAGATTGAGTATAATAGGTAATGAGAAAAGCATCTTGAGAGGAGTTCTACACAAGGCTTATGAAACGATTTACATACCTACTTGTTGCCCTACTTGTCCTCGCGGGATTCGCGAATGCCGACGAATGGTCACAATGGCGTGGTGAAAACCGAGATGGTATCTGGAAAGAGTCCGGTATCATCGAAAAATTTGAAGAAGAACAGGTCCCGATTCGTTGGCGGGTACCTATCAGCAGTGGTTATAGTGGACCGACTGTCGCCGACGGACGTGTATACGTCACCGATCGACTGACAAAACCGAAACAGGTGGAACGCGTCCACTGCTTCGATTGGGAGACAGGTGATCAAATCTGGTCTTACACCTACGATGCCGTTTACAAAATTGAATATCCGGTAGGCCCCCGTGCAACTGTCACGATCCACGATGGACTCGCTTACGCTTTAGGCGCGATGGGACATCTGCACTGTTTCAATGCTGCTACAGGTGATGTCGTATGGAAAAAGTATCTCAATACCGAGTATAATATTGACATGCCGATTTGGGGGATCGCAAGTGCCCCTATTGTTGAAGCAGAGAACCTTATTGTTCAAATCGGTGGTCAGCCGGGTGCTTGTATCGTTGCGTTTGACCGGAAAACCGGTGAAGAAAAATGGAAAGCGGTAGATGATAGTGCTTCCTATTCAGCACCAATTATCGTTACGCATGCCGGTCAACGGGTCTTAGTCTGTTGGACAGGCAATAACATTGCTGCACTTGACCCAGAAACGGGGCGGGTGCATTGGCTTTATCCGTTTCCTGCAACTCGCTGGGAAATCGGCATTGCGACTCCGATCTTTTATGAGAACGAATTGTTTTTTACGAATTTTTATGAAGGGGCACTGCTTCTGAAGTTGTTGCCGGATGAAGTGGCAGTCGAACTCGGATGGCACCGCGTTGGCAAAGATGAGCGGAACACCGAGGCGATTCAGACCACGATGACAACCCCTGTACGCTTCGGAGATTACATTTACGGTGTAGACAGTTACGGTGAACTCCGCTGTATTGATGCCCGGAATGGTGACCGGATATGGGAAGACCTTTCTGCAGTCCCGATAGCCCGCTGGAGTACCATCCAATTAATCAAACATCCGGCATCATCAGAAAACGCGGTCTGGATGTTCAACGAGCGCGGCGAACTGCTTATCACAGAACTGTCGCCAGATGGTCTTAATATTATCAGTCGTGCGAAGTTAATCGAACCGACGCGCGATCAATTGAACCAGAGAGGGGGTGTCACGTGGGCACATCCAGCATTCGCCTATAAACACGTCTTTGCCAGAAACGATAAAGAACTCATTTGTGCGAGCTTAGAAAAAAGCGAAAAATAGAATCCAACTATGGAGGCAAAAATATTGGAAACGATCCGGATGCCGGAAGTAGATTTACATCCCGGCGATCAAGTCCACGGCTTTGAAGTTAAAGCCGTTACACCTATTGACGAACTCCGTGCTGTGACGATCGAATTGACGCATCAACACAGTGGTGCCAGACTCTTACACCTCTATACAGAGGATACCGAAAACCTCTTTTCTATCAATTTTCCCACACCGCCATCAGACGATACGGGTGTGCCGCATATCCTTGAACATGCTGTCTTAGCGGGTTCGCAAAAATTTCCGGTCAAAGAGCCGTTTTTTGAGATGATTAAGATGAGCATGGCGACGTTCATCAACGCCATGACCAGTTCCGATCACACCTGCTATCCGGTATCGAGCAACGTGAAAAAAGACCTTTTTAATTTGGCGGAGGTCTACTTTGATGCTGTGTTCCATCCACTCCTGACGGAAAACACCTTTAGACGTGAAGGGCATCATCTCGCTCCTGCTGATCCTGATGATCCGACGGGTGACTTGAAAATCACAGGTATTGTCTATAATGAGATGAAAGGTGCGTTTTCGGACCCGGAGTCCCGGTTATACCGATCCATGTCGAGTCAACTCCTGCCCGACACGCTTTACGCCTGCGAATCTGGCGGTGATCCGGACGCGATTCCGGATTTAACCTACGAGCAGCTCAAAGGGTTCCATGAGACCTATTATCATCCGAGCAACGGCTATTTCATCCTCTACGGCGATATTCCGACCCGCGATTATCTCACGTTCCTCGCTGATAAGTTGGATAGGATCCCAAGGAACAAGACGAGTGACGCTTTACGTCCACTAAGTCCGGAGGTTACACATCAACCGGAGTGGGGCGCACCCCGGACGGTAGCGGATACCTACCCTGTTGGCGCAGATGAACCGACGACAGAGAAAACGTATATGATGCTGAGTTGGTGCATCGGAGATGCGACCGATCCGGCATCAGTTGCCTTGGGACGCATTTTAAGCCTCATACTGCTCGGAAACGAAGCTGCACCGCTCCGAAAAGCGATCATTGACTCCAAACTTGGTGCTGATCTTATCTATTCTGGCGCTGGTTCTATAGGCCCCGCCGCCACTTTCCATGTCTCTCTCAAAGGGAGCGAAACCGAGCGCGTTGAAGCGTTTACGCAACTCGTTATTGATACGCTAACGGAGATTGCGGATTCGGAGATTGATAGTAAGAAGGTAGAAGCGGCATTCCAGCAAGCGACCTACTACTATCAGGAAGTCGCGTCAATGTTCCCGCTCCGTATGCTCTACCGGGTCATTGAAGGTTGGATATATGAGAAGGCCCCCGATACTTTCCTAAAGATGGGTAAAACGCTCAATGATATCCGCCGGCGTTGGCAGGAAAATCCTACGATTTTTAACGAACTGATCCGTGAATCCCTTATCGAAAACCCACATCGCTTGACTAGTGTGCTATCGCCTGACCGAGCTATGCAAGCGAAAATGGATGCTAAACTCACTGAACGGATGAAGGAGACGCGGGCAGGGTTGACGGATGAGGATGTCGAAAAAATTGCCGCGGATGCAGCTGAGCTGGAGCGTCTCAACGGCGTGCCGAACCCGCCAGAAGCACTCGCGAAATTGCCGCAACTCGAAGTCAGCGACCTTCCGGAAAAACCGAAACATATCCCTACAACGGTTGAAAATGTCGGTGGGCGGGACCTGTTACGGAACGCTGTCTTTGCCAACGGCGTTAATTATCTGGTACTGAATTTCAATCTCCAAGGGTTACCACAACACCTCTGGCCTTATCTCCCGCGGTACGCCGACGCTATCGGCAAACTCGGTGCCGCGGATATGAACTATGAAGAGATGGCACTCCGAAAATCAGCGGTCACCGGTGGAGTCGGGTGTTCAGTCGGTTTTTCGACACACGCACTTGATGCTGACCGTTCGTTGCAGAGTCTGTCCTTCCATCTCAAAGCGCTTGACGATAAAATGGATGCTGCACTCGGTGTGTTGCACGACCTGCTTTTCGCAGTGAACCCGCGCGATCCGGAACGCCTGCGTGATGTCCTCATTCAGGCTGTTGCAGAATATCAGACGGAGATGATCCACGACGGTTCAAGCACGGCAGTTCATCACGCTTCACGCGGCCTCTCACCGAACTCACATCTTGCTGAAATCATCTACGGGTTGCCGCAACTCCGCAACAGCGAAACACTTCTCAACGGTTATGACGAACTTAATACCGACCTTATGGGTCATATAGAAGGGATTCGTGATTTCCTGTTGACGCGTGAACGTGTGACGGTCAGTTTCACAGGCTCAGACTCAGCCTTTGAAGAGACGCGAAGTAGGCTTGGTCGGTGGCTCGACGCGATGCGAGATGAACCGATAACTTCGGATCCGATTGCGTTTGAACGGTTTGAGACACCACCGAGAGAAGGTTTAGCTGGACCTATTCAGATTGCGCACTGCGCTCACGTGATGCCGGCACCGCACTATTCACATCCGGATTCAACACTGTTGACGATCGGCGCGCATCTTGTTCGGCTTGATTACATACTGAGTGAAATCCGCTTTAAAGGCAACGCTTACGGTGCGCGGTTCACCTATAGTCCGTCCGATGCTGTGTTGTGTCAATCCTCGTTCCGCGATCCACATGTTGCTCGTACGATCAACGTCTTTGAACAGACTGTTGATTATGTGAAAGGTGTGGAATGGACACAGACAGATATAGACCGCGCGATTATCGCTACGGCGAAAGATGCCGAGAGACCGATCCGTCCGAGCCACGCCGCAAGTAGTGCCTTGAGTCAGCACCTTGCTGGTCAGACCCGTGAGATGCGTGAGGAGCGTTACGCGCAGCTCCGGCTTGCGACTCCGGGTGAGGTAAAACGGGTGCTCCTGCAACTCTTAGAAGGAAACGCAGATAAAGCCTCGGTCTGTGCGGTTTCGAGTCGCGAGAAACTTGAAGCGGCGAATCATGAATTAGCACAACCGCTTGTCATTGAGGATATTTTGAAATAATTTTGTTAGGCTTGTTCGTCTTTCTACAGTCGGTGCAGTTTTGCTGCGATCTGCATTCAAACTGCACTGCTGTTAACATAAAAAACGAAAGGATTTAAAGATGAAAAGAATCGCAGTTTTGACAGTATGTATTCTTGCTTTTGGCGTGGTTGCGGTGCTGGCGTCACAACCGGACGGTTTTGAGGGAAATTGGCACCATTGGCGCGGACCGCACGCTACCGGTGCCGCGATTGATGCAAATCCGCCCACGACCTGGAGCGAAACTGAAAATATTCGCTGGAAAGTGGCTATTCCCGGTACCGGACACGCTGCGCCCATCATCTGGGAAGATAAAATCTTCATACAGACGGCTATCAAAAGCGAAGCACCTGAGATGGAAGAAGGGAAATCGGACGATGATAACCTTTTCGGGGGTTTCTTTGAAGAGGGACGCGGACGCAGCCGCGGTGGGTCAGAAGGTTGGTTCAAGTTTGATCTCATCGCGCTGGACCGGAATACCGGAGACATCCTTTGGCAAAAAACACTCAAAGAGCTCGCGCCACACGAAGGGACGCACGGGGATGCTACTTTTGCGTCTAACTCGCCGGTAACCGATGGTGAACACATCTATGCCTATTTCGGTTCGCGTGGACTCTACTGCGTGGATATGATGGGAAATGTGAAATGGGAAAAAGCTATCGGGATGATGTACAAAAGGAACACCTTTGGTGAAGGGAGTTCGCCTGTTCTCTACGGTAATACGCTCGTCATTCAACAGGATCATGAGGGGGATTCCTTCATCACCGCTCTTGACAAACGGACAGGTGACGTGCTCTGGAAGACCGACCGCAATGAAAGGACAACGTGGTCTTCTCCTATTATCGTTGAAAACGATGGAAAACCGCAGGTGATTACGACAGGCACAAATCGCATTCGTAGTTATGATCTTGCAACCGGAGAAATCGTATGGGATGGCGATGGCTTAACAGCTAACAGTATCCCTTCACCTGTTGCTGCTAATGGATACGCTTATCTCATGAGCGGGTTCCGTGGTAGTGACTTGCAGGCGATTCACCTTGCACAGGCAACAGGCGATATTACAGATTCTGAAGCAATTGTCTGGCGATACAACCGAGATACACCGTACGTCCCGTCGCCGCTTCTCTATAACGGTGTCATCTATTTCTTGAAAAGCAACCAGGGTATTCTTACCGCTTTCAATGTCGAAACAGGAGAGGCGTATTACGGTCCGCAACGGCTGCGAGGCGTGTCGGGTGTATATGCTTCGATCGTCGGTGCGTCGGACCGCGTCTACATCGCTGGCAGAAACGGTGTTGTCAACGTCATCCAGCACGGCCCTGAATTTAAGGTTTTAGCAGAAAACAAACTCGACGATAGTTTTAACGCGTCGCCTGCTATTGCAGGTTCGGAGTTGTACCTCCGGGGGGCTGGGCATCTCTATTGTATAGCGGAGTAAGTTTGTGGGCTGGGTTACCCAGCCCCTACAAACTATTCCCTAATATGTCGCTCTTCCACCACTGACATCGTAGCACTGTCCGGTTACAAAGCTTGCCTCATCGGAAGCCAAGAAATTCACGACAGCCGCGACCTCTTCGGGTTTCCCAACGCGCCCCAACGGAATTTTGCCGACCATATAATCAATCGTTGATTGTGCCATGCCATCTAAAATGGGTGTATGAATGACTGCAGGCGATACGGCATTCACACGAATGTTATAGTCGGTTACCTCTTTCGCGAGTGCTTTTGTCAGGCAGATGACCCCTGCCTTGGATACCGAATAGGGTATGAGTGTCGGATTGCCTTCTTTTCCGGCGATTGAGGCGATGTTCACAATCCTGCCGTAGTCCTGTTCGATCATCGGGGCAATCACGGCTTTACAACACAAGAAAACGCCCGTGAGATTCACACCGATCACGGCATCCCAATCCGCCTCTTCAAGGTCGGTTAACGGCAGGGTACGTCCTGCAATTCCGGCGTTGTTGACGAGGATATCAACGCGACGAAAGGTCGAAATGACTTTTTCGATGGCAGCGTTGATGTCTGTAGACTGCGAAACATCCGCCTGAAGGGGTAGCGCGTTGGGTCCGATGTCTCTGATCTCCTGTGCCACCGCTTCAGCGGCTGCGATGTTTAGATCGATAATCGCAACATCTGCCCCTGCGTTCGCTAGTCTTAAGGCGATCGCTTTACCGATGCCTTGTCCCGCCCCCGTCACAATCGCGATTTTGTCCGTTAGATTCACAAAAAATCCCTCCTCAGTTCCAAAAAATCGTCTAATTCAACGCCAAAAGCATTCGCTATCCGATTGACGTATCAGAAAAAGCCGCCGCCCTCGACAATAGCGATCTAAATCCATGCGATCTTCTACTCTCCGATCACAACGCCATATTCCCCGACAACTGCTCCTTTATGTCCGCTCTGATAATGGAGGTGTCGTTCCCCGACGATAGGTTGTGTACTTTGGACTTCAACGGAGCCACGGATATTTCCCATTGCGGCTTCGTCTACATCGGCGCAGCAGTTTGGTCTAATATTACGATGAAGCTGCCTCCGAATATCGCCGCGTTTGTTCCGGACGATAATATTCACAAGTGCGTTGGTCTCACCGACATTGAGGAACCGGAACCAGTCTTTCGCGCCGCTTGCAACTTCTGGAAAAAAGAGGCGTATCCCGACCTGTCCGCCTTCCTCAGATGCACCGGGTAGGTCAATGATTTCGGTTCCGCTATGCATGTGCCGTTCCGCAACAATGGGCTGCTCAGAGGTGATTTTCACAGAGGATTTGATTTTAATATCCTCCATTTTCGGCATCCAGCACTCAAAAGGGTCTAATTCACGCTGCATCGTATTCACAGGTTTACCGGTTCCATCCTCATGTGCGATTAGCGTAACTTCACCTCTTTCTCTCCCGACATTGACGATGATTGCCCAGTCTCGCCATGCGGGTCCAGTTTCTGGAAAATAGAGTGTGCGTGGTGCATCCGAAATCGCCTGCCCATATTGTCCGACACAGGTTTTTCCACCCTGATAATGTAAGTGTCTTTCCCCAACAATCGGCTGTGTGCTTTGGACTTCGAGTGTGCCTCTAACGTTTCCCATGATTCCTTCGCTAATATCCCAGCAGCACATTGACTTGATTCTGTGATGGTGCTGCCTTATAGTATCGCCGCGTCTGTTCCGAACGATTATGTTTACCAAAGCATCTGCTTCGCCGACGTTTAGGAACCGGAACCAGTCGAGTGCTCCAGGTACCAATTCAGGAAAGAAGAGGCGGAGTCCGACAGTCTCATATTCTTCTGCAGCACCGACAAAATCAAGGATGTTCGAGTCTTTGTGCATGTGCCGCTCCGCGACAATCGGCTGATCTGCGGAAAACTGCATCGAAGAGTTCTGTTTAATTGCTTCAACGTTGGGGGTCCAGCACTCAAATGGGCTTATCTCTTTCTCATCCGCCCACGTCGGTTGCCCGTTACCTGCGTGTCTGGCTATGATATTGACTTGCGTTTCTTCTGTCCCGACATTTACAACTTGGACCCAATCTTCCCACTGGGGTCCTACTTCTGGAAAATAAAGTGTTGTTGCACCTGGCATGTGTTTCTCCTATCTAAATTTTATAAATCTACGCGTCCTGACAACTGATGGCTGGTGCCTTACAGCCGTTACAGTGTAATCGGGCTTACAAAGCCCGCCTACAAAATATTTTTTCAGGATTCAATGGCTCTGATTCTGTTACTATTTTAACTTGCATTTATTTCTTTTTGCCACTATAATTTCGCTGATTCCACTTAGATGGGACTTTAAGCCCTCTAAAGAGATTTTAACGGAAGCGATACCAAACGGTTTCCATACTGCTAACAAATCCGTGAGGAGAAATTTTAATGGCAGCAAAAAAATTAACAGATGCGCAGATCCAAGAAAACCTTACACAGGTTGACGGTTGGACTATTGAAAATGGTAAACTTCACAAAGAATTCCAGTTCGATAATTTTGTCTCGGCATTCGGCTTTATGACCCAACTCGCCTTGGTCGCCGAATCGATGAATCACCACCCTGAATGGTTCAACGTCTACAACCGCGTGACAATTGATCTCACAACCCACGATGCCGGCGGTATCAGCGATCTGGACTTTCAGTGGGCAAAACAGGCGGATGCAATTAGCGGTTAAATCGATCTCAATCAGTCGGTAGACGTGGAGAGACAGATGGATAAACTTAAAGTCCTAATAGGCAGCCGACAAGCTCCAGATATTGAAGCGATGCTTTCAGAGGTTCCAATCGGTGTCGAGGTGAGCTTTTTACCACACGGTGAGCCGTTGGGCGATCACATCGCTGACGTTGAGATTCTATTCGGGCATATCGGCGAAGATGCAATACAAGCAGCAACAGTACTCCGTTGGGCACATCAACCGCACGCTGGTGTAGAAGGGTTCATGTATCCTGCTTTCAAAGAAAGCGCTATTATGCTAACCAATTGCCGCGGCTTGTATGGTACACAGATTGCAGAGCACGCCTTTGCGCTTCTTTTGTCGCTGACCCGGCAGATTCCGGCACAATTGGAGTTTATGAAGACGAAACATTGGGAGCGTCTGCCATGTATAGAACTTGCAGGGATGACGATGGGGATTCTCGGACTCGGTGGTATCGGAAAGGCGATCGCGACACGCGCGCGTGCCTTTGAATTTGATGTGGTCGCCGTTGATGCTGAACCGGTGGATAAACCGGACACCGTATCAGAACTCTTTGGCTTAGATACGTTGATGGATTTTCTGGCGAGAACACATATCCTTGTTGTTTGCTGTCCGATTACCCCCGAAACGCATAAACTCCTGTCGCACGCGCAGTTCAATCGGATGCCGGATGCGAGTTACGTCGTGAATATTAGCCGTGGTAAAGTCATTGATGAAGATGCGCTACTCGCTGCGCTTCGGAGTGGGAAGTTAGCAGGCGCGGGCTTAGATGTAACCTATACAGAGCCCTGTCCACCAGAGAACCCGTTGTGGGACCAACAGAACGTGATCTTAACTTCACATAGTGCGGGAGCCTCACAACACATCCGAAGACGCGCCATGCAACTCTTCATTGATAACCTGCACCGCTATGTGGCAGGTGAACCGTTAGTCAATCTTGTTAATAAGGAAAAAGGGTATTGAGTTAACATAAAAAGATGATAACTTAGAAGATAAATAATGAAACTGAGGAAAATCAAGTCGTTATGGATGTTCTTAAGTGTGTTCTGGAGAATCACGATGACTTAGAATATGATGATGCAGATTCTATCAGTATAGATTTCTGAGCACCGAAGTACATAACAATAAGGAGAATATTTTATGAGAAAAAGCAATACACGACTTCACGTTACGATGTCGGATGGCGAAATTATTGAATGCTTCAAAGCAGCTGATACTGTAGAAAAGGTGATTTTTAAGCTCGGGCCCGAAAAGGTTTTGGAAAAAGACTACGAAAACATGCTTATCTCACGCCATCAACTTTCGCCGAGTAGTCGCCAGTTTACGAAGAAAAACGGTTATTACATATCAAGAGATTTCAATACAGAAAAGAAAAAATGGTTACTTGAAAGGATTGCTGAACGTCTGGGTGTTTCAATCAGAGTCAAGGTCGTTTAGTTAATAAAATGGGTTTGATTATAAAACAATGAGAGTATAGTATAAGAGTTTAGGAACTAACAGGAACTGGTGAGTTCTTGATTTAATCAAGTTATCGCAGGTCCATGGGAGGTTTTTTCTCATAGACGTAAATAATTTAAGATCTATAACAATCGAACTCATATTAAATCACAGCGCAAAATGGAGGAAAAATGAGTCAGAAAACGTATCGTGCAGCGGCGATCGGGCATACCGGTGCTGGCAACTTTGGACACGGACTGCATACGCCATACAAAAACATAGAAAACGTCGAATTCATCGCTGTCTCCGATCCAGACGATGCCGGTAGAGAAAAGGCAGCAGCGGAGGCGGGGGCATTGCGCAGCTACACCGATTATCGGGACATGCTGGAAAAAGAGAGCCTTGACATCGTGAGCGTCTGTCCGCGTTGGACAGTGGAGCACCTTGACATGATAACCGCCTGTCTCGAAGCAGATTGCCATGTCTACACCGAGAAACCGATGACAGCATCACTTGCAGAGGGTGATAAGATCGTTGAGACTGCGAAAGCACGTGGTTTAAAGGTCGCTGTCGCACATCAGGCGGTCTATCTTCCCGCAACGCATGCGATCAGACAGATGCTCAACGATGGGAAAATCGGTACGATTCAAGCCATCTATGCCAGTGGTAAGCAGGATCATCGCGGTGGTGGCGAGGATATGATTGTGCTTGGTACGCACCTGTTTAATATGATGCGCTTCTTTGTCGGTGATGTCGCGTGGATGCAGTCGCATGTAACCGCAAACGGCAAAGAAATCGCTTATGGCGATGATCATGAACCGACAGAACCTGTCGGACCTGTTGCTGGCGACTCTATCAACAGTTATTTCGCTTTTAAGAGCGGGGTCTCAGGCTTCTTTGAGTCTCGAAGGTCTCAGGCTGGTGCAGGCAGATACGGCATGGAAATCGTCGGCAGCGATGGCATTTTCTCGCTCCGTGGTGATGTCGCAAATCGGCTCATGGTCTACCCCTATCCGGTGTTGGTGCCTTCAAATGCAGACCAAGCGTGGGAAGCGATGGATTTAGATCAAACGCCTTTTTCGCAAGGCAATGAACTCGCGATTCTCGATCTGATTGACGCTGTCGAAGACGATCGGAAACCGATTTCTGCCGCTGAAGATGCCGTCGCTGCACTTGAAATGATTCTCGGTGCTTATGAATCGCAACTCTCTGGACAGCGCGTCCATTTTCCTATTGCGAACCGCGAACATCCATTGAGCAGATAACCCGAATACCTCTACCAACCCCTTCGCTGGCGGGGCTGAACCCCGCCAGTTTGTTAGCACACGCTATACCTGCACCATTTTCCGAACACCGTTTTCATAACGGACCTGATAATCGTTCTCTGGCACGTCCATTGCACGCACAGCGAGTTCTCCGAATGTGATGAGCGGTTCAGAGAGTTGTAGCAGCTCATCAAGCGATTCGGTCGGTGTCTTGTCTGTTGTATCCAACACAATTTTTCGTCCCTTGTGGGTAAACAGGGACCTGTCAATTTCCTCTTGAAACAGCTGTTTGAGTGTCGGAATATCGGATTTTTTGATAATCTGGTATTCGTGTGGGTCTGTTTCCATCCGTGCCTCAATCGCTGCATCACTGGCGGTGAGATGGATCATCACGACATCTGGCAACCGTGCTTCAATCACCTGTGTTTCATAACCGCGCTGCGCGTTGATGTGATACTTCGAGTAATACGAACTTTCAGGATCATCGCCGTAAAAGGACGAATAAACGAGTTCCTCAATGTGCCAACCGGCGATCATGGTATTCGGATAGTTTTTGATGACTTCAACGTGATACTGGAGTTGCATCCGTTGCATCCGTTCTTTTATGTCGTCTGGAAAATTCACGTACGCTGCTCTCGATTCTGGACTCAGTGTTGCGTCTGGAATCGTAAAGTGATCGTCCACGTGAACCCTTAATTTCCGATGCTGGTAATAGTTCGTTAATAGATTGACTAATGTCGATTTTCCAGCATATTCGATACCGACAAAGATACATCTCATAAGAAAGACCTCGCTATTGAATGTGTAAAATAGGCAACTTACCACAACCTGCCTTATATCTATC
Organism: Candidatus Poribacteria bacterium; assembly: GCA_022827225.1. Classification (GTDB taxonomy): domain Bacteria; phylum Poribacteria; class WGA-4E; order WGA-4E; family WGA-3G; genus WGA-3G. The sequence continues at coordinate 21,007 of JAJDTJ010000025.1, read as the reverse complement.
ACGAAATCGGAAAAAAGTCAAGCGTATAGGCATTCCTTTAATTGCTGTTTTCTTGACAATTGATCTTTTACAAGTTATAATAATTTGCAGATAAATTGAGCGCAAGGAGGGAAATATGGAACGAATTCAGACCGTCAAATTCCAGAACCCCGACTACGGAGACATCTATACTGCCCACATCGAAAAAAATGGTGATGGTTGGATCGGATGGATACAGGAATACCCTAAGGTAAAGTGCGAAGGGCACACGAAAGAAGCTTTGCTGAAAACACTTGAAAGCACGCTCTATGAAACTTTAGAGGCTGCCTGGGAAGCATGGGACAGGCAGTTAGAAGAAGACGTAAAAGCTGGAAGGCTGGACCATCTCGGTGACAAAGCCCTTGAGGATTTGCGGGCAGGTAGGTGCAAAGATTTATTTTCAGTCATTGGAATAGAAACAAAATCACCCAAATCCTAAAATATTCATCAAATGTTAACAATAGGCAATCTCAACATCCCAAATTTCCCACTATTGCTCGCACCGATGGAAGATGTCAGCGATCCACCGTTCCGTACGGTCTGCAAAGAGAACGGTGCAGATATTATGTATACGGAATTCATCTCCTCCGAGGCACTGATTCGTGATGCTGCTCCGAGCGTTGCGAAGTTAGACATCTTTGAGATGGAGCGACCTATCGGTATCCAAATTTTTGGACACGACATCGATTCTATGCGCGCCGCTGTCGAAATTACCGAGAAGGTCCAACCTGACATCATCGACATTAACTACGGGTGCCCGGTTAAGAAGGTCACGTGTAAAGGCGCGGGGGCCGGTATCCTGAGGGACATCCCCAAAATGGTGAAGATGACCGACGAAATGGTGAAAGCCACCGACCTACCTGTAACTGTCAAGACCCGTCTCGGTTGGGATGATCGGACGAAATATATTGTCGAAGTCGCGGAACGGTTACAAGATGTCGGTATCCAAGCCATCGCCATTCACGGTAGAACGCGGCGCCAGATGTATAAAGGCGAGGCGGATTGGACGCTCATCGGTCAGATTAAAGATAACCCACGCATGAGGATCCCTGTTTTCGGGAACGGTGATGTTGATAGTCCTCAAAAAGCGCTCCAGATGCGTCAGCAATACGGTGTTGACGGCATCATGATCGGGCGTGCCGCAATCGGTTACCCTTGGATTTTTAATGAGATAAAACACTATTTTGTCACAGGTGAACTGCTTCCATTGCCCTCAATCGACGAGCGTATCGCTGTTTTCAGGAAACACCTTGATTTCTCTATTAAATGGAAAGGCTTAAGGCGCGGGCTTCTGGAGATGCGGCGGCACTATAGCAACTATTTCAAGGGGATTCCACACGTCAAACCGTTCCGCTACCGGCTCGTTACATGCGATAGCTACGACGGTGTATTAGCGATCGTGGATGAACTCCGCGCGCACGCCCTGCTGTACCTTGCTTCGGAACCTACCTACGCTGCATAAAAAATTCTTGACTTGAAAGCCAAACAATTCTATCATATTACAAAACCGTATCTTTTCAGTAAAGGACACACAATGGACAAAATACCTTTTATGAAACTCAGCGGTGCAGGCAACGATTTCGTCATCATCAATAACTTAGCGGAGATTGTTGATAGTACCGATACAAGCTTTGTTAAAAAGCTTTGCGAACGTCGGATGTCTGTTGGTGCCGACGGCGTTCTCCTCGTCGAAAAGGCAGATGACGTTGATTTTCGGATGCGCTATTTCAATGCTGATGGTGGAGAGGTGGAAACCTGTGGTAACGGTGCACGCTGCATCTCCAAATTTGCTTATTTGAACGGCATCGCGTCCGAACAGATGCGGTTCCTAACGAATGCCGGAATTTATGAATCCGAAATCGTCGGTGAGAACGTTAAAGTCCGTATGAGCGATCCGACGGATATTCGGTTGAATGTCGCACTCCAGTTAGATGATGGGATGCACACTGTCGGTTTCGCGAATAGCGGCGTACCGCATGTCGTTTTCTTTGTAGACGATTTGGAAGATACAGATGTCTTTGACCTCGGACAGCAGACGCGCTATCATAACGATTTCAAACCTGCCGGTACCAACGCCAACTTTATTCGTGTCCAATCGCGCGGGTTAATTGATATTCGGACGTACGAACGTGGCGTTGAAGGTGAGACGTTGGCGTGCGGCACCGGTTCGATTGCTTCCGCGATTGTCGCAGCGTCGTTGGGTAAAGTAGAATCGCCTGTCTCAGTCAAAACGGCGAGTGGGGTTGTCTTGAGGATCCATTTTGATGTGGAAAACGGCGAGGCGAAAAACGTCTACCTCGAAGGCGATGCCCGTGTTATCTATGTCGGTGAACTCACAGCGGATGCTTGGAATTATTAGAAGGAACAGGAAAACCCACGCCGTTGGGTTTCCGCAGCTATCATGGAGGGTTACATGTTTCAAGGTTCTTACGTAGCACTTGTCACACCGTTTAAGGACGATGAATCGCTTGATGAAGCGAAACTCAAGGAACTGATTCAATTTCAGCTTGACGGCGGTACGCACGGCATCGTCCCGTGTGGCACAACCGGTGAATCGCCTGCGCTGTCCGAGGCTGAACACGATAGCGTCATAGAGATTACCGTTGAAACTGTGGATGGAAAGGTGCCAGTTATTGCGGGTACAGGTTCCAACTCAACGACGCGGACGTTGCGTGCAACGCAGCACGCCAAAGCCGCTGGTGCGGACGCTGCACTCATCGTTACGCCTTATTACAACAAGCCGACCCAAGACGGATTGTATGCGCACTACATGAAAATCGCCGATACTGTGGACATCCCGATCGTTGTTTACAACGTTCCGGGACGTTGCGGTACGGACATCCTTTCACCGACGATCGCGCGGATTGCGGAGCACCCTAACATTGTCGCCCTCAAGGAAGCGACAGGTGAACTCAAACGCGCCAGTGAAGTCGTCAGCCTCTGTCCTGATGATTTCGTTGTGCTCTCTGGTGATGATGTTAACACGCTGCCGATCCTCGCTGTAGGCGGTAAAGGCGTTATTTCGGTCGTGGCGAACGTCTCGCCGACGGATGTCGCAGAGATGTGTAACGCTTTCCACGCTGGGAACTTTGAACTTGCCCGGAAACTCCATTATAAAACGCTACCACTGGCGGTTAACCTCTTTATTGAAACGAATCCGATTCCAGCGAAAACTGCGCTTCAACTCATGGGTAAACTCAACGGCAAATTGCGGTTACCTCTTGCACCGATGGCCCCTGCGAACCTTGAGACCCTACGCAATATCGTTTCAGAATCTGGATTAATTTAATTCAATTACCTTCCTAAAATAGAGTATTAGAATACAGGCGGGTTGAAACCCCCGCCTGCAAAATCCCTATAACAGGTCGCTTTTTCGCTGGTAGAATTTCTTACCATCATCTATTCAGATGGCGATCCTTGAAACAAACTTTATTGAATAATAGTTTGAGGGTATAAAAAAATAATGGAAAGCGTTCAAAATGCTTGATAATCCTACGAACCACACACAGGACCCTATAAATTCTGATCGGACAGATACACTCGGTACTGCTGATAGCGTTGTAACCGAAACCCGGAAACCGTGGAGCCTGCCGACTTTAGAGCGCGCTTTGCTTACTGTTATCGGGTTCTTCGCGTATTATCTGGCGTTTCGCTCTGGTAGAACCTTCGTGGAGTGGCAATTCGGGTTGACAATAGTTTTAGCAGTAATAATAGTTATTGTCGAACCTGCTTTGTTGAGAGAGAATGAACGTGTAACCAGTGAACTCGACGGCAAACAACTCTGCTCGTGTTTTGTTTGTTTCTTTAGGACCTTCATTATTGTTGGGATTGCTCTTGTTCCTATAGTTGGAGTTTGGCTCACTGGAAGAACAACATATAAGCTAATAGCAGGTTTAGGTGGAATACTAATTCTTTTTTCCTTGATCCTATATCTCGAAAACGATCGTGTCAACAGCCAACTCAGCGAAGAGATCACCGAACCGCGTACCTTCAGGCATGCGCTTACTTTTCTTGCACTCGCTATTATCGTAGGCGGAGTAGGTTGGATTGTAGGAACGGGAACAGGGACGTTCATAGAGATAGCAGTGCCAAAATTGACACTGCTATGAAAAACATCGCTTACTGTGATTCTGCTAAAAATCCGTCTGGCAATAACTTATGCACGGTGTCAATCACCAACTGCTCAACACCCGGCGCAAAAGGGGTCGGTGGCCCGAAATAGAGCATTGCGCCCCCACCTTCATAGCCACCCTCTGCTAACACTCGTTCCGACGGAATGTAGCACGGAAACGCGTTTGCATAAGCACCTACCCACAAGCGTTCCACATCTAATTCTCGTTTCAGGCGTAGCGAATAATCGACGACGACCTCACTCGCTAAGAAAACGACTGCCAATTCCTCACCGAATATCCACGTCTGGACGGGATAGGAGAGTTCCGTTTGTATCGGCTCCCCGCGCTGCAGAGTTTCAAGATGTTTTCTGGCATGATAGGTTCTGGAACCGCCTTCAGCGACCCGTGCCTCCCACTCCTCACGCGTCGGTAATGTATCAAAAGGTAGCGTAACCCGTTCAAATGCCCCTGTTGGAACACTCGGAAGTGGTGTTGTATCGCTTACGAGCAGACGCTGGACTTCTTCTGAAAGTGCCTCACCGTGTGCTTGCGCATACGCGAGACGCGTATTGAAAACCTCCTCTTGTCCATCAGGCATCGGCATCATTCGGGATTCAGGATTGGCATCGGCACCACAGCCGATAGTGATTAGAGCCGTTACACCGGGGAGGGTGTTCTGAATTGCCTCTTGTGCATAGCCTGCCCAGTCGCCACAGATATGGTTATCTGTACCTGCCAATGTTGTGCAATGACAAGCATAACTTGCCCAGACTGCGCGCAAATGCCCGCCTAAACCTCTAACTTGTAGGCACGGCAGTGAGTGATCTACGGGACCGCCTTCAGTCCTACGATTTTTGGCGAAACCGAGTTCACCGATGCTCCATGTCAATTTTGAGGGTTCGCGATTTGCGAGTGCCTCCAGTGCGACGGCTTCCATCCAGTTCTTAAGTTGATCGGTATAACGGTCTATTGTTTGCTGTTGGTGAGACGGAATATCTGAACTAAACAGGAACGCTGCAGCGTTTGTGAGACAAGGCGCGCTGTGTGTATGTGTAAAACAGGTCACAAAATTTGCCCGCGAAACGCCTGTTTTCTCTCTGACTCGGTGCGAGACCTCCTCTGTCAGCTCGTCCGGCAAACCGCAGTTTTCGACGGTTACGAGGACAACGGGTCCATCGGTATCGCTGCCAATGGCGAGTGCCTTTGCCCATATCCGTTGGATAATACCGTCAGATTCTGTCCGACGGCTGCCATAACCGCTGAGCCGAATCGGGTAGTCCGGCGTAATATCGACTTCCGCAACGCCAACTTGAATAAAATCATTTTTCGTTGTCATCTTGATCTCCATCATTCGTCTCCGTTTCTGTGCTTAACACCAGCATGTGAAACGTGTCTTCCGGATATTCTTGAAAGTCTGGGGAATGGATTCGCCAAATGGGTCCAGCATTCTGGATATCACCATATCTGGCATCATCGCTTGGTAGCGTGTCAACAGGTGTAACTTTGAGTTCAAAATGCGAGATAATCGGAATTTCGACGAGCGCAATAGCGAATTCATTGTCGTTCGTAAGGATATCAAAGTTGAGTGGCATGTTTGCATTATCAGCGGCAATTGACAGGCAGAGCAGGTGGTCTGCGAAGTGCCAAACATTTTCATCAAGTTCGCCTGTAAACGTGCCTTCTTCAGCGATGTCTGTTATTTCACGCGGTTCGGGCCGTAAGCCTTTTTCAGCCATTTCAAAACTGTTTGCTACAGCTTCCATGATGTCTGATATATGCGCGTCGGACAATTGGCGGCGCTTAAAACGGGGTTTTCTATTCTTCATAATTTTGTCGGACGGTTGGCGGCGTTTAAAACGACGTTTCCTATTTTTCATATTTTCCTCCTCTATCACAAATCTACACTCATGACTTCAGCGAAAACGTCTTCTAACGAGTGTCTCACTTCACGCATCTGCCGGAGTTGTGCACCGGTATCGTAAGCGAGTTGAAAAAAGAATTTTGTATCTGCCTGTTCCTGACTGCTGGATGTAACCCGAAGGTGCTTATCAGGACGCATTTCAATCTGATAGTTATGCCGCTCCAAAGCTGCGATGTAAGCCTCGTTGTCACCGACGACTCGCAAATCAAACGCTTGTCCTCTGTTCTTTTTGAGGGTCTCTATCTGGTCTTGGATGATGACACTCCCGTGCGATAGCGCAATAATCTCATTGCATGCGAACTCTACATCGGGGAGCAGGTGTGAGGACAAAATCACGTTGATGCCTTTGTCAACAGCGATATCTTTGACGAGTTCGAGCATCTCGTCTCTACCGTTGGTATCCATTCCGTTCGTCGGTTCATCAAGGAGCAGCAATTTCGGGTCGTGTATCAATGCCTGCGCTAACTTCACTCGCTGTTTCATGCCTGCCGAGTATCCATCTATGGGTCGGTATCGTTCTTCATCGAGCCCAACGTAATAGAGCACTTCGTGTGCGCGTTGCATGGCGTCGCGTGTTGGCATCCCACAGAGTTCTCCGGCATAAGAGACGAGTTGGACGGCGTTCATACCGAGTATTAAACACGCGTCTTCCGGCATGTACCCGACCTGCCTTCGGATTCCCAAGGGGTCTGTTTTCACATCTAATCCGAACACGGAGGCGGTGCCTTGACTGGGTTCAACGAAACCGAGCAGTGTCTTGAGTAAGGTGCTTTTTCCGGCACCGTTGGGTCCGAGCAGACCGATCGCGCCGCCTTGCACTTCAATTGAAAGGTTATCCAATGCGGCATTTGTGCCGTAAAAGAGTGATACATTTTTGAGTTCTATTAGCATCTTTGGCTATGACACCTCAATCGGGTTTATTGGGCGGTTAATGTTTGAAAACTCTCGGTACGCGTGTCCGTATCTGCGTGAGAATTTCATAAGAGATGGTTCCGGCACGGTGTGCGAGTTCGACGACTGTGATTTCTGCGTCCCCCTGTTTGCCGATCAACACGACTTCATCTCCGATGAGCACATTATCTGTCGGTTTTAGACGGACGACGCTCACATCCATACAAACCTTTCCGATAACTGGGCGGCGCGCCCCACCGATTAGCACTTCACCGACATTAGAAAGCGCACGCGGATAACCGTCGCCGTAGCCGACCTGCACCATCGCCACGCGGGTCTGATGTGGCGCTTTGTAGGTCAACCCGTAACTCACGCCTTCACCTTCCGAAAGGGAGCCGACCCAACCGATGCGCGCCTTCCACGTCAGTGCCGGTTCTAAGACGATGGGTCTTTCGGTTGCTGGATAGACCCCATAAAGACTCAAACCTGGACGCACAGCATCAAAATATGCCTCGGGTATTGCGAGTGTCGCAGCACTGTTCGCTGCGTGAACCAACTTGCCTCCGTTAGGAATTTCTTCAAGCACGGACGCGAACCGTTTTAGCTGAACGAAAACGTGACTTTTATCCGTTTCGTCTGCCGTCGCAAGGTGTGTGAATAGTCCTTCCACTGTGAGTTGATCCAGCGTTTTGAGTCTGTTTAGAAACCGTGCTGCCTCCGTCCAGTGAACACCGCTCCGGTTCATACCTGTGTTGATATTGACATGGACCTTTATTGTGTCTGATGTAAGAGCGTTCAGCCGGTTCGCGAATTCCCAATTGCTTATCGTTGGAACTAATCCGTGTTCAACGACTTGGAATGCCTGTTCAGGCAGCGAACTAAAAAGCACGAGGATCGGTTCTTGAACCCTGGACTGACGAAGTTCTACGCCTTCTTCAACCGTTGCAACGGCGAATATATCTGCGATGCCCTGTAACGCTTTTGTTATAGGGATCACACCGTGTCCGTAGGCATCCGCTTTCACGACAGCGATCAAACGTTTTCCGGTGGACGTTTTGATCGCTTCGGCGTTCCGTCGGATGGCTCCGAGATCAATTTCTACGTGCGTTCGGTAGTCATTCATGTCATTTTCTTGTAAGAACATTATAGCACAACCTGTCCAAATTTGCGAAACCTTTTGGACACCGGAGGGACACCGACAATTATGCATCCTGTCTTCGTGAGGTGGCAGCACCACCTTGAAACCACAGAAACAGGAGAATAAAGACGATAGAGTTCGCTAACAACATCGTTGATATGGCGTTGAGTTTCGGTGTGATTCCAAACTTCAGCTGCGAATAGATATGGACAGAGAGCGTCGTATAACCGACACCGGCGGTGAAGAAGGTAACCACAAAATCGTCTATAGAGAGCGTGAAAGCGAGCAAGGCACCGCCGATGATTCCGGGGGCGATCAACGGAAAGGTTATCCGCCAAAATGTCTGCCACTCGTTGGCACCGAGGTCGCGGGCGGCTTCTTCTAAAGTGTTATCGTAGCCTTGTAGACGCGCGCGTACGACAATCGTAACATACGCGACATTGAAAACGCAGTGTGCGATAATCACTGAGACTAAACCGAGCGGGATGGGTGTCTGTACATAGAAGGTTAACAACGCAATCGCTAACACGATGTCCGGGATGATGACCGGTAGATAGAGGCACCGGGTGAGCGCGGTTCGGAAACGGAACCGGTACCGTTCTATCGCTAATGCCGCCGTCGTTCCGATAAACGTAGAGACAGCGGTTGCGACCCCTGCCACGATTAGGCTATTTCGGCAGGCACGCCACAACGCCGCATCTTCAAAGAGTTTGGCATACCAACTGAACGTGAAGCCCTCCCAAACAGAGATCTGCTCCCCACTGTTGAATGAGAACACCACAACAGCTAAAATCGGGACGTAGAGAAAGAAAAATACCAATCCAATGTTGGCTTCAAGGATCCTTTTCATCTTTTTACTTTTCCCCTAACGGGAGCTGTCAGGTTACCTTGGGCAATGAACAAGGTATTCAAAAATCCGCCTTCGCCTTCGGCTACAGGCTACCGTCTTTATAGTGAATCCTAAAAATAAAGAGACACTTTCATCCCCCCGGTAGGTTCGGTGTTTTTGCTGGGGTGTTTCCCTCCTAACCAAACCGGTGCGGAGTGCCCTATTAATTTTAAACTTTACTATAGTTAACTTTTTTCTTTCGCCTGACAGAAGCAGTTGAGTTGTCTTAAGCTTCATCTTGTTGTAAAGTACGAAAATACAGAACAGTCCCAACGAGAACTATACCCATCAGCATAAATGAGAGTGCGGAACCGAAGGGCCAGTCTCGTGCGGTTTTGAATTGCCGTTCAATCACGTTCCCGATATAACTCACCTTCCCGCCGCCGAGCAGATCGGGTGTCAAAAATGCACCGACCGTTGGAATGAAAACCAGCATTGAGCCAGCGAGGATACCGGGAAGGCTGAGGGGTACTGTCACGTGCCAGAAAGCGCGGCGTGGCGACGCGCCTAAATCCTGTGCTGCTTCTAACAGGGACATATCTAATTGTTCCAATGCTGCGTAGAGTGGGAGTATCATAAACGGTAGGTATCCGTAAACGAGACCTATCTGCACCGCGAGGGGTGTATTCAGTAGCTCTAACGGTCCCCAGTTCGGGAACACGGAACCTAAGAGGCTGTTCAGTAAACCTTCCGTGCGTAAGATGAGTATCCATGCATACGTCCGGATGAGGAAGTTCGTCCAGAACGGGACAACGACGAGAAGTAACAAGATATTTCGGTGTTTCGGTCTGTAGCGTGCGAGATAGTAAGCGAAGGGATAACCGAGTAGCAGACAGACCGCCGTACAGACCAATGCTGTTGATACTGAACGCCAGAGAATACCGAGATAGAGTCCATCAAACAAGCGTCCATAGTTTTCGAGTGTAAAGATCCAGCGTACGCCGCCGTAAGTTCCACGCTCTAAGAAACTATAGATGAACACCGAGAGCAACGGCAGCAGAAAGAAACAGAGCAACCAAAAAACTATCGGAAAGAGGAGGACAAAGCGCTGATAATTACGATGCATATTCGTTCATGAACTCGCGGATAGTGTTCTGCATGTCCCACGGATCGGTAATTTCAAGGAATGTCCATTCGCCAAACTCGCCAGCGTTGTTAACGGCTGGTACCCACATATTCTTGACAGTATTCACCTTCTGAACTTTATCTTCGCGACCCATACCGGAAGTTTCAAGAATCAGATTCACGATATTATCGCCAGAACTGCCTCGGGGTTTTTGGATGCGGGCAATGAAATCGGGGACGTACTGCCGATTTGTTCCGTTGTGATTGACATACGGGATTTGGAAATCTAAGTTGTGGTTCTTGACATAGGCAATGACTTCGTCCATCTGCTCAAGTGCCTGTGCAGTTTTCTGTTCCCATGAATCCGTATCCGCGACGACGTGTGAAATATGGCATTTATCCGGGCGCGTTTCCCACGTCGGCTGCGTCGTCTCAAACTCCACATCTTCGGTTGAACCCGTCCGATCTTTATCTCGGAAAAATGGGAGAAATACCTTCGGGGCATTATCTTCTGTAGGATTACTGTTTTCATTGTGTTGCTCTGCTCTGAGTATCCCTTGATAAATCCGAAACGCTGCCTTTCTCCCAATCTCTCCAATATGAAAATACTGTGGATACATATTGTCTTTATAGATCACACAATCTTTCATCCATTGACGAGTGATGCGAAGCACTTGTGGAAACAACCACCACTTTGCCTCGTCATCATCGTCCAGAAGATAATTGTTCATTACTGTTCTTGCAAGATAGTACGCTGTTTGTTGCTCACGAAATCTCCTCATATACGGTAGATTTACTTCTTGCGTACCGCCCGTTATCGCCTCAATTTCTATACGAGATGGGATCTCGGCAGTGGAAAGCACATAGCGGGAATCTTCAGTAAAAATTGCATCAAGTTTATTAGGAGATAACTGGCGACGATATCCAGCAACTATTGGGAAGGTAATTTCACACGCTGCCTTCCGTTCAGGCAAGGCTTTTACTTCCGTGACAGGTCGCGGATCGATTGTTCTTCCGCTGCCTGTTGCGGGAATAAATGAGAACGGAACACCAAAGACTTCGGCATATTCCGGTGGAAACGTTTCTAATTCAATCTCTTCTCCATTAACATCAACAGTTGTCTTTTCCACATCGTGACTGGAGCGCCGCAGACCTCTGCCGACAACCTGTTCGCACAGCAGCTGCGTACTAAATGCTCTCACGCCAAGAATGTGCGTTACCCGCTTCGCATCCCATCCTTCGCTCAGCATTGATACCGAGACAACACATTTTATCTGCTCGCCGAGTTTACCTTTCTTGCCAACGGTGTTCATCGCTTCCCGCAACAGATCCGCGTCTGTCACTTTATCCGTATTCATCTCGCGTTTGAATTGCTCAATCTGGGTGCGAGCAGCTGTTTTGAATGCGCCTTTCAGTGCTTCGCCAGATTCCAACTGATTACTATCAATGAGAAGTGTGTTCAAGTGTTCACTCCATACCCCGTTGTCCTCGTTATTGAATATCGGAAGGTTTCCTTTGACAACAACATTCTCTCCATCGGTGTCCTTTTTCTCCCAACCTGCAATCCAGTCATAAACGAGTTTAGAGACTTTTGTAGTGTTGCAAACCACAATCATCACAGGCGGGGTCAATCCGTGTGGATTCTTCTGCCATAAATCATACGATTTTTCGTAGTTGCCATAAAGTGTTTGAAGCGCGGTTTCCAATTCTTGCGGAAGCTGGGGTTCGCCATCCGTAGCGATTCCGCGAAGCTTAGGTCCCACTATGTCCCAGAGACGACGATAGATAGGGTCTCCTTTCATCGTATCGTCCGCCACAGGTACGCGAGGCACTTTCGCAATACCACATTCAATCGAATCAATTAATGCAAAATCCGAAACGACCCAAGGAAACAACACGCCTTCCTTGAGTTTTTTCCCGCTCGGTGTGATGGTTGAATATCCTTGACCGCTCAGAAAGAACGGTGTCGCAGATAAATCGTAAACCTGTTTTACGCCGATTTTTGCTTTAACGGCTTCGATCCCATTTATCCACAAACGCGCCTCGTCTTCTTCTGATGCTGATTTCTTATCCTTTTTTGGACGGTAACAGTGATGCGCTTCATCATTCAGGACGATAATATTTTTCTTCCGACCAAGTCCTCGGCAAACGCGAGTTACCATCTCTTCCGGTGTTTCCCTGAAATTTTCAGCACCGGCGCCAAGTACTTGTTTACCGACTTTGCTCAATTCCTCTTTTGTGCGGCGTTGGAAAGCGTGATAGTTCGTGATAACGATCTTTGCCTGACCGAGTGCATCATAATCCGCTCGCGGTACCAGATTCATCTTCTTGTAATCATTCTCCGCTTTCTCTGGATAAAGCACCTGAAGCCGATCCCGAATTGTTACCCCCGGGGTCACAATCAAAAACGCATCGGCAAAACGAGTACTGTTCGGACTTGCTATCTTATTCAGCGTATGATACGCGATAAGCATCGCCATAACAACTGTCTTCCCGCTCCCCGTTGCCATCTTGAAAGCGATTCGGAAGAGATCGGGATTTGCTTCTTCGTTTGCTTTCACAAGTTGGCTATGAAATGAATCGTTTCGCTGTTTGTTCTCATATTCGTTGAGATAGATAGCAGTCTCCACGGCTTCACGTTGACAGAAATAGAGGCGCGGTTCGTTTTCTGGGTTGTTCCAATGCTCAAGGAGCCGCCGTGTCGTTGGAGTTACACTTGGGTAACCGCTCTGCCGCCACGCCGCCACCTGTGTCCGAACACTGTTAATAAACGTGTTCGCCTCTCGGAGATCTTGGTCAGGCAGCTCAAATTGTAGTTGTGCTTCTCCTGACTGCTTTTTCGGTTTCGGAAACGGCATGAAGTATTCACTTCTGCGTCTACCATCAGCAATCTCTTCGGTGATACCGCGGGCATTGAATTTAAAGTGCCGTTTCGGTTCTTCAAACGGACTATTGATGACGGGGTTGTCTATGTTAACTCTTGACATTTAGATACCTTTACTCATTTCACGACTTGTGCGAGTTAATTTGCTTGGGGTTCCTCAGAGGCAGGCTATATCGTTGACTTCGTAGCATAATCTGTTAGATTGTGCACCTTATGACGCAGGCTAACAGCCTACGCTACGAAATCCGTGTGAATAATGCCTCCCTCAAACAATCAGCACAAGCCGTTATTTCAGGATTTGTAGCAATAATTTATTGTGTGTTACTTTTTTGGCTGTCGCCTTTCCTTGCGGCGTTCATGCAAATAGCGGATGTTCTCCTCACAGATAAATTCAACTATCAAATTGTTCTCAATGAACACCTGTCGAGCTTCATACCACTGACTGTCTACGGACTGTAAAATAGTTGCTTTTTGTTGATACACGTCCTCGTATACGACTGCAACAGCAATAAATTTATGGTCGTCCGAGTCGAATGGACTGAATTCATTGGATAACTCTTCAAAACTTGTTCCATCCGCAGATGGATTAATAGGCACTTGCACACATGCCTCCGAATTCTCATAATTGCGGATGAACCATTCCAAAAAGTGTCCGCCATTCCGCGTGTCTGTCGTCGAATCGTCGTCTTCAAGGTAGTCTATGTACTCACCGAGAATTATCCAATTATCATCAATAACGACTTTTTCGGACCCCTCAATAATTTCATTTAACCGTTCTTGACACGCAGTTACGCACTCGTCCCGAGCTTGTTCAGACATGCCTTTTGCAGTTAAAATAACATTTGTATCTACAACGACTGCGTTCATTACCCCTCCGCTTTCTTCTGACGTTTCATCTGTTCACGCGTCATTTTAACGAGGTCACCCCTCACGTTGCCAAAAAAGTTCTTCGGCCAATTTTTGATGTTACCGAGCTCATCAACGTCCAGTGATTTGATAGTAGAAACGCCGTTGTCATTTTCGCAAAAGTAAAGGGCAGTCTGATCAAAGGCAATCTTCTGTTCTGCAATGCCAAGTTGCAGGCGAGTCAAAAGATGTTCGCTATGGCTCTCTATCAAAATCTGGAGGTTCCGCTCCGTGATAACCTCTATCAATAGATCTGCAAGATCGGCTTGTGCTTTCGGATGCAGATGGATGCCAGGTTGTTCTAAAATCAGGGTTGATCTCTCTGGAACATAATAGCATAAAACGAGAACAGGCAAAAACTGTCCTAATCCATATCCCATGTCTGCCAGCGTTACCTTCGCGCTGTCAGGTTCTTTTTGAATAAGAACATCAAAGTCCCGATCGGTTTGGGCATTGGTTCGTTTGATTGAGAATGAATCGGCAAGGGCCATTTCTCGGAGCCACTCAGAAATTCGCTTTTCAATTGGAACATTTTTTCCTTTATAAGGTGTTGTTCTTTGATCCACGCGAGCGTTAAGTAGTGAGGCAATCATATCCTCACCACTTTGTCCTACACTATCAGAATCTGTTCCCTCCCAGTGGTAGGAGCGTTTCGGTTGAACGCGAGTCGGTCCAAGAGGATAAACATGCTTAAAAAGATTTTCAAACGCAGAGGAAAGTGGACGTAAAAGATCAATGTTTCCATCTTTTGGTGGACCATAACACTTAGTAACTCTGACGAGTCCCTTTCGTCTATTTCCATAGTAGATATTTTCATCTTTCCACGTTATTTTCTCAATTTCCTCGGGACCAACAGTGTAAGAAAAATGATCGATCCATAAACTACTAGCATTTCCTCTAATAGCAATATTATAAATAAAACTATCAATGTCCAACTGGGCAAATTCATGTTGCTGCCTATATTTGTCAATCTGTTGAAGGGTCGTGATAGTTAGTGGTTTTTGGAGTTTGCATCCAAATTCCAATTCAAGCAAGGCATCTTCTTTATGTCCATGAATCAATTCCGGGAAACTACCAAGGTTAACAAGCGAATGATCATCGCCGAAGAAAATAAGCCCCTCTATATCTGGACGCTCCACTGTCTGCTTAAGCAATAGCAACATCTGCAAGAGACTGCTCTTCCCGGAACTGTTCGTCCCGAACAACCCCGTCAAGGGGGCAAGTGTTACCTCACCGCTATCTTCCCACGATTTGAAGTTTTTCATTCGTATATGTGTAATCATCTTCCTTTCCTTTCTTGGCGTGGACGCTGCATATCCTCCTCACAGATAAGATCAACACTGGCTTCGTAGTTTGCAAGCGCGTCCGCAAATTGAAGCCAACCTCTGTCTATCGCCAATAAGATAACTGGAGCCTGGCCAACATCCTGCTTATGCGCCAGAGCAACAGCGATAAATTTCCGATCCTTTTTGTGAAAACTCGCTAACGCGTTATCGTCATTTGGAAACTCTACAAAATCCGTGCCGTTTTCTACCAACGGTGTGATGTGTACCGTTGTACAGATATTTGGGTTTCCAAGATTTTGTAGTAACCTTTTCACAAAGAGATCACCGATTCCTTTTCGGGTATTTGGACGAGTATTATCCTTGTACTCTCCCAAAATTCGCCATTTGTCATCAACAACCACCTTTTCATGTTGGTCAATAATTTGTTCAATTCGCTCTTGACAACGGTCTCTACAATCTTTACGTTTGTCATCTATATCATTTGCGATCACAATAACGTTTGTATCTACAATAACAGCGTCCATTACCCCTCCGTTCTCTTTTGACGTTCTCTCTGTGCTTCTGTCATAGCAAACAGGTCCCCCATCTCGTCACCAAAAAAGTATTCGGGCCAGTTCGCAATATTACCGAATTCATCCATTTCTAACCTGTCAATTTCAGAAATGCCTTCTTCATTACGGCAAAAATAGAGGGCAGTTTGATCAGCAGAGATTTTTTCCTCGGCAATACGTCGTTGCAAACGATTTAGTAGGTGTTCACTGTGGCTCTCTATTAGAATCTGAAGATTGCGTTCCGTGATAACCTCTATCAATAGGTCAGCCAAATCAGCTTGTGCTTTCGGATGGAGGTGGATGCCGGGTTGTTCCAGGATTAAGGTTGATCCTTCCGGTACATAGTAGCAATGAATCAATAGAGGAAACACATCGGAAACTCCATAGCCCATATCTGCTAATGTAACTTCTGCACTGTTAGAGGTCTTTCGGATGCGCACTTCGTAATTTTTATCCTCTAAAGAGTCAGTTGGGATAAGTTGGAAGGAGTAGGCGAGTTCCATCTTTTGAAGCCATTCGGAAATCCGTTCTTCGATTAACACTCCATCTTCTTTAGTAGAACTTTTCATCTTTCGTACACTTGCCGAGAGGAGAGCATCAATAGCTTTGTTTCCCCATGAGTCAATCTCCTTCGGATGTGTGCCTTCCCAGTGATAAGAGCGTTGTGGATGGACTCTGACAGGCCCCAAATAATAAACATGGGAAAACAATTCCTCAAATACAGATACAAATCCGGTTAGAACCTCTGGGACATCAGAATTTTCGGATGATGATAAACCATAGCAGTTTTGGACCTGGGTCGGTATTGGGTTTTGCTCGTTAATGAAAAGATTATTATCTTCCCAAACCACTCTCGCGTGACTATTTAAGCTATCGTATCGAAAATCCTTAATAACCTGATTTCCCTCGACTTCTCGGATAACGGTGTCAAAAGAAAAATAGAGCATTTGCCCCTGAGTGGTAACAACAAGATTATAAGGAACGGTGTGGCTGAGTTTGCAACTCAGACCTAAGTACAGTTCATTACGTACTTCATGCCCATGAATCACCTCTCGGAAACTGCCAAGATTGACAAGAGAATTTCCATCGCCAAAGAAGAGAACTTCGTCGCTTCCAATAGTTTGTTTGAGTAACAACAGCATCTGCAACAGACTACTCTTGCCAGAACTATTTGTTCCAAAAAAGCCGGTTAGCGGTGCAAGTTCTCTTTTGCCGCTATCCTTCCACGACTTGAAGTTTTTCACCTGTATATGTGTAATCATTTTCACTGCCTCCGTGTTAACCCGTATTATACACAGTTTCACGAGAAAATTCAAGAGAATTCAAACTGCAACAGAGAAGCGTGAATGGACAGAAAACGCTCTTAAAATCCGCAATAATCCGCGTCATCCGTGTAATCCGCGATTTGCGGTGTACTCGCCCAAATGCGACGTGCATTCAGACATTGCACAACCTAACTGATTATGCTACGAAATCTTATACTCCTTCATTACCTCATCGCCGTAGTGGTTGATGACTTTTACTGCGATTTTGCCAGTCTCAGGCTTCGCAAACGGGAGACTTTCCGTGCGATAAAGTGCTTCCCACGCCTCCGCGTCAATTTCTGAATTAAGGGCGCTCTTTAGCTGCTTATAGGGTTCATTCTTACCCGTGAAATAGGCATGTCGAACAAAAAACGCTTCACCGTTATAGGCAGTGTCAATGAACCAACACGCGATGTCTTCTGGTGTGTCGGAACGGGTTAACCCCTGTTTCGGATCGTAAACATCTACGCCCAAAAGTTTCACAGAGTGTGTACCATCTTTATGATCCACAATTTCAACATCCGGTTCCCCGAACACCATGAACAGGTTGCCTTGACCTGTGTTTTTGAGTTCGCGCACCATTAACTCAGGACTCATCTTAACCGGTAGGATGGTAAGCCGTCCCATACGTGTGTCCTCACCAGCGGTATAGCCTTCAAACGCAAAACCGGCAATAATGAGTAAATCAAATCGCGGTGTTCGGCGCGCAGCTTCCTTCGCAGCCTCATTTATCCATTGACTACCGACAGTAATGGATTGCGGCGCGATACTAATAGCGACACTGGGCATATTGTTATCTGCATCGGTATACGCACCTTCGGCATGTAACCACTCGCCGGGTAGTTCCTCCAACCAATCAAAGGTAATGCGCCGCTCCTGAAGGCGATTTTGCACGCCGCCTGTTTTCAGATGTTCAAGGATATGTTGATGGTAATCTTGTGAGACATCTGGGGCAGCAGGCGTTGGTTCAGCGGTCTCTGCATCAATAGGATCAAGCACGAAATGTGGAGATAAACTTTCTACAGTGAACGGACCTGTAACACGCACTCGTTTCCTGTCTTCGTGCGGTTGATCATAGAGGATTTTACTCTCTGCCCGCCGAGCGGTGGAGGCATTCATCTTTTGCTGCCGTTCGCGTTTGAGGGAAAGCCACTCGCGATGTAAATTCTGGAATTCAGAATTCCATTCACTATCAGTTTCTGCTGGCACTTCCCACTCTTCCCAGTTTTGACCGATGAGACGGTTCATTTCAGCGCGCAGCGGATCCAGCTTTGCCGCATATTCGGCATGGATATCGTCAATCTCTGCGTTATTTGCTATGTCTGATAGACTCAGTTGCCTGACCGATTTGTAGACAAAACCGTGCTTGATGTCATTGACATCTTCAAGCCGATAGTACAGATATTTGGCTGCCATAAGGCGTGTGCGCGCCAGTGCTAAAGCGACGCGTGACGTGTCTACCGTTATCCACCGCCTACCCCACTGTTCTGCGACATAAGCAGTGGTACCGCTGCCACAGGTCGGATCGAGAACAAGGTCTCCCGGATCGGTTGTCATCAATATGCACCGTTGGATGACTTTAGGATTCGTTTCCACAACGTACATTCTTCCTGACCGAGATCCAGCGGTATCGGTCCATAAGTTGGTGATGGCCTGTCCCGGAAAATCATCAGCATATCGTATATAACACAACGTCTTTCCCAATGGGAGAAGTCTTCCCTGTTTAGTGAGACGATTTAACCCATCTTGACTTGCAGCCCAGCCCCGATCACCAGGCGGAAGATAAGTTCTTCCTTCAAATTTATACGCATAATTAGCACTTCCGCCTGTCTGTGATGAAACTGAATAATCTGCAAATCTCCGACTTCCTTCAGGAAGAAGGGAAGGATTTTCCATCTCTTCTTTCGTCATTCTCCTTCGTGTTCTATTCGGCAATTCAACGTTATAATAACGCCTTAAAAGCGGCTCAGCTGTCCGTTCATCGCGTTCCATATAGAGTTGATTATATTTTATCTGTCTTTTATCTTTTGCATACCACAACAGATAGTCAGATACTGATGCTAACTCTGTTGAAGAAGTCATATTTGCCCGAGTCCATGCGATTGTGGAGACAAAATTAGCATCTCCGAACACCTCATCTAACAAACACCGCACACGATGGACATTTTCATCGCTAATCTGGACGAAGATGCTGCCGCTGTCTGTCAGCAATTCGCGAGCGACAGTAAGGCGATCGCGTAAATATGCAAGATAAGAATGGATACCGAGTTCCCACGTATCGCGAAATGCTTTAACCTGCTCCGGTTGCGGCGTAACGTCTTCTGCTTTTGTGCTACTGACCTCGCGCTTTCGAGTACTCACCTGCCAGTTACTACTGAATTTAATCCCGTACGGCGGATCAAAATAGATCATCTGCACCGCCCCTTTGAGATGCTCTTTTTCGGCAAGCGAGTTTATCGCCGTAAGCGAGTCACCTAAGATAAAACGGTTGTGCCAGTTTTGTTCGTGTTCATAGAATTCGATTTTTTGGTTGAAATCAAGACCGTCGAAGCCTTCAAAAAGCAACTCTATCTGATCTGATTCTCGCCGCTTTTGTGTACGAAGGTTTTCAATAATCGCTTGGGGTTGGATGTGTTCCTGCGTGTAGATAGGTACGGCTGGCACTTCAAGATCGCTATCGTTCTGTTGATCTTTGCCTTTCCAGACGAGTTGCGGATCAAGTGCTACATCTCGCGGGTAACGGGTGGGTGCGTTTTCTTCATCTTCAGCGAATCCGCTTAATTCTTGGGTCGGGTTGTTCGGAAGTGTGTCAGGGTGTTCGTAATGGTCAATCGGTTTTTTGGGCATAGAATCTCCTCCGATGCTGGATATCATAGACTATAAATTTTAAGATATTGTGAATCTCAAGGGAGTTGGTAGATTCATGGGCGGACGATCTGTTGTCGTTTGAGTGCTTCGATTTTCTGTGGTGTTTGACAGAGTGCTGGAAACCCAGCGATAGTACCTAAGAGCAGTGAAAGTGCAAGAATATATTTCATGAGTTATCTCTGTAAAAATAATAATACCGCCAAAAATTCTTATTGCATCTGTCTATGCTGAATTTTCTGGCTCTTACAAAATCACCGCTAAAGCCTCTGTCGAAGGATACTGCCCAAGGGCAGCCAACTCCGCCCGTTCAATTAGTCGGTCAACATGGTTGAAATCAAGAATACGAATAGTCACCTCGCCAATAGGTGTAAGAGCAGCGATACGAATACCATCCAATCTGAAGTGGTTTGCCCATCGGTCAACACGGGGGTTGAAGAAACGGGAAAATTGCTGCGTCTCCCACACAATAGATCCGATGTCGCTGCCTTTGTTACGATTACAATATGAACACGCGTAAGCGAGATTACTTTCTTGGGTAGAGCCTCCATGTTTCTCGCTAAGAATGTGATCTATCTGACAACCAAAGTAAGTATCCTCTTCACGAATCAGACAGTATTCACAAAGGCTTTTGGCGCGGGCCCTAACTAACTCTCGTAAGGCAACAGGGATATAAGTCTTACTCATTCTTTAAATAGTATCGAGCGCGAGATTTAGCGAGCCGCATCAGATGTTCAAGTTGCAAACAGTGATTGAGTTCTGCTGTTTCTTCAGAGGTTAGTCCTGTCGTCTTTTCGCGGTGGATGAGATCTGCAAAACGCTCTTTTGCCTCCTCGGATGGACAAAAGTCTATTAAATTTTGGGGGGTTGTCCCTGCTGCAATAAAATCAACGATTTCTTGATATGCAGGTGATATGTACATTCAATTCTCCTTATATGTTACAGCTGGTCTTCAATCCATTCATCAATATACACAATAGTGTAGCAAAAAAAAACGCCACTGTCAAATTTAATTTTTTAACAAACCTTCCTTATTTTTACTAAAGTTTGGACGATATTGTAAACTTATGCTGCCTTGTCAAAAGGCAGGGGTGTATCGTCTTGAAAACGGACATTAATATTCTGTGAGTTTGTTTTTTCATTGAACTTGGCAAAAAATCTTGAGACCGCTATTTGC
>JAJDTJ010000150.1 GCA_022827225.1 Candidatus Poribacteria bacterium | reverse complement strand
AGAAGTTTGGATACCTCTTAGAATGCCATCTCATGCGCTAAAAATCAAGAACCTTTTTGAAAACAAAACGCATTTTCATAACACGCCCCGTGCTGAGGCAACGCCTTCAGCAGTGTGACAATAACTTTGATAAATGTCAGTCAAAGTAATACCATTTCTAAATAAACGTCTCTCATTAACAAAAAACTGGAGCGAGGGTTGTTGAGATCTGGGATATGTAGAACGCACGAAGCGGTGTTCGGTATGAGCATGAATATTTTCGCGGTTCATAACCGAAAAGGTCCTCCGCAGTATAGTCCATACAGTTTCAAGTAGAAATAAAAAACGGAAACCCAAACCAAGTTATGACTCGATTCAGGTTTCCGATTTAGAAAATGTCCAATATTTGCGTTTATCGGGCGTTTTTGATTTTTCCCCACGTGGTTGCGAGCTTGGATTTAGGCTCTACGGGATAACTATCATCGCCGAAGAACTCAATTTCGCCAATTTGAAAGTACGCCCCAGCCGGGTTTGATGCGGTGTCAAAAGTAACATGCCGAAAAAAGGTGTACCCGTTTTTTTGAACGTCGTAATCTTCACCTGCCTCAAAAAGGACGACTTGCAGGCGCTGATCCCAAAAGCTATCGCCGTCGTGAGCATAGATGGTATCAAACTCTTCGCCGTCGTTCGAGCCCTGAACCTCCCACACTGTGGGGTCCCTTGCAGGAACATCGTTGGCTGAAGATACGGTGAAGTGTGTCAATGCGTATTGCTCCTCAAACTCAGCCATTACCCATAGCCCTTCATCTGGGATGCCGCCTCCCTTTCCGCAGCACCATTTGTCATTGCTGGGGCCAAGGCGGTTATCGAAAACGTTAAACGAAAATTCGCCGCCCGCGAATCCGGGTTCCTCGTTAGATGAGAATTCGGCGTTGTAACCCTCATCTGCTTCAGGTTCACCATCGTCTTCTGGGTCGGTTAGGTCGCCGCCTATCAGTGAATCCGTTCCTGTCCCCAAGACTTCCTCCGCCTGTGCCATATCGCTCGTGCTGATAACACAAAAGGCTATCATCAACACAAATCCTGCTAATACCGACATAATTTTCATGCCATTCAACCTCCTAAAGAAATGAATCTCACTTTTACGTGAGTTTCGCGTTAAACAAGTAAGTTTGAATCATAGTACCCACACACTAAAGTGCGCGGAAACCTGTGCTTCATAGCAGTTCGCATCTCCGAGGAAACGTCTTATATCTGCTCCACAGTTGGGTCTAAGCAACCCATTTGTCCGATGTCTGTTTCTTTTCGTCTTGTGGTGTCGTTTTACATGAGTTGCACACGGGGGTAGCGAACAACAGCCTAACTTGCAACCTTACACTACAAGGAAAGTATATCACATTTTTAGCGGAATGTCAAATTTATCTTCAACCGCAAACACTATGCTTACCTACATTCCCTAAAGCATAGGGTCTTGGCAAGGAAGCGTGATAACTGACAACTATTTTTCAATCGCTTCAACGTTAGCGCGAGGCAGTATCGTCTGTTCGCCGTTTTCGAGTTCGACACGCAGGACCCGGACCTGCGCTTCTGTCTCCAAGTTCTGAAGCTCCACCGGTAGTTCCGTGACGCGTCCTAATTTGCCGAAATGCGGCTCCCGGATAATACGCACCGAGCTCCCGACTTCGAGAAGGCCTTCAGCAGCACCGTCCGCCGCGTCGGATGCTGACGCTGTAGCATCAGGGGTGAATGGAATCAGGATCTCTGGACGGACAACGCCAGCCCGAATCTGCGTCGCACCGTTGATAGAGGTCTTCATCCCCTCCCGTACTTTCAAAAGCGTGAAGGTCTGTTCCGCCATCGCGATGCTACCGAACCCCTCTGTAATAACCAACGTAATCCCGATCTCCTCAGAACCGGTAATCGCAACGCCGAGTTCATAACCGAGCAGTTCACGTAGATCCGCGTCATCAATACCACCCGCGATGATGCCTCTAACGCCGTTTTGGATTGCTTTCTGAATTGCATCGGTCGTAACCAGCGAACCGCCAACCAAAATGTTATCCCGATGCTCTGCCTTTATCTCTTCAGCAGTCAACGCATCACTCGGTGATTCCGTAACGACGGTTAGGTTCCCAATCGTCTCACCACCGATCCCGAAGATACCTTGGATGTAAGTACCATAAGTCTCCACCGTGACACCTTCATCTGGAAGCACCTCCGTTACCGTTCCGTCGGTATAGGCTTTAACTTCGACAGGGATAGGCGGTTCACGGAGGATCACCTGACCCGTTACATCCGATACCGACTCAATCGTGCCGTCAATTGGTGAACGTGCCAACGATTTAAAAAGTCCGAAAAGTCCTTTTGTGGTTGCGATAATCTCATCTTCTGAGATGGTTTCACCGACAGATTTAAGCATGTGTTCCGCCACCTCTTCCGGTGGGACACTGAGAAGGTTAGCAACATTCAACAGTTGAACGTTGCCCGGCAGATCCGCCTTCGCGACGACATCCTCCGCCTTGACTGTTGCCCCAGCTTCGACGAGGACCTCGCCTTCAAGCGGGAGCCGGCGTTCTTTCTGAATAGTCATCCCCTCAGTAACTTTAAGACCGGGGGTGTATGCATGCGCCATTAATTACCCTCAATTTCAAGATAAAGTCTGTTTTTTGTGAGTAGAATCTTTTGAATGCTTATATATTATACCATTTTGATTGTATTTATGGTAGAATCAAATCAGAATTTGCATAAGGCGGAGCAATAATGTCAAACCAAAGTGTAACCTACAAAACTGACAAAATCATGCCGACGTGGGAACAGCTCGCTGAAATGGGGCGCGATCTCCAATTTCACGCAAGCGTCACGGAGCGGCCAAAGGTATTAACACCCGAACAAGTTGCAGGTTTCAACCGTGTCGGTTATATCAAAGGCATCCCAATTTTCGATGAAGCCGAAATTGGCGAACACCGCCGGTACTTTGATACCCTATTAGCAGATGTCATCGCGGCAGGTGGAAGTAGTTACTCGATTATCTCTGCGCACATGAAATACGGGAAAGTCTACGATCTTCTCACACATCCAAAGATTGTCTCCTGCGTAAAAGACTTGATCGGCGAGGACGTTATCGGTTGGGGTGCGCACTATTTTTGCAAGATGCCGCACGATCCGAAGGTCGTCGGTTGGCATCAAGATGCCGGTTACTGGCCCCTGACACCCTCGAAAACCGTTACCGTCTGGCTCGCGATTGACGATGCCGCTATCGAAAACGGTGCGATGCGATTCATTGCCGGTTCACATCGCTTGGGGCATCTGACACCTCGGCACAGCACACCTGATGATAACAGCGTGTTGGGGCAAATCGTTGAAGATGCTGAACAGTACGGTGAGACCGTTAACGTTGAACTCAAAGCCGGTGAAATCTCTATCCACACCGATCTGCTTTTGCACGGCTCAAACGCCAACTCCTCATCGAAACGACGCTGTGGTCTTACTTTACGCTACTGCACCACCGATGTCCGAGCATCTTTTCGTTGGGATAAGGAAGGTGTCGTAGTGAGTGGAGAGGATAAAAACGGACACTGGGGCAATCCACAGCGTCCCACTGTTGATTAGCCTAACAGATTCGGCTTTTATTTTACATCACTTCTCATAAATGTTAAAACAGCCGCCATAAACAGGAGTAGTGCGAGTGAGACCAACAACATTAGATCCACCAGTGCCCCCTTGAAGGTGATACCTAAGGTCAGTTTTTCTGAAAATTTGGGAATACTGTTAAAGGCAACAGGTTTTTGGGATAACCCTTCTTTTAAAAAATAGACATGGTAACTTTCTTTGTCTGCGCTGTCCTCGGATTTGATGAAGTCGATGAACTGTTGTCTGTAACGCCGCGCGTGTTGTACAAACCTTTTATGTCTGGCGAATCCTGTGCCAGAGAGAGATTCTACGGCGTATTTGTAGATGGCTGCTGGGGATAGCCGCGTAATTTGTTGTGTGAACGCAACCTGTGCAAGCTGTTTATTGAGATGCTCATCATCAAATCTGCTTTTCACATCGGCACGTTCGGTTAGGTAACCAGCCCACACTTGCAATGCCTCGATTTTAGGTGGATTGTCGGAAGGGGAACCGAATTGGAAAAGTCTTCTATCCGCTCCAAAATACCGATGATCAATTTCGTCGAGTCTTGCCTGCTTTAGTCGAGAGACTTCGCTTCTGGAGGGAACGTGCTGGAAACTGCTCGCCAGCACACCCATTGTGTTTGGAATAAGGACCACAAACACAACCCAAATGAGCAGCAGCATCAGCAAGCTGCTTGACGAATTGGAAAATTGGCTTGAGATAAACAGTCCAAGCCATAAGAATATTGAGATGTAGATAGCAGAAATAACAAAAATTATCCCGATCCGCGTCCATTCGCTTCCATCAAGCGACACCAACGCTGAAACACTAACGATCATTAAATTCAGTAAAATCCCAATTAATAGAGGTATCATGAGGGTAAGAAACGCACCAATGAATTTCGCCAGAAGTACAGTCGCACGTGACACGGAATTAGACATGAGCAGGCTTAGGGTCCCTGTTTCACGTTCTCCAGAGATAGCATCATAAGTGAATAGGATCGCCATAAAACTCATTACCAACCCGATGATGAACGTCCAATCTAATTCCGTGAAATTTGGCAGTGCGTCATTTTTACGGAACGGGTCTTGTCGGTATTCAAGGGACCAAACGTTTGAGCTTGAATAATGAAAATTCGGAGCAGTCCAATTTCCTCCTGATTCAGCATTCCCAACAATCCGTTTTGGCAAGTTGGCATCTGCACCCGTGGCGATGAATCCTAATTGGCTTGGCTGTTTATAGAGGCTCCCTGGCCCCTTTACACCTAACTCGCTTAAGCTGGAACTCCGCTCTTTCATTGATGCTATGGCATCTGTAGTGTCTTGGGAATACGCCGATATTCTTCGCTGATATTTGCTGCTCACAAATATAATGGCATTCATCACCATCAGTACCATCACCAAGATTACTGTGAATGCAAACCGAAAGCGGGTCAGGTTGTCAAGGATTTCACGCTTTGCTATCTGCCAGATCATGTTGTCTCCTTTGCCGTCAATCCAGACCCCTCCACTATATATCATAGCGCAGGAACGAGACGAACGCTCCCATAAAGAATAGGATATTTAACGCTGCGAGTATCATAATGTCTGGCAAGGCACGCTGCAGGCTGCTGCTGATACTTTCGCTCCGCTCCTTAAATCTGGGCATTCCGCTTAAGTCAAGAGGCTCTTCGGAATCTTTCCCAGTGAACCATCTACGTGAAGAAAATATTTTTTCATCTCTCAGATATTCGACCCATTCACGGCGATATTGCCGGGTCTGTTCCATGAATTGCCAGAAATTCCCTAAGTCGGTTTCCGCGAGAATTGCAGCAGCGTTATAGTAAACGGCTGTTGGCGATATACGGGATATGTTCAACGCCAACAAAGACTGTCGATTCGGGTTTTCATCAAGATACGCTTTGCGGATTTGCCACACTTTGTCTGCATATTGTGCCCGGAGATTTTCCTTGAATCCATAATACCCTTGCACAAAGGGCACCCCCTCTTCGTTTCTAAAATGTTTCAGGCTAACTGTTTCTCCGCTTGCGTACGTTGTTCTCGATTCAAGTACGCCTAAGCTGCCCGGATCAGCAGGCTCCCAAGGCAGGTCAACCCCTCGTTTCTTCAAATAATCTCCGGCTTTGCTTCCAAATTCGCCCCACAATTCATCTGCCTGCTCTTTATACGGATTTTCCGATTGTATCGGACTCGCATGTTCGACCAATAAAACCGTTAGATTCGGAATGATGAGTACGAAAATTACCCAGACGCACATTGCAAACATCAAGGTGATAGAGGATCGGTGGGTTCGAGCGGAAAGGAATAGTCCGACGAGGAAAAAAAGAGACACATAAAGCATAGATATAAGGAAGATTAGTGATATTCGTATCCAATCCGAACTGCTAAAAGAGACATAAAGTGAAGATTGTATCATCAATAAGCCTGCCATAAAACTCGCTATGAGCGGGAGGGTTATAGATACCATTCCTGCAATGTATTTTCCCAAAAGCAGTATAGGTCTTGGCATTGCACAAGAGAGGGTTAATCTCAATGTACCGGCTTCCTTTTCTCGCGATATCGTGTCATAAGCGAAAAGCAGGGCGAGTAGACTCATCACAACTTGGCAAATTACGGTAAAGTCAATGGAGGAGAAGATGTTCAGATAGGGGTTATCGGAGCCGTGGTGTTCGGCAACAGCGGGAACATATCCATGCGCCACCGTCACCGTATTCCCTTTCCTTTTGTCCATGCCCTCGTTGAAGATACTCAGCAGTTTCGGTTTTCTATGCCCCTTCAGTTTGCGACTATGTCCGAATTCAGAGTATATTTTTACTTGGTCTACCTGCTCTTCATTTTCTCGGAGAGCTGTTTGGTAGCTTTGCAGCCTATCCTCATAATCTCTGGTCAAAACGAAGAGATTTGTGACAATTAGGGAAAAATAGATGAGTAATCCCATCAAGAACCTGAAACTCAAGATATTTGCTGTAATTTCTCTTCTAACAATCGCCCAAAGCATCAAGTCCGCTCCTGTTATAGCAAGTTTAGGTCGTTTTACTGCTACGTCTGCTTTCTCTAAATAGGTGCCGTTCGGATTCAAAAATTTTCGGTAACGCGCCATTTTTCAAAAACTGTTTCGTCAAGAAAAACACTGTGATACTTGTAGGTATACGTAGAGCCAATTTGTAAAGGGTGATATTCTTCTATCTTGCCCGGAACTCTGTATTCCATTAATTCTGCCTCCGTTGTAAGACCGTTAGCGTGTTCATAGCGCATTTTGACTATTCCGATTCCCTTAGCAAACCACAAATAACGTGTGCCGTTAACAAATGGACTCTCCTTTTTTGAACCCCTCTCATACCGTTTGCCATTAGAAGTTGCAAGAAGATTATTTTGCGAGCGTGGTGGCGTGTCAATAAGGACACTTTTATGCTTGAGGCAACTCGGGAAAATGCCAGCGGAAACTTCCACTCGCTCGTATCCGTCTAAGATTGTCTCCGCTTGTGAGTCCCAAAAACCTTCTTGCGTCCATGTATTACCTATAATTGAAGGAAATCTGAATAAGGAAGGCGTGATGGCAGTTCCCAATAAAGGCATTGTGACCGGTTCCGCCTTATCTCGTTCTTCCCATCCGAAACTGGAAAGTTTCAAAAACGCATCGGTTTTTATTAGAGAGGCTCCTCCTTCTCTAAATTGCTTACCCTTCTCAGTAGTGGCATCAATGCACACTCTAATTTTACGTTCCATTTTAGCCATCTCGTTCAGTACAGCGAAACACTGAAAGTTATCAAGAACAGATTGCAATAGAGATTCGTTCTCTTTTAGTCGATTTCGTGCTCGATTGAGCCGACTTTTGATAGTGTTCGTGGTTACTCCTAAAAAGGCGGCAATATCGGCGCACGGCAGCCCATCAAAATAGTGAAGTGTTACAACAGTGCGTTCGCTTTCCTGCAATTTCAAAAGCCACTTTTTAATAATTTCGCGCAGTTCTTGTGCTGCCGCTTTCGATTGCTCTCCCGAGATATATCTGGAGTATGAGTCGCTCTGTTTCGTGGCGATGTTTATATTATCAGCAAGTTCGGAATTCAGGCGGTTCTCGCGAAACCACGCAAGGCAACGGCGTGTGGCAATGGCATTAATCCACGCAGAAAATCGCTGTGGATCATTCAGCGTTCCAAGTTTCTGATGCGCTTTCAGAAAGGTTTCTTGGACGATGTCCTCAGCAATGTGGAAATCTTTAATGGTTCGCCACACGATAGCGTGAACATGTTTTTGGTACTTCTCCACCAATAATGCGAAAGCTGTTTCATCGCCTGAAAGGGTGCGCTCAATTAAGGCAATATCATCGTTTCTCATCGATTTCTCCTATTGATTTGGATGAACTTGGGTTGCTTCCCAGCATTTGTTGTCATATTTTGACTTAGTGACGCGGATCAAAGGAGAAAGGTTGCATAATTCTGAAAGTTGACAAAAGCAAAACCCAACAATCCAAACGCTTTAGGTGTCGGAATCCGTTGGGTTTTACGCGTGTTTCGGTAATTTTAGACCTCTCGGTTTACGCGAAGATTATTTTTTCCGTTGCGGTTATTCTTCCTCGTCCGGATCCTCCTCGGATTCGTAGAAGTTGTCGAAAATCTCGCTATCATCCGGCGCGTGTCTCTCACCATAAGCGGACTTGATGCTACTCCATAGCCGATTTACGATACGTTCATCCTTCAATTGGTTGTAGTTGATTTCTCCGATCGCTCTCTCTAAGCAGTCATTAATAATGACCAAAAGAATCTCTGGAATTTCGGTCTCCTCATCAATGATATCGTCAATAGTTTCCCATACTGCCTGCTTGAATAACGGCGGCAGACGATTGACACGATGAAGTGCCACCTGTGTTACAAGCACGACAAAACAGGACAAACGCGGTATAGCAATATCTTTTTCCGCATCGTGCGCGCCTAAGTCTTCAGGTGTACCAATTGTCTCGACATGAGCGACAACGCCTTGGTGGATAAATCCGATCCGAAAATCAAAGTGCTCGAATATCTCCTCAGGAAGCAACATTGCACTCTGCTCCGGTATAATCCGCAAGTATTCTGCTCTGAGTATTCGCTTGTCAATCGCTGTCTGTTTTTTCTTTCTCATTAGTTTTAAGTTTCCTTCTGTAGTCTTTAAACCCAAGCGGAAAATCTGCTCCTGTAAAACATTATTAATTTTAAACTTTATCCAAGAATCCCAACGCGTGCAGCCGATCAATCCAACGTTGTCGTTTTTCACCGCCCATTGGATTTTCAACCCAATGTGGATCGTAGAGTGGGGCACCCGGTCGATTAAAGTGTTCAGGAGTTCTGGCATTGCTGCGTGCCCGATTACGGGTGGCAGCCTCTTCTTGAGGCGTTTTGGGGTTGTTGTAATAAACCAGCGTACACATACGGCGGTCATCATTACCCCCCCAACTGGCATGCCAGCACCGCATATCAAAAGCAACCACATCCCCCGGATCCGACTTACACACATAACCCGGTACGTCACAAATCTCCAATCCGAGCGCATTCAAATTTTCCCGAAGATCGTCGTGCAGCGACCGCTTATGCGAACCTGGAATCAGTCTCAACGCACCACTTTCGGCACCAACAGGTTCAAGGTAATATGCGAATTTCACACCGTAACAATCTTGCGTTGGATCGGCATTGTGGTCAGGATGCCAGCCTGTGTTCCCGACGTAACGGTTCGCATCCGAGACAACGAAAAACACATCGTCTCCGTATAATTGCTCTGCCACTTCAGAGAACCGTGGATCCTCCGGTAAATTCGCGAAGAATGGTGTCTCAGGTCCCATCATCGGCAGCCAATGTCGATGTGTGCCATCAAACGGCGCATGACGATACGCCGCTTCCATCGCCGCTTCAAACTCTGCACGTATCGTCCTCAACTCGTCTTCGGTAAATAATTGCCGAAAAACGAGGAATCCCAAGGTATGAAAATGCTTAACCTGTTGTTCCGTAAGCATAGTGTTCCTCCGAACTTAATTTTATCGAGCCAACTTTTTCTGCAGTTTCGGACTCTCTATAACATCTCGATTGACAACATACGTTGGAATTTGACCAGAAGCCACCGTGATGATGCTCTCACACGCGCTCCGACCGTTACCTTCAAAACACTCGTCCGTCCAGCAGATGCTGTGCGGTGTAACAATAACGTTATCCAGACTTAAGAGCGGATCGTCGTCGCTAATCGGTTCCTGTTCAAATACATCAAGTCCAGCGCCCTGAATCCGCTGATTCTGGAGTGCTTCCGTGAGTGCTTTCTGGTCAACAATTGGGCCCCGTGCGGTGTTAATCAGGTAAGCTGTCGGTTTCATCAGTCCGATACACCTTGCGTCAATGAGTCCGCGCGTCTGTTCAGTCAAGGGACAGCAGACGCAGACGAAATCAGCCGTTTCCATCAGTGTATCCAAATCGACGAGTTCCGCATCGACTTCCGCTGCCTCGGCAGGTGTGAGGTAGGGATCGAAGGTGATGTGGCGCATCCCGAACGGTTTCGCCAATTTAAACGTCTCTTTCCCGATATTGCCCATACCGACAAGACCGAGCGTTCTGCCGACTAACCCGATTCCCATGTAGTTATACGCGTCGCGCCAACCACCGGCGCGGATAAGCCGATCCTTTACTAACAACTGATGACTCAACGATAAGACAAACGTCATGATAGATGTTGCAACCGGACGGCGAACCCCATCAGGGGCAATTGTCAGCAATACACCGTTTTCGGTACAGGCTGCGACATCCACTTTGTCATACCCGACACCGAACCTTGCAATAATCGCCAAACGTTCTGCCCCAACGAATGTTTCTACTGTGATCGCTGTGCCTAACACCAAGAGTGCATCGTAATCTTGCACCTGTGCCGCTGTTAACGCAGGCGTATTCTCTGCGATATATTCCCACTGCAAACCCGCCTGATCAAAAAGCGGATTCGCAATGTTGTCTAAATCAGAGGTGCCATCAGGTTTCAGGAAATCGCGCGTGACACCGATACGAAATACGGATTCATTCATATTATTATTTTTCAATCCAGATGTGGCGGAAATATCTCCATTTCAACGGGTGGAGCTTGAGATCCTTAACGTTTTTGTTAATAACTAAAATCTGTTTTGCGTGTGCCAACGGTACCCAGGGCACATCTTTATGAAAGATCTGCTGTGCCTCTTGGTAGAGCGAGATCCGCTTCCCGCGATCCGTAGTTGCCCTTGCCTGCTCTAAGACGTTTTGCATTGCGTCGCTTCGGTAAAAAGCGATGTTGCCAGCCGGTTTCTCCGCTGACGATTTGCTCAAGAGAAAATAGAGGAAATTATCTGGGTCCCCGAGGTCAGCACTCCACCCCAACATAGCGATGTCGTGTTCCCCGTTTTTCGTCTTCTCAAGATAAGTCCCCCAGTCGTACGTTACAATTTTTGTTTCTACACCGATATTTCGGAGTTCGGATTGCAGCACTTCTGCGAGGGCGCGTCCATCAGGGATATAAGGACGCGGAACGGGCAATGCCCAGAGCGTCGTCTCAAAACCGTTCGGGTAGCCTGCTTCAGCAAGAAGCTGCTTTGCGAGTTCTGGATCGTAGGTATAATCCTCAATAGAATCGTTATACCCCCAAAGTGTCGGTGGGATCGGGTTCTTCGCTGGAATCCCCAAACCTTGATATAGATGTTCAATAATGGCTGATTTATTAATGGCATGATTAATAGCGAGCCGGACTTTGAGACTATCAAGCGGCGGTTTGTCCATGTTCATCGCCAAATAGCCGATACTCATACCGGGTTGCGATAGCAGTTCAAGTGTTGCGTCGTCTTGAATCTGTTGTAGATCGTCCGGGTTCGGGAACTCCATGGCGTGGAGGCTACCTTGCTGAAGTTCAATAAGTCGGACCGAGTTGTCCGGAATAGAACGGAAGATGACTCTATCCAACAGAGGACGTCCGCCCCAATAGGTGTCGTTTGCCTCCAGCACGATCTTATCACCTCTGTCCCATTGCACAAACTTGAAAGGACCCGTGCCGACCGGATGATTGGAAAATTCGTTTCCCCATTTTTTCACAGCTGTCGGACTGACAATAGAGAACGGGGTTATCGCGATCGTATAGATAAAGGGTGCGTAAGCCGTTTTAAGGTGGATTTGGACAGTAAATTCATCAATCACGATAATCTTATCCACGATCTCTGCCAAGCCGGTGGCGATCCAGTAAATGTAACTGCCGCCAACTTTATGGAACGGATGGGTTTTATCGTGCTGTCGGTTCAGCGAGAAGGCAACCGCTTCGGCATTGAATGGCGTTCCGTCATGGAACGTTACGTCTTCCCGTAGGTAGAAGGTCCACGTCAAACCGTCTTCCGAACTCTCCCAACTTTTGGCGAGTCCCGGTTCCAGTTCAGTGCTGCCATCTTTGTATTCAACGAGTGTGTCGTAGATGTTATCGCAGACTTTAAAGGACTCACCGTCTTCCTCAAGTGCTGGGTCTAAGCCGACGGAGTCGCCGCCGCGTCCAAATATTAAGGTGCCGCCGCGCTTGAGATGCGAATCGGTGTACCCGGACGAGAATACCATACAAGATAGCATCAAAGCGGTAAGTAAGAAAACCCTTATGTAAAATTTTGTGTCCATAAATTTCTCCGATGTGTTTTGAAAATATATATTCCATTTGCGTAAGTCTTATTTTATGATACAGGCTTTTCTGGAAAATGTCAAGTGGTATTCAACTTCATGGTCCTGGAGTTACTTGACAGAAAAGTGTGTAACAGGTAAATTAAACGCAAATCTATTTGACGTAGCATGTCGCTTGTAAGCGCATATTACGAGGAAACTATGAATATTGATGCCTTAGACACACCGACGCTCGTTGCGGATCTGGGTGTGCTTGAACAGAATATCAACGGCATGGCAACACACTGTCGTCAACTCGGTATCCCGCTGCGCGTCCATACGAAGACGCATAAGGTACCAGAAATCGCTAAACTGCAAATCGCTGCCGGTTCGCGAGGTATCACCTGCCAGAAATTAGGTGAAGCAGAGGTGATGGTAGATGCCGGGGTTGATGACATCCTGATTCCGTATAATATCGTAGGGGCACCGAAACTGAAACGGTTGATTGCTCTTGTCCAACGGGCGCGTATTACCGTCGCACTCGATTCAGAAGAAACCGCAACTGGAATCTCTCAACAAGCAATTGCTGATGGTTGTGTTGTGCCTGTTATCGTGGAGCTTGATACTGGAAGTGGACGCTGCGGCGTGCAATCACCGCGAGCAGCACAATGTCTTGCGCAACAAATTATGAAAATGCAAGGCATTGATTTCCAAGGTATCATGACGTATCCAAGCAACGTGCGAGCGAAACCGTTTATCGAAGAGACGCTTGACCTGCTCTCAAGCGACGGGATTCCCGCGAACATTATCAGTGGTGGTGGCACAGGTTCGGAAGCAGCATCAAAAGAGATCGGCTGCACGGAGACCCGTAGCGGTTCTTATGTCTACGAAGGCATGACCCGTATCGGGAATTCGGAGATGCTAACGCCTGAAAGGTGTGTCTTGCGAGTTATCGTAACTGTTGTCAGCACGCCGACGCCTGATCGGATTATCATTGATGGCGGGCAAAAGACATTTACGAGTTACCCACCGACACCTTACGGGCATATCGTTGAACACCCCGATGCAAAGATTTACGGCATGTCGGTCGAACACGGACACGTTAATGTCAGTGAATGTTCACACCGATTTCGGGTTGGTGAACGGCTTTCGGTTATCCCACTCCATCAAGGGATGACGAGTAATCTTCACGACACACTTGTAGGTATTCGCGGTGATAAAGTCGAGGAGAGTTGGGAAATTGCAGGTAGAGGGAAAGTCTTTTAAAATCCATAGGCTTCCGTTATTGCCCAGGGGTATTTAGTTTTACATATTTACTTTGTAGGAGCGAGTGTTTTTGCTGGAGGTATTTGATAGGGGTTTTTGCTTACAAGAAACGCCCCAGCAAAAACGGTATTTCTGCGGATTTCTGCGGATTTCTTGTCGCTCGCGATCTTGCGTCTAAACGTTAACTTATGTCAACCAAAACCGATACCGGAACTGAAAACTAAATCGTCCTGTGTTATTGCCTGTTTGTATTATTTTTAAGTCTTAAGGAGGGAAATCATGATTCTACCGACACTGGAACAAAAAGCGCAATGGGAAGAAGAAGGCTATCTTGTTTTTGAAAATGCGATTCAAGGTGAAGATCTTAAGCAGCTCCAAAATGCTTTCGACTATTGGGCAGACGCTTGCAAAGCCGAATGGCTGGATAGAGTCGAAGCGGGGGAAGCCGCTGCAACTTTCTATGACATCCCGAATCCTCTTGAGAAGGATCCGATCTTTATTGATATTATCGACTATCCGAGTTACTACGGTGCGTTGATGGCGTTCACAGATCATGAACTCATTCTATTGGGACCCCAGGTTCGGACTGTAGCACCGTGGCCCGTGAGTTACACAGGATGGCATCCGGATGTCGGATATGACAATCCACTCCATATCAAGGTACAAATCTACGTCAACGATGTCGAGCCCGGGGGCGGCGAATTCGGTTTTGTACCGGGCAGTCATAAACCGGGTTCGGGTCCATATACGCGTCCGATGCGACAAGAAAGTATGACGGGACATAAGACTTTCCCGGGTAAAGCAGGCACAGCGATTATGTTCAACTCCTGCGGATGGCACGTTTCGATGGACAATCATTCCGATACCCCGCGTAAGTCGATTATCCTAATTTACGAGAAGCGGACACCCGGACGTATTGGACCCCAGCAATTCGCTTCCATCTCCGAGTATTGCAAGACTCCAGAACGTCGTAAATTGTTTAGTTTGGACGACTAATCAAAGGAGCCTCATAATGCCACGAATTGACGCGCATCTGCACGTATTCACAAAAGCCTCCGCTGAGTTTCCGAGAGAGACACCAGATATTTGGCCCGCTGAACGGGAAGAGCCTGTCGAAAAGTTGTTAGGCGAAATGGAGAAACATCGGATTGATCAGGCAGTCCTTGTCCAGATGGCAGGCGCGAGCATCGCAAACCACCGTTACTTGCTGCGCTGTCTCAAAGAATATCCAAACCGATTTTTAGGGATCGGCTTGGTGCCAGAGGGGCATCCGAACCCTGCTGAGCACATGGCGGAACTCACAGATAATACTGGGATTATCGGGTTCCGATTTTCTACATTTGGGGGACCGCGTGATATTTTTGCGAAGATGGATGTCCGCGAGTTTGCTGCGTATCCGATTTGGAAGTGTGCTGCCGAGCGTGATTATGTGCTCTGGCTCTATCCGAATGCTATCAGCGCGCATCTCCTACCCTACCTGATTCAAGAATTCCCACAGGTCCGGGTTGTGCTAAATCATCTCGCCGCGTGTCCAGGAAAAGGCAAATTCAGTTGGGACGAATTCGGTAGACCTCAGGTACAGGTGACAGGTTACAACCTTTTTATGCATACCACCTATCGGCTCGCGAGATTTGAAAATGTTAATGTCCATCTCTCCGGTCAGTACGCTTTTAGCAGAGAGGAATTCCCTTATAAAGATTTGGCAGGATGGCATCACGGTCTTCTAGGCGGCTTTGGGGCGAAACGATTGATGTGGGCAACCGATTTTCCATGGATACTTGAAGAGCCGGGTTATGGTAAACTCACTACAGTTATAGAGGAATTATTACCGGGTTTATCTGAAGCGGAACTGGCAGACATTATGGGCGGGAATGCGAAACGGATTTTACGGTTTCCGGATCTGTAGTAGACTGAAATCGACGGGATGCGATTCAGAATCCGCCTTCGCCTTGAAACTCGAAGGCGTTCTCAATTTGCTCAAGTTTTAGCAACTCAAGCTGCGGTGACAGATGAATTGCGATAACATCGAAACGGCAAGGTGCGTTGAGTCGGTTATGTGTCTGTATGTATGCCAGTGCGACTTTGGAAATCTGTCGCTGTTTCTGTGCCGTTACCGCTGCTTGTGGTGTCCCGAATTTGAGGCTGCGTCGCGTTTTAACTTCCACAAAAACGATACAGTCGCCCTCTTGTGCAACGAGATCGATTTCACCGCGTATCGCTCGGTAGTTTTGTGCGAGGATTTTATACCCACGCGCCTTGAGATGTGTGACTGCATACGACTCACCGATTTTTGCGATGTTCAAACGTGAACGATCCATCCGTGTTCCCTATTTTGCAAAGACTTGTATTGCCAGCTCTTTCGTCTCTCTACTTCAATCATCGGGAAGTAGTTTAAAGGTCTGGCGGTGAATATCTGATGCTCCGAATTGCGCAATTGCTTGCCGATGCTGGGATGTCGGGTATCCTTTGTGTCGTTGGAATCCGTAGTTCGGGTAGGTGTGATCCAATTCTATCATGATCCGATCACGGGTAGTTTTGGCGATAATAGAGGCAGCTGCGATAGCGTAACTTCGACTGTCGCCTTTCGGGATTGCTTCGCCTGGGATGTCAGTTGTCGGAAGGTTTATACCGTCAACGAGGAGATAATCTGGCTGTGGTGTAAGTTTTTCAATCGCATTCTGCATTGCTAATAAGGTCGCTTTGAGAATATTCAAACGGTCAATGACTCGGTTATCTGCGGAACCGATCCCTACGGACAACGCGGTGTTATGGATTTGGTCAGCTAACAGGTCGCGTTGTTTCGGTGTTAACTGCTTTGAATCTTTCAGACCGTCAATGCTGCAATTGAGGGGTAAAATGACTGCAGCGGCAATGACGGGTCCAGCGAGTGCGCCTCGACCTGCCTCGTCAATGCCTGCAATCAGTTTGTAGCCGCTTTGTTGGCAAGCGATCTCAAAAGCGTCCATCAGTATCGGGTTAGGTTCTACGTTCTTTGACGCGTGCGGATCTTCCGGTTCGCTCGCGCAGGTAATACAACTTCGCGCGCCGTACAGCCCCGTAACGGACGACCTGAATGCTT
The DNA here is from genome assembly GCA_022827225.1 of Candidatus Poribacteria bacterium. GTDB lineage: Bacteria > Poribacteria > WGA-4E > WGA-4E > WGA-3G > WGA-3G. The sequence goes on along the minus strand of JAJDTJ010000150.1, from coordinate 20,422 downwards.
TCAATGTTCGGTGAATGAAGCGGGAACGTCCGTTCACTCCCGGCACCGAATGCGACGCGTCGGACTGTAAAGGTTTCGCTTAGTCCACCGTGTGCTCGCCGAATAACGGTTCCCTCATAAGCCTGAATACGTTCCTTTTGTCCTTCACGGATGCGTGTATTCACTTTGACAACATCCCCCGGACCGAAATCGGGGATATCACTCTTCATATATTGATTTTCGACGGATTCAATTAAATTCATGTTTGTCTCCTCTCGCATAATGCTTGGTTCGCTATACTATGTTAAGATTCCGTATGAACTAAAAACTAATTTTTTATTTTTTTGGTTAATTCTGCTCCTTTGAGGATTGCGATATCCTCTTCGTTGAGTTCCAATTTTTGCAGTAGATCGGGCCGATGTTTTGCGGTGCGTTTGAGTGCCTCAGCATATCGCCACTTCTCGATATTCTCGTGATGTCCGCTCAAGAGGACTTCGGGGACAGGCATTTCGGCGAACTTCGCTGGTCGTGTATAGTGCGGATGATCAAGCAATTCCTGACTAAAGGAATCGATGTGTGCAGATTCGTAATCGCCGAGTGCGCCCGGAAGCACACGCCCAATAGCGTCAATCAAAACGAGGGCTGCGATTTCACCGCCGCTCAAGACGTAGTCCCCGATGGATACTTCGGTTGTTACCAATTTTTGTCGTACGCGTTCATCCACGCCTTTGTAGCGTCCGCACAAAAGTATAAGATGCGGCTCCAGTGAGAGCGATTCTGCGAATCCTTGGGTCAGAGGTATCCCTTGAGGTGTCAGGTAGAGGACGTTTGCGGTTTCCTCTGGGTTTAAGGCTTTGACAGCTGCGAAGATAGGTTCGGGTTTAAGGATCATCCCGGCACCGCCGCCGTAGGGATAATCGTCAACCGACTTGTGCTTATCGGTCGCCCAATCTCGTAGGTTATAGAGATTAACGGCGAGTCTATTAGCATCGTGGGCTCGTTTGAGTATGCCTGTCTCTAACGCGGGTGCGATTATCTCTGGAAACAGGGCAATAACATCAATTTTCATTCAATCTACACATCCGGCCTCGGTTCATCAATTAGTTCAAGAATTACCTTTTTATTTGCGCACAATCCAGCGGTATAGAGGACACTTCTGATCGCTTTCAGCGTCCGTCCGTATCTACCGATGATTTTTCCCAAATCTTCTTCTGTGACAGTCAATTCAATAATAACGACTGTTTCGCCAGTTACTTCTCGAACCACTACCTCATCGGGATAATCAACAAGAGATTTTACGATGTATTCAATCAAATCTTTGAACATGGTTCACTTTTGGATTTCAGTAGATACGTCCGCCACGAGCGTTTTCGTCGGTGTTATTCTTCTTCTTCAGCGGATTCGTCTGGTGTTGCTTCAGTCAGCAATGCCGCGGTTTCGGATTCTGTTTCTTGTACTTCTGTGTGTTCGGTAGCGTCTGTCTCCTCGCCTGTTTCAGTGGTTTCATCTTCAGTGGTTTCATCTTCAGTAGCTTCATCTTCGGTGGCTTCATCTTCTGGCATCGGTTTCCCCAATCTTTCGTATTCAAATTTCATGAGGATCCCGCTTTTGGAGAGTAAACGCTTTGCGGTATCTGTGGGCTGTGCGCCGCGTCTTAACCATTTTAAGGCTTTCTCTTCATCGATGACCACATCTGCTGGATCTGTGAGTGGGTTGTAATGACCGAGGCGTTCTAAAAAGGCGCCGTCTCTCTGTGCGCGAGCATCAGCTGCGACGAGTCGATAGAACGGACGTTTTTTACGCCCATGTCGTTGTAATCTAATTCTAACTGCCAAAAAATACCTCCCAGTGGCATCTGTGCCACTTGATTTAGATTTAGAGGGTGTGATCCGGTTATCGGTTTCACCGCAGTCCTACCTGCGGCGTTTTCGTTTTCTCGACTTTCTTGTCTTCCGCTTTGGACGGGGCATGGTACCTATTTTCTGTCCCATTTTTTTGTTGAAAGATGCTCCCATCTGCGGCATCGCCATCGCCGCCTGTTGATTTAACATCCGATTCATCATCTGGAGCTGCGAAACCAGCATGTTGATCTGATTGACTGTCGTACCACTGCCTTTGGAAATGCGGAGTTTCCGACTTCTATCTAACAATCGAGGGTTCTTTCGTTCCTCGAGCGTCATGGATTGGATGATTGCCTTGGTGCTCTGCAAATGGCTCTCATCGGGTGTAAGGTCTTTGATGGGTAACTGGTTTTTAAAGGGCATTAGGTCCATCAATTGATCTAACGGTCCCATATTTTTCAGCTGCTCCAACTGTGTCAAAAAATCGTCAAAGTCAAGTCCTTTGTTCTCTATGAGTTTCCGTTCAAGTTCTTTTGCTTGATCTTCGCTGAATACGTCTTCTGCTTTCTCAATGAGTGTTTGGACATCGCCTTGTCCGAGGATGCGCGAAGACATGCGCTCTGGGTGGAATTCTTCAAGTGAGGCTGCCTCAATCTTTTCACCGACACCGATGAATTTGATCGGTTTCTGTGTAATATGACGAATTGAGAGTGCTGCCCCCCCGCGTGCGTCTCCATCCATCTTTGTAAGGATAACGCCGTCAATGTCTAAGTCGTTATTGAAATTTTCGGCGACGTTTACAGCGTCTTGTCCGGTCATTGCATCAACGATGAGCAGGATTTCAGTAGGATTGACGCTTGCTCGGATCTGTCGGAGTTCTCCCATTAATTCATCGTTAACATGCAAACGCCCTGCGGTATCAATGATAACGCAGTTATGTCCGTGTGCGAGAGCCTCTTTGACAGAAGCCTCTGCGATCTTGACGGGTGAAACGTCTGTCCCCATTGAAAACACCGGTGTTTCCGTTTGCTCGCCGAGAATTTGTAGCTGCTTAATAGCGGCGGGACGATATACATCGGCGGCAACGAGGAGCGGTTTCCGTCCGTCTTTGCGAAATCTAAGTGCCAATTTTGCTGCTACGGTCGTTTTACCCGCACCTTGCAACCCGACAAGCATTACAATCGTGGGACCGCTCGGTGCGATACCAATTTTTTCTGCCTGATTGCCCATCAATTGTGTAAGTTCTTCACCAATAATTCGGGCAATCTGTAGTTCAGGCGTAAGGCTTCCGAGGACCTCTTGGCCGAGGGCACGTTCTTTGATCCGATCTGTAAATTCACGTGTGACTTTATAGTTAACGTCTGCTTCCAGAAATGCCCGCCGAACCTCGCGCAAGGTATCAGAGATGTTATTTTCCGTGAGTTTGCCTTGTCCTCTCAATTTCTTGAAAGTGCTTTGTAACCGATCGCTTAAACTTTCAAACATGGTCTCTGTATCCTTTTTTAGTGGACGCTATCATATCTTTTCGTGCTTACCAAGAAGTGCCATAACAACAGGCAAAATGCCTAAGAGACATACTCATCCCTAATTGTACAATTATAGCAAATTTAACTGCTGATGTCAAACTTTTTTTGGAAAAATCGTTAGTTATTAAAGGAATGGCTGTTAGTTATCAATAAATTGATTGTGTTGTAATCAGTTAATAGTTGTCAGTATTCAGTTACTTTTGTGTCCCGATAGTTGAGGACTAATTCAAAGGAGGAAACCCGAATGGTTCTAAGTGATGCTTTTTCCTGCTTGACACGGATGCGTATCTATGTTAAAAATATGGTTATGAAAATAATACACACGCAACAACAACATCAGATATCTACGTCTTATACGCTGTTAGTCTGCCTCATCTGTGTACTAACAGGGTTCTACTGTGGATGCCAAGGCGAAACTTTCAATTTGAATGTAGACGGTCCCAGTTTTGAAATTGTAGAGAAATCCGGTGAACTCACGGAAAACGAGATATGGGATGGAAGGGTCTATATTACGGACACTGTTACTGTGCCGGAGGGAGTCACATTGACGATCCGCGCTGGAACTATCGTCGGTTTTGAACCGATCGATACACCGAGCTTACTTATCGTGATGGGTGAACTCTATGCTGAAGGATCACCAGATCGTATGATCGTTTTCGGATCCTTGGGGAAGCAGCAGACGCAGGAACAAGCACCGATAGCAGAGACAACCGCCTCCACCTTTGGTACGGATACGCCTCTGAGAAGACAACAGAGGGGCCTCGGTCAGATGGTTGAGAGTACCGTAAACGCGGATCCACCCCGAGCGGGAGACTGGGCGGGTATTCAAATTGAAACCACTAGTCCGAACAGTCGTCTCACATACACTCGTATCCAGCACGCGAATATCGGCATCAGGATCCGGACAGATGCTGTTCAAATTGAGAGGTGTCTTTTCGGCGAGAATAGAACAGGGATAATTTGCGAAAACACGAACCCGGTGATTAGCGGTAGCGAATTTAATAGGAACGGCACAGGTTCCAAATTCCAAGGTAGTGCGGCACCAGATGTGGAATACAACGAGTTTACGGCTAACCAGTACGGGATTGTATGCGAAGATGACTCTCGTCCGCGTATTCAGTATAACATCCTTCGTGCGAATTACGAGAACGCGATTGTCTGTTATTCTACCGCCTCCCCAGAAATTGTTTCTAATAACATCACAAATAACGTCGGTTGGGCGGTCTACGATGGGGGTCGGCTCCGAGATAACTTTATTCAAGGGAATAAACAGGTTGGAGGTAGTATAACGGAACTCAGTGTCGGGACACAGAGCGAGCAGTTTTACGGTGTAGAGGAAGCGTTTGAACCGCGGAATTCTCCGGTACCGGAAGCAGGCGTACCACGCGAAAACTTCTAACAGGAAATTGAGATATGAACCGTTTCAGAGCCTATCTTGACCTGATCCGCTACCCGCTTTTTGCGATTCCGATTGTCGCGACGCTCCCGGGTGCGCTCATCGCAAGTGGCGGAAGGTTCACGTGGCGTGTTGCGGTGGCACTCGTCATCGCGCTTTTCGGCTACTTCGCCGGAATGATAAAAAACGACTATTTCCATCACGAAACGGACAAACAGACAAACCCGGAACGCCCGCTTCCCGCACAACGATTGACCCCACGACAAGCGATTATACCGGCGAGTCTTATCTACGGGACATGTGTCATCGGAGGGTTCCTACTCAACCCGCAAACCGGTTTTCTGGTCATGGGGTTGGTCGCGATTTCGCACCTCTACAACGCTATTTTCAAATCAAAAGGGATATTAGGGAGCCTCACGTTACCGTTGGGAATTGGGCTACTGAGTATCTTCGGGGCATTGGTCGTTAGCGGAACAGTTCCGCGTTTGGTGTGGTATGCCTTCGCTGCGACAACGCTTTACGATTTAGGCACACATATCACGACGACGTTCAAAGACCTTTCACGCGACAGACAACTCGGCATCCTAACGACACCGATTCAGATCGGTGTTCGTCCGGCACTTTTGGTCTCTGCGGTGGCAACGGTACTCGCTTTCGCTATTGCTCTTCTGCCATACTGGTTGGAGCCAGACGTTCAGAAGACTTATATCGTTTGGGTGGTTTTAGGGATCATTGCCACTGTCGGTACGCGTATCTCGCTCTATCTACAACCGAATGAAAAGAACGGCTATTTTGCGTTGAAAGGTTCGATGGTGGGTTCTATTCTCTTTTTTCCATGCCTTATCGGTGCGCAGGTATCTATCGCGGTCTCCGCTGCTGTCATCGTGCCGTTGCTGTTGGTAACACTATTTCTGTTAAAAACGACGCGCCAAGAGGTATAAGAGAAGGTCCCACCCGCCTGCTGAGAACTGCACCTCTACTTGACAAATCAATTTTGATATGATATACTTTTTGTATGTTATATCAAACAAAATGGGGGTAATATCATGCCGATGTGGGCAGTTATTTTGACAGTTACATTCTCTGCTGTAATTATGATTATTACCGTTGCTAGTTTTCTAAGGTCATTTAGATTTGCAACTAAAGACGATATTGCGAGGCTTGAACAAAGAATAAACATTATAAGTGAGAGAATAGATCGCCATCTTGAAGGTCATCCTTAGGACGAGGTTTCGGCTCCGCCAGAAATATCAAGTCCTAAACGACTAATACCGAAATAGATTGTAGAACTAATACCGAAATAGATTGTAGAACAGATTAAGGAGGCAGACTATCAAAGATGAAAAACATTGTTTTGCTTATTACGGATACCTTTCGGTATGACAATTTAGGCGAACGCGCGAGACGACCCATTCGCACGCCGATGCTCGATAAATTTGAGGCGGAGCGCGCAACGGCTATCGACAAATTTTATATGAGCAGTTTCCCGACGGTTCCACACCGCACCGATATTATAACTGCATCGGTCGGGTGGCCCCACTACCCGTGGCAGCCGATTGATCAGAGTGGACGGAACGTCATCGCAAGACTCTTAAGTCAGCAGGGATACGCAACGCAGCTGATATGTGATACCCCGCACCTGTTTAACACACGGTTCCAGCACTGTTTCGAGGCCGCGTTTCAGCATCGTGGGCAGGAGGGCGACAAACCGCTGCTCCACCTCAACGACGAAATAAAAGTCGTTATGCCGAATGAAAAGACGCGACCCAATCCAGCGTTCCGTGGGCATACGCTGCCGAACACGCACCGCTGGACGAACCGCTACTACCAGTATGAGTCGGAGACGTTTTCTGGTAGGACCTCCGAGACCACGATCCGATGGTTGGAAGAGAACCACAAATCGGGCCCCTTCTTCCTCTGGGTAGATTTCTTCGATCCGCACGAACCGTGGGACCCACCGGAATATCTCGTCAAACGCTACGATCCGGATTACACCGGTCCACCGATGCTACATCCGAACTACGGTCTGTCGTCCCTCTTTACAGATGCAGAATTGCACAATCTCTGGGCACACTACGCCGGTGAATCCGAACTCGTTGACCGACATATCGGACGGATTCTGCAGAAGGTGGAAGACTTAGAGTTGTGGGACGATACGCTCGTCGTTGTGCTATCTGACCACGGGATGTCTATCGGTGAACACAGTAGGACAGGTAAATCCAACATTGACGCGAAAGATGAACGCTATTGGCCGACATACCCGGAAATCAACCACGAGATGTTCTTGGTTGCTGGTGGAGATGTTCCACAAGGGCAACGTCTTGACCTCATCGCGCAACCGATGGATATTATGCCGACGCTCTGTGAATTGGCTGGCGTTACTTTGGAGCCACCGAAACCGTTTGAGGGACGTTCCTTCGCGCAGGCGCTCCTTAATGGCGATACCCAACACAGGGAATACGCTGTAACCGGTTGCCATATCCGAGCACAGGGGGATAGTGTGCCGCGCCGAGCGACAACGCCGTTCCTCGTCACTGAACGTTGGGGATACGCGCCTGTCGGTGAATACGGTAGACCGGAACTGTTTGATCTACCTGCAGACCCGATAGCAGAGAACGACATCGCTGCAGACAACATGGAACTGGTCAAGGAGTTGCATGAACGCTTTATGTCGCATCTTGAGGAGCATAACGCACCTGAGAATTTCCTCAATCTCTGGAAAGAAGAACCGTCCGGTGACGGGAAGGGTAAATGGTCGATTGACTATCCGGAAGAGGATGATGAATAGGACAGTCAGAGGTTAAAATCAAAAAAGAGGCTTTAGGTACAGATAACCTAAAGCCTCTCTGTATATAGTCAGGATTGGCTTAATTGAGACACACGCCTACTCGAAAACCTCAAATTCGCCATCTTTGACAATTAAGACAATCGGATCGTAGACCGCATCCCCAACGTCGTTAAAAGAGAGCGTACCGAGAATCGTGTCAAAATCTCGAATCCCCGCGAGTGCAGCAGCAATCGCCTTTGGATCAGTTGATTGCGCATCTGCTATTCCTTTGGCGAGAATATGAAGAGCGGCGTAAAATTGTGCCGCCCAAATATTGGGTTCCATTCCGTATTTTGTACTGTAGTTCTGCACAAAGGCTTGATTGCCGGGTGTATCTGTTGTGCTATTCCAACTGGTAAAAGTGATTGTTCCTTCGGCGGCATCCCCCGCAGCTTCTACTAAATCTCTCGACAGCGTGAGATTAACGATGAACGGAATATCAGAAGGAATACCGAGGGCACGGCCTTGAACCAGAATATCGGAAATGTCTCCGACTGTAGATGAGATAAAGATGGCATCCGGATTTGACGCTTTGATGCGAGTAAATTGGGCAGACAGGTCTGTTTCCGCCGTTTGGAAACTTTCTGTTGTGAGAATCTCAACCCCGTTATCCATAAGTGCCTTTCTCAATTCCGTATCACTGGTCCGGGAAAAGAGATCCACATTATCAAATAGCGTAGCCACTTTTTGATATCCGAGTTTCTCCTGTGTTACCCTGACTCCGTTCGGAATAAGCACGTCTGTCGTGAGGTTGGTGCGGAAAACAAAATCGCTAACTGCACTCAAGCCAGAAGCGGCTGAAGTGGGACTTATCGCTACGACCTGGTTCTGGTGCGCGATCGGAAAAGCCTCTTGTACCTGACTTGAGGATCCGGGACCGAGGATAATAGAAACTTTGTCTTGATGAATCAGTTTGTTAAAGGCTTCAACCGCGCCCCCTACAGTACTCTGACCGTCCTCCATGATGAGTTTGATTTTCACATCGCTGTGTTGTGAGTTGTTAATTTCTGCAACAGCGAGTTCAATACCGTATTCTACCGAAGAGCCTGCCAAACTGGAGTGCCCTGTGATCGGGTAGACAGCACCGATTAAAATCTCTCTACTAATCGCTTCTGGTAGTGGCACGGTAGGTTGGGCAATCTGCTGGACCCGTTCACAGCCGATAAGACTCGCAATTGAAACGGTAACAGCCAATACGAATGTGAAAACTACAGTTTTTCTGGTGTTCAAGTTGAGTCTCCTATTTTTTTATTTAACTGTTTTTTTATCAACCGGGATTTTGGGAAAGTTTCGCTCGGATGGCATCAAAATCGGGTCCATTGGGCATAACGAACAAGCAACTTCCTCCGCTACGCGCCTCCCATAATTCACCAATCTCGCGCTTCTCACGCGCATCGTCGGCAGACCAAAGCTGCAGCCCTTTGTATTCAACAACCAAATAACGTCCATCCTTTAAGAGGCATACAAAATCAGGATAAAACCTGTCGGTTGAAGTCTGAAGCCAAAAAGAGTGTAGTGGTTTGCGCTCAAGATTCCGCACCCAAAAATTCACTTGAGGCAACGTGTCTATGAATTGGGCACATTGGACTTCTTCACCTTTGGATTTCAAATCGCCAACATCTCGGTAGTAATGTTTTTGAAATCGGTATATCCCTTCATAACGGGTGTTATAGGGGTAACCGTGCGGGTCAAAGGAGAAGCAATGATCCGGTGAAACAACAACAGGAGTTGCAAAATCAGGCAGAAGATAGTTTTCATAGGCAGCTTGGTGCACGTTTTGACGGTGGCTATCAATCTTCGCTGCAGCAGCGTCTTTCAAGGCATATTTATTGCGTATGAGAACCTCTATAGGTATATTACGCTCCTCAATAAGATAGTTTACTAACCGCTGCAGAAAAGGTAGAGATTCACGCTGTAGGATGTCAAGATGTTTGATAGTTCTATCAAGCCAGTCGGCAAGTCGTGCAGCATCCCATCCTTTATCCGGGGCAAGAAGCGTCATTTGTTGATGGAGCTGCCCCAAGAAACGCATTTCTACTTTACCTTCTTCAGACAGTCCGATCTCGCCGCGTTCCCTTGTACTAAATTCGGATGGAAATTCCTCCTCAGAGAGTTCAGCATCACATTCGGATAGCTGCCACACGGTTTCTAAAAAACGAGATGCCTCAAAGTCGAGGTAACTTTGGTTCCGTTTGACCATCAACTTTGGAACTTTAAATGTTTCACCGCGCACAGCAGGGGCAGACTCAGAATCAGGCTGTGTCATACCTTCAAAGGACATTAACTCACCTTGTTGCTCATCCGGCGGACAGATGAGATCTGCAGCGGCTTGTTTATCAAAACCGTTTTGAACGAGCCCATCAGCTAAAGCGGATGCAGTTTTATAGAAGCTCTGAGAAGCGACAAAGGCGTAAGCACTATTCAATGATTTCTGTTTCTTGCGTTTTGCTTTTGGGAGACGCATAACCCTCCCCAATATCTGTTCAACAGCGGTGGAAGATCTCATTTCGGCAACTGAGCAGAGGACATAGGCAAAAGGACAATCCCATCCTTCTCGCAACGCCTGCACAGTGATCACATACCGAATCGGACATTCCGGGTCGTTGATGTCAACATTGTCAAGACCTCTGTCCTCACCTGTGGCGCGCGCGATCTGGGCTTCAGGGATTCTGTGTTCTTCAATTAGACATTTCTCAACGACTTCAACAGTCAAAGTCTCTTGGTCTTTACGTCTTGGCTGCGCCTGAATTAGCATAACTGGACGGATATATTCATCTGTATCTTTGCGCTCTTTCTCTGCATCTACTTCAAGTTCGTCTCGTTTTGCAATGGCAGTCGTAAGTAGCTGGTTCCAGTCCGGATCGGTTTCCAGCTGAATTGGCATCTTAATCATGTCTTCTGCCTGGAGTTCAGCAGCAGAGACGGTATAGAGGACGTTGGAACGGTTTTCCTCCATAGCGGGGGTTGCGGTGAATTCAATGATTGCGGATGGATTGAACCGAGCAAGTGTTTCAAAAGAGAGTGGCGTTCGGGCGTTATGCGCTTCGTCAACAATAACAAGCGGACGTTTGACGCATAACAGGTTTGCCAGTGAATAGATAGGTTTACCGTTATCCTGCTCAATCTCTGAGAGGACATCGTCTGAAAGGTGTGTGAAATGTCCCATCAGCGCGCCTGAATCTTCATAAACCTTGCGTCCTTCTGTGTCTTCAACACGAAATGCTTGCATGGTGGAGACAATAATCGTGGTTTTTGTATTCAGAATATGCGGTTGCAGATGAAGTGCCTCGTCAATAGTACGGATCTCTACGTTGTGACCTGAGGATCTAAAAGCATCTCTGTACGGATGATCGGGTTCTTTAAGGGCTTTGAGTGTTTGGTCGCGTATGGCATTTGAAGGGACAAGCCAAAGCACAAGTGGACTCTCTGTCTTTAGGAGTTCAGAAGCCGTAATACTGACAGCATGGCACGCAACAAAGGTTTTGCCACCCCCTGTGGGGAGTCGCAGGCAGACATAAGGCATGCCGCGTAAACCGTCCAGGGCTGCATAAGGGCGTTCGGTGAGGTCATAGAACGCAGTATTGACGTTCTGCAGACGCAAGCAGTTTTGATAGTATTCTGTCAATGTTTCAAGGGTACGTTCTTGGTATTCTTTGAGAGGTAGGTGCATTTTTTATTTTCAGTGTTGGTGGATGTTAGACTTATTCATAGACAGATGAACGATGACGAATTCGGGAAACTCTGACCGTTAAAGCTTGATTATCGTAGGTGTAGATCGCTCGATAGTCTCCTGAAGGTAACTTAAACTGTCCTCTATATTTCCCTTTCAGTGCTTTATGGGGGTATCCGTCACAATTTTCACAGAGCCGTCTAAGTTTTCTGAGAATTTGCCTCTGAATTTTGGCATCCAAACGCCGCAAATCCCGCCTGGCATTTGAGGTCAGTATCAATTCATACATTTCAATTCGATTCCTAATTCCTCGGCAACCTCCTCGAGTGTATACATTTTACTACCAGATCGGATATACTCCTCTTCGTGTTCTAACGCTTCAATAAATTCTGGACGCAATTTCAATCCATCATCTGGGTCATAATCGTAATTTTCAAGAAATAATTCCAGTTCCAAATAGCAGACGAAAAATTCGTAGAACTCAGCACTCAGACGATCCGCTATCTCAATAGACGCTTTCGTTTCCATCAACTTAACGAGACGTTCCCGCGCTACAAAAAGTCGCCAATTTCCGAGTGTGTGCATCAAGGACTGGAATTCATTAGATGACAACTCCGCTACCTTTATCTCCGGCACCGGATCATCGTGTAAGGATAACCCCATCCGCCGCGCTTCGCGACCCAGCGGTGAACTTTTCCGTTGTGCCTCAACTGCCGAGATACGGTGCTTCAGGTGTGCAAATGTGTGGTTTCCGTTTATATATCCAAGGATGGATTTCTCACATTCTTCCAGTTCCAAGGCAAGCACGTAGTAACCGTTAAAAAACTCCCGGAACTCATCTTCAAGTGCCTTGTGCGGAGCACCTTCTGTAAGCAGTGCGACAAGTTTTTCACGCGATGTAAATATCTCACCATTGACAATAGGCGTGAGCCAGTTGATGATTTGTTCGGAGGTCATGTCTTTAATATTTAGTGTCATTCCATCACCTTCAACAACGATATATGTATAATTTTTCGCAATTTTTATACATATCACAACTGATATGTATAATTTCCATACATGTTGATACTGAATAGGCTAACTTTCGATTCAGGACGCGCTATCAAGTTCCGCGTCCGGTAAGCTTTCATACCTTCTTAAAAGGGAACTCTCATCCATATGTAGATTAAACAAGTTTTGTCGAAACTTTCTACCTTGCTTGAATAGGCGAAAGCCCCTATCAACTCGGACTACAGCTTGTTCTGACTCCAAGTACCTTGCATGAAAGATATTGTCGGGATCCTCCTTTATCAATACTTCTACGGGCCCACGGAAACTTTTCTTTAAAGGTGTTATAATATCCCGAACGATATTTTGGTGTTGCTCCGCATTTTTCCTTTTCTTTTTTTCCTTCTTAGAATCGGTATCCTCCTCCAAAATACAATCAGCACTACAAGTATATATTTTCACCTTTCCAAAATCGTGATCAGATTTAAAAAAACCATGTTTCTGCCATAGAGATAAAATACATTCAATACCAGCGTGGAAATAACAAGTATTGCTTCCACGACCAATATGTGGGTCATAAAACTTTAAGCGTTTCGCGAAACGGACTGTCCGGATAATCATCTCCTTCACTTCCGATTTAGGGAGTGTATCTATTGATCCAAGTCCTTCATGATACCTATGACGGTATGTTTCAAAATCGCTGTCCCTGTATCCAGATAATGGGACGACCTCTTCAACGTTTTTTTCTTCAGATATCAGTGTTTCTAGACTTTGGGGACTAACGATTAAAACATCCGCTTTGGTATCTTTTTTTAGGCAGTATGCCAATTTCAAAAGGTCATCTGATAAAGTATCGTTTAATGAAATACAACACGTAACAAATCGCTTTGACTTAATTTTTAACAATTCTGCAAGTAAAGTCTGCAATTGTTGTCCAACGGTGTTTGGAAGAGATTTAATCTGTTCGATAAGAGCTGCTCGCAATATGCCTTCCGAATCAAAAAGCAAAATCCCATTTTCTTCAATACCCTTTAAAAGATCTTCCGCCTGTATCTTGTAAGACTTATCAGACTCTTCAAAATATTCTTTATCAAACGCAGAAGGGTCAACAACTGCACTCACTAGCATTTATGCAACTCCCCCTATTATCTAAGTTCATTAAGGCGTTCTAGGAAAAATCCCTTGGGCCATTCATCAATAAAATCACCTTCCTCATCAAGACGTAGACGTTCTGCCTTTGCCCCCTCAGGACCACGACTGACGTAGATAACCGAGATATCTTCTGGTTTGATACGTTTTTCATAGACGAGGCGTTGTAGACGTAAGATTAGATGTTCGCTATGAGTTTCGACAATAAATCTATTCTGGTGCGGTTCTTTAATGGCTTCCGCTAAGAGCTCACCGAGGTCCGCTTGCAATTTGGGATGTACGTGCACTTCGGGCTGCTCAATAGAGATAATTTGCTCCTCTGCAACCAAACTCTGAACAATGAAAGGAAGGAGTTGACTAATACCAAAACCTACATCTGGTAACGCTACATCTATATTTTCTTTTCCTTTTCGGCGTGTGTCTATGAGTCTAACTTCAAAGAGATCTCGTGAATCAGTTCCCAAAGATTTTATTGCTAATTTATAGTCAATCTCAAGTTTCTTTAGCCATTTGTTTGCCTTTTTAACCATATCTCGGTTACGGAAGAGTAAATCTGGAAGTAAGTCGCCTCGATACCCGACATCCTGAGGACTGGTCCCTCTGAAGATGTACCATCTTTCTGCTGCTTTCCGAAAAGGTCCCATTGGGAAAAGGGCTCCCAAAGTTTGTTCCAATGCCTGACCAGCTGCCATAACCAGTTGAACGATTTCAAAGGGCCTATTATCATGTTGCTGGAGTAATGCCCAACCGGTTCCAGTTAGCCAAGGTTTTCTCTCACCAGATATAACTCCAACTGGAAGGAGTCCCTGCATCCCTAAAACTATGCTCATCTCTTCCTCATGCCTCTTGGAAATGTAGGCTTCGAAATTAAAATCTGATGAGTAAAATTCAATATCACTATTTAAAGAGTTTATTTCCTCTTGCGGGTTGTTGTCTTTCTCAAGTTCCTCGTTAGAATCTTCCTTATCATCATCCAATTGTTTCTGGAGTGTACTAAGTATCTTCCGCCGGTGTTCTTTAGACCACTCAAACTCCGGTTTCCAGTACTCTGGTTCCTTTGTCAACCAAACACACTTCATCCCAAATATTTTTGAGGGTGTGACACCACGTAAACCACCTAAAGACGGATCCATAAAAAAAGATTCAAGAAGAAAGACTACCCTATTTGAAAGTTCATTGAGATTTTCAGAGGCATCTGATGGCTGGAATTTGGCAATACATCTAGAAGGTTCTCCATGGTAAAGTTCAATTTGATCCAAAAAAATTTCTTCTTCTAGGGACCGTCTCTTGAAAATAAACTCAATGGCTAATTGATGATTTGCTGTGGTTACAATACGGATTGAAAGTTTCCGGTTCATATCATGGTTGAAGAGCATTTCTTGAAAACTGCCAAGATCAACGATGCCATTTTCAGATCGAGGAAGTAGCAAAACTCCTGTTTCTCGACTCTCGAGCGTTTGTTTAAGCAAATTAAGTGCCTGCAAGATCGTACTCTTTCCAGCACTATTTTCACCGAAAATGAGTGTTATCGGCGCAAACGGGATACGTGCGCGTTTACCGAACGCTTTGAAGTTTTCCAATTCTAATGCATGGAGCATAAGATTTCTCCTAATCCGAAACCTTTGTGTAGAGGCACAAACTAAAAGTTTATGCTACAAAGGTATTGCTGACCTAATCAGAGGCACAAATTATAGTATAGTATACGATGTCTAAAGGAATTTGTCAAAAGGAATCATACGTCGCATACGGGACAGCACACGGCGTATGCTTACTACTATACAAGATTATAAGGCATTTGACGGAAGGTGATGCCCAACCGTTTTAAGGTGCCTTCGGTGAGCCGCGTGCCACCACAATGGATAATCTTCATTCCATCATGTCGTGGTAAACGGCTTATGAGATCCTCAGTGAGGATATCGTCACTGTTGAGCAGATAAACACCGACACCGTCCGCACTGCCTAAAAAGGCGCGTTGACGTTTTTCATTGGTAGTGCAAGAACTATACGCGGGCCGATCTCCTTCTACAAGGGATAAGGCGATATCTACCGACATCGGTGTCCCTGTTTCCTTGAAAAAAAGTAACTGTGCCATCTCACTAAAGGGAATTTCCTGTTTTTCTAAGAAGGTTTCGCCGACATGATAATAGGAAAAAGTGCCTCCGGTTCCAAATACATGCTGTAGTCTACCCTTCTGCTCATAAGTGTAGCCTTCACTGACACGTTCAAGACGGACAGCCGTAATTTCACGGGCTATTTTCGGCTCTACCTCAACCAAAATGAAACGCCGACTACCACCATCCTCACGGTTTTGTTCCATAACCGCGTGTGCCGTTGTACCACTGCCAGCGAAAGAGTCAAGGATAATGGCATCTTTACTGCGTAGCAATTCCAGCAAAAACTTAATAAATTTTATGGGCTTAGGTTGGGGGAAAACACCCCCTTCACCGAATATATCACGAAGTTCACTTGTTCCGTCTTTATTGAACCCTACGATTTCTGGTGAAAGGAATACATCTGGTGGTTGACCTTCTTGTACCTCAGAGAGATAGCGTTTTGCCCGCGGTTCGTTCCCAGAAAAATCAATGCGACCTTCGCGTTCCATGTTACGTAATGTATCTTGCGAATAACTTGGATAACGTCCCGAAGGGGGAGACCATACAACTCCATTTTCAAAGGTGAACGTGTATGGTGTGTAATAGTTTCGTGCACTGAGTGGATCGAGTTTATACTTACCTCTACCATCATTGTCGTCATGAGGATATTTCGTTGATTTATCAGTAATGTAACGAATATACCGACTTTTGTCTTCACCAAACCAAGATTTCTCTTTGGCATAAACCAAGGTGTAGTCAGCATTGTGATTAAAATCTTTACTGGAGTTACGCACGGTGTGCATTGCTCTTCTTGTGAGAATTGCAAAAAAGTTATTTTCTCCGAAAATCTCATCCATTAGCATTCGTAAATGATGCACTTCATTATCATCAATTGAGATAAAGATCACACCGTCCTCTCGAAGGAGTTGATGAAGGAGGCAGAGGCGGGGGTACATCATACAGAGCCATTTATCATGTCGAGAGATCTTCAGAGAGTTTGCCAACAGTTTTTCCGAGCCATTTCCGGATGGTTGGGTTATTGACATTATCGTTGTAAATCCAATTTTCGTTGCCTGTATTATAAGGCGGATCAATGTAAATGCATTTGACTCTACCAGCATAATAAGGTAGGAGTGCTTTGAGGGCGATAAGGTTATCGCCCTCAATGAGGAGATTACCAGTACCAAGTGGTTCGTTTTCGGTCCCAAAGGAGCGGTCGCGGTCATAGGTGAGGGTGTGTATCGGCACCTCATCGTGGTGGTTGATGACGGCTTCTTTTCCAATCCAGTTTAGTGTTGGCATGTAGGCACTATCTCCAAGGTTCCTTTTTGGATTATGTCATGAGAAAAGAGTTGGTGCTTCCTCTTTGAGAGTTGATCTTCACTGGAGTTATGTCGTCGACGCACTTCCATTTGTGAATTTCACCGCTGAGTGCCTCAAAAACAACTGACGTTTTAAACTCGGCGGTGAATCTTCTGCGTTTAGCCATCGGATACTCCTTTCACTTAAATTGTTATTATATCACAATCTTGGTTTAGATAGGGACCCAGGGACCCAAATTTCCGATGGCAGTAAGTACATAAACTGTAATGTTTAATAGCCTGAAATTGGGATTTCTAAGTTTTTATGAGGACTGTTGGAACATAGGAATTTGTTGAAGTCCATTCATAACATTGAATTTTCCCTATCGTATTCAAGCGATGTCCTAGGAAAAGGGCAAACGGTGCAGGTCCTGCGAAGAAAAGATGGATTTTTTTTCCTTGTGATTTACTAACAAATTCTTGAATCATTGATTTTGCTTTTTGCACCGCTCGATTTGTTTGAGCATCGGATTCGAGAACCATATCACTATACAAGTAAAGTTGTCTGCCATGGAAATGCTCCATTTGCAAGTATTGTTTTACTTCTTCATTGGCAGTGTTTTTCACGATAGAAATTCCGACTGCTATTTCATCTGTTAATTCTCCATCCGTAGACTGCTTCCAATGATAATCTGGGGTATCTTCGTTTGCATGGTTGTTAGTCCACCAAACACCATCTCCAATTTCCATGCCAATCGTAAAACCAGAGACTGCAGAAAAGGTTGAGCCAATGGCAATAGATGCGGATAATCTGCGATGTCCACTCAAGTAAATACGTCGCTCTCGATTTGTTGAAACTATCCAGTCCTTCGTCCCACAGAGTTCGCCAATGATCTTCTGGTTCCATTCTTCTGGTGGAGGGAAGTGACGTTCAGAACCACCGGAAAAACTCGTCCAGTCAAACTGGAGACAACCGTCGGGGCCTTTATTGATACTTTCATCGTACAAAGTGTGAATTCTGATGGTAGACTCAGGTCTATCTTTTTTTGACACTTCCTGCCAAATTGCTTCTTCCAGCTCATGTCTATAGATTGGCTGATTTGTTCGAGATTTGACCAATTCAGTCAGTTCGGAGTAAGCGACATTAGTAAGATCACCCGGCAATTTACTGAATTCCGGAAAATATCGCTTCATTTCTTCTGTAAAAAGTCCTCGTGAGTGATATTCCGTATCTATGGAGTCAAGTTTAAAGCGCACTTTTAAGAACAGGAAATCAGCTATATCCTTTGATTTGTCCTGAGATTTCACGACTTCAACAAAATCAGTATAAGAGATTTCTTGTATTTGCTGTGCTGCTTCGTAAAAAGAGTAAGGATCTCGAACCCGTTTTAGGGCATTTGTTATGGGCTTTAACTCGTCTGCAACCGATTGGCAAACCAGAATGAACTGCTGATGGCAATCTGAATCTTGCTGATCTATTTCCCAAAAGTGTTCAATCTCTTTCCAAAATTCACTGCGTTTCAAGCGATAATTCTTGCATTCAACAAACTCGTGGCGAAGACCAACACCAGGAACAAAAAACTTTGCTTCAGTATCACCAAGGGCTTCGAGAATCATCTCTGTGAATCCATCTTGAGCTAGCCAATTAGGAATTAGAGTGATAGTTGAGTTGAATTGATATTGGAAACCGCGTTCTGCGATATCACCTCCTCTAGCTTGAGCGGACAATAAGGACGAAGGTTTTCGTTTCTGTTTCAAATTAGTTCTCCATTATCAATTTACATTCAGAAAATTGTCCATCTTGGAAAAAAATTGTTGCTGTTGCCTCAATTTCCCGCACGTCTTTAAGACGCACAATGAGCAGGATAACAAAATTCGCACCGGTATCCGAGTCGGTTACAATTTCTTGCATTGACTGAATATCCTTCTTGCTCGGCACCGGTGAGAATAAAGGATGTGAATGCCATTCTCCAAGATAGTTAAATTTTTTATAGTTATATCTTGTCTGCTTAAAGAACCCTTTCAGCGGTTTAACAATATCTGTTACTAAACGAATAAAAAACGTTACACTGCCAAATTGTTCCTGAATAGTCAAATCAACAATACGGAATTCCGCTTCAGCAATATGTTCTCCCATAAGCACACCACCGATTTCCTGATTACCAGCTTTTTCAAGAGCAGAGATAAGTTTCTTTTGGATGTCAACCGGTAGATGGATCTTCATTCTTTTGTTTTGAAATTAATTGTTCTATAAAGCCAAGTGCTTCATTGGCTTCATTTTCTGGAAGTTCTGGTTCGGTGATGATTGATTGGACTTCTGAAAGGTCTATGGGAATGGTGTGGAATGGTTGCTCAAAAATCCAGCCCTGACTGAGTCCAATCAAATATAGAGAACAAGGAAAATCTGATGGTTCGCGTTTAATTAAGATATCCAGTGCCATTCGAGTGGCATTTGCAGCGATGAGAGTAACATCTGCATCGCTCGCCGCAATGACTTCTCCTTCATCGTTAATTGTCGTATAATCGGTGGCTTCTTGTATTTCCGGCAGTTCTAGTTTTTCGAGATGTTCGCGAAGAGCAGCACGGGTTGTTTTTGGATCTGGATCTTCGTTAGGACGGAAGCGGGCTATCATTCCCCCAATCCCACCAGGGTAGATTTTAAGCCAGACCATAGGTTTCAACTGCTGGCTTGCTACAGTTGACAATTGATTAAGAGTACAGGGATCAGCCGTTGCATCAATGATGAGATCACATGTTCCAAGTTGAGAAAGTACACTATCCACAGTCGCAGTGGGTTCTTGTCCCGACAGTTTGAAGGGCGAACACCTCACATTGATATCTGGAGCAATAAGTTTTAATTGATGTGCAATTCCATCAATTTTGTGTTGCCCAACATCTTCCCAATTGAGTTCATGGCGACAGATATTCTCTTGAAGAAACACATCATGGTCAACAAGGAAGAAATTTCGGACCCCAGTACGTGCGAGAGAAATAGCGACTTTACTACCAGCTGACCCGAGTCCAACAATTCCAACCATTTTTGTGCTGAGATTGATAAAATCTGGTAGAAGGCGAAAGGTTTCTCCTTGGCTATTGATATCTACTTGAGCGAACCGGTTC
The DNA here is from genome assembly GCA_022827225.1 of Candidatus Poribacteria bacterium. Lineage (GTDB taxonomy): Bacteria > Poribacteria > WGA-4E > WGA-4E > WGA-3G > WGA-3G. Next base: position 533 of record JAJDTJ010000150.1, on the reverse strand, counting down.
CATTCCTTTTCATTTGAGGTTAAAAACAGATGGAGTCCGTCACTGACATCAATGATTAGAGCAAAACAAGTTGATGAAGATTTGAGTGGTGAGACATCATGATTTTGCGCTTCAAGAACATCAAAAGGTGATTCCAATGGTTGGGATTTCAAAACTTCGGCTTCCAAAGTAGTCTTGAAAAAATGACCTTCGGTCTGACTAGTGGTTTTTTCTAATTCTGGAGGCAGGGCAGGATGACACCATTTTTCGCCGTTGATAGGAGAAAAACTTGCTATAAAGGCAACTACACTTTTCCGAGAGAACATCACGTTAAACTGGACAGTTCCCGATTTTTTTTCTGAAAGAGATTGTACGTAGGAAATAAGGGGCGCATCAGCAATAAATCGTAAATAGTCTGATATTTCTCAAAAGATTGTTTGATTCAATAGTTATAGGTGTTCTTGTGCGTTTAGTTCATGAAAATGCGCGCTGATGATAGACAACATCTGCCTATCACCGGAAAGTTGAAGTTTTATCTGATGAAAAGTGAGGCG
>JAJDTJ010000063.1 GCA_022827225.1 Candidatus Poribacteria bacterium | reverse complement strand
TTGATAAACCCGTCGTGCAACTTGACGTACGAGACGGGACGGTGAAATGTAGGTATGTTGTGCATTTAGAGATTGACGGCATCGTTTATGTGGTAGACAGAGCCGACAAATTAGCGATGGGTCTGTTTATAGATGCAGTGGATGAAGGTTGGGATCCTGAGAGGTGGAAAGAGGGGATACATCGAGAAATAGAGTATCTGGTACAAGACTTGCAAAAGATTGGGCATTTAGCAGACGAACTAAGAGAAGAAGCAAGCGAACTAAGAGAAGAAGCAGACGAACTAAGAGAAAAAATAGAATGTATGCAGAAATTTGAAGACGAACTAAGAGAAAAAACAGACGAACTAAACGAAGTAATAGCATATCTATATCCTGATAGGTGGTATCTATATCCTGATAGGGACGATATATGTGAAAGAATAGAGTATCTGGAACAAGACTTGCAGGACTTGCAAGAGATTGTAGGAACAGGCGAGGCAGACGAACTAAGCGAAGAAATAGAATATCTGCAGGAACTTGAGGAGGAGAAACATCAAAAAGAGGAGGAGTTATGTGAAAAGATAGAGTCTCTGGAACAAGACTTGAGAGAAGAAACAGAATATCTGCAGGAACTTGAGGAGGGATATTCTGATCTGCAAGAACTTGAGTATGAATATCCTGAAGGGCTTTTAGAGGTATCGCCCTGGCAGTCTGGTAAAATTAGACTCTCTTACGGCAATGCTGAAGAAAAAATACCTGTTGAAGAATTTAAACGGCGACACAAATGCAGGAAGAACAGACGCAAGTTGAACATAAGAAAGCAATAGAATGTAAAGACACTTGAAGTTGTCCTGCCCTCGGAAATTTGGGCCACTGTCTAAACCAAAATTGTGATATAATAACCTAAGTTGCCCTCTTGTAGCATAACCTGTTAGGCTGTGCAAACGCACAATCTTTTGAAATAGGAAACCGATATGTCAGAAGTAACACAAATCTACCTGCCTATAAGTAACGACAGCGAACAAACAGATAACGGATTTTACGGTGCACTCAATTACATCCGAGAGAACGCTGATACAGAGTATGGAAAAGGCAAATATTTTGAACGCCTGATAAGAGCATATCTCCTTGAAGACCCGTTTTATAAAAGGCGCTTTTCAGAGGTTTATCTCTGGTCTGAATGGGGAGAACTACGCCCGGAATTCGATGGCAAAGATATGGGTATAGACCTCGTTGCGCAAGAACGCGATGGCGGATATTGTGCTATCCAGTGCAAGTGTTATGCGGAAGACAAACGGATTTCAAAAGCCGATCTTGATTCATTTATCTCCGAATCTAATCGTGAACCTTACACCGCGCGAATGTTTGTGGATACAGGGAAAAGCTGGAGTGCTAACCTACTCAAAGCCATTGATGGATTGCAACCCCCATGCCAACGGATTAGCGCAGCAGACCTCGCAAGCCGACCCGTGCAATGGCCCAACCTAAGCCACCAAGCACCAGAGCAAATTGATTATCAATTAGAGACGTTCAGTCTACGAGAACACCAAAAAGAAGCATTTGACGACGTTATCAACGGCTTCAAAGAATCCGACCGCGGCAAACTGATTATGGCATGTGGGACAGGTAAGACCTTTACCGCGCTGCGAATCGCGGAGAAAATCGCTGGAGTCGGTGGTAGAGTGCTATATCTCGTCCCATCCATCGGACTCTTTGCGCAAGCCATGCGCGAATGGTCAGAACAGCAAGCCGTTCCGCATCGCTATATCGGAATATGTTCAGATACTAAGGCAGGTAGAACAAACGAAGATGCCACACTTCTGGAATTAGAAATCCCTGTCACTACAGATGAAATCGCTATCTCCGAAGCATTGCAGAAACCTGATGAAAACAACATGAGAGTTGTTTTCTGTACTTACCATTCACTGCCGATTGTCGAAGCAGCACAGAACGCTGGCGCACCTGCTTTCGATATTATCTTCTGCGATGAAGGACACAGAACCACCGGCATTGATAGATCTGATGATGATACATCGCCTTTTGTGCTTGTACACGATAATGATCGTATCCGTGCAAAAAAACGCCTTTATATGACCGCGACACCTCGCCTTTATACCGAAAGTGCGAAAACGAAAGCTGCACAACACAGTATTGACGTGTATTCTATGGACGATCGAGAGACTTATGGTCCTGAATTTCATCACCTCCCTTTCTCTACTGCGGTTGAAAAAGACCTCCTTTCAGATTACAAAGTGGTCATACTGGCTATGTCTGAACAAGGTGTGAATGATACACTGCATAGGTATCTCAGTAACGGTGGAAGTGAGGTTAACATCAACGATGCGACAAAGATTGTCGGGTGTTGGCGCGCGCTACAGAATCCCGAAAGGAAATCACCCGATGACGATTCTATCACACCGATCACCCGCGCCATTGCATTTACAAATACCATCAAGTCGTCAGAAAACCTCGTGAATCATTGGAACGGTATTATAGAGAGTGCTATTGAAAATATGCCAGAAGACCAACTTCCCGAAAATTTCAAATGCGAAACCGCACACGTTGATGGAAAAAAGAATGCCCTCGAACGGAAAGGACTGATTGAATGGCTAAAAGGCGACACTGAAGGCGTTTGCCGTATCCTCTCTAATGCCCGATGCCTTTCCGAAGGGATTGATGTTCCCGCGCTTGATGCTGTGCTTTTCATGACACCGAGAAATTCACACGTTGACATCGTGCAGGCGGTCGGGCGTGTGATGCGAAAAGCTCCGGGCAAAGAATATGGCTACATTGTCTTGCCTGTCGCAATTCCGCCAGATGTAGACCCTGTTGAAGCACTCAACGATAATAAAAGGTTCGCCGCTGTGTGGGGTGTCCTCCGCGCGCTACGGTCTCACGATGACAGGCTCAATGCTGAAATCAATAAAATTGACCTTAACAACGACCCAAGTGAAATTATTATCTTTGATGGTGATGGAGACCAGGCAGAGAATGGAGACGGAACTTTAGACCCTGAGCAGCTGCCGATGCCGGTCGGTATTCCTGCCGATGCAATTTACGCTAAGATTGTGGAGAAATGCGGCGATAGGAAATATTGGGAGAGTTGGGCGAAAGATGTCGCAGATATTTTTAAGCGACTCGTTGGACGCATTGAAAACCTGTTGGATAATCCTGATAACGAAGCATTGCAAGAGTGGTTTGATGATTTCCACACGGAGTTGAAGGAGACAATTAACGACGCAATCACGCGTGAAAGTGCCATTGATATGATGGCACAGCACATTATCACCCGTCCTGTTTTTGAGGCACTTTTTGAGAACTATGACTTCGCTTCCGGCAATCCAGTTGCGAATGCACTGAACAAATTACAAAACGATTTTGGCGAATTCGGACTTGAAAACGAAACGCGCGATCTGGAGGGTTTTTACGAAAGCGTCCGGATGCGTGCCCGTGGGCTTGATAATAGCGAAGCGAGACAACGTGTGCTGTTGGAACTCTACGAGAAGTTTTTCGTGACTGCCTTAAAAAAGGAAGTTGAACGGCTCGGCATTGTCTATACACCGATTGAGGTTGTAGACTTCATATTGCACAGTGCCAATGAAGTGTTGCAAGAGGAATTCGGACGAAGCCTCAGCGATGAAGGTGTACATGTGCTGGATCCGTTCACTGGGACCGGCATATTTCTCACCCGCCTGCTCCAGTCTAATATTATCCAAGATGCAGACCTTGAACGCAAATATCGCGAAGAACTCCACGCAAACGAGATTGTCTTGTTGGCATACTACATTGCTACTGTCAACATTGAGGAGACATTCCGCGGGCGGCGCGGTGAAGACAGCAGTTATGAACCCTTCAATGGGATCGTCCTGACAGATACCTTCAACCTAAACAGAAAAGATAACCCTACGCTTTTTCCCAAAGAGTGGCTACCAGATAACAATGAACGCGCTGAACGTCAACAAAAACTTCCGATTCAGGTGATTGTGGGCAATCCCCCGTGGTCTATCGGACAAAGAAGATCTACAGATGACAATCCCAATGTGGAATATGTTGAACTTGAAGAACGTGTCAAAGAGACGTATTTAGTGTATGCAACGACAACAAATAAAAGGAGTCTTTACGACACATACAAAATGGCGATCCGATGGGCATCAGACAGGATTGGAAAACAAGGAATCATCGCTTTTGTTACCAATGGTTCATGGATTGATGGTAATACAGATGCAGGTATTCGAGCGTGCTTAGTAGAGGAGTTTAGTTCTATTCACGTATTACATTTGCGAGGAAATCAACGCACACAAGGTGAACGATCGCGTCAAGAAGGCGGCAAAATATTTGGTAGTGGTTCACGAGCCCCTGTTGCTGTTACACTCTTTGTTAAGAATCCAGAATCAACATATGAAGGATGCAGAATCAAATATCGCGACATCGGAGACTATCTTACACGAGAGGATAAGTTGGAAACGCTACGCGAGGCGGAATCAATCTCAGGGGTTAGTGGTTGGCAGACCGTTATACCCGATAAACACAACGATTGGATTGACCAACGGAATGAAGCGTTTGCACATTTCTATCCTTTGGGTTCGGAGGATACAAAGAGAGGTAAAGCAGATAATGCAATATTTAGATTATATTTGAGAGGATTGGAAACGACCAGAGACGCATACGTTTACAATTTTACACGGGATGCTTGTGCTGAAAATGCTTTGCGAATGACACAAGACTATCTTGCAGCGCGTTCTAAAATAATGGAGCACTCGGAATTCACAGTTGATGAAGTTGCAGACAGACACTCTGATAATATCAAATGGTCTGAGGAACTTAAAAATAGGTTGCTGCGAAGAGAAACAGAATTCAAGGATGGCTATATACGAAAGGTCGCTTACCGACCTTATGTTGCTACTAATTGTTACGCCGACAAAACCTTCCTGTCTCGAGCATACCAAATGGATCAGATGTTCCCTGAAAACCTGAGTGAAAACAAAGTAATATGCTTTCCCGGTAAAGGATGAAAAAAAGCATTTTCCGCTCTTGTGGTTGATACAATGCCGGATCTGGGTTTTAATGAAGCTACGAGATGTTTTCCGCGCTACCAATACCCTAAACCGTTGGATGCACCAGACGCGTCAGATTCACTCCTTGATGTCAACGACTCACCAGATCGTATTGACAATATATCAGATACCGCACTAAAGGCACTCCAAGAACATTACAGTGACAACACCATCACAAAGGATGACATTTTTGACTATGTTTACGGTATCCTACATGCACCCAGTTACCGTGAACAGTTCGCAAACGATTTGTCCAAGATGTTACCACGTATCCCTTATGCTCCAGATTTCCATGCCTTCGCCGAAGCAGGTAAAGAGTTGGCAGAGCTCCATCTCAATTACGAGACGTGTGAGCAATTCCCACTCAGCGTTGCGTTTCCAAATATTTCCTCACCACCAACAGACCTTGAAAATGCAGACCCGAACCTTTTTCTGCTGACAAATAAAGCAATGAAGTTCATAGATGCTAAAAAAAGAGTGCTCGCTATCAATGACAACGTGCGTATAACAAACATCCCTGAAGATTCGTGGGGATATATCGTTAACGGCAGAACACCACTGGAGTGGTTCATTGACCGATATTATATTAAAACAGACAAGGATAGCGGCATCGTCAATGACCCGAACGGTTGGTTTGCGGATCCGCGCGATTTAGTGACAGCAATTAAGCGTATCGTTTATGTGAGTGTTGAGTCGGCGCGGATTATTGACAATCTGCCTGCTGAGATAACTGCAGACTAATAAATAAATAACGAGGGAATCCAAAAGTATCTTTAAACATTAATAACGAAGGAGAAGTCTAATGAATGACAGACATCGAGTCTTTGTCAGTTATTACCATGATGAAGACCAATATTACAGGGACAGGTTTGAACGCATGTTTTCGGACATCCATGACATAATGGTTTCAGAATCCGTTGAAATGGGAGACATTGACGACACCAGCCTCTCAACAGATCGGGTTTTTCAAATCATACGGGAGAACTATCTCCGAGATTCTACAGTGACAGTTGTTCTCGTCGGTGCCCATACGTGGCAACGAAAATTTGTGGATTGGGAGATTGGCTCCAGTATACAACAGACAAAAGCCAGTTCTCGTTCCGGTCTTTTAGGGATTTTGTTACCGACGTACCCCAAGCCTTCTGGGCTTTTTGGAGCACTTAATAATGCTCTTGGTACACCCTATAATGACCTCAAAACAATCTATTGCAACGGAAGATACATCTATTATGACTATAAGACAATCCCTCCAAGACTCCACGATAACATTGAATGTGGATATGCCAAAATATATGAGTGGAATGAAGATCCAAGAACCGTGCAGTCTTGGATACATGATGCCTTCCAACGAAGACGAAGCACAGAAATACTGCCCGACAATTCTCGTGATTCGTTCAAAAATAACCGTTCGGGCGAAAGATGGTCTGATTAGATGATGGAATTTGATCCTAACACAATTGGTGCTTTAGTTGTCCCGCTCATAAGACTCGGGGTAGATTTTAGTGAGAAATTCCTTAAGCAAAAACGAAATCCAGAGAAAAACCCTCACACAGAACTGAACCCGACAGACAACAACCGAAAAGCAGCGTGGGACCTTTATGTCGAAATGGTTACCCGAATTACCACACAGCCATTGGATCCGGAACACGGAGACGAAAAAACAGCGTTAGACAGCATTTATTCTCTTTTTCAAACTACGAGAGAGATCCTCCTCAAGCAAGGTCCAGATTGTGTGGTGTTTGCTAAAATCGCTATTGAAATTCTCAATCAAAAGGTACGACCATTCACGGCGAAATGGCACCGTAAAAGTCTGGCATGTGCTTTTGATGACCCAGATGAATGTACCGAGTTCCGAGCAGAGCTTGAGGTCCTCCAAGAAATTTTACGTGCATATACTTGCACGCTTGCAGTCCTGGCAGGTATTGAAGATATAACCCACTTATCAGAGGAGGCATAGAAATGCAGAACCGTGTCACCAAAAATCTCTATGAAACCAGGAATGCCACAGATTTTGACCCTGACAAGAACCCAGCAGTATTCATTTCTTACAAGCGTGATCCTGATAGACCCATGGCGAAAGCATGCGCAGAGATTCTCAAATCTGAAGGGCTTTACTACTGGCTTGATGAAGAACGCGTACCATCTGAAGAAGATGATGTCGAAATCGCTACCTACATAGAAGAAGGTTTAGATGCTGCATCCTCTCTATTAGGTATCATCGGTACAGAGACGTTTACTTCGTCATGGGTGCCCTATGAAACTGGAGGTGCCCGTGGACGACAACGGTTCAAAAAACCTTTTCGTGAAACGCCTTTACCAGAAAAACCACACCCGCTAATTGCGCATCTAATCCTTGATAACAGCGGAAGGAAACTGCCCGCTTTCATAAAACTTGGAACACCACTCCGGTGTCTTTGCGAAGTTCAACAATGGGCAAAATACATTGCCGAAATCTTACAGAAACCATTACCAATAACATTTAATGAGGCACAAAGTATCCGAGATAACCATGAAATTCAAAAAATCTATGAGAAGAATATTCAAATCTTGACAAGGCGGTGACATTTTTGTAGGTGCCGTGTTACTTTAGATTGTGCTGTGTTGTATCAAACAATAGTGACGGGTAATCATTATCCATGAGTCAACTTACTGCAAGTGAGTGATAGGAGGATTATTTTATGCCAAACGAAATTAAAGATGTGTTCATAAGCCACATTCATGAGGATGATGAAGGGCTTGCGAAATTAAAGGATCTAGTGGCAAAGCATGGGTTGCAGATGCGTGATTCATCTATCACCGCTGACAAACCCAACAACGCTAAGGATCCTGACTATATAAAGCAGAAGATACTGACTCCTCAAATTGAGTGGGCAGGTACTTTGGCTGTTTATGTATCACAAGATACTCGGGAAAGCGAATGGGTAAACTGGGAGATTGAAAAAGCTCATGAGCTAGGGAAACGTATAGTAGGTATATGGGAATACGGTGCGAAGGATTGCGAAATTCCGGAAGCACTAGAGAAATATGGAGATGCAATGGTCGGCTGGAATGGCGAGAGCATCATAGACGCTATTACTGGAAAATCAGATGCTTGGTATAAACCAACCGGTGGAATAAGGGACTATCGTCCTATAAACAGGCATAGGTGTTGATGAGATTTAACGTATGAAACTATATTCTTATGTTATCGCTAGAGATTTTGGTTTTGCTCCTAACCCATTTTATCAATTCTGTACCTTGGGAACGTGTAAACCTGTAATCCGGAGGCGCGCTGAAATCGGAGACTGGATTGTTGGTACGGGTTCAAAAACCTGTGCCCGAGAAGGACACATTATCTACGTTATGAAAGTAACGGAAGTCATGTCATTCAACTCCTATTGGTTGGATTCCAGATTTGAGCAAAAGAAACCCAACTTGAGAGGGAGTAAAAAACAAGCTTTCGGAGATAATATCTATTATCGGGACGTGGGGACCTACGAGTGGTACCAGTTGGACTCTCATCATAGTCACCCAAATGGCGAACCAAACATAAAAAATATTGAAAATGATACTAAGGTTGATAGAGTGCTTATAAGTACCGACTACATTTATTGGGGTAGTAAAGGACCGAAAATACCCGCAAGATATAGAAACTTTTGTGGTTTTGATCTGTGCAAGGTAGGCATGGGGCACAAGTGTAGGTTTCCAGACAAAATGGTTACCGATTTTATAGATTGGATCCGATCCTTAGAAGATAGAGGATACTGTGGCACACCGCTGGATTGGTCAAAGTCACCGTGAAAAGAAGGACGAAAGGCAATATGCAATGTTCTTGAAGGTAGAGAAGAGCATTTGAAAAACGTTTTAGGCGTATTCATCTTGGAGATTAGTCATGCTTTACAGTCTAACCGAACTGATAGAAAAAATTATGCTTGGTGAGGACTCGACGATTGAATTCAAAAGAGAGATGCCTCACAGAGACAGCCTGGCAGATGAGATTGCTGCTTTTGCAAACTCCGAAGGTGGTGTAATTCTTATCGGTGTTGACGACTATAGGGAAATTGTTGGACTTGAACTGCAAGAACTGAATAGCGTAGAAAAAACAGTTGTTGAAATATGCAATGACAACATCGAACCTATCGTTCCCATCTTCACAGAGAAGCTACGGTTTGATGGTAAAAACCTACTGAAAATTGCCGTATCGCGCAGTTTTTTTGTTCATAAATCTCCTAACGGTTATTTCACACGTAAAGAAAAATGCAAAAAAGAGATGTCCACAGAACAGTTAGCACGACTGTTTCAAACCCGATCACAACCACGCACAATTCCTTTTGAAAAACTACCCGTCCCAAATACACATAAGTCAACCTTAAGGGAAGTGCTCTATCGCCGGTTCATCACAGAAGATGCCACTGAAGATGACATAAAAGACCTACTCCTGAAAAGAACTTTACTCGTTGAAGAAGGTCGGGATATCCGTGCTTCTGTCGCTGGCATTTTGATGTGTCACGACACACCTGATGATTTCCTGTATAACAGTTTTATTCAAGCTGTTTATTATAGAGGTAAGGAAAAGGATGCAAACTACCAGATTGATGCAAAAGATTTTAGAGGGCCACTCGACCAGCAGATTATAGATGCCTTTAAATTTGTTCAAAAACATAACGAGGTATCCGCGCGTAAGGAAATTGGAAGGATAGACCAACCTCAATACAGCATGCGCGCTGTTTTTGAGGCAATCGTTAACGCAGTTGTGCATAGGGATTATTCAAAATATAGTTCAAAAATTCGATTGTTCATGTTTACGGATCGACTTGAGTTATATTCCCCAGGTGCCTTAGCAAATACTGTAACAATTGATAAGTTACCCTATAGCCAAGCCACGCGTAATGAACTCTTATCGCGTTTACTATCGGAAATTGCTTTAGATGATCGTGATGGGAAACAGGTGAAACGGAGACACTTTTTAGAACGACGTGGTGAAGGCATCGGTATCATTCTGAACGAAAGTGAGCAATTAAGTGGAAAAACACCTGTTTATGAACTCTTTAACGAAGAATTATGCTTGACAATATTTGCAGCAAAATCTCTTCAAGAAGACAACGAGTAAATAGTGGAGGAAGTGATGTCCAGTACGGTTAACGAAATAAATATTCTAAATGCGGATGATGCAGAATTAATGCGTATCAGTCGAGAGGGAACACTGTCCCTAAATCTCAACGAGATGAAGGCGATCCAGATGCATTTCGGCGCGTTAGGACGCAACCCAACCGATGTAGAAATAGAGACCATCGCCCAAACTTGGTCTGAGCATTGCGTTCACAAAACGTTTAAAAGCATCATCCGCTATTCCGAAGAAGAAAAAGAACCTGAACAGATTGACGGTTTGTTCCCGAGCTACATTCAACGTGCAACCGAGGAAATAGCGAAGCCGTGGTGCGTTTCAGTCTTTTCAGATAACGCTGGCATCATCGAATTCGATGATACATTCAACCTCGTCTTCAAAGTCGAGACGCATAACCACCCGTCAGCGATTGAACCTTACGGGGGTGCGGGGACCGGGATCGGTGGTGTGATTCGCGATTCACTCGGCACCGGACTTGGTGCAAAACCGATCCTGAATACAGATGTCTTCTGTTTCGGGATGCCGGACATGTCTTATTCGGAGCTGCCGAAAGGCACACTTCATCCGAAACGCGTCTTTAAAGGGGTCGTTGCTGGTGTGCGCGACTACGGCAACCGGATGGGCATTCCGACAGCCAACGGTGCTATCCTCTTTGACACCCGCTACACCGCAAACCCACTCGTCTTTTGTGGAAACGTCGGACTCATACCGAGAAACCGATGTGAAAAATCCGTTGAACCTGGGGATCTCGTCGTCGCAATCGGCGGACAAACCGGACGCGACGGAATCCACGGCGCAACCTTCTCCTCCGCTGAACTTGATGATACCTCCGAGGGACTCGGCAGCGTCGTACAGATCGGCAACCCGATTATGGAGAAAAAGATCGTTGATGCGTTGTTACAAGCACGCGACCGCAACCTATATCGCTCCATAACTGATTGCGGCGCGGGAGGGTTCTCGTCCGCTGTCGGTGAGATGGGCGCACATATAGGCGCAGAGGTACACCTCGAACGCGTCTCCTTGAAATATGAAGGACTCGCCCCATGGGAAATCTGGCTCTCCGAAGCACAGGAACGCATGGTTATCGCCGTGCCACCCGAAAACCTATCGGAACTGATAACTATTTGTGAGGCGGAATTCGTTGAAGCCACCGTCCTCGGAACTTTCACGGATACACACAAGTTACAGGTTTTCTATGAAGGCGCGATCGTCGCCGACTTAGAGATGGAATTCCTACATAACGGACTCCCGAAGCCTGTGAAAGCGGCGGTTTGGCAGCCACCGAAGCATCCAGAAATGCCGTCCCGAGACGAAGGCATCGGGGTTGGAGACCCCTCCTACACGGACGATCTCAAACGACTGCTCGCGAGTCCGAACATCGCCAGTAAAGAATCCGTCATTCGCCAATACGACCACGGTGTGCAAGGTGGTGTGGTTATCAACCCGCTCGTCGGTGTGGCAAACGATGGACCCAGCGATGCATGCGTTATCACGCCGGTCTTAGGGAGCCGTAAAGGGGTCATCATCGCCAACGGTATTAACCCAAAATATAGCGACGTGGACCCGTATCTCAGCGCGGCATCCGCAATTGACGAGGCTTTACGCAACATCGTTGCTGTCGGTGGAACCCTCGAAAAGACGGCGTTGTTAGACAATTTCTGCTGGGGGAACCCGGACAAACCGGACCGCCTCGGCGAGTTAGTCCGAGCAGCGAAAGCGTGTTATGACATCGCAACCGCCTACGGCACCCCCTTCATCTCCGGGAAGGATAGCCTCTATAACGAATACCGAGATACAACAACCGGCGAGCAACAGGCGATTCCGTCAACGCTCCTTATATCCGCGATTTGTGTCATCCCAGACATCCGTAACGCCGTTACAATGGATGTAAAAGCACCCGGCAATTTCATTTATGTCGTCGGCAACACATACACTGAATTAGGCGGTTCACACTACTTCGGTATCCACGGGTTTATCGGCAACAGCGCACCTGTCGTCCGGCCCGATGAAGCCAAGTTGACGATGGAACGGCTCAGCAGTGCTATTAAGAGTGGGTTGGTGCGTTCTTGTCACGACTGCTCTGAAGGCGGGATCGGTGTAGCAGCGGCAGAGATGGCGTTCGCTGGTGGATACGGAATGACGTTGAATCTTGATAACATCCCGACAGGCGATGAGACCGAGGCTGACGACTATCTCCTGTTTTCTGAATCGAACAGCCGTTTTATTGTCGAGATTGAACCGGAACACCGAGACGCTTACGAAAACCACATGTCAGGCGTACCGATAGGCTACCTCGGCACCGTCACAGCGGCACCGGAATTCGTCATCACAGGGAAATCACGGCATCCGATCATTGAGACCGCAATTGATGTCCTTAAATCCGCATGGCAAACACCTTTGCATTCGTAACCTTTAAGCGAAACGTGTGTTAAACATAGTAAGGGGCAATAATGACGCAACCTAAAGTACTCATCTTACGAACCGCAGGGACTAACTGCGACGCAGAAACGGATACCGCTTTCCAATTCGCCGGTGCGGAGACAGCGTTAGTCCATATCCAAAACCTCATCTCTGGTAAAGTTAACCTATCCGACTATCAGATCCTCGCTATTCCGGGTGGTTTCTCCTACGGTGATGACATTTCAGCGGGTATACTGTTGGCAGTCGAGATGAAACATAAACTGACAGATGCCGTCAACCGGTTCGTTGGGGACGGTAAACTCGTCATCGGTATATGCAACGGGTTCCAAGTCCTTGTTCGGACGGGTTTGTTACCGGGCGTATCCACATCTGCTAACGGCACATCACAGATGACGCAGCGCGCCACACTCGCCATGAATACCTCCGCAAAATTTGAGTGTCGGTGGGTAGATTTAGAGACACAAGAGAGTCCGTGTGTCTTTACGAAAAACATCAAACCGAGCGTCTATTTCCCTGTTGCACATGCTGAGGGACGGTTCACCGCACCCGCAGATGTGTTGGCTGAATTAGAGGCAAACAATCAAGTCGTATTTCGGTATGCCGAGAGTGAATATCCGAAAAACCCGAACGGTTCGGATGCCGACATCGCCGGTATCTGTGACACGACTGGTAGGATATTTGGTCTGATGCCACACCCCGAACGGTTTCTAACGAAATGGAATCACCCGCGCTGGACTCGATTTTCACAAGCACAAGACACTGCGACTGAAGAAGGTGACGGACTCGCAATCTTCAAGAACGCTGTTAATTACGTCAAAGCGAATCTTTAGCACAATAGACGCTGTTATTCAAAAACAGTGTATTCCGAAGCGCCCATAAAAAATGCAGGATAAGTTAACACGTCGCCTCCTTCCTTTCTATATGAAGATGCCTATCTTTTGGGCGTTTATAGTGCTTTCGGTGCTTGGACAACTGCTGTGGGTTGTAGCTCTCTCTTACGACGTCCGTATTGATCTCCGTTGGTCAAGTTTCGGTTTTGGTTTCGGGATCGCTTTAGGGTTTATGCAAGGGAAGTGGACATCTCGGTTGTGGCAGCAATCATATTTAAAAGTTCTAAAACGGGAGATAACCTTCTGGGAAGCAAAAGGTTCAAAACTTTTGACTTTTTACACCTGTGTGGCACTCGGTTTACCGATCTTCTGTCCTTTCCTCGTCCGCTCGCTTGACACATTAGCAGGCATCCAATCTTACGTCTTCGGTTTTATCGGCGCGATGAATGTCGCACTGATGCTATGGGTCCGGCGCATCCCGAAGTGAGTTAAATTTGACGCGTTAATCAAATTGTGGTATCCTTATACATGGAGGCGATTATGTCTTATAAAGAATGCTTAATTTTTATATAGGTTCAAAAATATTGCTGGAGAATTCAATATGCGTTCATTGACGATCTCTTTGCCAGATTATCTCTACGAAAAATTGACGCAACGAGCGAAAGGGTCTAAAATTTCACTTGAAAATTTTGTGTTGTTTCAACTCGAACGCGATGAAGTGAGAGACACCGCTCTAACTTTTTTACGAAGGCGCGCTGGTAGATGTTTGATGGCAACGGAACCTATTCTCAAAGAATCAACTCCACCTGTATGGGTAGTTCCTGTTTTTACCAACGTTGATCCTCCTGCCAGAGTTGGAGAGATTCTCCTCGATACTAACACTGGCGAGATTTTAAGCACAGAGATGGATGTGGCTGAAATGATTGAAAAGGGACACGTTAGTTTCGGGTTTGAATCTTTCGCTATAGAAAAACAAGAACGTCTGACAGAACTTCTGGTGTTGAATAATGAAAGAGTGTTAGAATCGGAAGAGAAGCAAGAAATGGAAGCACTCCTTGCTGAAGAACAGGCACTGCAAATCCAAAATCTCGAAACATTAGGAAAACGGCTTTTGTCATAAGTGGGCGTGGTAATGAGTATAAGTGACCAGATACGGGGTAAAGTGGCAAGCCGCGCAAATAAACGGTGTGAGTACTGCCAACATCCACAATCAATTTCTACTTCCCGTTTTCAAGTTGATCATATTAAGCCAATAGCGGCAAACGGGCCGACAGAGCTGAACAATCTGGCACTCGCCTGCTCACAATGCAACGCTCACAAAGCTACGCGCCAAACATGGATTGACCCACTGACACGGATGGGTGTTAGGCTTTTCAACCCTCGAATTGACGAATGGCAGACTCATTTTCTCTTAAACCGAGAAAGTGGCGAAATTGAAGGACAGACACCAATAGGTCGGGCAACGGTCGAAGCATTACAGATGAACGCTGAGCAACCGATTCAAGCGCGCCAGAATTTGATAAAATTTGGGATTTTGTGAAAATTTCAGAATGCTATCATTCAAGTGTGTTTACGCATGAAAACCTCCGATAGTTTTGGAGATTTTCGCACTTAATTAATCTACCCAAATATGCAACTTGATAGAAACCAAGAAAACGCCGTCAACCACGTCACAGGACCCGCAATCGTCATCGCAGGACCTGGCAGCGGTAAAACCACGGTCGTTACGGCACGGATTCTAAATCTCATCCAAACACACAATATTCCACCGGCACATATCCTCGCCATCGCTTTCAACAGAAAAGCCGTTGAAGAAATGGAGACCCGCATCGGACGCGCTCTCACAGCGTCAAACCACACCACATCCGGCAAACCTATCATCCGCACACTCCACGCCTTCGGTAAAGACATTATCACTGAAAACTATCAACGCGCAGGATTCAAACGAATTCCGGAAATCTGGTCGGGACAGATTGATCAAATCGTCGCGGAAGAACGGAGGCAGATTGAACGCGCAGCCGCCACAACCGAGGTCGCTATCTACAAAGTTGAGAGCAAACAGACAGGCAAGTGTTACATCGGACAGACTACGAACCCAGAACGGCGGAAAAAAGAACACTTCGACCATTCATCAAACGATAGACTCCGACAGGCAATCCGATCGGAAGGAGAGACACAATTCAATTTCAAGGTGATAGAATGGGTCAGAGGACAAAAGGCGAATCGCCGAGAAGCACACTGGATCGCATACTACAGAGAATGCGCAAGCGTGTTTAACCGCGCCGACCCGCTACGGGTGCAGTATAGCAACCAGCTCCTCCTCGAAATGTTCTGTCAGCATTTTGGTATCCTTTATGAAGATAATTTTGACATACATCCCGATTTCGAGAATCTCCGCGACCGTTTCAATGACGTAAAAGAGACTGTCATGCGAGCGAAGCGACAGGTCACCACAGGGTTGTTCGACCCAAACACACTTGACGATCCCGTCGCGCGAGCATTCGCTATCACATACGAAAACCGGAAAGCCGAAGCGAATGCAGTCGATTTCGAGGATATGATCATCCACGCCGCAAACCTACTTGAGACGAACCCTGACCTCCGTCAAATCTACCGCGACAAATACCCGTACGTCCTCGTTGATGAGTTCCAAGATATTGCACCCGCTGACTTCCGACTGATTAAACTTTTATCCGAAAACCTCTTCGCTGTCGGCGACGACGATCAGGCGATCTATGGGTTCCGTGGTGGCAACTCAGAGATTATGCTTGCATTCACGGATCGGAAAGACGTAACAAAATATGAAATCACACGCAACTACCGTTCTACATCGACAATCGTTGAACACGCCAGAGCGTTGATTGAGCGCAACGCACCACGTATCCGCAAAAATCTCCGCGCTCACAACCCGATGCAACAGCACATCAAAATCGTTGAGACGACCCCTGAAACTGTCGCAGCCACGTTATTACGCGAATTGGAATCGTCCCAAGAGATAGCCGTTTTGGGGCGCACCAACTATGAAACGGATCAGATTCAAGCGATGCTCGCCAACCATCCTGCGGCACCGGAAGTAACGACAATCCATAAATCGAAAGGTCGGGAGTGGGAGAAGGTTATCCTCGTCCATAACACACTGGAGCGTCGTTTTCCGCGTCGCGACAGCACACTGACAGAGGAGCGTCGTGTCTTCTATGTCGCTATGACGCGTGCCAAGTCGGAACTGGCTGTCCTCGGCGGAAGGTGTCCGTTTGTGCCAGAGTTCGAGAAAATCCACAAAAATCTCGGTTACTATCTTCGCCAGTTCGCCTACTGGCGTGGCAGAAGGAGATTATAGTAAGCGTTAGAATTAAAGATACATGTTTATGACTTCATCAATAGTTCTATCAGCATTGTATTCTCTGAGACGTTTTATATTCGCAAAGTCGTGTTCAATCGGGTTGTAATCGGGTGAATAAGGTGGCAAAAACAA
>JAJDTJ010000068.1 GCA_022827225.1 Candidatus Poribacteria bacterium | reverse complement strand
GAATCAGACTTGGGGAGCATCCGAAACATTGTGCTGGCTACCATACCAAGATACTGCGATATATTACTGTAGTCAATGAGTTACCCGCGTCCAACCTATAGGTTCGGCTACCGTATTGGACAGGTTTCCCCGTCCTTTAGGGCGGGGTCACTGACGTAATATTGTTCGCAATTATACAGCGGCTGCGTTTTATGATTTTAGACCCACGGCTAACATTTTTCAGCAAGCAGCATTCATTTTTCCGAAAAGTTCGGCGTGTTCCGTGTTATTTTCGGCGCGAAGATACACAACCTAACAGGTTATGCTACAAGGTGGCAACTTAGGTTATAATACAACAAATTTTTAATTTGTCAAATTAAAAACGATAAAGTCTTAACATGACTACTAAAATTTGGACAATTTTCATCGGAAGGTTAGAAGACTGGAAGCCTGGGGGGATGTCAAATGTTATCTTGAAGTGTCAACTTATTTTCGGGTTTTACTATTTAAAAATAAATCCCTGGTGCGTCCGTCCAAATTTTACCTCCGAATGAGCATCTTCTTTGTGCCTGTAAAATCGCCAGCAGTGAAGGTGTAGAAATAGATACCGCTTGCGACGGGTTCACCTTGTCTGTTTCTACCGTCCCAATAGATCGCGCGGGATTTGTCGTAGTAGACGCCCGCCGGTTTATGTCCTAACGCAAGCATTCTGACCAACTTCCCATCTGCAGAATAGATAGACACGCTAACATCCGCCGGTTTCCCTAACTGATACGGTATCCACGTTTCTGGGTTGAAAGGGTTGGGATAGTTTGGCAAGACGGATGTCTCCGCGGGTCGTACAGAGGGTGCTTTAGCAGTGTCTCTCTCTGCAAGTGGATCGGCATCGTTGAAGTAGAAAGTCCGAACGATGACCCACAATTTGCCGCGTAAGAACCACCCGTCTTCAATCTCACCCCAGACGCTAATTGAACGGTTATTTACGCGTTCCCATCCATTTACACTTGCTGTGCCTGTGGACGTCAGCAATTCAATGTCCGAGACCTGTACAATACTAAACGGATTCTGGAATGTAAGTGTCTCTTCCCATTGGCGTGTGTCACCCCAAAACACGGTTTCACCGTGGATTTCAATCGCCTGCATATCCGACCAGTAATCAAGGTAACTTGTTTCAAAGGATGGTGCTTCTAACGGAACGATTACTGTATTTGGATTGAGGTGAAACCGATTAAAGAGTCCCACGTCGACTTGGAATTCGTACCATTCGCCATCCCCCACTTCAAATTCCGGCAGCCATTCCAGGGTCCAATTAGCGTTAAGTTGTTCAGCGTCCCACCACTCAAATCGTCCGTTTGGATCGGCGATGAGAATTTCGTTCCGGCGTGTATCATAGCCTACAGCAACAACCCAATGATACCCCGTATTTGAGAGTCGTAGGAGCAGGATAGGTGGACGATTGTTTCTGATGTAGCGTCGTACATCGTCAAGGGTTTTACTGATGTACCAGTGTGCGCTGACATCCAATTCGTTAAGTGCTTTTCGGAGTTCGATGGGTGATGTTCCGAATGTGACGGTTCGGATGCCAGCTGCTTTCCAGACATCCTTGAGTCTTCGATGTTTTCTGTGGTAGTAAAGTAGCATCTGAACGCTGTTGGGGCCGCAGTTTTTATCGAACTGCTTCATGATGATGAAATCGTTTCCGCCATTATGTGGGATATACCGATTTATCCCCGGATCAAGCGACGATGGATCGAGGCGAAGCCCTTTAATCGTAACGATCTGGTCGCCGTTGTTATAGGCATAGATTTCCGCTTCGCTGCATATCGGGAGAAGTGCAAGTGTGAGCAAAGCGAACACGGTATGAAGTGGCACTTTGAAGTATTTGTTAAGATATTCGCTTAGCGAAAAATTGATAGTAGTATCCATTAGGTTGAACGGGTGTCACCCAAACTGGGAGTGTCTGTCTATTCGGGTGACCGGAATATCTCTATTCTCCTGAACGGCGTGCCTGTAAGCGTGCAAGTTGTTCTCGAAGGCGTTCGACTTCTGCTTCAGCGGTTTCCGCACGGGCTTCGGCGGTTTCCGCACGGGCGTGCTGCTGCTGACGTGCAATCGCTTCCCGGTCGGCACGGGCAGCGTGTGCCTCCGCCGGTGTTTGCAGCCACTCGCCTCCCATGGGATCGTAAACCCGCAAACGACCCTCCTCTATAACGAAATCTAAACCGATAACATCTGAATGGATACACCCATCAGCACCCGGTTCTATCGGCACATACACACCCGCTACAAGCCGAAATCCCATGAGCGGTGGAGACAGATAAAGTGCCTCGGCATCATAGAGTAGATAGTTCGATATGCCGAGCGCAGCATAGAGTGCCTTCTTATGGGTGAGGTCGTTCTGATAGGTCGTCTTACTTGAGAATTCCATCACAAAATCTGGGACTTTGCCCTCTTCCCAGACTTTGTATGTGTGTCGCCGCTTTTTCCCGATGCCGAAAGAGACGAGAACATCGGGGGCAACGACATCACGAGGGTTGCCCTCGGTGTAATAGGTGAGAATATCACCGGAGACGTAAGTATCGGGCGTATCGGCAAAATGTTCCCGCAGTGCCTGTATAAGCCAGATGAGGATTTCCAAGTGGAGGTCGCTTGCTGCCATCGGTTTACCGTCCGTATCAGGGTAGAGGTCTGCTGTATCTGTGGGTGCATAAGATATATCGCGTCTATTTGTGTGCGTCTGCATCGGTGTTTCTCCTCTGCCGTGGAGCATGAAAAACATATTTAAGGTTCTGACGAGTATTATACCTTTTTGGGTAGCAGGATGTCAATCTTTTTATCACGACTGAATCCGTCGATTGATCTGGATTACAATCTCTTTTACAGAAGAACGGAATCCCTCTGTCAAAATTATTCTATAGAAAAAGAAGGGAGTGTGATATACTGATTTTCGGAAAATTGGCAGCATAGAAACAGAGGAAGGCAACTCATTGATTCAGCAACAGGTTAGAAATAGCCTCACATGGCGTGCGGTGCTGATCGGTTTGGCGTGTGCCACTACCGAATGTTTTCTCGCGCCTTATAACGATTATGTTATTCGTAACATCTTTCTTGCAGGTGGACACTTTCCGGTCGGTCCCTTCTTTGTGCTGACGATTTTTGTGTTGGGTGTCAATGTCCTTTTAAAACGGTTTTATCCTGGCTCGGCGTTTTCGGCGGGAGAACTTGTCACGATTTGGTGTATTATGCTGGCGCCTGCAGGCATCCCGTCATCGGGGATGATGCGCTATGCCCTTAGTCCGATGGTGGCTTATCGTTATCTCGCCACACCGGAAAACGACTGGGAATCTCTATTTCATCACTATATTCCATACTGGCGTGTGGTACAAGATCACAGTGCTGCGAGCTCGTTCTTTGAGGGTCTATTTGCAGATGAGCCGGTGCCGTGGCGCGCTTGGACAGTCCCGATTCTGACGTGGAGCGCTTATGTCTTGGTCGTCTACTTTGTGATGATCTGTCTCTCTGTTCTGCTTCGTAAGCAATGGGTGGAGCATGAACGTTGCGCCTTCCCGCTTGTTAAATTGCCGGCAGAAATGGCGGCACAGGGTAGCGGTAGCCTTGGTCCGCTTTTTAAGAATAGCGCGCTCTGGTTCGGGTTCGCGTTTCCGGTATTCTGGCACACGATGAACGGTCTGCACACGTTTTTTCCCGCCGCGCCACATATCCCACGCGATTTTTGGCTCGATCCGCACCTCGTTGAACGTCCTTGGAATGCGCTGCGTCCATTTCAGATTGTCGTCTTCTGGTCGATGGTAGGGTTCAGTTATCTGCTGACCTTGGAGGTGTCGTTTAGTATATGGTTCTTCTTCATATTTTACAAGCTGCAGTGCCTCTTAGGCGTGATGTTCGGTTTCCAACTCACTTCAGGGCCGGGTGTCCAATGGACGGGTAAATCGTTTAGTGCTGCGCAGGAGGCAGGCGCGTGCTTGATGTTTGTCGGCATCGCTCTCTGGAAATCGAGGCATCACATTAAAAACATGCTCCAGTTCCGTTCTTCCGACGAAGCACTTCCGCATAGCGTTACGATTTTCGGTCTCATCGGTGGTATCTGTGTACTTGTGTTCTTTAATCATTTGATGGGGATGTCGCTTTTATTCGCCCTCGGTTTCGTTCTATTCCTGCTGGCGATGTATATCGTGCTAACGTGGCAGGTCATCAACGGCGGTATCCCGTTCATCAATCCGTCGTTTTCACCGCAGAGTTTTTTCTTGACAACGCTCGGCACCTCAAAAATCCATCCGTCTACATTGACATCCATGATGATGCACCCGGTATGTCTGACGTTAGATCTGCGTGAATTCATGATGCCGAACATTATGAACGGATTGAAAGCAGCAGATGAGGTGCGCGTCAAACGGCGGCAGCTTCTGATCGCCATGGGGGCCGCTATGGTTATCGGACTCGCGGTGTCTTACTATTCCGCAATCAAGGTTAGCTACGCACACGGCGCACCGTACACCGGCGGCAGTTGGTTTATGCGGCAACTTGAAGGACTTCTGACGAGTCCAAAGACAAGCACGAATTGGACAAATACCGGGTTCATGGTCGTCGGGGGTGCCTTCACCGCTTTCTTAATGTGGATGCGTCAGACCTTTGTGTGGTGGCCCCTGCATCCGCTTGGTTACACGATGCTGAGTTCTTGGGCGACGTTTAAACTCTGGTTCTCTATATTCTTGGGATGGGGACTGAAGTTTAGCATCGTGAAATATGGTGGGTTGAAGGCGTATCGGAGTGCGAGACCCGTATTCCTCGGATTGGTTATCGGGGAGATGACGTGCGCCGGACTCTGGGCGATTATCGGTATGACGACTGGCGTTAGCACAGGGTATCGGATTTTGCCAGATTAGCGTCCTCACCGAAAACCGTTTCCTTCCATCCAGCGCGAATTGCCCATGCCGGAGATACATGAAGATGTCACATTTTCTGAAGATGAAAATGCACAGGACTTACGCAATTTTGGCTGTAGGCGGTTCTGTTAGATGAGATTTTTCGGAAAACCGAGCGTTCTGGCAGCACAAACTGGAAAGTTTGTGGTACAAAAGAGCATCATGCGTAAGTCCTAAATGCATTAAAAAATACCGAAACCTAAGACGAGCCGGATGGCTCCTAAAAAAATAGCGATAGCACAAAGGATACACCCAACGATAGCGAGTTCTTTCCTCGAAGACAGAATAATACTAAGAATACTGAAAAGCAAGCCGAATACAGCAAATGGAATGTTAAGGTAATTGAGGGACCCGAGGAAGGGTATGAGACCGACTGCCATTCCAAGAACAGCCAATATTCCCCAAACGAAACTCAAGATTGATAGTAAACCCATGATTATTCTCCAATAAGGATTCGTGTAAATCCAGAACACTTTACGCTTCTGCTGGACTCTCGTCTTCAATTTTTCGCAGTATAATATTTCCGCCGACGGATCGGAGCCGTAGTAGGGGTCCGCCGCCATTAATGGTTCCGCGTAACTGATCCGGTTTTACTGTTCCGTCTGCCTCCACGGATACCGGAAGTTCTGTTGTCACTGAACCTCCGAGTACCTTTGCTTCGACCCTTGCATCGATATCTGGAATGAGAGAGACATTTATACTGCCCCCCATTGTCTCCAGATCAAGGAGTAGACTCTGACTCGCAGCGGATACCTTTCGTAGTTCGCAGTGGATAGAACCGCCAGATGTTTTTGCCAAGACGGGTCTGTCGTTTTCTACCCGTATACTCCCACCGGCAGTTTTCAGGTCTGCGCCGCCTTTACAGCCCTGTAAGGTAATATTACCGCCAGAGGTTTGACCGTTGACTGCCCCTATGACATGAACGACTTCGAGGTTTCCGGCTGATGTTTCGGCTTTGACATCACCAGCACCGGCCGCAATTCCAATATTTCCACCCTTGGTTTGAAGTACGACATCTCCATTAAACGCCTTGAGATCAATATTCCCAATGGATGTGCGCCCATCAATCCGTCCGGTAATATCTTGAAGCCGAAGTCCTGCGCGGAATGTCTCTGCATTTACGTCCCCTGTAATATTTGCGACGGCAATGTCATCACATGCGGTTTTCAAGTCGAGGTTGTATTGCCGTGGCACGCGGATATCGAACTGAACATCGAGGTCGTTTTGCCGTTTCTGCCACCGTCTCGCGTCCCCTGTGAATTTCGCCTCAATTTTAACGTCGGATGCTTCATGTGTTATCTGAACATCCAGGTTCTTGAGGATTTCCGCTGCTCGTCGATTCGCTTTTATTTGTGCGGCGCGTTGAATGTGGACTGAGACGGTATCGTCTTCTGTGCTCTGGACATCAATCCCACCGCAGTCAGTATCAATCGTCAGTCTCCCGCCGGCTGTTACCGGGAAAGTTTCGACGATGTCTTCTAACGTTGTCTCAGTTAAGAAATCCGGCACGGCTTTACGGATGAGGTCTCCGATGGGTTTATCCGTTAGTTCCTCGGTTAGGTTTTCCATGAACCGTTTTCCGAAAAAAGTGGTGAACCATCCCTTGAAATCGGCGACTGTATCCAATTCTTCGTTGAGATATGCTGCGAGTTGATGGCAAGCGATTGCGATTTGACTAAAAGAGGCATCGGTCTGAAGTTCGTCAAAAAGTCCATCAGGCACAGCGTCAAGGCTATTCAATCGCGTCAATACATTATTGTATTGTGTGATGCATCGCGTTTCG
Organism: Candidatus Poribacteria bacterium; assembly: GCA_022827225.1. Taxonomy (GTDB): domain Bacteria; phylum Poribacteria; class WGA-4E; order WGA-4E; family WGA-3G; genus WGA-3G. The sequence continues at coordinate 36,561 of JAJDTJ010000068.1, read as the reverse complement.
CCGTCAGTAAAGGTATCCGTTAGAGCTGCATCCTCTGCGATTTTTGCGGTATGCTCCAACATGTGAAACAGCCCCTTAAGCTCTTGTTGTCGTTCCTGCCTGTGTTGTTCCACGGTTTCTTCTCCTTATACATCCTCACCGTAGCCGCGTCTTTCTAAGATTGTTTTGAGTTGCTCCTTCGCTTTGCGGAGTCGCCATTTAACGGTTGTCAGCGGTAAGGATAGAAATTCAGCCATCCGTTTCTGGGGCATCTCTGCCCAGTAGTAAAGTTCAATAACTACCTGAAAGTCTGGTTGTAGGTCCTTGATGGCATCTCTAACCGATTGCAGTGTTGATTCGGCCTCAACAATGTTAGCGGGATCTGCCGCCGATGTATCCGATACTCTATTCAGATAGGGTTCCATATCTTCTTGGGGTTGATAACGATCACTATTTCTGTAGTAACGCAAGGCACGGTTGCGAGTGATAGAATGCAGCCACGCGCTAAACCGATTCAGGTCAGAGAGTTGTGGTAGTGCTTCAAAAGCTCGTAAAAGTGCGTCCTGTACGACATCTTCTGCGTCGGCAGGGTTCCTGACGATCTGCTGTGCGACCGTTAGCATGGCGCGTCGGTAGCGGTTCACTAACACATCGAACGCTTGTGTATTACCGGCGAGTGCTGCTACAACTAATTCGGCATCGCTCGCCTCAATCAATTCCACAGAATGCATGACAATACTCCTCTTCTATTCTATTAGAGACATGTCACGTTAAAAGGATAGTAAGAAATATGTTTTTTAGTGAAAATGAACAAGTGGAAAAGAAAGAAGGTGAAAGTGTTCAGCCGCTGAAGGATCGGAAGATTGGAAGAGTAGAAGGATGAAAGGGGTTTCCATCCTTCCCTTTCTTCCATTCTTCCCGTTCTGAGTAATTATGTTATGCGTAAGTCCTGTACGCATATATTAGGTCCAGTGCCTTTCTTTTCTGACGTTAGGAGGTCGGTCTATAAAGCATCACGAGACATCCACCGAGTGCTGCGAGGAGGATACCTGCGACAAACTGCCATCGGACGGCTCCCCAACCGCCTGCGGGGGGATGCGATAGCGTCGCAACGACGGCGTTTACAATAGGTGCGCCTGCAAACACAATGGACATCACGACGGCGGGTCTTCCACGCGCCCCGAAGGCGAGGAGTACGCCGAACGCACCAATCGCGCCGACAAGCCCCGCTAAGAATGACCAGGACACACCTTTTCCTGTAAACTGCCAGTCAGAACCGTTCACGATGAGCATCAAGGCAGAGCCGATGACCGCTGCGAGAAGGTAGGCAAGCCCGACAAAGAGAAACGCTTTGTAGCGCACATTAGGGTCAACCTTGAGATCCCCCATAGCGACTTGTCCTTGATGTAGAAATACGCCGTAGAGTCCCCAAGATGACACAGTCATGAAAACAAAAATTAGCCACGCTTTAGACATAATACATTCCTTTCCGATTGTTTCGGTACGTGCTGGTCAAGTACATTGACGCTTGACATATCAGGTATATTTTTCAAATACTTTCAAGAGTTGCTCTGCGATGGCTGTATCGTTAAATTTCTGATGGGTGTTGATTCTTCCGGTTTCTCCGAGGTGTTCCCGTTGCTCAGCATCGTTAAGGAGTTCCATGATCCCCGTCGCCAGTGCTTCAGGAGATTCAGGCTCTACGAGGATGCCACCACCGGTTGCGTCAAGCATCTCTGGAAACGTGCCGTGATGCGGTTGGACGACCGGCACCCCGTTGGCGAGCGATTCTATGATGGATAACCCTTTGGATTCGCGGTAAACCGTGGGAACAGAGAAGACATGGAGTCGGTTGAGAAAATCGATTTTTTCTGTCCGCGTTACCTCGCCGTGATGTACAAAACTGTTTGATAACCCGGCTTCCTGGATTTGGTTGATGAGTTCTTCAAGATAGGGTTCATCTTTTTTGCCAAGGTACCCCGCGACATGCAGTTGGACGTTATCGGCACCGAACGCCTCTGCGACTCTTAGGAAAGCGTCTACTAAGATATGTAATCCCTTTTCGGGGCAGATGCGCGCCAAATAACCGATAATGAAAGGCGGAGGTTCCGGTTTTTCGACAAGCATGCCGTGTCCATCCATGTTGAGTCCGAGCGGAACAATGTCGATTTTATCGACAGGGACGGCGAGGTAGGCGTCCGCCATAAACTGTGCATAGTAATCGCAGGGTGCGACGAAGCCGTCTGCCTCCGCTGCGCGTTTCCGCAGGAGAGTTAACACTTCTGTCTTGTAGGGTTCAATTAAATCTTGGAGGAAGATGTCTTCGCCTTGGAGTGCGCACACAACAGGTACATCTAATGCCTTCTTTATCTGAGTCGTGAATCCTACGAGCATAGAGTTGGTGAGATAAACGATATCGGGTCTGTTTTCCTCAGCGAGCCATTTGACTAATTTCGTTAGTTCCTTTTTTTGGTGTCCGTGTTCGGCTCGGAGCATAGAAACCGTGAGTTCGCCAAGGTCGCTTGCATCGGTTGAGCCGCTGAATCGTGAGAGTCCGTTTAGGAGTGCCGGGTTGTCAAACAGTTTGTCGATTGCCCACGGCGTGTGCCTAAAGATGGAGAGTTTCTGTTGAAGATAGACGTTAATACCGCCGAAAAAGACGCGGTCCATGCTGACATTTGCTTCGTCAGTTCGGGTAGGGGTATAGGTAGGAATCAGTGTGACGTTATGCCCCTGCTTCTTCAAAACTGTGGCGACCATATTGTCATGGATACAGGTTCCGCAGTACATGCCAGCTGCACCTGCGGTAATATAAGCAACTTTCATATTTTTTGATGTGTGTGAAGCGATGAGAAAATGGTTCTCCTCCATTTGGCGTGTCGTTGTAGCTGCGCGTTTATCAAATCGGTTTGGGAAAAATTCCAAAATATAGTATATCAGATTCTCGAAAAAAAGTCGTGACTATTTTCTTTTTAAAGAAAATTTGCTTTTTGGCTGTAATTGTGGTATCATTAATGTTTAGGTTTGACCAACACTTTATAGAGGAAAAAGGAGGGATCAAGATGTCACGCGTCTGTACGATCTGTAGCAAACGACCGATGGCGGGTCACCGGATTAGTAACTCGGATCAACACACGAAGCGGCGTTGGCTGCCGAATCTTCAACGGGTTCGGGTTCAAACGGAGTCAGGTCCGAAGCGGATCCGTGTCTGTACAAAATGTCTGCGTAGTGGAAAAGTCGAAAAAGTTATCTCCAAAATGCCCAGTCCGGTTGCATAGCGCATTACAATCCGAAGATTATCCCCCAATATCAGGCTATTTATATATCATAGATCGGTTTTAGGAGATGCGGGTGACGCGTTGTACCCCTTTCAACTGTAGGATCCCTTGCATGACCCTATCAAGTTGCTCAGCACCTGTCACATCTATTGTTAGATTGTCGGAAGCTGCTGGGTCAAGATGAACAGTTGAGGGTTGGAAGGTTCCACAGCGGATATTTACCTTGTATTGTGCGATGGCAGTCGTGATTTCACCGAGCATTCCGGGACGATCGCTGCATTCGACAAGGATTTTGACGGGGTAAACATCAGGGGGTTGGTTTTCGATTTCGGCGGGGGGTTTCTCAGTCCATTTGACAGCTAGGAGCCGCTCTGGCTCGTCGAGGATACGGACGCATCCGGCCCTATGCACAGAAACACCGCGTCCACGGGTGAGGTACCCGACGACCTGATCTCCGGGGATCGGGTTACAGCATTTCATGATCCGCATCATCCCTAAGTCGATATCATTTTCGAGTTGGACGGCTGGTCCAGCAGATTTCCGTTTGCGATCAGCGTCCTCAGCAGGCTTGGTCTCCGGTTCGGGAATCTCAGGTTTTAAGAGGTTGACAACGTGCGTAGCGGACTCATACCCGTTACCGATACGGATGAAGAGTTCTTCAAGATTTTTGAGATTCAGTTGTTTGGCAATGTCAAGGAGTTTTGGAGAGTTCAGGCAATCGCGTGCGTTAAGGTAGGAGACCCGTAGTTCTGCTGCAAGAAATTTCTTCCCTAATTCGAGTGCGTCCGCTCTATCTTTCTTTTGGAACCAGTGCCTAATCTTATTCCGTGCTGCAGCGGTTTTGACATAAGACAACCAACTTCGACTCGGTTTCGCGTTCGGCTGTGTCCGAATATTGACTTGGTCACCGTTCTCCAGCACGCGTCGGATGGGTGCGATAGACCCGTTTACCTCTGCTCCGACACATGTGTGTCCGATGTCGGTATGGATTTTATAGGCGAAATCGATGACAGTTGCGCCTGCGGGTAGTGTAAACAGGTCGCCCTTAGGCGAAAACACATAAACCTCGTCTTGAAAAAGTTCCAATTTCATCGATGCCACAAACTGATGTGGGCTATCCTGTGTCTCCTGAATATCTTCAAGAATCTGTTTATAATTTGCGAAGATTGAGAGCCCTTGTGCGCTTGTCGGTACGCCTTCCTTGTAGCTCCAATGTGCGGCGATTCCGTCTTCAGCGACCTTGTGCATTTGGTAGGTGCGAATCTGGACTTCAACGGTTTTACCTTCGTCAAGGATCGTTGTGTGGAGCGATTGATACCCATTTTTCTTTGGATTTCCTATCCAATCTCGGAGTCGGTCGGGGTGGTAGTTCCATCTTTGATGGAGTGCGCCGAGTGCGATATAGCAATCTGCTTCGTTTTTGACGAGGATGCGTAGTCCGATGAGGTCTCGAATTTCGTTGAAAGGTGTCCCTTTCTGTATTTTCTGATAGATGCTGTAGATGTGTTTCGTTCGACCGTGGACATCGGCGTAGATACCGCGTTTTTCGAGGACCTGACGAATCTGTTTGACCATTTTATCACAATAGGCTTCGCGCTCAGCGAGCTTCTGATTCAGGAGTTCGGCAATTTTTCGGTATTCGCCGGGATAGAGATGTTTGAATGCGAGGTCTTCAAGGCGGCTCATGAGTCGCCAGATCCCCAATCGGTGTGCGATGGGCGCGTAGATTTCCAATGTCTCTTTGGCGATGCGTTGACACTTTTCGCTCGTTAGGAATCTCAGCGTCTCCATGTTATGAACCCGGTCAGCGAGTTTGATGAGGATGACGCGCATATCTTCCGCAGTCGCTAAGAGGAGTTTTCGGTAGGTTTCGGCTTGCGTTTTCCTGTGAATGCGGTCCTCGACGGTGGTAACCGCGGCGGCAGCCGCGGAAGCGACATTCGGTCTATACTGCCCGATCTTCGTAACGCCTTCAACAAGATTTGCGATATTCGCGCCGAAGCGTACTTGTAGCTCTTCGCGTGTGATCCCGGTATCTTCGAGGAGGTCGTGCATCAGTCCGGCGCAGATTGTGTGCGTATCTAACCGGAGTTCAGCGAGTATTTCAGCGGTTTTAACGCAGTGCGTGAAATACGGTTCACCCGACTTCCGTTTTTGTCCTTTGTGTGCCTCTTGCGCGAAACGGTAACAACGTTCAAAAAGTTCAATTTCCGCTTCAGGATTATAGGATTGAATCTGATTAATCAGTGATTTGATACTCATGTTCTATCCGTCCCCACATAGATTCAATGTTTTCTTTTAACTGAAATTCAACAAAAGAGGGATAGGTCTGTTTAATCAAGTTGCCTTTTAAGTAAGTTGGTGAACGGGATAGTTCAGTTTTCTCAGCAGGACAGAGTTTCACAAGTCTCTGCCCTGGTTCCCCACACCGTTCAATGAACCCCAATTCTTCAAAGATGGTGAGTCCGGTTTCAACTGTGGCAGGTACGCCGAGCGTACCATTCAGTATTGCGGTCTCAGCGTATCCGTCCGCTCCGTTGGATTGGACAATTTCACGTATGCCTCCGTACAATTTCTGTAATTCGGCTTTTTCGGGATACTTCTTAGCGACCCAATTCTGCATCGCCGTTCCATCTGCGTCGCCGTAGATGAGATGTAGAAAAGAGGTATCATCCGTTGCGAAAGCCGGTGCACACCGTTTGAAAAAGAGGTCTGGACTCGGCGTGAGATGACAAAAGACGATATGCTTCACGAATGGGAACATGTCAGGATTCGCCACAAGGGTGCTTGAAGCGATAGTTCGGAGTTCACCGCGCGCGAGTTGTTGTGCTAATTCGGTTTCCTCCGTCGCTGTCGTCGTCTCATCGTGCCGAGCGATCCCCTCAATGCTCTCCGGTAGGAGCCTCGTGAGTAGACTGTCCAGCATATCTTCATCTTGTACATAAATTATACAAGATTCCTCCCGCGCAAGCAACTTTAAAAGATAGTTTTTTTTGGTGGTGTTACGTCTGTCAACAAACTTTGCGGGTGATTCATCTGTAAGTTTAGGAAATACATCCCAGTTCATGTTCCTACCTTCTGCGTGTACCTCCCAATCTTTAAGGACCAGTTGTACAGATCGGGTGCCTTGCCATTCGTTGATTTGTGGTGAAAAAGCGACATCAAGCGATAGGTTGGGTCGGTTGAATGTGACGAGTTGGTCTCCAGCCCGCCAAGCGATCGCACAATGTTTCACGCCACTGTCGCTGACGAACATTTTCAGGTGGCTTCCATCCTGTCCCATTGTTCGGGGAGTGCCGTCAATAACTTTAACGCGCCGTTTGCCAAAAAGCGGCGCTGGATTCTGCTGTCCAAAGGGTTCAAACTGCTCAAGTTCCTTTAGGGTGTCTAACGTCAAAAGTGAGAGATGCGTTTCAAATTCAAGGTCCAGCTTCGGTTGGAGTGCCTCCTCTGTCAGATGCTCAGAAGCGTATGCGTTGAAAGCGTCCTTGAATTTGGGAATATTTCTGGTTTTGATTGTTAACCCTGCTGCCGCTGCGTGTCCACCATGTTTCACGAGCAAATCAGTGCAGGCGACGAGACTATTGGCAAGGTTCATTCCTTCAATACAACGCCCGGAACCAGTCGCTGCATCGCCATTAATGGCAAGGACAATGACAGGTTTATAATAGGTTTCTTTCAACCTTCCGGCGACGATGCCGACGATGCCTGTTGCTTTGCGTTCTGCCTTGTCTTTTGCCTTTTTATCCCACTCTTCATCCCATTCATTGGCAACAACGATTCCGACCGTCTGATCGTCAACTTCACTTTCAATCATCTCCACTGCTTGCTCTTGGATATGTCTCCCTAATTCTTGCCGCTCCTTATTTTTTTCATTGAGTTGGGAAGCGAGCCGAATTGCGTCATCCTCAGAGTCGGTGGTGAGTAGCTTAACGACTTCGTCTGCGGTATCTATCCTTCCTGCTGCGTTGATTCGAGGTCCCAATTTAAAAGAGAGCGCGTATCCATCGAGCGGTGTATCAATTTTGTGTCCGGCTGCTTCGCATAAAGCGTGAATTCCAGAACGTTCGCGTTTGTCAAGTTCCGCCAATCCCAAGCGGCTCAAAATGCGGTTCTCCCCGGTCAGCGGTGCCAGGTCCGCGACGGTTCCCAATGCGACCAGATCCAGTAACGATTCGAGAAAGGCTTTATCGTCTATCAAGCCTTGTGCCAATTTGAATGCTAAACCGACACCAGCGAGTTCGGTATAGGGGTACTCATTTCCTGGTACCTTCGGTGAAATCAGGGCATAAGCGGGTGGCTGCTCCGCTGTCGGTTGGTGGTGGTCAGTTACAATGACATCCATACCGAGCTCATTGGCTAATGCGACTTCCTTAACCGAGGTGACACCGCAGTCTACCGTAATAAGTAACTTTGCGTTGCTGTTTTGATGGATCTTGTTTATCGTCTCTTCGCTGAGTCCGTAGCCTTCATCAAATCGATTCGGGATATAGTAGTCCGCTGACACATCCATGTGTTGGAAGGTGTTGAGTAATAGTGCGGTAGCGGTGGTGCCATCAGCATCATAATCGCCATAGACACAGATTTTCTCACCACGCGTGATTGCCTTGCGTACCCGTTCAACGGCTTTATCCATACCTGCTAATTTAAAAGGGGAGTGGAGTTCATCAAAAGTCGGGTAGAGGTAGGCTCGCGCGTTAGCAGCGGTTTTTATCCCTCGATTGATCAGCAGCTGCGCAGCGAACGGCGAGATACCCGCTTCGGATGCCAACGCCAAACTGCTGTCAATATCTGGACTTCTGAAACGCCATTTCTTGCGAGGAGGACTTCTCATGGTATTCCTTCCATTGTTGAGATAGGAACCTGCGCTTAGCGATACAACGGACTTGCAAGCAAAACGCTTTACCTTTTTAACATAGTAACACAAAAATTTGAGTTTGTCAAATTTTCTGAAAGGTTCCTCGCCCGACCCCTATAGACTGCCGAATTGCATATATTTTTTGCTCCAGAACATGTTAAATACGTTAAGTATTTAAGATTCAAGGGGATACAGCCCTCACACAACGAAAACCGATGTGGCCGTTCGTATGCCTTGGCAGCACGTCGAGGCGGAAGGCGACCCGCGCACTAACTGCATTATCGGGCCAGGAGCCGCCCCGCAAGACGCGGGAACCCACATTGTGCCAGGAGCCGTCCCACAAGACACGGGTACCCACAACATTTGTCCAGTTATTCATTAGCCATTCTACACTGTTCGCACCGGATAGCGGGTTACGCGCCACCCCATTCCTCGGAAACGTAAAATAGAACTCCGCATCATACTCATCGAGACACCATTCCCATACATTCCCTGCCATATCGTATAACTTGTAGCCGTTCTCAGGATATTCACTGACAGGCGTGGTCCCGTTGGCATTCCGATTGAAGTTGGCATCCAGCGCGGTGATTGTATTGCTGGTCGGATACTTTTTACCCTTCAAGCCCCCGCGCGCCGCATATTCCCACTCCGCTTCGGTTGGGAGCCGTTTACCTGCCCACTCCGAGTATGCCATTGCCGCATACCAGCTGACGAACACCACCGGATGGTTGCCTTCTCCGTCTGGATAGTTGTTACCGTTCCATAAGAGAAGGTAATGGGGATCGGCAAATTTTCTGTGGTTAACGCGTCCTTTTTGCCACTGTGGGTTTTCAAGCAGGAACTCTTTGAACTGCACGTTGGTGACTTCGGTCTCATCCATATAAAACGCATCTACGTAGACCCGATGGACAGGCTGTTCGTTGTTCTGTGCCTCCGCGTCGTTGCTGCCCATATCAAACTCGCCTGCGGGAATGAGTACCATGCCGGCAGGTGCGGGTTCAGGAGCTTCAACAGTATAGGTGAGTGTTGTTGCACCGTCTGACCAGGTGATCATGAGGTTCAACGCACCAGCCGCAAACGGACCGGTTATCCTCACATTCGAGCCGGAGACCGAGAATTTTCCACCTTTCACGTTTACCCCATCAGGGATGCCATCAAAAGTGGCGATAATCGTTGTGTCTTGTTGGATTTCGCTGCCGGTGGCGGGGATCGCCTGCACGAAGTTGACCGGGTCTTCCTCTATTGCGTCTTCGCCGCAGCCTATCAGCCCGATTAGCAGAGCGAGCGCGATGCCGCAGATTCCGAGAAGGTTGATTTTAGGTTTCATCAGAAATGTTCTCCTGTTGATATTTTATGGTCAGGACGGACGCAATTTTAACTATAGTTCGTTCTGTTAGATGAGAATTTTCGGAAAACACAGCGTTCTGGTAGAGAACCCAAACTGTAGTTGGTTAATGGTTAATGGTTAATGGTGATTGGTTATTGGTTATTGGTTATAAGTTATAAGTTAAGACCTTGTGGCGGGGGGATTTCCTGTTACCACCACAAGACACCCTCTTAACCAATAACTAAAAGCGAAGCGTACCAATAACTAACAACCATTCCTCCAACAACCAACAACTCATAACCAACAACCACTTGCTACAAAAGAGCAGCATGCCTAAGTCCTATATAATTTACAGATGGATGGACTATTATGCATCTGGCAGTTGTGCTTGAAACGGATTAGTCCTTCTTCACCTTTGGGACTTCAAAACTTTCTTGGGTCCGCATGTCAAACACACTTGTTCCGGGGGGCGGTTCAATCGAAAAACGAGCGTCAGGGATCGGTTCGTTAATCTGAATGTTTGTGAATTGCACGGTTGTGGTCCTGACATCGGTTTTTGTGCCTGTCTGGGCATCGGTTTCAGTCGTAACCCACTTGGCAGATTCCGGGAACCAGAGATCCGGGGCGACCTCTTTGAACTTGAAATCCTTCGTTACAGTAATCATGTAGTTAACGAACATAAAGCGTTCAGGACGGTAGCTTTTCTTTGGGTTCAGCCACAATTCTATTGCGAGACCATGTGCATTTCCTTTGATGTGATAGACATCACTGTCGTTGAAACGCACCTCTTTAATGCTTTCGACTTCAAGTTCAGCAATAAGCATTCCGAGAGAATCTTCCCCACCATTGAGATTCCATCCCCAGAAACGTGGATCATTAGAAGGGTCATCGACGATTTTGCTTCTGCGACTCAGGCTAAGACCGTTAAATGTTTCCCGGAGTCTCTCAAATGTTTCGCCATCATAGGCGTATTGTTCTGTCCCTTTAATTGGAATGTTCCTGTCGGGGTCGTACTGAATAACATCTTTTGTCACAATGCATCTCATTTTGCGTCCCGAAAACTCGAAAGTTCCCTTCCATGTACCACTTGGGGCACGTCCCATCGGTCCATCGGAGGCAACACTGATAGTCTCGCGAAGAAAGTCAACACGCCCGCTTTTAAGCAGCCCATTGTAATAGGCGACACCTTCTCGGATAATTTGAAGCAACTCTGCTTCGCTTTTTGACAGCACGACTGGGGCTGCCGCTGCCTCACTTTTAGCAAGAACTTCGGGATCTATCTTGCTGCGGACTAAAGGGATCTGGGAATCTGAGTTATCTTCATAGCGTTGATTTGATTCTTCATCGAAGTGATAAAGTGCTATGGTATCCGTATCTGCGGTAAACGCATTTGTCGGTACGTTGTAGTTGCCTTTATAACGGACAACGCTGCTGATTCGCAACTCGTCAATATAGACCCCTGAAGCGAAACGCTCGTTGAATCCAGGCATCATTGGGATTCCCGATATAACCGGGATACCTCCAAGCACGAGACGATTCTCATTTGGCACTGGCAACTCGCTCCCATCAACTCCTCCTGCAATATAACCGTCGCTTCCAACAGCGGCACCTCGGTCGATTGTTGCCACGTAATGTACCCACTGACGCACCGGTAGGTTTCCCCTCATCGTTCCTGAATGTTCAGTGGTTCCTTGCGACAGGATACCGAGTTGTGTTTGTGTGTCCAAAACACCGTCTTCGTCCTCGTCCATAGGCATCCAAATAAGAAAACAGTTGAAACGGTCTGTTTGCCCCACAAGTGAAAAAAACGCTTCTTTGGGTAACAACTCATCTACATAGATCCACGCTTCAATCGTGAGTTCGCCGGTGAGTTCAGGAAACCAAGGTGCATCCGTTTGGATTTGCCCGAGTTTAGGATTCAGTTCAAGCCAACCGCCGCCAGCGGGAGACGGTTCGTGCGGTGCTGCGAACAATATAGTCGGTGTGATTAAAAAGATAATTAGGATTGTTAGAAATGTTTCTTTGATATATTTCACGGGATAGTCTCCGATCTGTTTTGAGTGTATTCGGGTGCAAGGCGTTCCTACTTTGCGACGAAAGCAAAAACCGAAATCTTGATAAGACGCATTAACATTAATGGGTCGCGTCTGAAACACATCATTTGCTGTTCTTCTACGGGACTTCAAAACTTTCTTGGGTCCGAAAGTCATACACTGTTGCTCCGCGGGGTGGCTCAATGGAGAACCGAGATTCAGGAATAGGTTCGTTAATCCGAATATTTGTGAATTGGATCGTTGTGGTTTTGATATCGATTTTCGCGAGTGTGGTAATCCATTTGGCAGACGCTGGGAACCAGAGATCGGGGGCGACCTCTTTGAACTTGAAATCTTTTGTCATTGAAAACGCAAGATTAGAAACCTTAAAGCGTTCGGGTCGGTAACTTTTCTTCGGGTTCAACCACAATTCTATGGTGACACCTGACATCTTCCCTTTGAGATGATAGACATCACTATTGTTGAAACGCACCTCTTTAATACTTTCGACATCAAGCCCATCAATAACCATGACGAGAGACTGATCCCCGCCCCTGAGATTCCAGCCCCAAAAGCGTGGATCATTAGATGTGTCATCGACGATTTTGCTTCTGCGACTCAGCACAATATGGTTAGATGTTTCGCGGAGTCTCTCAAAGGTTTCGCCGTCATAAGCGTATTGCTCTGTCCCCTTAAATGAAATGTTTCCGTCAGGCTCATACTGAATAGTATCTTCTGTCACGAGGCATCTCATTTTGTGACCTGAAAACTCGAAAGTCCCTTTCCAGGTACCACTTGGCGCACGCCCTATTCCAGAAACCCTGGCAGACGCAGCACTGGTAGTTTTCCGAAAAAAGTCAACACGTCCGCTTTTCAGCAGGCTATCGTAGTAGGCAATCCCTTCACGGATAAGCTGAAGCAGCTCTTCTTCACTTTTTGACAGTACAGGCGAGGCTGTCGCTTTTTCATTTTCAGCAAGCACCTCAGGATCTATCTCACAGCGGATTAATGGAATCTGGGAATCTGAACTATCTTCATAGCGTTGATCCGACGTGTCATCGAAATGATAGAGTGCTATGGTGTCGGTATCTGCAGTGAACGCGTGTGTCGGCACGTCGTAGTTGCCTTTATAGCGGACAACGCTGCTGATTCGCAATTCATCGATATAGACACCCGAAGCGAAACGCATTTTGCGTCTCAGCGGCATTTTCGTCAAAGTTGGCATACCGCCAAGTACAAGCCGATTCGTATTTGGCGTTGGCAGTTCGCCCCTATCATCAGGGCCGCCTAAAATAAGACCGTCGCTGCCGATGGCGGCACCGCGGTCGATTGTCGCCACATAATGCACCCACTGACGGATCGGTAGGCTTTCCATCTTCGTGACATGTGAAGGGTTTTTGGTCCCATTGGAAAAGACACCGATCCGAGTATCCATAATATTATCTCTATTCTCGTCCACAGACACCCCAACCATCAAGCAGCCGAATCGGTCTGTTTGCCCAATGAATGAAAAGGTGATTTGCTTCGGTAACGTCTCGTCTACATAGATCCACGCTTCAATCGTGAGTTTGCCGGTGAGCTCGGGCAACCAAGGTGCTTCGGTTTGGACTTGTCCGAGTTTAGGGTCCAATTCAATCCAACCGCCGCCAGCAGGGGACGGTTCGTGCGGTGCCGCGAACAATATAGTCGGTGTCAGTAAAAAGATAATTAGGATTGTTAGAAATGTTTCTTTGATATATTTCACGGGAGAGTCTCCAATCTGCTTTGAGTGTATTTGGGTGCGAGGCGTTCCTACTTTGCGACGAAAGCAAAAACCGGAATCTTGATAAGACGTATCAACATTAATGGGTCGCGTCTGAAACACATCATTTGCTGTTCTCCTACGGGACTTCAAAACTTTCTTGGGTCCGAAAGTCATACACTGTTGCTCCGCGGGGTGGCTCAATGGAGAACCGGGATTCAGGAATAGGTTCGTTAATCCGAATATTTGTGAATTGGATCGTTGTGGTTTTGATATCGATTTTCGCGATTGTGGTAACCCACTTGGCAGATTCCGGGAACCAGAGATCGGGGGCGACCTCTTTGAACTTGAAATCCTTTGTCATTGAAAACGCAAGATTAGAAACCTTAAAGCGTTCGGGTCGGTAACTTTTCTGCGGGTTCAACCACAATTCTATGGTGCCACCTGACATCTTCCCTTTGAGATGATAGACATCACTATCGTTGAAACGCACCTCTTTAATACTTTCGACGTCAAGCCCATCAATAAGCATTACGAGAGACTGATCCCTGCCCCTGAGATTCCATCCCCAAAAGCGGGGATCATTAAATGTGTCATCGACGATTTTGCTTCTGCGACTCAGTAGAATACCGTTAGATGTTTCGCGGAGTCTCTCAAAGGTTTCGCCGTCATAAGCGTATTGTTCCGTCTCTTTAATTGTTCTGTTTCTGTCGGGGTCGTACTGAATAGTATCTTTTGTCACGAGGCATCTCATTTTGGGTCCCGAAAACTCGCAAGTCCCTTTCCATGTACCGCTGGTGGCACGTCTCAGTCCAGTATCAGAGGCAACACTGGAAGTCTTCCGCAGAAAGTCAACACGTCCACTTTTAAGCATCCCATCGTAATAAGCGACCCCTTCACGGATAAGCTGAAGTAGTTCTTCTTCACTTTTTGGCAGCACGGGCGAGGCTGTCGCTTTTTCATTTTCAGCAAGCACCTCAGGAGCTATCTCACTTCGGATTAAGGGAATCTTGGAATCTGAACTATCTTCATAGCGTTGATCCGACGCGTCATCGAAATGATAGAGTGCTATGGTGTCAGTGTCTGCAGTGAACGCTTGTGTCGGCATGTCGTAGTTGCCTTTATAGCGGACAACGCTGCTGATTCGCAACTCATCAATATAGACTCCGGAAGCGAAACGCATTTTGCCGGACAGCCTTAGCTTTTTCGTCGCAGTTGGAATACCCCCAAGCACAAGCCGATTCTCATTTGGCACTGGCAGTTCGCTCCCATCCGCGTCACCTCCTAAAATAAGACCATCGCTGCCGATAGCGGCACCGCGGTCGATTGTTGCTACATAATGCACCCACTGACGGATCGGCAGACTTTCCATTTTCGTCACCATTGAAGGTTTTTTGACCCCATTGGAACGGATACCGATCCGAGTATCCATAATATTATCTCTATTTTCGTCTACAGACACCCCAGTCATAAAACAGCTAAATCGTTCTGTTTGACCGACGAGAGAAAAGGAGACTTGCTTCGGTAACGTCTCGTCTACGTAGATCCACGCTTCAATCGTGAGTTCGCCGGTAAGCTCGGGCAACCAAGGTGCTTCGGTTTGGGTTAGCCCAATTTTGGGATTCAGTTCAAGCCAATCGCCACCAGCGGGCGATGGCTCGTGCGGTGCTGCGAACAAAATGATTGGATTCATTAAAATGCCAATTAGAACTATTAGGAATGTTCCTCTGAGATATTGCATGGAATAGCTCCTTACCTGTTGTCAGAGCGTTCGGACATAAACGCTCCTACTTTGTAACGAAAGCAAAAACAGGAATCTTGATAAGACGCATCTTTGGATGGCTCGTCTGGAGTCGGACTTCGCCTTTCAGGATGCCTTTTGTTAAAACCGATGGCAACGTTAACGTCAATTGATAGTTGTTGCTGTCCCCTTGTCTTTTTACCGTGATTGTTCCGGTATCGGCTTCGGCTTTTTCAATCTGGAGCTCGGTGTTCGTCAGATTCTTAAGTACCAATACTTTCGTATTTTCCGCGCTCGAATTAACTTGTCCGAAGAAAAACCGCTCAGGCATGAGTGTATAAGCTTGACTTCCGTCTCCGGATATCGGTAACTTGATGTTTCTTATTTCGCCTTTGTGGTCAATATATTCAACTATGAGTTTCTCGTGAAACCGTCCTTTGGGTATCCGTTCGGTTACAAAGTTCAGTCCAATGTCGGCGGCGCGCCACGGATAAACGGTGTTATTGTTAAGGAGGACGGGTTGAATCCACGCCTGTGAACTTTTAATATTTTGAATCATCAAAGCCGTCTCACGCGGGTTTTTGAGCGCAACAGTTTTTTGGGGCTGCGATGTGCCGGTACTCGCAACATAGATGCTCTCAGGCACAAAGACGACCGGAAATTCTCGGGCGCGCCCGAAAGAGACGAAAGTATATGGACGTTGCGGTGTATCCGTCCGAATATGGACAGTCATAAAATAAGTCCTGTGGACTGCAACTGCAGTTGAACCGATCCCTAAAACAGCGTCTTTCCCGATAGGGATGACACCTGTCTTCGGTTTCGCGATGACGGTATGTCACGTACTGCCCGCGACAGAGACCATTCGTATCGGCACGTCGCCACGGTTTTTAAGTCGGACCGGAAATTGATACCCAGCCGGTTCCCCATTTCCGAGATCACGCTGCAGCGTAATCATGGTATCTAAGTCCAGTAATGTCGGTGAAACGACCAAAGTCGGTTGTCTTTGTTGACGTTGGTGTTCCGAGAGTGCAAGCACGCGCCCCGTCCAGAGGTCCAAAAAGCGATCACGGGAGACGACAGTCGCAGCCTGATACAGGAACTTGCCCGGTGTATCAAAGAGGCGCACCCACTTTTTGTTGGTGTACTCAACGACGATGAAATGCCCATTGGTAGCCTCAAATTCAGAGGCGTTTTTGTCATCAAATGTAGTTCTGAGGTGTGCGATGACCGGCGTTTTGAATGCCAAGAGTTGCTCATAGCTGAGACTGCGTTCTTGCAATTCGAGTCCGATCTCTTCGGCAGCGTTAATGATGCCTGCGAAATTGGCAACGCGATATTGGTTAGTCTTTTTGAGAGTGGCTTCGATCCGCCACAGTGATGCCTCAACACCTAAGATATTAGCGAGGTGGTAAAGACTGGTAACATCAGAAGGTTGTTTGTCCTCTGCCGCGAAAGTGAGCGGAAGGACAAATAAAACGATAAAAAGCGTGCTGATTAAAACTTTCATAGCTTTCTCCTTACCTACATAAACCTATGGTTATTTCATCACACCTACCCATTCTTCTGCTCCGAGTGCGATGTGAAACAGCCCGTGTTGTTCGGTTGCGATGTAAAGTTTGTCGTTGCTAACGCTGAGAGATATAACTTTACCCGGAACATCTGGGGACATCTGTTGCCATTCGCCTTCCAAACGATAGATACCGGTATCCGCCGCACCGTAAAGCGTCGCGCCGTCTACAGCGAATCTGTCTATGATAGGACAGGTACCCATCCTATCTGTTATCACGCGCCAGTATTCCCCATTTTGTGAGGATAAGACACCACTATCCGTTGCGACGTAAACCGTTGGACCGACAAACACGATTTCGTTGAAACGGTTAAAATGGAGTGGTAGGCTTGACGTAATATTTTTCCAACTGTCTCCGCCATCAAGCGATTGAAGGAGTTTACCGTCGCGTTTGCCGACATAGACGGTTTCTGCTGAAGCGGCTAATTTGAACCCGTTATCGGATTCGCTGTCGAGCTGCTCAGTGGTATCAATCAATCCGGTGTTTTTCCATTCGGTACTGTCCGGTTTCCATCTGAAAAGTCTTCGTTGGCATTCCATGTAGAACGTCTCACCACTGACAGCAAACCCCCCGGCTCCCCAATGCTTTTTCATAAAATATAAGGTAACCGGCAGGTTCTCATCTTCTTGTTGACCGTCGGATGCGTAAACGTGTTCTACCTGTTCAACTGTCGTCCATAATTCAAAGGCTAACGCCTCCCTTGTGAACACATTAAACGGAGCGAGTCGCTTAAAAGAGGGAATCCTATGAACAGGAACGAACATATCGCTATTTAGCGACAAATGGAAAACGCGTAGGTCATCTTCTTCAGGGACAATTCCGTAAAGAACGTTATCAGCCGTTACCAATCTTGAATTGAGCGAGAAATTACCTTGAGATTGTCCTCTTTTTACCGATCCAAGTGCGACACCTCCAGCGTTAATCGGGACGTTTTTCCACGAGGCACCAGCATCGGTTGATTGGAAAACATCGTTGCCGGTATACATGTATAGGCTGTTGTTAAACGCCACTAAATCGAGTATTCTGGTACCTGCCATCCCTTTCATAAATGGTTGCCACGATTCACCAGCGTCAGTCGTCTGATGAACGCCGGATGTGCCAACGTTGTAAAACGTATCGTCGTCTATTGCTATTGTCGAAAAACCGTTTTGTGCAAACAAGTTCCTGTTGGTTCCGAGGTTTTTCCACGTTTGTCCACCGTCCCTTGATCGCAATTGCGTGGTGCCGAGCAATAACAGCGTCTCACCAGCTGCTACAAGTTTCATACCGGTAGGTGTCCGCTGAAATGGAGACTTATTTTTTGGTGTTATCTCAGCCCAGGACTCGCCTAAATCAGTTGAATGAAAAACCCCGTTTGAACTTGCTTTGTAGCCGTGCATTATTTGTCCTTCGTCTCTCAATCTCGATTCAAGCAACCCCAAGGTAAAAAGATCGTGCCCTGTTACAATATAGAGATTATTTTCGGAGACCACTAACGAATGGATCACTTCAGATGCAGCGATAGGCATCTGCTCCCAGATCGCCGAGTTTAAGCGATAGAGTCCGCTGTTTGTGCCAGCGAATACAGTATTTCCGACTGCAGCGACTTCAGAAACCTCTCTATCTGTCAGCCCGTCCTTAAGGAGTGTCCAATGTGCCCCGGCATCGGTAGAGCGGAAAACGCCTTTATCCTCAATGGCGAGATACATTGCGGGCGATGTGTGTGAACGGTTATGTTCAGCCTCATTTAATATTATTAACCCGACAGCCTGTCCGTTTGGACGGGGGCCGAGTGCTTTCCACGTATCGCCACCATTGTTTGAAGTAAAAATCTCGTTGGTAGATACGATATAGAGGGTATCGGCGTACTGTGCCATAGGCATCCGTGAGTTACCGATTGGGACGCTTGTATCAATGAGCGTCCAGGCAGTTGTGCCGATTGTCAGTCTGTAGATACCTGATCGTGCAACGGCGTAAAGCGTCTTTTCCGATGTAACAAGGATGTCAAGGACAGTACCCCCTTGAGGTCCATCTGTCTGGGTCCATTGTGAAGTAGAAAACTTAGGAGAAATTTCCAGCGTATCGGTTGGTAAGACTGTTTCAGAAGCTTGTAAACCGTTCCCATCGTTTTCACTGGGAATAAAAGCATGTCCAGCCTGATTTCGCACAGTCGGTTTTGCGTTAATCTCAAGCGTGATAGGGGCATCAATAATTTCAATCGTCCGTTCAGATTGTGCCTCAAAATTATAGGGCTGCTGAAAACGGGCGAGATATTGATTGCTGACACCGAGCAACAATATAACCAAAACGGTAGCTACACCAAAAGCTGCCCACGGTAGCAACGGCTTCCCAACGGGAGGCGCAGTCTGTTTTATGTCAGTAACTTGTTGCATGATACTTTCTATCAAGTCGGCAGGGAATTGGACACTCCCCAGCGTTTTGCTGATCAAAAGTTCTTCTTGATTTTGTAAACGTTCTCGCGCGCGACGAATCCGGCTTTTAATCGTGTTTACGGATACACCTAAGAATTTAGCGATTTCCTTGGCTGTCATTTCACCGAGATAATAGAGTGTTACGACGGTGCGCTCACTCTCTGGCAATTTCTGAAGAAGTTTTTGGGCGATTTCGTAGTGCCGATCGGACGCTTCCATCTCACGTTGCTTTGATAGATAATGCGTATAAGAAGATTCCTCTATCTCTTTCATAGATGTATCTTCCAAGGATTGCATCACAGTCCTATTTTCTTTGCTCCAATTAATGCAGAGCCGATTTGCGATGACATAGAGCCATCCGGCAAACAGACTGGGATCTTTCAGTGTTGCAAGGCTTTTGTATACTCGGAGAAAGGTGTCCTGCGTAATCTCCTCAGCAATATGGAAATCACCAATCTTCCGCCACACAAGCGCGTGAACGCTCTTTTGGTACTTCTGGACTAAAATACTGAATGCTTCATCATCGCCTGATAAAATCCTGTGAATTAATTGAACATCGCCCTCAATCATTAGGGTTCTCCATAATTGACGAGTAGAATCGAAACTGTTTAAAAACGATATTACTTTCTCCAGCGAAATCGAGCTGTTTATAATTAGAGTCACCTCAGATTATATAAGAACAGCGAAAATTTTGTATATCCTTTATAATTAAAGACCAAAATTTGATTGGAAAAGGGTGCATAATTTAGAAAAGTTGTAATAATTTGAATCCTAAATCGGAGTGCTTCCAAAGTGTGAAGAAATCCCTCAGCAAAAACTCTACCAGCAAGAGAGCATATATTTTTATCAATCTTCCCATGCTTCATCGGTAGGGCGATTTAGTTTTAAGGAATTATTGGATTTCAAGTCTTTTTTAAAGATCCGGTTCGGTTAGGAAACCGAACCTACCGGGTCTAGGGTCCGAAAATTTGGTAAGAAAATGGAAAACTAAATAACCCTGTCATCGGAAATATAACTTGACAAAACAATCTGCATGTGGTATTATTATATTGCCTGATCGCGATTCAGCAGACAGCGCATAAAAAACGCCTTATACAAAGATATTTTTTTATCCCTTTACCAAAGCGGGTTAACCTCGCCTATTCTGTGGATTTGCCTCTATGTAGCACAGAGGCTTTTGTTGTAAAATAAAGCGAAAAGGAGTTCGAATATGACGTATGTGATTTGTGAACCGTGCATTGACGTTAAGGATAGTTCGTGTGTTGACGTATGCCCAGTGGACTGCATTCATCCGCTGCCGGACGCTGACGAGTTTGAAGATGTCAATATGCTTTACATCGACCCAGAAGAGTGTATCGACTGTGGCGTATGCGAACCGGAATGTCCCGTCGAAGCCATCTTTATGGAAGAAGATGTCCCCGAAGAGTGGGATGAGTTCATTGATATCAACGCGGAGTACTTTGAATAATGGAGAGCAGGAGCCATCCTTAGATCATAACTCCCTGAACGGTTGCCGGTTTGGTCGCACAGATCGGCAATCGTTTTTTATGCACACACCGCAGTTGAGCAGTTACCATGCAAAAATTCCAACCGACGCGTATCGAAAGAGGCGATAATAGTCTAACGGTTCAATGGAAAGACGCATCCCAGAGCGAGTTGTCTTATCGTCTTCTCCGCGAAAGATGTCCATGCGCCCATTGCAATGCGACACGTTCCGGCAAAGACCCGTTTCATATTTTACCAACTGCTGATTTTTTTCAGAAGTTAAGCCTTGTGGACATCCAGCGTGTAGGACGCTACGCAGTGCGTTTAGTATGGAGTGATGGGCACCGTACCGGAATTTATACTTTCGAGTTCCTGCGCGAATTAAGCGAAGATGCTTCATAATCCCAAAACATTTCCTTGACACTATCTTCTTGTATCACGGGAATCACGTAACTCCGAATCGTAGAGCCGTCTAATGTCTCTGTCTCTACGCGAGGTTCCGGTTCTTTACGGTGATCAAACACGACATAGTATCCTGCCGCGGCTGCTTCGAGTTTAACATACGCCGCGAGTTGCGCCTTGCCCGCCTCATAGCGCATATCCCCACCCCATATCTTGGTCTCAACAATATACTTCTTCTGATGATAGAGGATGAGGATGTCGATCCTGCCGCGTCCTGTTTGTACTTCCAGATACATCGTCCCACCCACGATCTGAACAAACTGCTGAAGATAGGTAAAAAGGAGATATTGACCGACGTATTCTTGCGGTGTTTCTGGCACTTGTAGGATCCTGAAGCCTGCGCGTGCGATAAAGTCCCGAAAGTTATCGAGGAGTGCTTCCATCTGAATCTGTCCATCGGGTGTGAGATAATCCTTAAACCCGGCACGGGTGTCTTCGGGTAAATAGTTTTGCTCTAAACCATTGACAGCAGGTTTAAATGTCTGCATGACACGGTACTGATAAATCGGATTGACGATTTCACACAGCCCATCAGCACCTTCACCGATAACACCGTACGTCGCGAGTTCATTAATGATTTCATTGTCCAGGTTGAATTCTACACCCTCATCATGGGAAGCAATTTTCATCAGGAGTGCCTCAAATCGGCGATCTCGACGGATATTGGTTACCAAATGCTCCGTATGCGTGTTCCGTTCGCGCAGGAGCTGCGCATGTGCTTTTGAAAAGTGCACCATTGTGATCGGTTCGCTTTTCGGGATGTCCATCTCCTCCGTAAGAATCTGGGCGAACCGGTTGACAAGCACAGGCTGCCCCGCCGTCTGTCTGTGGATAGATTCAATGACCGCAGGATCAAAGGGCTGCCCAACCTCGTCTGTGTATTGAGAAAGGAGCTCACGTACCTGTCCAAGCGTGAAGTTCGGCAATTTGAACTCATCTTGGATATTAAAAGGTGAAATAGAACGATCGTAGTTGAGTTGCGCAATGCTCTTGACCCCAACGATACCGACGCTGTGCGGACAGCGATCCCGACCAGAGAGATAGATGTGGCGGAGTGAATACAGAAAATCGCTGAGAACGGCTCGCGAGATACCGTCAAATTCGTCAATGATAAGCACGACTTTCTGTCCAGTATTATGATGGTGGTCGAGAAAGTTTGAGAATCGTCGAAAGAACCTTCTCATGGAGAGATGATCGGTTATCTTGGTGTTATCCAGAAATTCTGTGAGAGCCAGAGAAGATGCGCTACCACGTTTTTGGAAGACTGCCTCTATTTCCTCGCAAATATCTTCGTAGAGCCCGTGGTAAAACACGGTGGGTTCAAGGTTGTTGGACGCTTGGAAATCGAGCCGGATTGGGAAATACACGTCGGCTGGGAGTGTCTCTAAAGCGCGGCGGAAGAACGTGGTTTTGCCGGTCTGTCGAGGTGCGAACAGGACGACGTACCTGCCCTTTTCAAGGCGACCGATGAAATCCGTAAGTTCGTCTGTCCGGGCAACGACGTAGTTATCTTCAGGATAGACAGGACCGCGAGTCTCAAAACTTCGCATCTATACATTTTCCTCACAAAAACCGTGTGAATGATACCTCTATCAAACAATTAGCACAGGTCATTACTGCAAGAAAATAATAGCATACCTGATCGGAAGAATCAAGGGTAATCAAGATGATAGCAGGGTCATTCAATTTTAAGAAATTATTGGGTTGGACGTCTTTTTTTTACGATCCGGTGCAAACCTTCTGCTTGACACATATCGTGTTCTGTGTTCACGGTTTTAGTTTCTTGTGAAATGCTGCGAAATCTAGCGAAATGCTGCGAAAATTTCGATCGGTTGCCATAAATGTGTTTATATTCCAAGTAATATATAGTAAGTATTAGTACCTGTGAAAAGGACAACATCAAAAACAGACAATTGAATGTGTGCTAATCATCGTCCCAACCTATATTATAGAATGAGATACCTTCTGCTCTCGCCTCTCGATATTTTTCGAGGGTGCGTAGCGGGCCCTCCGCCACAATAGGCCAGAGCTGGTCCACAGCTTCAAACATAGCATAGTATTCATATTCATAGATTGGGCGGACCTTAAAGGCAGTATAGAGTGCATTGTATGCCGCAAGATAGGAGCGACATTCTTCATCTGCTCTTGGTAAATCCAGTTCCAATTTTCTCAAAAATTCGATAATCGTGTTAACTTCCGGAATGTCGCCATGTTTTTCAATAAAAAAGGCGCGCATGCTTTTTACCCAAGCTTCAGTATCTTCTATTCTGAGCTGATCTAACAGGCGAAGTTCTTCTTTTTCGAAACTGCGTTCTTCTTGTTCTATTATAGACCGTAGCAGGTTTCTTGCTGTTTCAAATGCCTGTTGATTATCAGGACCCGGAAAGAGAAAATACAATGCTGCCGAATCAGCAACCATTTGTATAGCGATCTCAAGTGTTACTACAATTCCATCTCGCAGCGGATCAAGCGCTACGCGCGTTCGATCAAACTCTACGATGTAACGAACCTGTGGGATGTCTCCGAACTGTTGGAAGAGCGTAGCTTCCCAATGTTTTTTGCGTAACGCTTCGTCTGCATCCGCAAAGGCCCAACCTGGCGGAATCTTGAGGTTCACGAGCTCTTTAACTTCCACGTCTGTTAACCTAATCCAACCTTCGCCTTTCAACTTTTCCCAATCTTCGTCTTTTAAATTTCCCCAATCTTTGAGCGTTAAGTGTAGCCATTGTTCAGCGTCTTTCAAGTCTTTGTCTGTTACTCGGGGTGATTGATCATCAGACTGTAGCGATTGTTCATCAGGTTCGTCGAGGAACGTATGATAGATCGGGTTGGTTACTTCTTGCTCGTCCTCGGTGTCTCCACAACTGAAACAGATCAGTAGACTCAGGATAGAGGTAAGATAAAAAAAACGGCGAAAGATCAATCTATTTTTCATGGTGCCTTCATCGAAATAGGTGAGGTCCGAAAAGCATGGCAGATGTATTGGACTTTATTCCGAGAGTAGTTGCGCGACGAGGTAGCAGTTTGGCGTTTTTTGGGTGGCGCCTAATTCGGTACTCAGGTCTCGGCAGACCTCCCAGTAGCGTGTATAATTGAGCGGACGGTAGCGATCGCGTTGACCGATGAAGGTTTTGTGGCAGCAGGCTAACTCGTTCCTGTTATGTATTGGATACCCCCAGACACGACAGATGACGGGACGGTGTTCGTAGACAGAACAGACACCACCGATTAACATCGGACATTCACCCTCTAACTTACCGCGGACCACACTAATGGCTTCCATACCGGTATCTGGTATAATGCTTTCCATATTGTGCCCGTGTGTTTCCAATGTTTTGATGCTGCGCTCTGCTCTTTGACGAATGTGTGTGCGGAGCTGCGCTGGCAGTGCCTCGAGTCCGATTTTTAGGTCCCGAGCCTCGACCTCACTGATCGCCATCGTTGCGGTGTTATGGCAGCAGGCGAAACAGGTAGATGGACACGGTACACCCCCGGATTCATTGCGTAAACGCTGGACATCACGCTCAATCTCATCAATGAGTTCGTAATATGCTTCCATAATATTATAGCCACCCCCTAATCCTGATTCACAGAGAGACGATAGACAGCGTGTCGGAAGATAACGACCTTTGCGCCGTTCTGTAAAATGAGTTTAATCTCATAAGGGCTCACCCAATCTATCGTGCCGCGGAAGACCTCTCCTTCACGGAGTGTAATCTCAATTGCGGAACCACTTTTTCGTGCCTGTTCAACAGCTTCAGTGTCGAGTTCATAAGCTTGTGTGTCGTCGCTGAGTTGCGTCAACTGTTGTGCTTTGATTTCTTCATCGACTTCGATAGCTGCTTGAAGTTTCTCTGCATCAACGTCTTTGTAGCAATATTTAACGTCGGCTTTGGGGATCTGCTGTTCCGATCCGTTGTTGTTGAGTGTCAAACTGGAGAACGTCATTTCGAGGACAGTAGCAGGAATCTGCGTAGCACCGTACAACGCGAAGAACATCGACGTTTCAAAGTTAATCTGCTTGAGGATGTAAAGATCCCCGAAACTGAGCTGCTTTGAAGGTTTATCTTCTACTATCGGCTCGTCTGCTTCGGCAATGTTTTTTGTTCCTGTGGGTTGCGTCCGGGGTTTTGAAACCTGTTTTTCGGTTGCTGTGGAAGTATCAGGGGTCCGGTGTTTTCGGACCGGTTCTGATGTACCGATCTCTTTATCTTTAGGAGACAATGCCTCATCATTGTTGAATTGGTCTTGGTTCTGTCCGGGAAATCCGCCATATCCGCGTGGGATAATCGCCTTTCCTTGCCGTAGCCACCGGCGTTCTGTCGGTGTCAACAAAACTTCAACATTTTGGGCAACGAGTCCCTTTTCACCTTCAACGACACTGTACTTCACCCGCTGTCCGACGCGGAGTTCCTCGTATTCCGGATGTTTAATAGCGGAATTGTGCAAGAAGACATCGGCATCGCTGCTATCTTGCGCAATAAATCCGAAGCCTTTATCGAAATTATAGTACTTAATCCGTCCTGTAGGCATTTTACGCTCCTGTGGTCTGGTCACGCTCTGAGGCGTTGACGATAACCACTCGCGTTTCTGTGCGAGCATTTCTGATTCATAGAGGGGACCTATACCTGAATCCCCGCGAATTTACCAGAGCCGTTCAAACCCAAAGGCTCTGACGAATATACGGTTTTTCTTGACATGAATCCTTGACTCTCTTATAATAGCGCGAATCCTGTCTTTCTCGCTCAAGATTCCGCCCTTGACATTGAAAGATGGACACATTGTCGAGACCTTATATCTTTATTAAATCATAAGTTAACATATTTGTCAAGTGAAGATTACAGATACACCGAAGGAATCGGTTGTCAGTTTTGAGTTCTCTGTGACAGATACTGCATTTTCCATAGACATCCACAGATATTAATATTTTAGACCTATAGGAGAGTTTATATGGCAACCACCACTGATTTGACCCATCACATCCAATCTATCCGTCTTGTTGATACACATGAGCACATGCGGCGCGAATCCGATTGGGTTGAGAATGGACCTGATATCCTCCAAGATTTGTTTGGTAACTATGTGCCTGCTGACTTACACGCGGCAGGTGCTTCACCGGAATCCATGCGTAACTTGATGGACGCATCCCAAGACGTTAAATCGCGATTTGAAGGCATTCGCGAAGCCTGGGAAGCGATACAATTCACCGGATACGGCGAGGCGGTCAGTCTCATCGGTAAACATGTTTACGGACTTGACGAACTCACCAGCGCCGGTCTTCTCCGAATGCAAGATAAGGTGAAGGAGATCCGTACGCCGGGGAAACGGCACTATATTTTGCATAACGTTGCGAAACTTGACCATATCCAAACTGACGATTTCAGTTGGCCGTGTGAACCCGACACATCGGGTCCCGATTTTTTCCTCTACGATCTCTCGTGGGCAACATTCTGTAACGGACAAGTTGACCCGCGTGCCATCCACGCCGAAACCGGTATTGAAGTCAAGGACCTGCCTTCTCTTAAACATAGTATGGATGCACTTTTCGCTAAACACGCCCCGTGCGCTATCGCAGTAAAATCGCAACACGCTTATAATCGGACGCTCAATTGGATCGAAAGGAGTGATACCGATGCCTCCGCTGCCCTCAACGCTGTGCTAACAAAACCGGCTGCGGAAGTTGATGAAGCGACGCGGCTTTGTCTCGGCGATTGGTGCTGGGCGCGCGGTGTTGAACTCACTATCGAACACAATCTCCCCTTCAAAATCCACACCGGTTACTATGCCGGCAACGACCGGATGCCGGTGCGACGTATCCCGGCGGGAAATATGTGTGCCTTGTTTGCGCGGTATCTTGACGCGAAGTTCGTGTTGATGCACATCGCTTATCCTTATAACGATGAACTCGTTGCACTGGCGAAACACTATCGCAACATCTGGGTCGATTTCTGCTGGGCATGGAGCATTGACCCTTATAGCTCACGCGATTTCCTGCGTCGGTGCATTCACGCCGTCCCCTCCAATAAGTTATTCGCCTTCGGCGGCGATACGCAATGGCCGACGAGTGCAATGGCGTATGCGATTCAGGCGCGAAACGAGGTCCGGCGCGCGCTTGAAGCCGAAATCTCCGACGGTTATCTCACCGAGAAACAGGCGATGGCACTCGCGACCCGTATCATGAACACGAACCAGTACGACTGCTTTGATGTCCACGGTACCCGTGCGAACATTGCCAAAGCAGCGTGAGGCGTTAAACCGGAATGTGTAACTTACGCGTCCCGCATAGCCTGCAGGCTCTCCGTATAAGGGGCGCGTGCGACACCTTTTTCGGTGATAATCGCTGTGACGAGCGCTGCAGGCGTGACATCAAATGCCGGACTATAGACTTTCACGCCTTCAGGGGCGGTTAGTTTGCCGAAACCTTCCGTTACCTCTTCCGATGCGCGTTGCTCGATAGGAATCTGATCACCGGTTTCAAGTGCGAAGTCGAGCGTAGAAGTCGGTGCAGCGACATAAAACGGGATGCCGTGTGTCTCTGCGAGGATAGCGACGTTATAGGTGCCGATCTTGTTTGCGGTGTCGCCGTTTGCAGCGATCCGATCCGCGCCGACAATAACGCACTGGATTTTGCCCTCTTTCATGACTTGTGCCGCCATGTTATCACAGATAAGGGTTACATCAATCCCGGCTTGCATGAGTTCCCACGTCGTGAGGCGTGCGCCTTGTAGTAGAGGGCGCGTCTCATCGGCGTATACTTGGATATGCTTCCCGGCTTCGTGTGCGCTGAACATGACTGCCAACGCCGTGCCGTAGTCGGATGTGGCTAATCCACCGGCGTTGCAGTGCGTCAGGATCGTATCGTTTTCGTTCAGCAGTGCCATACCGTGTTGACCGATAGCTCGGCACATCGCTTTATCCTCAGCGATAATCTCCAAAGCTTCAGCGAGCAGTACCGCTTTGAGGTCAAGTATCGGAAGGTGGCTATTCTTTTCCGCCGTCTGAGTGATTCTATCGAGTGCCCAAAACAGATTAACGGCTGTCGGTCGCGAGGTCGCGAGGTAATCGGTTGCGGACTTGAGTTCAGCAGCGAATGCCTCGTATGTTTTCGCCGTTGAGTCCCAAATCCCGAGGACAGCCCCTAAGGCGCCAGCGATTCCGATGGCGGGCGCACCACGGACACGTAGGGATTTAATTGCCTCCCAAGTTGAGGGGAGATCATCGCAATAGATATGCTTGAATTCATTGGGCAACAGCGTCTGGTCGATCATCCGAATTCTGCCGTCTGCCCACTCAATTGTTGAAACTGCCATTTTTACGGATGGGATCCTCCTTGAAAAAAATGAAGTATATCTGAACGCTGATAGACTTAACACTATAGTGAAGAAGTGGTAAGTTATAAGTTATAAGTTAAGAGATTGTGTACAGGTATAATATAGTAAATTATGTAAATAAGTCTACATATATTCTGTAGGAGCGATCTCCGAATCGCGACCAAACCGCTGGTAGTCGGGAATCGGAGTGTTTTTGCAAACGCTAAAATCCAATGCGAAGAAAGTGTTTCTTCCCTCCTACAGTTCAGATGTAAAGTTAATTGTAGAATCCACTATAAACCTCTTAACCTACCACTTATAACTCTAAAGTGTCGAAAAAAATCGTGTTACAATACGCAGAAATACCCAAGCAAAACACCCCAAGCAAAACATCAAAATTCGTTGGTAGCAACTTGGGTTTTATTAGATAGGACACGTTAGTTGTCCAAGTGCTTCCGTCAAACGCAAGTTTTCGGCGTAGTCTACAGGGCAATCAATGACTGACGGGACTTGTTGATTGAACGCATCTTTGAGTATAGGAACGAGTTCGTCGCTCGCTTCGACGCTATAACCTTTGGCACCGAAGGCTTCGGCGTATTTGACGAAATCAGGGTTCGTGAAATCGATGTGCGCGGGTCTACCGAATCCGTTCATCTGTTTCCACTCAATAAGTCCGTAAGCTTCATCATTGAAGATGAGTGTGACGAAAGGTACACCGATTCGGACAGCGGTTTCGAGTTCCTGTGAGTTCATCATAAATCCGCCATCGCCGCAGATTGCCAGACATTTACGTTCTGGGTATATCAGTTTAGCGACGAAAGCCCCCGGAAGTGCGATCCCCATAGCTGCGAAGCCGTTGGAGATGATGCATGTATTGGGTTGATAACACGGATACATCCGCGCAATCCACATCTTGTGTGCACCGACATCAGAGATAAGGATGTCGTCCTCAGCGAGTACGGATCGGACATCGCTCAAGATTTTTTGCGGTTTCATCGGAAACGCTGCGTCATCACGGTGTTCATTGAGTTGATCGATGATAATTTTCCGGAGCGTGTTTGAGGCATATTCTGCATCTTTTGGGTAGATTTCTTCTGCCATGAGGTGTCTGAGACTCTGGCGAATATTGCCGACCATCTCGACATCGGTAATGTAGGCGGCATCGGTTTCGCTGGGTTGTGTATCAATATGGATAAGTTTTTTGTCTCGGTTCGGGTTCCAGAGGCGCGGATGGTATTCGACGATATCGTAACCGACAGCGATAACGAGGTCTGCCCGGTCAAATCCGCAGGAGACGAAATCGTGTGCTTGTAGCCCGACACTCAGGAGCGAGAGCCGGTGTGTCCACGGGATGCTGCCTTTGCCCATAAAGGTGTGTGCGACTGGAATATTCGTCATCTCAGCGAATTGGGTGAGCATTCGAGCGGCATTTTGACGGACAACGCCATTTCCGGCAAGAATAATAGGCTGTTTTGCGTCATTAATGAGCTGCGCCGCACGTTGCAAACAGGAGACGATGGGTTCCGTCTCACTCGGAAAATCGTGTGAGATAGGTTCGGCATCAATTTGCATGCTTGCGACATTTTCTGGAAAATCGATGTGTGTCGCCCCCGGTTTTTCGCTTGTAGCGATTTTGAAGGCTTTGCCTATCGATTCCGGGATGATTTCCGGTAGATGGAGGAGCGTATTCCATTTCGTCATCGGCTTGAAGACAGAGACGACATCCATGTATTGGTGCGACTCTTTGTGCATCCTGTCCGAGCTCGCTTGCCCGGTGATTGCGACGAGGGGCGCTCTATCCATGTTGGCATCAGCGACTCCCGTGACAAGGTTCATAGCTCCGGGACCGAGCGTTGCGAGGCAGACACCGGCGCGTCCAGTGAGGCGACCGTAGACATCCGCCATGAAGGCGGCACCGCGTTCATCACGGGTCTGAATAAATTGAATCTTGGATTCCAATAAGGCATCCATAAGGTCCAGATTTTCCTCACCCGGTATCCCGAAAATGTAGTCAACATTTTCATTTTCTAAACATTTAACGGTGAGTTCCGATGCTTTCATAAATGTATTCCTTGATTTTAGAGTGGTGTACAGTATAATCCTGAGTCAGTTTTTCAGAACAAAACATCTGTTTTTTCTTGCGTGCTGTACCATTTAACAATAATATATCAGATTGCGTCTAACAATTGCAATTTTTAATTCATCCGAAACCAAAAGAATTCGGTTTCATGCCGTAACATCAGGTAAAAATACGAGATAATGATAACAAGAGATACATATATTTTTTACATTTTTCTTTTTTTCGTAAATGTGCAGATCGTATTTGCGCAGAGTCCTTCAGATGATTTCTCTTATATCACCCATACTCCGGGTGAACTGATTGTGCGCCTACACTCAGATGCATCTCGTGAGACGTTCGAGGCGTTGAGCCGTAAACTCGGCGCGCTCTCGGTTTCACCCGTCTTCGCACCGACGACCCCTGCCGGGCAACATCCACGTCTCCGTCGCAGTTACCTCGTCCGGTTTCCAGTAACATCGGAATTGGAACCGTTGCAGCGACGGTATGCGAAGCACTCCACGGTTGAAGCGGTTGAGATGAATCGCCTGAACCGACCGTGTGCTGGGATACCACCGAACGACCCGAACTACGGCGAACAGTGGAATCTATCTCTAATTAATATGCCGGAAGCCTGGCGTATCGAACAAGGGAACCCGGAAGTGACAGTGGCTGTCGTAGATGGTGGCGTAGACACACGACATCCTGAGTTTCGTTCGCAGCTTTGGCAAAATGGCGGTGAGATCCCCGGAAACGGTATTGACGACGATGCGAACGGCTACATTGACGACATCAACGGTTGGGATTTCAGCGATGCGCCGACGCTACCGGGTAGCGGCGACTGGACAGTGCGGGATAACGAACCGGAAGACGAAATTGGACACGGGACGCACGTTTCTGGTATTATCGCAGCGGCAGCGAACAACGGTATCGGGATTGCAGGAATCGCGTGGCAGTGCCGTCTGATGCCGTTGAGAGCCAGCTTCAAATATAGCGTTGGTGGATACCTTCAGAATGACGATGTCGCAGCGGCAATCGTCTACGCCGCCGATAACGGTGCACGCGTGATTAATATGAGCTGGGGGGACACGGTGAATGCCTTCATCATAGAAGACGCTATAGCGTACGCTGATGCCCAGGGGTGTATACTGATCGCTGCTGCTGGAAATGCAGCGTCTGTAGGGTCGTGGTATCCTGCTGGACTTGAAACCGTTATTTCGGTTGCCGCCCTTGGAGCGGAGAAGCAGCTGTCTGGTATTTCCAACTTCGGTGCGACAATTGACATCGCTGCACCGGGAGAGGAAATCCTGAGTACCGATTTGAACGGCGGATATCATCACTTCTCCGGCACATCGATGGCGGCACCACATGTCTCTGGCGTTGCTGCTTTGATTGTGTCAGCAAATCCGAATTATAGCAACACAGAAGTTCAAGACGTGCTTATCGCTACTGCAGGACAACTTTTTGTGAGTCCACTCGTCGGTGCCGGTCTGCTTGACGCTTACGCTGCACTCACCGCGCCGATGGAACTCATCGCGAAACTTGATGCCGTCCGAGTGCCGACGGAAGCAAAGGAATCGGAGCGTCCTGGAAAAATTGAGATTTTCGGTAGTGCTGGCGGTCCCGGGTTCAGTGCGTATTCGTTAGAATATGGGATCGGTGAAGTGCCGGATCTATGGTTTCCGTTGGGAACGTCGCAAACGAGGTCAGAATTAAATGCCTGCCTATACAAATGGGAGACATCCGCCTTAACAGAAGGCAGATACACAGTACGGCTCAGTGTCACATCGAAAAACGGAGAAATTAAGAGAGACAGAACCGTTGTTGACGTGCGTCATGCGGCACCTCTCATTTCCAAACACGTGTCGCAGACGTGGTTTGCTGGTGCCCGTATTGCGTCAGTCGTTATGTGGGAAACAGATGAACGCGCCATCGGTAAGATAGATATTTTCCAGTTAAACGGGGACATCGTTAGCTCTGCCTATTCGGATGCAGAGAATCTTTTGCATATTGTGAACGTGTCCGAGTTAGGTATACCTCCGGGTGCTTATAGGTATCGTTTGTCGGTGGAAAACCGTGCCGGATTCCTTCGGATTGATGATAACGACGGCATGTTGTATAAGATTGAAGTACAGGACGCACCGATTGATCCCTTATATCTATTGCGAGGCGCGTCTGCCGAACTTGGGTTGCACGCCGTTGGTACACCGGTGGACCTGAACGGGAACGGGAAATTTGAACTTGTCACAGCGGAGATAGGGACAAATAACGCTCAAATTGTTGAAATAGCGGGTGACGGTACATTCAGTCAAATCTTCTCGTTCAGCGAACCGTTCTTACCGCGGGCAGTCGCGGACACCGATAACGATGGCCGCATGGAAATATTGTGTAATCCACCGGAAGTAACGTTTTTGCTGGAGCAATCCGCGCAAGGCGAATTTCCGACCGAACGTATCTGGGAAGTGCGAGGCACTTGGGGGAGAACCATCGTAGATGCGGATGCAGATGGTGGCGCCGAAATTTTCGCACGCGACACCGTTGCTAACGCTATTTTAGTTTATGAGGCAGTCGGAGATAACAGTTATCGCAATACTGCGATCCTCGAAAATCCGACGGTAGGGGATAACGGACTCAGCGCGAATCTTGCTACCGGTGATTTTGATGGTGACGGACAGATAGAGATTTTAGCTGCGGATAACGACGGTGATGTTTTTATCTACGAGACAACTGGAGACAACCGATACCAACAAACATGGGTAGCGAGATTAGACGAAGGTGAGCCGGAATTTTTCGCGAGTGGCGATATGGATGGTGACGGTAAGGATGAGTTCGCGATCTGTGCCAAAACCGGCACCGAAATCGGCAGAATAGGACTCGACATCCGTTACAACCACTGGCTCCTAACTGTTTTCGCGGCGGCGGGTGATGATAGGTATCGACCGGTATGGACGCAACGGATTCGGGACGTACAAGACGGTGGAAACGGGATGACGATTGCAGATGCGGACAATGATGGGCAAAATGAATTGTGTATCGCTGTTGCGCCGAATTTCTATCTCGTGCAGCACGATGGAACAGATTACCGTCCGATCTGGCACCATGGGGCGACAAACACGCTCAATCCGATTGTGGTGGATCTCAATGGAGATGGCGAGAACGCGCTACTGTTTAATAGCGACAATCTCTTAACCGCCTTCACGACATCCATAGGTTCAAACTTGAAACCGGAACATCAAGAATCCACAGTTGCCACCCGACGTCCGCGGTTGCGTGATGCGATATATTCACCGCCGAACCGACTTTCACTGGTGTTTGATAGACCGATGGGCGTTTCCGCGACACACGCCGGACGCTATCGTTTGCACAAGTACGGAAGTCCGGGCAGCGGATCGGAGATTCATACACCGCGTTCAGCGATCCTTGATAGGAGCGGGCAGCGGGTTATCCTGACGTTCCCAGCGGCGGTCTTCCGTACCGGCACGCACTATCAGATTGAAGTCGGGCAAGTTTCCGATACGAACGGTGCCGATCTTGCGGACGATGCGAGAACACTAACGATAACGTTGCCGGCACCGCAATTAGCGGAGACCCTCGTCTATCCGAACCCAGCAGCAGCATGTGATCAGGTTACGTTTGATAAACTGCCGATAGGGACGCACATTGACATCTATGATGTTAGTGGTAACCGTATCGCAGCGTTTGCGAAGACGGAACGTGAGCGGGACAGACACGTGTGGGATGTCTCTGGTATCAGCAGCGGTATCTATATCTATGTGCTTTCATCTGAAACGGCTCGGTGGGTCGGCAAACTTTCCATCATCCGGTGACCGTTTGTGTTATCACTGCTGATTTGTATGCAAACGGACGAAGGAGGGTTTGAGCTTGAAAACGTTCCGGATCGCTTCTGCCGCTTTTTTCCGTTCGTTGGCTTCGAGTGCGACTTTTGCGAGATGATAGTGCGGTTCAACAGCGTCCCTCTGCAGATCAATAGCACGTTCTAAAACTTTCATCGCTTTATTCACCTGCCCGCGTTTCGATAATATCTGTCCCAAGGTATTATGATAAGCGGCGACATTAGGATTCAGTGTGACGGCAGTATACGCCAACGTTTCAGCGAATCTGAGTTTTGGGGAAGACTTCAGGTCTTCAAGTCCGGCAGTTAAGGGATGCTGATAGCTGTCTATATAGAGGCGTGCGAGATTGTTATATGCTTCACCATACTTGGGTGCGAGGTGTATCGCTTTCTCATACGTGCGTTGTGCATCTAAGACGCGTCCAAGTTTAGCGTAGGCAGTTCCGAGGATATTATAGGTTTCGTAGTCCTGTGTCGTGCCCTTCCCAATAGAAGTGAGCGATTGGACCCCGCTAAACGATGCTTCTGCGGTAAATGCATCGGGTGCTCCAAGCTCTTCTCGCGCCTTCAAAAACAATTCATAAGCTTCAATAGCGAGTGCGTATTGCCCCTCCATGAAATATGCGAATCCGAGTTTCCTATAGAAGTCGAGTGGCAGAGTGCCAAGTTTTCTGCTGAGTTCATAGGAGCTGATGGCTTTTCTATAGTACCCCTCTTGAATATGGAAATCGCCTTCTGCCAAGGAGCGTTTTACGAGTTCCGGCAATTCATCAACCTTGACCCCGATCCGCGAAAGCGGGGTCGGGTTTCGGAAGTGCTTTTGGTGTTGGGTGAAGCCGACAACAGCAGCGATGAGTATACCCCATAGGATTAGATAGACACGCGTCCGAGATAGCCATTGTTTGGAGAGGTATTTACTCGGGTGCAGCAGTGCGAGGAACAGATTCGTCTGTGCCGGTTCAACTGCTGTCCCGATTGGATGATACGGGACAGTGGCAGCATTCGGTGCCAGCACAGGTAGACTAACGGACGAGCCCGCAAGCCGAGGGGATCCCGCGATTGTGTCAGATAAATCCCTTATGTCTGTATCATCTTCTTGTTGAGGCGATTCCGTATCAGATGTCTCTGTATCATCTTCCTGTTGAGACGATTCTGTATCAGGGATCTCTGTTTCATCTCCTCGTTGAGGCGATTCCGTATCACGGGTCTCCGTATCATCTTCTTGTTGAGGCGATTCCATATCAGGGATCTCTGTTTTATCTGTTGTAACTTCATCCGATGCGTCCGCGCGGTGCGTGTCCTCTTCGCCGACGAACTGCGTATCGTCTGCTGAAGCCTCTACATCCTCTGAATCAGTTAGCGTGCTTTCATCCGAATCATCAAATAGATTTGTGAATGTCCTTGTTGGCTTTATAGGTTTGGTTTCATCTATAACATCAGCAGGCTCGCTAATGGGTTCAGTGTCGTCTACTGCATCGGTTTGTTCTAAGGTCTCATCATCTCGGTTGATGGGTGGGCCTTGTGATGTCAATTTTATATGAACGTGTGGCTGTTGGTTGTTATCGGTTTCATCTGGTGCCGTTTCCGCACCAGTCTTATCGCTGGGTGTATCCACTTCAGGGGGCTGCTGGCTGTCGGATGGTTGAACCTCTTGTGCCGATACTTGACGCGACTCTTTTTTGTTTTTTTCTTTGGCGGTTCGCGGTCTTTTGAATATGGCACGCAGTAGACTCTCAGTGGTATCTAACTTTTCATCGCCATCATCCGCGGTTTCGGGGTCCGCCGCTGGTGATGTAGTAATGATACCCCCGGGGTAGCGTTCTTGGATCCGTGCGATGCTTTTTTTGACCTCTATCCGTGTGAGCATAGAATCGACTTTAAGGAGTGATTCGAGGACCGGGAGATCGTTCGGTGTCCCCAATTCACTGATAGCTTCAAGCATTGCCCAGAGCGTTAAATCTTTCGCTTCCGATTGCAAAGCGCGGAGCAGTGCCCCTGTCGCACTTGTAGCATCCAAGTTTTGAAGTGCTTTTGCTGCTTCACGCCGTATCAGAGAATCTGAATCGGCAAGTGCCTCGACCAAGAATTTTATGCTTTGTGTGTCGCCTTGCGCCACAAGCCCGGCGATGGCACCGCTGCGGACAATGCTCGGCTGTGTTGTATCCGTTAAAGTCTGGATGAGTTGATCAAAAGGTGACATATATCCCTAAAAATAGAACGGACGTTAAAACCAGATGAATTGGAGATTGTAACGAAAAACGCTTGGAAACGTCCAACATTTATTATTCGCAACTTGGGGTACTATTAAGACATTCTGACTTTTATAGTGACCATCAGAATTAAAGAGACATTTTTTGTATTTTGTAATAGACTGTGTCTATTATGACATATTCAACAGATTTACGCAAACGCGTTTTAGATTTTATTGAAAAAGGCGGTAAAAAAGCTGAAGCCTCCCG